>DASZUS010000025.1:0-112278 GCA_035547515.1 Mycobacteriales bacterium
ACAACCAGTAGCCGAACGGCTGCCGGGTTCCTACGCTTCGTCCATGATGGCCGCTGGCCCGCCGGCCCCGCTGGAGTCGGCGGTCGGGCGACGGCTGAAGCTTCGGCTGCCAGCCGCCCACTTCGTCGGCGCGGTCCTCGCCTTCGTGTCGGGTGCGTTGACCGCCGCGGGCATCAAGGGCCAGCAGGGTGTCGGGCTCGTCGACATCGTGACGTTCCTCGTCTTCTTCGCGATCGCCTCACCGCTGTACTTCTGGTACTTCGGCCGGCTCATTCGCGCCACGCTTGCCTGGTTGCGCGAGGACCGTCCGGCAACCCGTGAGGAGCAGAAGGCAGTCCTCGCCTTGCCCTGGCGAATGACGGAAGCCGGCATCGTCGGCTGGGTCGCCGCGTCGATCGTGTGGGGGACGATCACCGCGAGCCACCATGACAGCTGGCGTTACACCGCCTGCGTGGCCCTCTCGATCCTGCTCGGCGGGTTCACCACGTGCGGGCTGACCTACCTGATCGTGGAGTGGACCGCCCGACCGGCGGCAGCAGCCGCGCTGGCAGGCGCCGCGCCGGAACGGCGCATCGGGCCCGGCGTGCGTACCAAGCTCGTGCTGGCGTGGATGGTCGGCGCCGATGTCTTCTTGCTCCTCATCGCCCTGACCGTCCTCGGCCGGCCGGCCGCAGCACCGCCGGGCCGGCTCGACATCTGCTTCATCATCGTTGCCGGGTTCGCGGTCGGAACGCTGATGCTGTACGAGGTCAGCCGGTCGCTGATGACGCCGCTGCTCGAGCTGCGGCATGCGGTCGACCGGGTGGGCCGGGGCGAGCTCGACATCAGCCTCCCCGTCAACGACGGCGGCGAGGTCGGCATGGTGCAGGCCGGCTTCAACCGGATGGTCGCCGGACTGCGGGAGCGTCAGACCCTTCAGGACCTCTTCGGCCGGCACGTGGGCGACGAGGTGGCGCGGCTCGCACTCGCCCAAGGCACCGTCGAGCTGGGTGGCGAGCGTCGCGAGGTCGGAGTGATCTTCGTCGACGTGATCGGCTCGACGCGGCTCGCGCAGACCCGCCCTCCCGAGGAGGTCGTCGCCATCCTGAACCAGCTCTTCGCCACGATCGTGCGAGTCGTCAGCGACGAAGGTGGTTGGGTCAACAAGTTCGAGGGCGACGGCGCGCTGTGCATCTTCGGGGCACCCGCGTCGACCGGCGACTACGCCCAGCGAGCGCTCCGCGCGGCGCGCACGTTGCGCCGCGAGCTGCTCACGCTGTCATTGGTCGAGCCGGCACTCGACGCGGCCATCGGGGTCTCCGCGGGGACCGCCGTGGCCGGCAACGTCGGCGCCGAGCAGCGTTATGAGTACACCGTGATGGGCTCGCCGGTGAACGAGGCGGCTCGGCTGACCGGCGAAGCCAAGCAACGGCTAGGCCGGGTACTCGCCAGCGAAGAGGTCATCACCCGCTCGGGCACGGAGCGGAGCGGGTGGAAGGTCGCCGCCGAGGTGACCCTGCGCGGCTACGACCACGCGATCCTGGCCTACGAGCCGGCCGACTCAGTGCGCGCCGGCGCCCGAACCACCTGAGCCCAACCGTACTGCGATCCGCACCGGTTGCGCGGTGCTGAGCTCCGGAGTGCGCAGCGTCAGCGTCCGGTTCGCCCTGTCGTAGTGCCATCGCCCTGGCCGGCCGTTGACCGACACCGCGGCAGGCCGCGGGAGGTCGCGGAACACGACCGTCCACGACCGATCACGGAGCTCGCCGGCGAAGTGGCCCACCGCCGCGCCGATCGTCAGGGTCTGGCCGGCGGCCGTCACCGCGTGGTCGACCGGCGTCCAGGTGTCGGCACCGTGCTGGTAGCCGAAGCCCGACCCGGCGTCGTCGTAGAGGCGTGTGGATCCAGGCGTGTTGCCGTAGGCGGTCAGCACGAGGTGATCCCGCGGCGACTCCGTCGTGTGCGTCACCGAGGGCTGGGTCTCGATCACCGCTCCACGCCGTACGAACACGGGGATCTGGTCGAGCGGTACGGCGAGCCGGTGCGTCGACGGTCCGGTGAACGTCGCACCGGTGAAGTAGTCGACCCACGTGCCCGGCGGGAACCACATGGTCATGCGCGCTGGGTTGCCGGCGGTGTGCACGGGATCGACGAGCACATCGCTGCCGAGCGTGTACTCGGTCGCGTGGCGGTACGCCGCCTTGACGCCAGGCCACGTCAGGTAGAGCGCGCGGTCGATCGGCATGCCGGTGTCGTAGGCCTCGCGCGCCGCGGTGTAGAGGTAGGGCACGAGCGCCTCGCGGAGCCGCAGCGCATCGGCGGCAGCGCGGCGGACGGGCTGGGGATACTCCCAGGGCAGTCGCGCCCCGTGGTTGGAGTGCAGCCGCAGGATCGGCTGGAACGCCCCGAGCTGCACCCACCGCGCGTACATCGTGGGGTTGTCGACCGCTCCGGAGCTGCCCTGGGTGGCGCCGCACTTCCCGTTGATCGGTGCGCCGTTGAAGCTCCCGATGTCATCGCTGACGTAGGGCAGCCCGACGTTGCCTTCCTCGGCGGAGAGCTTCGCCTCGAAAGCAAGCATCGACCAGGTCGCGCAGGTGTCACCGGTGAAGTGGATCGCGTAGCGATGCTCGGCGAAGATGCCCGGACCCGGCCCGGCGACCGCGTCGTTGCCCTGGTGCGACCCGCCGACCCGCGACAGCACGAGCCACCGGTCGCCCGCAGCCCGCAGCTGGCCGGTCTCCAGCGAGTTGAACCAGGTGTCGGGAGTCAGCCCGCCCACTCCGGCAACCGTCGCGTCGCAGCACCAGTCCAGCCACCACTCGTCGATCCCGTCGGCGAGCACCGCGGCCTGCAGGGCGAGGTAGGCCCGAATCTGGCGCTCCTTCGTCAGGTCGAACACGTGGCACTGACCGAGCGGGTCGATCTGGGTCAGCGTGCAGGTGGGATCGATTCGCAGCGGGCCGGTCTTCGCCACCGTCGCGGCGTACTTCGGGTCGGTACTGTCGATCGACGGGTGGATGTTGAGCGCGACGTCGACACCCTCGCGATGAGCCCACGCAACGAACTGTTTCGGATGCGGGAACAGCGAGGTGTTCCACTCCCAGCCGTTCCAGGAGTACGCCCGGGTGCTGCCGACGATCGCACCCCCGATCGGCGCCGCCAGCGGACTGGCCTCGCGCTTCCAGTCGGTGTCGATCGAGAGCGTGTCGAGCGGGACGTGGTTCGTGCGGAACTGGCGCAGCAGAACCTTGTAGTCCGCGGCGGCGTACGGGTAGTAGCGCGAGAACCACACGCCGAACGCAGACCGCGGCAGCAGCGGCGCGGGCCCGCTCAACGTCCGCAGGTCGGCAAGCCCCCTGGCGTAGTCGTGGCCGTACCCGAAGAAGTAGCCGTCCTGGTAAGCGCCCTGCGCGGGCCGCACGGCGTAGCCCGGCGAGTGCGCGGTCAGCAACGCGTCGGTCGAGTCGTCGAGGAGGTACCAGCCGGCGCGGGTGAGCAGCCCCGGATGCAACGCGACCGGTCCCAAGTCGTCGTCGAGGCCGCGAACCCAGCCACCGAGGTTGCCG
This sequence comes from Mycobacteriales bacterium, assembly GCA_035547515.1. Classification (GTDB taxonomy): domain Bacteria; phylum Actinomycetota; class Actinomycetes; order JAFAQI01; family JAFAQI01; genus DASZTV01. The sequence goes on from DASZUS010000025.1 coordinate 3,549, forward strand.
TGACCGCCGGTCGAGTGCCACGACGGTGCGGCAGACCAGTGCTGGTGCCGCGCGGTGATCCGGACGTCGCCCGGTGAGAACTCACCGCCGGCGACGCGGTAGCGGAGCACCAGCGCGGAGGTCCGGATCGTCAGCACCCCGTGGGCGAGCGAGGAGGTGAAGTCCGCGATCGGCGTCCGGTCCTGCGCGACCATCGTCGGTGAGTTCTCGAACCGGCCGTCCGCGGAGAACTCGAGCCGGATCAGGCTCGGCGTGAGCACCTCGAACCGGGCGTGGCCCGCGCGCACAGCGCGGCGCGGGTCGTGGCTGCCTGACCTCGACTGCGCCGATGCGGCGGGCGCTACCGCGATGCAGGCGGCGACGGCGGCAGTGCAGGCGACCCGGATCCCTCTCACGGGCTCGGATTGTGTCGTATGGTCAGCGCTCGTGAAGCCCCGCGTCACTGCGGTTGCAGGGCGGGTCCTCGCCGTACTCGGCGCTGCCGCGGTCGCGCTCACGACCTTCATCGCGACTGTGCCCGCGACCGCGACGCCGACGATCACCACGACCGGCCTTTCACCCGGCGAGATCAAGCACGTCTGGATGATCGTGCTGTCGGACAAGTCCTTCTCGGCAGCCTTCACCGGCCTGAACGACAACACGTACCTGTCGAAGACGCTCCGGCAGCAGGGCGTGCTCGTGAAGAACTACTACGCCACCGGGCACTACTCGATGGACGACTACATCTCCTTGGTGTCAGGACAGGGTCCCGAGCCTGACACCCAAGCCGACTGCGCAGGACCGGCGAGCAACATCGGGTCGGACACTCCGATCTCCGGCAACCAGACCGATGGCATCGTCACCCAACCCGGGGTGAACTACGGGCAGGTGATCTCCCGGCCCGGACCGAACTCGCCCGAGACCACGTCCGCCGCGACCACCAACGGCTGCGTCTACCCCCGCGACGTGCCCACGCTGTTCAACCAGCTCAACGCAGCCGGGGTGACCTGGAAGGGCTACGCGCAGGACCTCGGCAACGTCGCTGACCGCGAGCAAGTGGGCGGGTGCGGCTACCCGGGCACCGCTGCCGGCAACGCCGACACCCACCCGACCGACCTCGCCAGCCCGTCGGGCGACGTCACCGACCTGGTCGGCGCGCAAGCCGACGACCAGTACGTCGCAAGCCACTTCCCGTTTCCCTGGTTCCACGCGCTGACCGGCGGGGTGGCCGACGGGACGGCCTACCCGCCACTCGACGAGCCCGCGAACGGCGGGACCAACTGCGACAGTGACCACATCGCGAACCTCGACAGCGCGAGCGAGGGCTTGGCGCACGACCTGCAGCAGGAGTCGACCACCCCCGCGTTCTCCTGGATCAGCCCGGACGAGTGCAGCGACGGACACGACCAGGTCTGCAAGGGCAACAACCTCTCGGGCGCGTTCACCGTCGGCGGCGCGCCGAACTACTCACCCGCGGGCGCACCCGCCTACCAGCCGGAGGCAACCACCCCGGTCAACTACACCGGTGGCCTGTTCGCGAGCGACCTGTTCCTCGAGTACTACATCCCGCTGATCGAGGCCTCCCCCGCGTTCGCCGACGGCGGCCTGATCGACATCACCTTCGACGAGGCCACGCCGCCGTTCACCTACAGCGGCAACAGCTTCAACAACGCGAACGACTTCAAGCCCACCGCGGCCACCCGTCCCGACTACACGTCGAGCGAAGCGGCCGACCTCGCCAGCGAGACCATCGCCGGGCGCACGCAGCGCTACGAGCCGACTGGACCGATGGTCCCGATGGCGCGGGATCCGAACTCCGGCTACCAGCTCTACCCGGGTCCTGGAGACAACGCGTTCATCGACCGCACGACCTCTCCCGGCGCGGTGACCGAGACCGTCGACGGCGAGCCCGGCAGCTCGACCATCTCCGACAACGCGATCACCGCCAAGGACAGCGGACGGATCGTGACCGACACCGCCGACGTCCCGGACCCGCTCGGCAGCGGCCCGGTGTTCGTCGGTCACGTCACCGACACCGGCCCGCTGTTCCCGACCTCGCCCGACGGTGCTGTGGTCGCGGGCTCGTTCCAGCTCGTCGACTCCAGCGGCAAGCCCGTCGTGCTGAGCGGCCGAGCCACCCAGATCACCCTGTCCGGCGAGGAGTCACCGCGCGCCCCGGGTGTGGTGAGCGACGGCAAGACCGGCGACCGCTTCCTCGACCCGTACAACGAGACGCCGGGAGGCGGGCGTACCGGGAGCTTGCTGATCGGCCCATCCGTGAAACCGGGCTCGGCGAGCACCGTGCACTACAACCACTACAGCTGGCTGCGGACGATGGAGGACATCTTCGACGTCGCTGCGGGCCGCGACACCGCTGCGCTGACTGCCGGCACGGTCTCGGGCGGCCTGGACGGCCGGGGCCACCTCGGGTTCGCCGCACAACCGGGCCTGTGGCCGTTCGGTCCCGATGTCTTCGGCTACGAGGACGACCCGCGGCCGCCGCCTCCGCTGCCGCCACCGGGGGGCTCCGGAGTCGGGTAGCGTCACCGTGACTTGACGATGACATCACTTTGATGTCATCGTGTTGTCATGCAGATCGACGCGTACGTCCAGCTGATCCGCGACGACCTCGACCGCATCGCCGCGGTAGGCGGTGACGAGGCGATGGTTCGCGCCGCGCAGCTCCTCGGCTTCGCCCTCGAGCCGGCGCTGGCCCGGCGCCTGCAGGAGGCGCTCAGCGAGGCCGCCCTGGACCTGTCCGGCCAGCTGCCAGAAGGCACTGTCGAGGTCCGAATCGTCGGCAGCGACCCGGAGCTGGTCTACGTCCCGGCACCGGCGGCCGCAGAGCCGGCGCCGGCCGAGGAAGCCTTCGACGCCCGCGTCACCTTGCGGCTGTCAGAACGGCTGAAGTCGCTGCTCGACGACGCTGCCACGGCGGCGGGCGTGTCGCTCAACACCTGGCTGGTCCAGACCCTGACCCGCGCCGTCGAGCCGCGTCCCGCGGCCACCGGCACCCACCGTCTCACCGGCTACGGCCGGGCGTAGCCCACGAAAGGGATCCACCATGATCGAGAAGACCTTTGACGCGCCCCACCCGGTCCGGCTCGACCTCAAGGTGCTCAGCGCGGACATCGCGGTCACCACCGTCGACGGCACGGAGTGCTCGGTTGCGGTCAGCGGCGCCGAACGAATGCTCGAGGCGACGACCGTAGAGCTGATCGGCGACCGGCTCGTGGTGGAGATGCAGCGGAAGCTGTTCGGGCGCTGGGGCCCGCAGCTGCCTGGCGAGGGGCTCCGGATCCGCGTCACCTTGCCCCATGGGAGCCGGGCCGACCTGCACTTCGCCGCCGGGGATGCCACCCTCGAAGGAACCTTCGCCCGTGCCGAGGTGCACTCGGTGTCCGGCGGCATCCGCGCCGCGGGCGAGATCCTCGATGACGTCGTTATCAAGACAGTGAGCGGCAACGCCCGGCTCGCCAAGGTGGGCGGCGACCTGACCGCCGGCGGGGTGTCCGGTGACGTGGTCGCTGACGCCGTCGGCGGCTCGGTCAGCGCCAAGTCAGTCTCCGGCAGCATCCGGATCGGGTCGGTACGCGAGGGACAGGTCAAGGTCCAGAGCGTCTCCGGTGACGTCGAGATCGGCATCGCGGCGGGGAGCAACCTCGACGTCGACGCGTCCTCCGCGTCCGGTGTGCTGAGCTCCGAGGTCCCGCTCTCCGGGCAACCCGGCAACACCGCCGGACCCACCGTGAAGCTGCGGGGCAAGACCGTCAGCGGCGACCTGCGGCTGTTCCGCGCCGCCTGATCCGCTGGGCGTGCTCCTGTACGAGCTAGTAGCCGTAGCCTCCGCCGGATCCCGAGCTAGGGCTGCTCGAGGCGGCTGCGGGCGTGCTTCCAGTCCCGCTTCCCGGCGAGACGGTGCTGGAGCCGCCGTTCGAATGGCTCTTGCCGCACCCGGCGAGGACCGCAACGCCGAGGGCGACGACAGCGGCAGCTCGCGCTGACCGGCGAACGAGTGTGGACATCACTACCTCCATGGATCGACTCACCGCTGTCCACGGGCCAACCGCCAGCCCGGTTCACTGAACCGTCTGGCACTCCCCGCCGTGCTGTCGGGCGAAGGAGGTGCCACGTTGGCAACCGAGCAGGTCGTCGCAGCCCGCGAGCTGAGCTGGCCGACGGCCACCTGGCTGAGGTCGGTCTACCTGCCGACCGTGGTCGTGGCAGGACTGACCGCCTGGCTGTGCCGCGAAGGCTGGCAGGCCCTCGCCCCGTGGGGGCCTCTGCACCAGCTCCGTAGCGCCGAGCTCCAGCTCGCAGGCCCCGTGGTCATGAGCTTCGTCCTCGTGGTGTTCGCCGTCGAGCGCCGCTGGCCGGCCCAGCCTCGGCCGGCGCTCGCGCGGGGTCACGTGGTCGACGCCATCTACTTCTTTGTGCATGCGCTGGTCGGCGTACCGATCATGGTGCTGGCGGGCACCGGGTTCTCCAGCTTGCTGGCCCGCCACGCCCCGTGGCTCGTGCTGCCGCGCGTTCCCGGCGTACCGCGGGCGATCTTCGTCGTGCTCGCCATCATCGGCATCGACGCCTTCGACTGGCTCGCGCATTACGGCAGTCACCGGTTCACCGCGTTCTGGCGACTCCACGCGGTGCACCACTCGCAGGAAGAGCTGTCGATCCTCACGACGTTCCGAACCAGCCCGCTGGTCCACTTCGGGTTCATCATCACCGCGATCCCGGTGCTCACGCTTGCCGGCAACGCCGCGACACCCGCCGAGCTGCTGACGGCCTTCGCGTGCTTCGGGGCGCTGCCGCACGCCAACGTCCGGTGGAGCTACGGGCGGCTCGGGCGCTGGGTCATCAGCCCGACCTATCACCGGGTTCACCACCGCACGTCCGGGCGCCTCGACGTCAACCTCGGGACGATCTTCACCTGGTGGGACCGGATGGCCGATCGGGCGGTCTTCCCCGACCTCGCCGCACCCGTGCCGCCGACCGGCCTGGGCGGGCGCCCGCTCGAGGTCGAGCAGCAGACCGCCCGGCCGGCCTATCTCCGGCTGGTCGGCCGCCAGCTCATCCAGCCGTTCCTCACGACCTCGACAGGGAGCTGACGTGTTCTCGGTACACCGATCGACCCCGATCCTCGCGCTGTGCGCCCTCGCCGCGGGGCTGACCGTCGCCTCCGGCGCGATCCACCTCTACCTGTGGGACCGCTTCTACCGGCACATCACGACCGGGCACATGGACACGCTGTTCCTGCTGCAGTGGATCCTCTGCTTCGCCGGCGCCATCGCGCTGCTCGTGATGCGCAACCTGCTCGCCGTCCTGGCAAGCGCCGCGCTACTGGCAGGGACCTTCATCGGCTTCCTCGTCGCGAAGTACCACCACGGCGGCCTCTTCGGATTCGCGATCCCCGGCTTCAGCTCGTGGGAGACGACCTGGACCACGATCGTCGAGGTCGCGGGCACGGTCGTCCTGCTTGCGACCGCCGCGCTGATGGCCAGGCGCCGCCCCGCAGCGTAGGCACTACAGCCAGCGACGGTCCTGAGCGACCCGGCACAGCTCGCGTCGCTTGGTGTGGGTCGGTAGCTCGGCCAGACCGGTCTTCACATAGGCCCGGCGCAGCGCGGCCTTGATCGCATCGACGGCATGCGGCGTTCCCAGCGCCGACGCGATCTCGGCGTTGCTCGCGGGCTCCTTCCCGTGGACCCAGGGCTCGGCGAGGCAGCGAACCACCTGAAGCTGGTACGGCGAGAGGGCATCGCCGTCCGCGGACGCCGCGCCGCGCAGGCTGGACAGCGAGATCGCCTTGGTCTCGTCGGCAGTCTCGCGTGCTGGCAGCCGCACGGTGGCCGGAACCGCGCCGAACTCCAGCCGGTCACCGTCGCGCAGCGGGCAGTCGACGAACATCGGGATTCGAGTGCCGTTGAGCAGCGTGCCGTTGCGGCTGCCGCAGTCACTGATCGTCCACGCCGCCTGCCCCCGCCGTACCACCGCATGCTCGCGGCTGACCGAGTCGTCCTCGATGCAGAGGTCGGCGTCGGCGGCGCGGCCGATCGTCAGGCCGTCGCGAAGCGCGATCTCCGGCCCCGACCTAGGCTGCAAGGTCCCCTCCGTCACGCGAGGAATCTGCCCGAGATGACGCCGGTCGAATCGTTACCGCGTCAGGGCGGCTGGGTAGGGCTTCGGCTATGCAGGGAGTGATCGGGTGACCTCGGCGACGCGTGACCTGCTCGCGGGCCGCTACGAGCTCACCGAGCGCATCGCGACCGGCGGCATGGGCGTGGTGTGGCGCGCGCGCGACCGCCGCCTCGATCGCGACGTCGCGATCAAGCTGATCCGCCCGGAGTACTCCGACGACCCGACGTTCCGGCAGCGGTTGCGGCTGGAGGCGCGCGCGACCGCCGCCATCCGCAGTCCCCACGTCGTACGCCTGCATGACGTCTGCGAGACGCCTGACCCCGAGGGGGGCTACGAAGCCTTCATCGTCATGGAGCTCGTGGACGGCCTCCCGCTGTCGGCTGTGCTCCGCGACGGGCCACTCCCGGTGGCGCTGACCACCGCGGTCATCGAGCAGACCGCCTCGGCGCTGGCGGCGGCACACGAGCGCGGCATCGTCCACCGTGACATCAAGCCCGCCAACCTCATGCTCGACGAGCACGGCCGGGTGACAGTGCTCGACTTCGGGATCGCCAGGGCTGCCGACGCAGTGGCGCTGACCGCGACCGACCTGATCCTCGGGACCGCGCGCTACATCTCACCGGAGCAGGCGGACGGCCGCGGCGCCACTACCGCAAGCGATGTGTACTCCCTCGGGATCGTCGCCTATGAGTGCTTGTCGGGGGCGGTGCCCTTCGACGCCTCCTCGGATGTCGCAGTCGCGCTGGCCCACCTTCGCGAGCCGGTCCCGCCGCTGCCGGCGACGGTGCCGGGAGCACTTGCCGATCTCGTGACGCGCATGCTGGCGAAGGCCCCCGACGACCGGCCCAGTGCGGCCGAGGTCGCGGCAGCGCTCGGCACCGAAGCGGCCGCGCAGACCGCGCCGATCTCCGTGGCGGCACCGGCACCGGCGCCTGACACCGGCGGGATCACTCGGGCGATCCACCTGACGCGCACGATGGCGACGCGGGTGATGACGGGCGGCGTGCGGCTGCGCGACTACGACTACCGGGACTCCGGGTCCGCCCCGCTGCGGCCGGCCGTCGTGCTGCCCGGGGCGGCAGCGGCCGTGTTGCTGCTGGTCATCGCGGCGGTCGTCGGGGGCCCGACCCGCACGCCGGCCGCTGCGGCGAGCCAGACCACGGTGACCCAGACGGCCGCGACGCAGACCCACACGGTTCTGATCGACCCGTTGCGATACCTCGGCCACAACTGGTCGACCGTCCGCAGCGAGCTACGTGCGCGGGGCGTGGTCCCAGCGGCCCACTTCGCCGGACGCGGGCCGGTCGCGAAGGTGGTCGGCCTGGCCCCGACCGGCCGCGTCCAACGCGGCAGCAAGATCATCGTTGAGGTAGCCCGCACCGGCGCTTCCGCAAAGCACGCTCGGCACGCCGGGCCCGCCCGGGGTCCGGCGCCCCACGCCGGTCCGCCCGCACCGCCAGCGGGCGGTCCCGCAGGCCATGTCCCGCCGGGACAGGCGAAGAAGCACCCCTAAGAGGGTCACGCCCCCGGTCACTCGGGTTACCCCACGGCAGGGCCGCGTTTTCGTTGTGCGCGGCACGGCGACCTAACGGGTCGTGGCCATCGTCCTTTCTGTCCTGCTTCTCGTGATTTCGGCGACGCTGACCACCGTCGCGGCGGCGACCGTGTGGTGGATGCTCCATGCCTGGCGGACCCCGCTGGACATGCAGGACACCGAGTTCGAACGGCGTCCTGATTCGCCGAAGCTGTCGTTCTCGCTACTGGTCCCGGCGCGTCACGAGGAGGCGGTGCTCGCTTCCACTCTCGAGCGGCTGACCGAGCTCGCCCACCCCGACTTCGAGGTGATCGCGATCGTCGGTCACGACGATCCAGGGACCGAGCAGGTCGCCCGCGCGGCAGCCGCGCGCTCCAACGGATTGATCAGCGTGGTGGTCGACCACAACGAACCGAAGAACAAGCCCAAGGCTCTGAACACCGCTCTGCCGCACTGCCGCGGCGACGTGGTCGGGGTGTTCGACGCCGAGGACGACGTCGACCCGCGCCTGCTCCGAGTCGTCGACTCGGCCTTCCGCAGCGAGAACGCCCACGTCGTACAGGGCGGGGTCCAGCTGCTCGACTTCCGCTCTTCGTGGTTCTCGCTGCGCAACTGCCTGGAGTACTTCTTCTGGTTCAGGTCGCGGCTGCACCTGCACGCCAAGCACGGGTTCATCCCGCTCGGCGGCAACACCGTCTTCGTCCGGGCTGACCTGTTGAAGACGGTCGGCGGCTGGGACGAGGACTGCCTCGCCGAGGACTGCGAGCTCGGCGTCCGGCTGTCCGCGCTCGGCGCCCGCCTCGCCGTCGCCTACGACCCGCACCTCGTCACCCGCGAGGAGACGCCGCACTCAATGGCCGCACTGGTCAAGCAGCGCACCAGGTGGAACCAAGGCTTCCTGCAGGTGCTGCGCAAGGGGCTGTGGCGCGAGCTGCCGACCAGGCGGCAGCGGATGCTTGCCAGGTTCACCCTGGCGCAGCCGTTCTTGCAGGCGTTCGCCGGGGTCTGCGTGCCCGCCTCGATTGCGTTCGCGTTGTTCGCGAAAGTGCCGCTGGTCGTGGCGCTGACGACCTTCGTGCCTGCCATCCCGACCATCGCCATGATCTGCTTCGAGATCGCGGGCCTGCGTGAGTTCTGCCGTGCGTACTACGTCCGGGCCCGCGCGAGGGACTACCTGACCCTGATCATCGGTACGCCGATCTACCAGCTGCTGCTCGGGTTCGCCGCGCTGCGCGCCGTCGCTCGCGAGGCGGCTGGTGACCGCGGTTGGGAGAAGACCGCCCACAGCGGGGCTCACCTGTCCAGGTCGGCGGTGCATGCCGGATGACATCGAACCTCGCGCTCTCTCCGGACCAGCGGCGCCGGCTCGCCCTCCCGGTCGATTCCCCCCGCGACCCGATCGGCGGCTTGCGGACCACGCGTGCGCGGCTGCAGGCCTGGGCGTGGCGGCATCGCAAGAGCCTGCTCGTCGTCACGCCGCTCCTGGTGGTCGTCGCGGCGATCCGGCTGTGGGGGCTCAGCCACGGCCCGGCGCTTGCGGACGACGAAGGCACCTACGTCGCCGAGGCCTGGGCGGTCCAGGTCAAGCACACGCTTGCGCCGTACACGTACTGGTACGACCATCCGCCGCTCGGCTGGATCCAGGTCGCCGCATTCACCTGGCTGACCGGGACCTTCCATAGCGCCGGCCTGCACGTCGTCGCGGTACGCAAGATGATGGTCGGGTACGCCGTCGTCGATGCCGGGCTGATCTACCTGCTCGCCCGGCGGCTCGGCGTACGCCGGCTGTGGGCTGCCGTCGCCGTCGGCATGTGGGCGCTGTCTCCACTGGCGGTCGGCTACTCCCGGATGGTCTACCTCGACAACATCGCACTGCCGTGGGTGCTCGCGGCCTTCGTCCTGGTCGCCACCCCGCGCCGGTCGCTGTGGGCGCACACCGCAGCCGGCGCGCTGTTCGCGGTGGGTGTCCTCAGCAAGGAGACGATGGTCCTGCTGCTCCCGGCGCTGCTGTGGCTGGCGTGGCAGCACACCGACCGTCGTACCAGGTCGTTCTGCCTCGTCGGGCTGTGGTCCTCGGGCATCCTCGTCGTGCTGTTCTACCCGTTGATGGCGGTGCTGCGCGGCGAGCTGCTGCCGGGGCCAGGACACGTCTCGCTGGTGCAGGCGCTGCAGTGGCAGTTCCTGAGCCGGCCATCGACCGGCAGCGTGCTGAGCGCGGGAAGCGCGTCACGGACGCTGCTCGACCAGTGGCTCTCGCTCGACGGGTGGCTGCTGCTGCTCGGGCTGATCGGCGGGCTCGGGTGCCTCGCGGTTCGCCGCCTGCGGCCCATCGGGCTGGTCGTCGTACTGCTGGTCGCGGTCGGGCTGCGTCCGGGCTATCTGCCCCAGCCCTACGTGATCACCATGCTGCCGTTCGCCGCCCTCGCAGCCGCAGCCGCGGCCGACGCGGCGTGGACGGCGTTGCGCGACCGGCCGCCGGTGCCGATCCGGCGCAGCGCTCCGCGCGAGCATCAGCTGCGGGTCGTCGGCCGCGGCTTGGTCCTCGCCACCGCAATCGCACTCGCCGCGATCACCATCCCGCAGTGGTTGCACGGCGACTCGGCGCTCGCGAGTGTCGACCAGACTGCGCCGGTCGTGGCGGCAGAGCACTGGCTCGAGGCACACGCGGGTGCCGTCGACAACCGGTCCGGCTACGGCCGCGACGTACTGGTCGACGACACGATGTGGTCGGACCTCGTGACCCACGGCTTCCCGCAGAGCCAGGTGATCTGGTTCTACAAGCTCGACTACGTCGACAACCTCGACCCCTCGGTACGCCGCCGGATCCACGACTACCGCGACTTCGGCTACGTCGTGTCCAGCCCCATCGTCCGAGCCGGGCTGAGCCTGAGCCCGGCGCCCCGCTACGAGCTCGCGCGACAGGCTCTGGCACACGCCACGCGCGCCGCGACATTCGGGACCGGACCGGAACGCATCGTGATCTACCACGTCGTCCCACCCAAGCCACAGACAACGAGGAGACACCCATGACCACTCCCGTCCTCAACCGCATCGAGGCCAACGGGCCGACGCCGGACGCTCCCGAGTTCGCTCCTGCGATGCGTGGGTACGACCGCGGTCAGGTCGACGACTACGTCGCACGGCTGCGTGACTTCCTCGCCGACGCCGAGGAGCGAGCGCAACGTGCGGAGGCAAACGCCGCTGACTTGATCGCCCGCAACGAGCGAGTGACCGAAGAGCTGCGGCAAGCCATCGACCGGCGAAGCGAGCGACGGTCCGGCAACTCCTACGAAGGGCTCGGCGAACGGGTGAGCGAGATCCTCCGCTTGGCGACCGAGGAAGCCGACGCCGTACGAGAGCAGGCGCGTGCCGAGGCCGAGGCGATGGTCGCCGAGGCGAACCGGCACCGCGAGGCCGAACGCGGCAGCTGCGAGCGGGAGCTGGCCGAGATGACCGCACGCCGTGACGCGGTGCTCGCGGAGCTGCAGCGGGTGCAAGAGGCGCTGGCGACCCTGGGGCTGGGCCAGCAGGCGGTGTCGGCCGAGGCGCTCGAGGCGGCGGACGATGCGCCGAACAGTGACGATGCGCGGAGCACGGACGATCAGGCGGCGACCCAGCTGATCCAGCTCCCCAGGCTCGCCGCTACGACCTGATGCCTCGCGCGCGCCGGCTGGCGGCGCTGTTAGCCAGCATCGCCCTCGGCGGCGCGGCGCTGTCGGGCTGCGGCGGCGCGGCGCAGGCTCAGGGCAGCGGGGCCCGCACCGTGGCGGTGCGGGCCGCCGAGCAGTTCCTGCACGACTACGTCGCGCCGTCCGGCCGGGTGATCCGACGCGACCAAGGCGGTGACACCGTCAGCGAAGGGCAGGGCTACGCGATGCTGCTCGCGTTCGCCTCGAACGAGCGCGCGAGGTTCGCCCGGATCTGGCGATGGACCCGCACGAACCTGCAGCAGCCCGACGGCCTGTTCGCCTACCACTGGCAGAACGGCCAGGTCCTCGACACCCAACCCGCGGCAGACGCCGACACCCAGATCGCCTGGGCACTCGACCTCGCCGGCCAGCACTGGTCGGTCACGAGCGACCTCGTGGCGGCCCGGCGGGTGGCAACCGCCATCGCGTCGACGGAAGTCGGCTACGACGACCAAGGCCACCCCACACTTGCCGCAGGCCCGTGGGCGCTCTCCCCGGGCAGCCCGACCCAGGTCGAGCCGGGGTACTGGACATTTCCGGCGTACCGCGCCCTCGCCGGGCTGACCGCAGACCACCGTTGGCAGGACCTGACCTCCTCCGATGCCGCGCATCTCGCGCTGCTCACCCGAGCCGGTGCCCAGCTGCCGCCGGACTGGGCGACGCTCGGCGGCGGTCGTCCCCCCGCGGCGGAGGCGGCGCCGCAGAGTGGCTCACCGCCGGCAAGTGGCGAGGACGGCCTGCGCGCTCTCGTGTGGTCGTCATGCTCGAGCGAGACCCGCTCCCTCGATGCGCACTGGTGGCGACTGGTCGCGCCCACCGCGCAGGCCGGCCCGCTGACCCGCAACCTCGACGGCTCACCGGCCGACAGCAACCCGGCTCCGTTGAGCCTCGTCGCGGCGGCCGCGGCCGCCCGGTCAGCTGGCGCGACCCGCTCAGTCACCACGCTGCTGGCCAAGTCCGCCAGTGTGGCGGCGAAGTACCCGACGTACTACGGCGAGGCGTGGAACGCGCTCGGCCACATCCTCCTGACGACCAGCCTCATCCCGGGCTGCGCGGCGTAGCCGCCGGTAGCGTCGGAAGGCGTGCTGACTTGGTGGCCGACCGTCGTGCGGCTCGTCGTGGTGGCGTTGCTCGGCGGGGTCTTCGGGTCCGGCACAGCAGCGGCGCCGGTACACGCCCGCCTCGCGAGCGGCGCGCCTGTAAGCGGAGCGGTCGGCCGCGACGTCGGCGACACCTCCTGCGCCTCGACACTCGGGACCAACGCCGCGTTCGGCATCATCGCGACGACCGCAGGCCGGCCGTACTACCCGTCGCCGTGCCTGGCGTCGGAGTACGCATGGGCGAAGGGGCTGAGCTACCGCCCGGAGTACTACGTGAACCTCGCCGACCCCGGGCACCGAAGCTCGCACTGGAACCAGGGCGGACCGAAGCTCTGCCGGCCGCACCCGAAGTACGACCTCGGATGTGCCTACGACTACGGGTACGAGGCTGCCGCAGCGGCGTGGGGCTACGCGCAGGCAGTCGGTGCCAGCGGGACCGGGCGGTGGTGGCTCGACGTCGAGATCGACAACACCTGGGGCGGCGGCGCGAAGGGGGTGGCCGCGAACATTGCCGTGATCCGCGGCGCCCTGCAGGAGCTCCGTACGCACCCGCACGTGGCCGCCGGCATCTACACGGAGACCGTGTGGTGGTGGGAGATCACCGGCGACACCCGGTCGTTCTCGACGACTGCGGTGTGGGGCGGAGGCGCGGGCAGCCGTGCACATGCCAGCGCCAACTGCCTGGCCCACTCGATCACCGGAGGCCCCGCGCTACTCGCCCAGTGGATCTCCAAAGGCGTCGACCACGACATCGCCTGCTAGCGGCGCCGGCCGGGACGCTGCCGCTAGCCGCTGCCTAGCGGCTACTTGCTGACGCCGCAGCGGCGGCACCGGGAGCGGCGCATGAATCGCGGCACCCAGTCGTGACCCGGCCCCGTGATGCACGCGATAACCGCTGCCGCGCGCACGTCGTCCTCGGTCCGCATCCGCCACATCGGCCCATCCACCTGATGCGCGTCGCTGAGGCGAATCGCTGACTCACGCACCGCGGGAACCTCCTCCTACGCAGCCGTTTGGCCGACCTGTTTTGGGGAAGGGGAAGGCGTCCATCATCCCTAGCGCGGGGGCTGGGCGGCAAACCAACGCGCAAAAGCGCCTTCGGCGCGTCATACCTCCTGCATCCCGGGCCACAGCCGCCTCTCTCGTACCGCTTGCGGCATGTCTCAGCCCGTCATCGCACGTTCTCTCCAGCTTCATGTCGGCGACGGCTCTGCCACGCAGTTCGGCTGCTGCACTGGGACTCGATGCGCAGACCGGTACGCATGACCGTGCAGCTCAGCGCGCTCGCCGCCGCGATGTGGTGGCTGGTGCTGCCGCAGCTGCGCGGCTCCGCGGGGTCGCTGCACTTGCTCGCCCGGCTGGACAGCCCATGGCTGCCGGTCGCTCTCGTCGCAGAGCTCGGGTCGCTGGCCGCCTACACGTTCGCCACCCGCACGATGCTCTCCCGCGCGGTGCGACCGGCGTACCCGAAGATCGTGTGCGCCGACCTGAGCTCCATCGCGTTGGGGCACTGCGTGCCGGACGGCGGGGCCGCCGGTACGGCGCTGGCCTGGCGGATCCTCGTCGACGAAGGTGTGCCTGCCGGGGATGCGGCGTTCACGAAGGTCGCGCAGGGAATCGCCTCGGCGGTGGCGCTCTACGGGCTGCTCGTGGCCGCACTGGTGGGCGGCGGGCTGGTCAGCGGCTTCACCCGGTGGAGCTTTCCGCTGATCGGGCTCGCGGGAACGTTGGTCACGGCTGTGGCCGGCCTCACCATGGCGGTAAGGCATCCGCAGGTCCGCGCCGTGGCGGATCGAGCGCTGCGACACCTCCCGCGGTACGGCGCCGGGCTGGCCGACAAGGCCACGAGCTTCTACGGCGAGCACCTCGAGGTCCCGGTTCGCACTGCCGGCCGGGAGCCGCGGCGGCTGCTCTCCGTCGCCGGGTGGTCGGCGATCAACTGGTCGCTTGACGCGACGGCGCTGTGGACCTCGTTGCAAGCGTGCGGGGCGCACGTCGGGCTCGACGGGCTCGCGGTGGCATTCGGGATCGCTTGCTTCGGCATCTGGCTGCCGGTCACGCCGAGCGGACTGGGGCTGAGCGAGGGGCTGATGATCCCGGCACTCGTCGCCACCGGCTCGCCGCGCGTCGCGGTGGCGCTAGGCATCCTCACCTGGCGGGCGATCGCCTACTGGATGCCGATCCCGATCGGTGCCGCGGCCTACGCCGCTCATCGCGTCGGCCGTCGCCGTCACCACCGCCGGTTGGCCGATGCCGCCGCCGTGCGGGCGCTGCGACCCGCGATCGACCTGCCGAGGTTCACCGACGTCGCAGCGGCGTAGCCAGACCTAGCGCTGGTAGCCGACAACGGCGGGCGTCGCGACCCCGACCTCGACACTGAGCCGGTCCTGGTAGAACGCGACATAGCCGGCGATCTGCTGTAGCTCGGGATACGGGTCGCGGTAGGCCCACGCCACGGCGTCACTGCCGTCGGCCAGCCGCCAGTAGGACGCTTGACCCTTGTACGGGCAGCGGGAGGTGTCGTCGGTCGGCGTGAGCTGTGAGAAGTCGACGTCTGCGTCCGGGATGTAGAACACGAGCCCGTGGTCCTGCTCGTCGACCAGCAGCGGCTGCGTCGTACGCGCGATGACGCGGTCTCCGGCGCGGACCGTGACGAGGTTGCGGCGGCGCAGCAGGTCGACGCGGTAGTCCGGACGCTCGACGAATCCCGACGGCTGCGAAGGTGGCATGACTACCTGCCTACCACCGGTTCACCGCATTCGCCGAGACCAACTGTTTGGGCGCTTCCCCGCGGTTTTTGGGCCCCAAGGGTTGGTCTCGGCGAATGCGCGGCCGGACGCAAGGTGGACCCCCTTACGTCGCTGGGGGTACGGCGTTAGGCTCGGCTCAGCCGAGGTCACACGAGAGAAAGAGGCCCGATCCATGGACGCCAGAGCAGCCGTTCTGTGGGACACGCACCAGCCGTGGCAGATCGAGGACATCACCCTCGATGACCCGGGTCCGAACGAGGTCGTGGTGGAGCTGGTGGCCAGCGGCCTGTGCCACTCCGACGAGCACCTCGTCACCGGCGACATGAAGATGCCCAAGGAGATGAACGAGCTCCTCGGCTTCCCGCAGTACCCGATCATCGGCGGCCACGAGGGCGCCGGCACGGTCATCGAGGTCGGCAAGAACGTCCAGAGCGTCAAGCCCGGCGACAGCGTCGTCTTCTCCTTCATCCCGTCGTGCGGGCGCTGCCCGTCGTGCTCGACGGGCAAGCAGAGCCTGTGCGACCTCGGTCAGTACCTCATCGTCGGCCGGCAGATCGATGGGCTGGTCTCCCGCCATCACCTGGCCAAGGACGGCACCGACATCGGCACGATGTGTTGCCTCGGCACCTTCGCGACGCACACGGTCGTCAACGAGGCCTCCTGCGTGAAGCTCGAGGACGACATCCCGGTCGACAAGGCAGCGCTGGTCGGCTGCGGCGTGACCACCGGATGGGGCTCCGCGGTCTACCGCGCCAACGTGCAGCCGGGTGAGACCGTCGTCATCGTCGGCATCGGCGGCATCGGCATCAACGCGATCCAGGGCGCGGCCATGGCCGGCGCGCGCCACATCGTCGCGGTCGACCCGGTGCAGTTCAAGCGTGACCAGGCGCTGCAGTTCGGCGCCACCCACACCGCGGCCAGCATCGAGGAAGCCTTCGCAACGGTCGGTGAGATCACCTGGGGCGCGTTGGCCGAGAAGGCGATCATCACCACCGGCGTCGCCGAGGGCTCGATGATCGGCCCGGTCCTCTCGCTGGTGTCGAAGGGCGGGCGCCTCGTGGTCACCGCGGTCGCCTCCATCGAGGCGAGCGACGTGACGATGAGCCTGTTCGAGCTGACCCTCATGCAGAAGGAGGTCGTCGGCTCGATCTTCGGTGGCTCGAACCCGCGCCGTGACATCCCGCGGCTGCTGCGCCTCTACAAGGAGGGCAAGCTCAAGCTCGACGAGCTGATCACCAACGAGTACAAGCTCGACGACGTCAACCAGGGCTACCAGGACATGCGCGACGGAGTGAACATCCGCGGCCTGATCCGCTACTAGCGAGCACATTCTCCGGAGGCCCTAGTTACCTGCACGGGTGCAGGTAACTAGGGCCTCCGCATGCCGCTAATGTTCTCCGCATGCCGATTGCCGTAACGGACGATCACCGCGCGCTTGGCGAGACCGCAGCCGACTTCCTTCGCAAGAGCAACTCGCGTGCAGCAGCTCGCGCGCTGCTCGAGGCCGATGACGAGCCGCGTCCCGCCTTCTGGTCCGATCTCGCCTCCCTCGGCTGGCTCGGGCTGCACCTGCCCGAGTCGGTGGGTGGCGCGGGCTACACCCTCGAGGAGCTCGTCGTTGTCGTCGAGGAGCTCGGCGCCGCAGTGGCTCCCGGCCCTTTTGTGCCAACCGTCATCGCCAGCGCGCTGATCGCCGCGGCCGGCGACGACGTGCTGCGACAGGCGCTGCTTCCCGGGCTCGCCGACGGATCCCGTACGGCGGCGATCGCGCTCGCCGGTGAGCTGACGAGGCAAGGAGGTACGGC
This sequence comes from Mycobacteriales bacterium, assembly GCA_035547515.1. Lineage (GTDB taxonomy): Bacteria > Actinomycetota > Actinomycetes > JAFAQI01 > JAFAQI01 > DASZTV01. Next base: position 20,544 of record DASZUS010000025.1, read on the forward strand.
GTCGGGCAGCATCGCCGCGGTCCTCGCCGGAGGCACTCCTGACCTGCTCGTCGTGGCAGACGGCGACGACGTACTCGTCATCGAGGTCGGTTCGGGCGTGTCGCTGGACTACCCGCGCAACCTCGACCCGAGCCGCCGCTGCGCGACCGCGACGTTGACCAATGCGGACGTCACGGTGCTTGCGGGCGCCGCAACCGCGCTGCTCGACCTCGCGCGGGTGATCCTGTCCGCCGAAGCCGTCGGGGTTGCGCGCACCTGCACCGAGCTCGGCGCGGAGTACACCAAGGTCCGCGAGCAGTTCGGCCGCCCGATCGCGACCTTCCAGGGCGTCAAGCACCACTGCGCGAACATGCTCGTGGCGACCGAGCTCGCGACCGCGGCGGTCTGGGACGCGGCACGAGCCGTCGAGACCGGCGGCGACCAGGCGCGGCTCGCCGCAGCCGCAGCCGCCACGCTCGCCGCGCCGGCGGCGTACCTGTGCGCGAACCTCAGCATCCAGGTCCACGGCGGCATCGGCTTCACCTGGGAGCACGACCTGCACCTGTTCCTCAGGCGCGGTACGGCGATCGGGGCGTTCCTCTCCGCCGACGACGCCGCCGACGACGCCGTCGAGCTGACCCGCAAGGGCGTGAAGCGCGAGCGCACGATCACCCTCCCGCCCGAGGCGGAGCAGATCCGCGCCGAGGTGCGAGCCGTCGCCGAGTCGATCAAGGGGCTCGACACCAAGGAGCAGCTCGCCAGGCTGATCGAGACCGGCTACCTCATGCCCCACTGGCCGAAGCCGTGGGGCCTCGACGCCGGCGCGGTCGAGCAGATCGTGATCGAGCAGGAGTTCGGCGCGGCAAAGATCCAGCGGCCCAACTACGGCATCACCGCATGGGTCATCCTCACCTTGATCCAGCACGCCACCGAGGAGCAGGTGGCCCGTTGGGTGCCGCCGGCGCTGCGGCAGGACCTGATCTGGTGCCAGCTGTTCAGCGAGCCGGGGGCCGGCTCGGACGCGGCAGGCGTGCGGACCCGGGCGACCCCCGCCGAGGGCGGCTGGATCGTCAACGGCCAGAAGGTGTGGACCTCCGGCGCGCACCTGGCGGCGTTCGGCCTCGCGACAGTACGCACCGACCCTGACGTGCCGAAGCACGACGGGATCACGACGATGGTGATCGACATGCACGCGCCGGGCGTCGAGGTGCGTCCGCTGCGGATGATCCCCGGAGAGTCCGAGTTCAACGAGGTCTTCTTCAACGACGTGTTCGTGCCGGACGCCGACGTGGTCGGGCCGATCAACGGAGGGTGGACCGTCGCTCGCGCGACGCTCGGCAACGAGAGCGTCAGCATCGGCGGCGGCACCGGCGCGATGACCTTCCCCGCCGAGGCGCTCATCCCGCCGTACGACGCGAAGCCGGACAAGCTGCCCGGCGGGGCGCAGCGCATCGGTCGCTACATCGCAACGCAGACCGCGATGAGCCAGCTCAACCTGCGCAGCGCGAGCCGCGCGGTCGCCGGCGGCGGCCCCGGACCGGAGGGCGCGGTCACCAAGCTCGTGCTCTCCGAGCTCGGGCTCGAGGCGGCGGACATCATGCGTGAGCTGTCCGGGCCGGACCTGCTGTTCATGGACGACGCTCGCCGGATTCCGGCGTACCTGGTCCTGATGCAGCGCGCCATGACCATCGCCGGCGGCACCTCGGAGATCAAGCGCAACCAGATCGCGGAGCGGCTCCTCGGTCTCCCGCGCGACCCGCTCATCAAGTAGCTCATCCGACTCGAAGGGGACAGGAACAACTCGTGGAGATCAGCGGCAAGAAGGCCGTCATCGTCGGTGGCGCATCGGGCATGGCCCGGGCGTCAGCCGAGCAGCTCAAGGCCAAGGGTGCGTCCGTCGCGATCCTCGACCTGCCGACCTCGGCAGGCCAGGAGGTCGCGGACGGGCTCGGCGGCACGTTCCACCCGGTCGACGTGATGGATGAGAACAACGTCGAGGAGGCGCTCGCCGCGGCGTACGACGCGCTCGGCGGCCTGCACATCGCGGTCAACACGGCGGGCGGCGGCATCGCGAAGCGCACGCTCGGCAAGGACGGCCCGCACCCGCTCGCCGACTTCCGTCACGTGGTCGAGCTGAACCTGATCGCGACGTTCAACCTGAACCGGCTGCAGGCGCGGTACATGTCGACCAACGAGCCCGAGGACGGCGAGCGCGGCGTCATCATCAACACCGCGTCGATCGCGGCATTCGAGGGCCAGATCGGCCAGGTCGCCTACGCCGCGGCGAAGTCCGGCATCGTCGGCATGACCTTCACGATGGCCCGCGACCTGGGCAGCCAGGGCATCCGGGTGACCGCGATCGCGCCGAGCCTGTTCTCGACCGGCATCACCGCGGGCATCCCGGATGAGTTCGCCGACATGCTGACCAAGGACGCGGCGTTCCCGAAGCGCATGGGCCGCCCCGAGGAGTACGGCCGCCTCGCGGTTGCGATCGTCGAGAACCCGATGCTCAACGCCGGGACGATCCGGCTCGACGCGGGGCAGCGCTTCGCGCCGAAGTAGCCCGCCTCGGCTTGTCCGTGCCTGCGGTCGCTCTGGCAGCCGCAGACACGGACAAGTCGCCGAGACGTACGGCGAAACCGTCGGGTAGGACGAGATCCGCCGGTGTCAGCTCATGGACCGAGGCATGGCCGAGGCCCAGCACCGCTGAGTCGAGCCCGCCGCGCAGGATGTCAAGCACGTTCTCCACGCCGGCCTGGCCGTTGGCCGCGAGGCCCCACAGGTAGGCGCGGCCGATCATCACCGCGCGGGCCCCGAACGCCAGCGCCTTCGCCACGTCGCTGCCGCGGCGTACCCCGCCGTCCAGCACGACCTCGACCTGGTTGCCGACCGCCTCCACGATCGCCGGCAGCATCCGGATGCTCGCCGGCGTGCTGTCGAGGTTGTTGCCGCCGTGGTTCGACACCGAGATACCGGTCACGCCCGCGTCGACCGCGCGGCGCGCATCGTCGAGCCGCCCGACGCCTTTGAGCACGAACGGCCCGCCCCACTCCCGAGCCAGCCATGCCACGTCGTCCCACGTCGGCAGCGGCGTCTGCATCCACTCGCCGTAGGCGCCGAAGAACGTCGGTCCCGGCTCGCCGGGCCTTGCCGCGAGGTTCGGCACCGTAAGGTCGGGCAGTTTGCGCGCCTTCAGGAACGACCACAGCCAGCGCGGGTGCCGCAGCGACTCCGGCCCGTGGCGCATCGCGGTACGGAAGTCGACCTTCTCCGGGATCGCAGGGCTGCCCCAGTCACGCCCGTTGGAGAACGACCAGTCCAGCGTGACGATGACGCCGACCGCGCCCGCGGCGCGCGCGCGCTCGAGCCGGGCGAGGATCTGGTCCTTCGAGCCCGACCAGTACATCTGGAAGAAGGTCTGCGGGTTGGCCGCGATCACCTCCTCGATCGGCTTGCTCGCAAACGAGCTCAAGCCCATCGCGGTGCCGCGCGCCGCAGCCGCGCGGGCGACCGCGACCTCGCCGTCGGGGTGGACCGCCTGCACGCCGGTCGGCGAGATCATCACCGGGAACGAGATCGGCTGGCCCTGCACCGTCGTCGACAGGTCGCGCTCGGCCTGCAGCCCCGCGACGTGCGGGGCGAAGCCGAGCTGCATGAACGCAGCCTCGTTGTCGAACAGCGTCACGCCCCGCTCGGAGCCGGCGACGAGCGCGCCGTACACCGACGGCGGCAGCCGCTTCTTCGCGCGGCGCTGCGCCTCGGCGACGGTCTCGAACCAGGCGTTGCTCATCTCGGCTTGCGCTCCCCTGCTCGTCGTGAGATGACGACGCGCAGCGGCGCCGCCGTACGTTCCTTGACGCACCCGGCGTAGACGCCCGCGCCGTACGCCGCGTCGTCGGGGATCCGTCCGGCGACGTAACGGGTGAGTGGTACGCCGGGGCGGGTCGCGTACCAGTCCACGACGGGCGGCGTCGCGACAAGCGCCGCCAGCGTCACGGCTCGCCGCGTGCCGCCCCGCCAGGCAGCTGCGGCGAGCAGCGGCAGACCGAACTGCGTCGCGTAGCGGCCGGTGCCGTGCCAGGTTCCGGCCAGCGTCCTCGCGCCCTGCGTGGCGGCGGACAGCTCGCCGGCATCCGCACGCCGAAGCGCACGCCCGACTCCGATCAGCGTGCCGGCGGCGCCGGCCACCGCGACGGCACGCCGCCCGGTCAGCACGCCCGCGACCGCCGCGAACGGCCAGGGCGAGCCGACGAGGTGCGCGGATGCGTGCGGGTGCCGCTTTGCCAGCGGCGCCGCCGCAGTGCCGTAGCGGAACCGGCGTGCCAGCCGCGTCGCGTAGCCGGCGGCCTCGTCGTGCGCGACCTCGACGGCCGGGTCGTAGCGGACCCGCCAGCCTGCCGCGTCGAGCCGCCAGACCAGGTCGACGTCCTCGCCGTACCGCAACGCCGCGTCGAACTCTCCGCCGCTCGCCTCGAGCGCCGAGCGGCGTACGACGAGGGCCGCCGTCGGCACGAAGGCGATGCGGCCGAGCGGCTGCACCCGCGCGGGTCGCGTGCCGAGGTCGAGCAGGCCGACCCGGTCGCCGAAGCGCTTCGATCCGGCACGCCCGGCCGGGACGACTCGCGGGGCGACCGCGCCGACGAGCGGGTCGGCGAAGTGACCGGCAAGCCGCTCGACCCACGACGGCGGCGCGACGCAGTCGCTGTCGAGGAAGGCCACGAGCTCGGTGCCGATCCCGCTGCCGGTGCTGGTGCGGCGCAGCGCCGCATTGCGAGCGACGGCGGGACCGCCGGGCACCTCGCGGCGGATCAGGCGCGCGCCGTGGCGCCGCACGACTGCAGCGACTGCAGCCGCGTCATGGGAGCCGTCGTCGACGACGACGCAGTGCGCGCCGCCGATCGAGGCGAGGCAGCGGTCGAGCGCCTCGACCCGGTCACGCACCGGCACCACAACCGTCACGTCAACCGCGGGCGCGGCGGCGGGGGCCGGGTGGGCGAGCCCGGCATCGGTCATCCGGCGGCCCAGCTGGCGGGCGGCGGGGCTGACGGCGGTGCCGCGCCGCAGCTCTGCGAGAGCAGCACGTCCGGTCTCGGAGAGCCGAAGCATCCGCCGGGGCGTGCCGCCCACCAGCCGCCCGCCGGGGAGCTCGCGGGTGTCGCGGTCAACCGTCACGTCGAGCCGCTCGGGCAGCGGTGTCACGGTCACAGCGCGAACCCGCCGTCGACCGGTACGACGGCGCCGGTCACCGCCGCGCTCGCCTCACCGGCCAGGAACGCGATCACCGCGGCGACCTCGTCCGGCTCGATGATCCGCTGCAGTGGCTGCTGGCGCGCGAACGCCTCAGCGTCGTCGAGGGCGTACATGCGCGCGCTCTCGTCGAGCATCGCGGTGCGCGTCGACCCGGGGCTGACCGCGTTGACGGTGACGCCGGTCGGGCCGAGCTCGGCGGCAAGCCCGCGCACCAGGCCGGTGACGCCCGCTTTGGAGGCGCAGTACGCCGCGAGCTTGTCCAGGCCTTCGGTAGCAGCGGCGGAGGCGACGGCAACGAACCTGCCGCTGCGCGGCTGGGGCCGGCGGAGCAATGCAGGCACGGCGGCCCTCGCGAGGTTGAGCACCCCCCCGAGGTTGATGTCGACCAACGCCTGCTCCGCGGCCGGCGGGAGCTCCCACTGGGGCACGCCGCCCGCGATTGCGCCGGCGCAGGCGATCGCCGCGTCGAGACCGCCCCACCGCCGCTCCGCCTCCGCGACGGCAGCCTGCAGCGCCTGCGGGTCGCGCACATCCGCGACGAACGTCGCGGCTTGCCCACTGGACGCCGAGACGATCGCGGACGCGAGGTCATCCTGGGTCGCCAACGAATACGGCAGCGCCTCGACGTCGCGCGCGATGTCGAGGGCGAGCACGGCCCAACCTTGGGCAAGCAGGGCCGACACGGTCGCGGCGCCGATCCCCCGAGCCGCCCCGGTGACGATCGCGACGCGCCGCTCGGCGCTCATGGCTGCCACGTGCCGACCGCGGCGGCGAGCTGGTCGGCTGCGGCCGCGAGCAGCGCCTCACCCTCGGCGGCATCCGCACCGGTCGGGTCGCCCAGCACGCCGCTCGGGCTGACCGAACGTACGCCGTCCGAGCGCAGGGCCGGCAGGAGGTCGGCCAACGGCTCGCGGTTGCCGACGACCGCGGCCTCGCGGCGTACCGCCTCCGGACGCAGCGCCAGCATCATCGCGGTCTCCGGGCGGCCGGCATGCGCATCGCCTTCCCAGCTCGGCATGAAAGCCAGGACGTGATGGCACTCGTCGCGCATCCGGCTCTGCACCCGTAGCAGGGGCTCGGCGTTGCCGCCGTGGCCGCACACGAGGACGACGCCGCGAAAGGAGGCGGATGCCGATCTGATGAGCTCGACCAGCAGGTGCTCGAGGGCCTCCTGGCCGATCGACAGCGTCCCGGCGAAGCCGGCGTGCTCGCCGCTGGATCCGTACGGAACCGGTGGTGCGACAACAACGTCATCGCGGACCTCCGCGAGTCGCTGCGCAATGGCGACGGCGATGTCGGTGTCGGTACTGAGCGGCAGGTGCGGACCGTGCTGCTCGGTCGAGCCGACCGGCACCAGGAGGAGCCGGTCGGGGGCAGTGTCGAGCTCGGTCCAGGTCAGATCGTCGAGCGAGCGCCCCGTCACAGCGGGCTGGTGTCGCAGGCGCGGTCCGGTCGCCTGCCGATCGTCACCGGCACGGCGCGTGAGTGATCGGGTGACGGGCGCGGCGTGCTCCCTGCCGGTACGGCGGCAAGGGGCAGCTCGCCGTGGCCCTTCACGCACTCCGGATCCGGGCCGTCGAGCGGGAGACCGGTGAAGAACTTCGCGGCCATGCATCCGCCACGGCATGCGTCGTACGACGAGCACTTCGTGCAGGCGCCGCCGGTCTGCGGGCTGCGCAGGTCGAGGAACAGCTCGGACTCCCGCCAGACCCGCTCGAACCCGCCGGCGTCGCGCACGTTACCCGCCAGGAACTGCTCGTGGATCGCGAACGGACACGCGTAAACGTCGCCCACCGGGTCGACGAGGCAGACCACCCGCCCGGCGCCGCAGAGGTTGAGGCCGGGCAGCGCCTCGCCGTACGCGCTGAGGTGGAAGAACGAGTCACCGGTCAGCACGCCCTCGCCGTTGGCAACCAGCCAGTCGTAGAGCTCGCGCTGTTGCTCGGGATAAGGGTGCAGCTCGTGCCAGGTCTCTGCGCCGCGGCCCGCGGGCCGCAGCCGGGTGATCCGCAGCTGAGCGTCGTAGCGGTCGGCGATCGCCTTGAAGGCGTCGAGCTGCCCGACGTTGTGGCGCGTCATCACCACGGAGATCTTGAAGTTGCGCATTCCGGCAGCGTGGAGGTTCTCCATCGCGCGGATCGCCGTGGCGTAGGAGCCACGCCCGCGCACTGCGTCGTTGACCTCTGCCGTCGCGCCGTCGAGCGAGATCTGCACGTCGACGTAGTCGCTGTCCGCCAGCCGCTGCGCGATCGCCGGCGTGATCTTGATGCCGTTCGTGGAGAACTTTACGCCGACGTGGTGGGCGGTCGCGTAGTCGACGAGCTCCCAGAAGTCACTGCGCACGGTCGGCTCCCCGCCGCCGATGTTGACGTAGAAGATCTGCATCCGCTCGAAGGTGTCGATCAGCGCCTTGCACTCATCCGTGCTGAGCTCGCGAGGGTCACGGCGCCCGGAGCTGGACAGGCAGTGCGTGCAGGCGAGGTTGCAGGCGTAGGTGAGCTCCCACGTCAGGCAGATCGGCGCGTCGAGCCCGAGCTCGAACTCGTCGAGCAGCGTCGCGGTCACGACGCTCGCTCGCAGATCATGTCGGTCGCCGCGAGCCCGGCAAGGGCGCGCTGGTACGCCGGGATCTCGCCGCCCGTAACCCCTGCACCGGCGAGCGCGGCGCGCGCCGACTCCGAGGAGTCGAGCCGCTGCACCGCGTCCAGCAGCGCGGGGGTCTTCAGGAACGACAGCCGGCGCGTGCCGAAGTGGTAGAGCAACGCGCCGAAGCGCTCCGGCCGGACGGCGACGCTGGGGTGCAGTCGCCACGCACCGTCCAGATCGAAGTCCTTAGTAGACACCGCACATGCCGTCGATCGAGACGTCCTCGACCAGCACGTCTTCCACGACAACTGCCTCGTCGGTGGTCTCGTCAAGCTCGTCGGCGACTGCGTCGGTGGCGGTCGGCGTCATGGCGTCCTCCTCGATGATGGCGGTGGGAGGACAATAACGGCACTGAGTGTCACAAAACAAGGTCGGGTGCCACAATCAGCCGCATGCCCGCTGGCCGGCCGAGTGCGACGAGCGCGCGCGAGCTCGAGCTGGTCGCGCTGAAGCTGTTCTCGGAGAACGGGTTCGCGCAAACCTCGGTCGAGCAGATCGCCGCCGGTGCGGGCGTCAGCAAACGCACGTTCTTCCGCTACTTCGACTCCAAGACGGCCGTGCTGTGGCACGACTTCGACAACGAGGTTCAAGCCTTGCGGGCCGCGTTCGAACGCATCCCTGCGAAGACACCACTGATGACGGCAATCCGCGAAGTGGTGATCGGCGTCAACCGCTACCGCGCCGAGGACGTCCCGGAGCTGCGCACCAGGATGAGCCTGATCAGCTCCGACCCGGACCTGCAGGCGAGCGCCTCGCTGCACTACGACGCGTGGGAGCAGGCAGTCGTCGCCTTCGCCGCCGCGCGCCTCGACCAGTCGCCCGATGCACTGGTGCCCTTGGCGATCGGGCGGACCACGCTGGCGGCTTGCCGTGCGGCGTACGACGTGTGGGTGGCCAGAGCCGATGCTGACCTCACGACGTACCTCGACCAAGCCCTGCGCGCCCTGGCCTCCGGCTTCCGCCCTTCCTCGAAGTAGCACATGACCGGCGCCCAAGTAGCCGGACCGGCCCCCGAAACCGGACAAACCGGTGCAAGCCGGGCGACCCGCCTCCCGGTGTTGTGCTACTTCGAGGACAGGCGCCTGCGCCGCAGGCGGATACTCGGGCTATGGCCTCGCTGGCAGCTCAGGCGCAGGCGATCGGTAGGGGCCGATCGATCGCCCTTGGCGTCGCGTTCGCATGGAGCCTGGCCCTGATCCTGGGCGCATGCGTGGTGCCGGTCTACTCCTCGAGCGGATCGGCAGGTGACGGTCCCAGCACCTTGGTCGGCGCGAACGGCATCGGAGTCATCGACATCGTGTCTGTTCCGCTTGCAGTCACCGCGATCGTGGCGGTGCTGCTCTGGCGGCGGCGGCACGCGCCGGGAGCAGGACCCGCCGCATGGACGGTGACCGGCCTGGCCGCGGCGTTCAACCTCGCCGGCATGCTGACGATCGGGCCGCTGATCCTTCCGATCACGATCTGCCTGATCGCCGCCTGCGCGGCAGGCGGCGCTTCCGCCCTTCCTCGAAGTAGCACATGACCGGCGCCCCAAGTAGCGGCGCGGGCCCCCGAAACCGCACAGACCGGTGCAAGCCGGGCGAGCCGCCGCCCGGTGCTGTGCTACTTCGAGGACAGGCGCCTGCGCCGCAGGCGGCGCCACGGCACGAGCAGGGCACCTGACAGGCCGGTCGCCACGCCGGCGTCGAGGCCTGGCTGGTGGAACGTCGCTGGGACGCCCAGGTGCTTCCAGTCCGAGATCGGCCAGATCACGAAGGAGGCCTTGCCGACGACGTCACTGACCGGAACCGTGCCGTTGGCGCGTGAGTCCGACGAGTCGTCGCGGTGGTCGCCCATCACGAACAGCTGCCCCTTCGGCACGACGACCGAGTGGCCTGCGAAGCCCAGGCTGCTGCACTGGTCCGAGCCTGGGTACAGGTACGGCTCGGTCAGCGGATGGCCGTTGACGCTGAGCACGTCCGATGTGCTGCAGGCGACGGTGTCGCCGCCGACTCCGATCACCCGCTTGATGAAGTCGTTGTCGCTGCTCGAGGGCGTCAGGCCGATCCAGGTGCCGACGTCGTGGATCACCCGCAGGATCGGGTTGCTCGGCGTCGTCGACTGGTTCTCCGGCGGCCATCCCGCAGGCCCCTTGAACACGACGATCTCCCCGCGATGCGGGGAGCGGAAGTCATAGATCAGCTTGTCCACCAGGACGCGGTCGAACGGGTGACCCGGGCTCGTGCCGCAATCGTTGCAGGAGGGGTTCCCGCCCTGCAGCGTGTTCTCCATCGACGCCGACGGGATATAGAAGGCCTGTACGAAGAACGTCTTGATCAGCACCGCCAGGGCGAGCGCGATGATGATGAGGATCGGCAGCTCCTTCCAGAACGGCCGATGCTTTTCCTCGGTGGTGCTTTCCGCTGGGCTGCCGTCGTCGTCGGTCGCAACCGCGACCGGCTCGTCCTCGCTCACGAACCCACCGTACGTGCGCTCAACGCCCGAGCAGCGTCGCCCGCTGGCCCGACTCGCCGCCGAGCAGCTCGCGCAGCGCGTGCACCCGCTTGAGATACAGGTGCGCGTCGCACTCCCAGGTGACGCCGATGCCGCCGTAGATCTGGATCGCCTCGCGGGCGTTGGACAGTGCCGCACGCTCGCTGACCACCCGGGCAGCAGCCGCTTGGTACGCCGCATCCGGTGCCGATTCGCTCACGCTCAGTGCGGCAAACGTGAGCTGCGCATCTGCGAGCGCCGCTCCGACCGCCATGTCCGCGCAGCGGTGCTTCACCGCCTGAAAGGCGCCGATCGGCGTCCCGAACTGCTCTCTGGTCTTGGCGTAGCCGACCGCCATGTCACGTGCGGCGTCCGCGATCCCGGAGAGGACCGCGCTGACGAGGACCGAGCCACGCAGCGCGATCGCGCCGCCCTGCGCATCGACCGAGACGAGCGGATCGGTCGTGGTCAACGTCGCGGACTCGCGCGAGGTCAGCTCGTCGAGCCCGGCAACCGCGGCGCGGTCCTGGGCTGCCGACGCCGCCAGCAGCCGAGCGGATCGGGAGTCGAGTAGCAGCAGGTAGTCGGCGCCGATCGCGTCGATGAGCCGCGCCGCGTTGTCGCCGGAGATCGCGATCCCGGCACGCGCCTGGCCACTGAGCAACCGGTCCGCGATGTCGCGAGCCCCGCCAGCAGCCGCAACCCGCGCGGCCAGAACGGTCGCGATGAAGGGCCCGGGAACGGCGCGGCGGCCGAGCTCCTTGCACAGCAACGCCTCGTCGATCAGATCGAAGCCGGCGCCGCCGCACTCCTCCGCCAGTCCCAGACCGAACCAGCCGGCGTCGGCTGCGGCCCGCCACAAGCCGTCAAGCGGCGTGCGGTCGCCGTCAAGAACCTGGCGGACCGAGGAGACCGGCATCAGGTCGTCGAGCACCTCCGCAACGGAGGCGACGATCGAACGCTGGTCGTCCGAGAGCAAGAGGTCCACCTGTCACGCCCTCGGCAACCCGAGCACGCGCTCGCCGATGATGTTGCGCTGGATGTCCGAGGTCCCGCCGGCGATGGTCTCGGTGTAGGAGAACAGGTAGTCCTCGTCCCACGACGCGTGGGTGATGCCGGGCAGCGGCGAGCCGGGACCGACGATCTCGAGCGCGAGGCGCATCAGCCGCTGGCGCAGCTCGGTGTAGGCGAGCTTGACCAGCGACCCCTCGGGGCCAGGGACCGCTTGCTCGGCGTTGCGCATCGCGTTGAGATAGGTGAGCGCGCGCAGCGCGGCGATCTCGGCGCGCGCGTTCGCGAGCTGCGCGGCCAGCTCCGGGCGCTCGCCTGCCGCGCCGGCATCGGGCAGGTACGACGCAAGGCGCTCGGCGATCGAGGCGAGCTGCACCTGGCCGTGGGTGAACGCCGTACCGCGCTCGAACGACAGCGTCGACATCGCCACCCGCCAGCCGTCGTTGACCGCGCCGACGACGTTGGTCAGCGGGATGCGCACGTCGTCGTAGAAGACCTCACAGAAGTGGCTGAGGCCATCGAGGGTCTTGATCGGCCGGATCGTGATGCCGGGCAGCCGCATGTCGCAGATCACCCACGTGAGCCCCTTGTGCTTGGGCGCGGTGGGGTCAGTGCGGACCAGCAGCTCCTGGTACTCCGCGAGGTCAGCGAAGCTGGTCCAGAGCTTCTGCCCGTTGACGACCAGGTCGTCGCCGTCGATGACCGCCGTGGTTCGCAGCGAGGCAAGGTCCGAGCCCGCCTGCGGCTCGGAGAAGCCCTGGCACCACAGCACCTCGCCACGGAGGATCTTCGGCAGGTGGAACGCCTTCTGCTCTTCCGTACCGTTGGCGATGAGCGTCGGGCCGGCGTGGTTGATCGCGACGAACCGGCTGTCGATGTCGGGCGCCCCGATGCGAGCGCACTCCTCGAGCCAGATCAGCTGGTGCAACACCGGCAGGCCGCGGCCCTGGTACTGCGCCGGCCAGGCGACGCCGGCCCAACCGCCGGCCCACTGTCGGCGCTGCCACTCGAGATCGAACTCGCGCATGGCGGGGCCGTCATTGGGACGCGGCTCCCGGGGAAAGTTCGCCTCGATCCAGTCCCGCGCGGCCTGTCGGAAGACAAGGTCTTCCGCCGACAGCGCGAGCTCCATCGGCTCTTACGCAGCGGCCTTCTCGAGGATGTGCACGCCACACGCCGAGCCGAGTCCGATGACGTGTGCGAGACCGACCTTGGCGCCCTCGATCTGGCGATCCCCCGCCTCGCCGCGCAGGTGATGGCAGATCTCCCACACGTTGGCGATGCCGGTCGCAGCGATCGGGTGGCCCTTCGACTGCAAGCCTCCGGAGACGTTGACCGGCGTCTTGCCGGTGCGGTGCGCGGCACCGGACTCGAAGAAGTCGACCGCGTTGCCCTCGCCGCAGAGCATCAGGTTGTCATAGTGCACGAGCTCGGCCGTTGCGAAGCAGTCGTGCAGCTCGACCAGGTCCAGGTCCTCCGGTCCGACGCCTGCCTTCTCATAGGCCTGCTTCGCCGCGTTGCGGGTCAGCGTGTTGACGTTGGGAAGCACCTGGCAGCCGACCTCGTAGGGATCGGTCGTCAGCACCGACGCCGCGACCCGGATCGCCCGCGACCGCTGCTCACTGGACAGCGTCTTCAGCTTCTCGTCACTGACGACGACCGCGGCGGCAGCGCCGTCGCAGTTGGCCGAGCACATCGGGCGGGTGTTCGGGTAAGCGATCATCAGGTCGCCCATGATCTGCTCGAGCGACATCGCCTTGTTGTAGGCCGCGAGCGGGTTCAGCGTCGAGTGCATGTGGTTCTTCTCGCTGATCCGCGCGAAGAGCTCGAAGCTGACGCCGCCGTACTTGTGGCCGTACTCCATCCCGATCTGGGCGAACGTCCCGGGCATGTTGTCGGTGCCGACCCGGCCGTCGAGGCCCATGATCGCGCCCTGGCGACCCGACGGCTCCCAGGTGTCGCCCTGTTTCTTCGCGCCGCTGACGCCGAGCAGCCCCGCGCCGGAGAGCTTCTCGACGCCGACCGCGAGACCCATGTCCACCTCGCCGGCCTTGATCGCCATGATCGCGGTGCGCAGCGCGGTAGCGCCGGTCGCGCAGGCATTGGCGACGTTGTAGACCGGGATGCCGGTCTGGCCGATCTGCTTCTGCAGCTGCTGGCCGAGCGCGCCACCGCCCATCAGGTTGCCGGCGGCGAGGATGCCGATGTCGCGCATCGTGACGCCACCGTCGGCGAGCGCGCCGCGCGCCGCCTGTGCGGCCAGCCCGACCGAGTCGATCTCGGGGTGCTTGCCGAACTTCGTCATCGTGATCCCGAGGATCCAGACGTCACCGCTTGCCATTGGTCGCTCCTTACGCGGGTGCGAAACCGAAGCCGATGGCCTCGGTCCCCGCACTGTCGGTCCCCAGGGAGTACGTCGTTAGCGCCACCTTCATCCCGAGCGTGACGTGTTCGGGGTCGGGCTCGACGTCACGCAGGTTTGCACGGACCGGGGTGCCGTCACAGTCGACGACGGCCGCTACGAACGGTGCGTCGACCCCGGGAGGGGCATAGGACACGATCGTGAACGCGGTCACCACGCCGGTCGTGGCGACATCGACCGGCTTGAAGTCAGCCTCGAAGCAGCTGGCGCAGGCATCGCGGTGGTCGAAGTAGCGCGCGGCGCAGTTCGTGCACTCCTGCGCGACGAGATGCGGTTGCGGATCCAGAGCGAGATAGTCGACCAGCGGGATCCGGGCGGGCGTATCAGTAGCAGTCATCAGATGGCATCATCACACAGACACCGATCACTACGAAGCCGTAGTACCGCTCGACGGCGCCCACCGAGGAGGAGCAGCTCGTGCCACTCAAGTCCGGACAGCGGCTGCGGAGCCAGGTCTGCACTACCGAGGTCATCGTCGTACGGGTTCCCGCCGACGATCTCGAGCTCGCCTGCGGCGGTGCGCCGATGGTCGAGCTCGGGAGCGAGGTCCCCGAGGCCGGCGCGCCGGCCGAGGGCCTCGCAGACGGCACCCTGCTCGGCAAGCGCTACACGACCGATGACGCCGACGGCACCCTCGAGCTGCTGGTGACGAAGGGCGGGGCCGGGACCCTCACCGGAAACGGCGTACCGCTCGTCACCAAAGAGTCGAAGCCGCTGCCGTCGAGCGACTAGCTCGCCACGCCTCGCCAGTGACCGAGCCGGGCTGGTTCACCGCCGCGATCGCGCAAGAGCCGGAGCACCATCACCTCGACGTGAAGGGCGCCGGGATCCACTACCGCGCCTGGGGGCCGAAGGGTGCGCCTGGCATCGCCTTGCTGCACGGCGGCGCCGCGCACTCAGGCTGGTGGGACCACATCGCACCGCAGCTCGCCGACGGCCACCGGGTCATTGCCGCGGACCTCAGCGGACACGGCGACAGCGAGTGGAGGCCGGAGTACGAGCGCTCGGACTGGGCGCTTGAGGTCGTTGCGGCGGTACGCGCCGAGGGGATCGACCCCGCGCTGTTCATCGGCCACAGCATGGGCGGCTGGGTATCGGTCTTCGCCGGCGTCCTCGAACCGGACGCCGTCAGCTCGATCATCGCGATCGACTCCCCGCTGACCGAGGCGCCTCCCGAGGAAGCCCCCATCGCCGCGCGCCCGCCGACCAAGATCTATCCCTCTCTCGACATCGCGGTGTCGAAGTTCCGCACCGTCCCCGCGCAGGAAGGCAACCTCCCCTACGTCGAGCACCATGTCGCGCTCGAGTCGCTGCACCAGGTGGAAGGTGGGTGGACCTGGATGTTCGACCCCGGCCTGTTCGGTCAGCGCGGCTGGGTGCGCGACCTGATCCCGCGGCTGGAAGCGCCGCTGACGTTGATCCGCTGTGAGCACGGGATGTGTGACGAGGCCATGGCACAGCGGATCTCGCAGCTGCACCGCGATGGCATCACCGTGGTCGAGCTGCCCGACGCCGGCCACCATGCGATGTTCGACCAGCCCGAAGCCCTCGTGTCGCTGCTGCGCAGTCTCACTGGGTGTGAAGGTTGTCCACCTGCACGGCAACGAGATTGACGTCTAGGTACCTGCCGTTAGGCGCCGCGGTAGCCACACCGGCGAGGCTGCTTGCATACGGGCCCGAGCACGTTGTGATGAGCGTGGTCGTCGCGGTCGGCGCGAAGGTCTGAGTGGCGCTGGGATCGGAGAAGAAGTCACCCTTCGCGCTCATCACACCCACCGCTTCGGCCTGGAAGTAGATGTCGTTGTTCGCGTCGGTCGTGAAGCACGAAACGCCGGCCTGGTACCCGGCGAACGTGGCGCCCTCGTTGTCCTCATAGGTGTAGCTCAGTGTGAGTATGTAGGAGCCTGCAGGCAGCGTGAGCGTATCGATCTTCGGTGATGCCGCCGGGGTATTGCCCGAGGAGACGGTGTAGGCATTCGTGACGCCCGACGCGCCGGGCACGCCTTGCGTGCCGGCCGCACCGGCCGCTCCAGCAGGACCAGCCGGGCCAGCCGGGCCGGCCGGGCCGGCCGGGCCGGCCGGGCCGGTTGCTCCTGCCGGACCTGCAGCACCGGCCGCGCCTGCCGGGCCAGCCGGTCCCTGCGCACCGAGGGTTACCTGATGGAAGCCGCGCGGGCACTTGCCCCTCGACAGCAACCTCAGCACGCTGCGGCTGTTCTCGCATGCCCTCGCGCCCGACGAGCCACTGGCGGCTCGGGCAACCCCGAATCCGAGGGTCGCGACAATGCCCACGAGCAACACCACCGGCAGCACTCGGCTGCGCAGCGACAGGCCAACCATGGTCCCTCCGCCTCATTTCGGTGGCTCAGCGAAGCATGGCTCGATGTGCATTTCCAGGCACGTGAGCTAGAGCGCTCCGAGCGCGCCCGACTCCCGGCATGCGCTGATCTGGTCCCAGTCGAGACCAATCTCGAGGAGCACTTCCTCGGTGTGCTGGCCTAGCTCCGGCGCAGCCCTGCCTTGCGTCGAGGGCTGCTCCTCGAACTGGTACGGCGGGGCCACGACCCGGAAGGTGCGGCCGTCGGAGGCGGTGAGCTCGGAGAGGTAGTGGTTCGCGGCGACCTGCTCGTCGGCGTGCAACTCCTCGAAGGTCTGTGCCGCCGACCACACGCCGCTGAAGCTCGCGAGTGCCTCACGCCACTCCTCGAGGGTCCTGCCGGCAAAGATGGCGTCGAGCTCGGCGACGCACTCGCGACGGTTGCGGTAGCGCGCGGCCATGTCGGCGTAGCGGGGATCGTCCGCCAGCTCAGGTCGGCCCATCAGCTCGCAGAGCTCGGGCCAGAAGCGGTCCGACTGCAGGCACACCAGTGAGATCCACCGGTCGTCGGAGGTCCGGTAGAAGCTGGCGATCGGGTTGCCGGCGTTCTTGCGATCCGCGCGGAAGAGCTCGCCGGTGAACGGAGCCGCGACGATGTCCGGGCTCATGCTCCACATGCCCGTGTTCAGCAGCGAGACGTCGACGAGAGAGCCTTCGCCGGTGCGCTCCCGCTTGAACAACGCCATCGCGACAGCACCCGCAATGTAGCTCGACCCCTGCAGGTCGTAGAACGCCGCCGGCTGCATCGCCGGGCTGTCCGCGCCTGCCTCGGTCAGCTTGTACATCGCGCCGCCGCCGGCCCACGCCGCCGCCGCGTCGTACCCACCGACATCGACCTTCGGGCCGGCGCTTCCCCACCCGGAGCCGCGCACGTAGACCAGCCGCGAGTTGGCCGCGCGCAGGTCTTCCACGTCGATCCGCAACCGTTGCCGCAGCCTCGGGAGATAGCTGGTCAAGAACACGTCCGCCGACTCGATCAGCCGATACAGCAGCTCGCGTCCGCCCTCGCTCTGCAGGTCCAGCGTGACGCTGCGCTTGCCTCGGTTGGGGATCTCGACGAAAGGGTTGGGCCCACCCTCGGCGCTGTTCAGCAGGTTCATCAGCCCGCGCTGCGGATCACCCGTCGGCGGCTCAACCTTGATCACATCGGCCCCGAGGTCGGCCATGATCGCCCCGGCACCCGGGACGAACGTCCACGCCGCCACCTCGACGACCCGTACGCCGGCAAACGGTCCAGTCATCGCGCGTAGCGTAACGAGCATGAGGTCAGTGACAGCCTGGGCAACTCCCGGACCGAAGGCGCCCTTCGAACGCGTCACCATCGAGCGCCGCGATCCGGCGCCGCACGATGTCGTGATCGCGATCGCCTACGCAGGGATCTGCCACTCCGACATCCACACCGCGCGCGAGGAGTGGGGCAAGATCACCTTCCCGCTCGTCCCCGGCCATGAGATCGCCGGCATCGTCGAGGCCGTGGGCAGTGACGTCACCAAGTACGCCGTCGGCGACCGGGTCGGTGTCGGCTGCATGGTCGACTCCTGCCGCGAGTGCGAGAACTGCCTGATCGGCGAGGAGCAGTACTGCGTCCCCGGCAACACCGGCACGTACAACTCCATCGACCGCTACGGCCAGCCCACCGCCGGCGGCTACTCGAGCCACATCGTGGTCGACGAGCACTTCGTCGTACGGATCCCCGACTCACTCCCGCTCGACATCGCGGCACCGCTTCTGTGCGCCGGCATCACGCTGTACTCGCCGCTTCGTCACTGGGAGGCGGGCCCCGGCAAGCGGGTCGCCATCGTCGGCTTCGGCGGTCTCGGCCACATGGGCGTCAAGATCGCGAGCGCGCTGGGCGCGGACGTCACAGTGCTGTCCCAGACCGACGCGAAGCGGGACGACGGGCTGGCGTTCGGCGCGAGCGAATACCTCGCGACCCGCGACCTGTCGGCACTGGAGCCTCTCGAGAAGAGCTTCGACCTGATCCTCAACACCGTCTCGGCGCCGCTGCCCCTCGACACCTACCTCTCGCTGCTCCGGCTCGACGGGACGATGGTCAACGTCGGCGCTCCGCCGGAACCCATGGCGGTGCGCTTCTACAACCTGATGACGAACCGGCGCAGCCTGGCCGGCTCCGGGATCGGCGGGATGCGCGAGACCCAGGAGATGCTCGACTTCTGCGGCGAGCACGGGATCGGGGCCTCGATCGAGACGATCTCCGCCGACCGGATCGACGAGGCCTACGACCGGGTCGTGGACAGCAAGGTTCGCTACCGGTTCGTGATCGACACCGCGACCTTGTAAGAGGGCCGGCGCCCGACGAGGTACGTCGCGGACCCCAGCAGCAAGACGAGCAGCACCACCGCGAACCAGAACCCGACCGGCGGTGCCGGCACGCTGCTCGCGGGCGACGCGACGACGCCCAAGCGCTCGCGCACCGCTTCGGTGGCGACCCGCGGCCGCAGCGCGCTCGGCAGCGGGCCTACGGGTACGACGGAGATCAAGCCCGGCGCCGTGACGGCCACAGGATGCGCGACCGACCGGCCTGCTGCGGCCGTCGCCGACCGCGACTGCCACCGCTCCGGCCGGACTGCCCGGACTGGCCGGGCAACCGGGGGTCGCGTCGGGCTGACCGTAGCCGGCGCCTGACCGATGGAGACCGTGACGACTGGAAGCTCCACTCGCAGATGCAGCGGTAGCCGTGCCAGACCAGTCTCGCTGCTTCCGGCAAGCGCCGGCGCCGGCACCGCAACGACCGCCGTACCAGCGACCGCGCCCGAAACGACCGCGCTCAGGACGACCACCCGGACCCGCCGTCGCGCCATCACAGCCTCCCGTCACCACCGGGAGAAGTCGGCGGCAGTTGCCTGCTCTAGCCGACTCTCGGGAGCAGCGTGGGTGACCTGGTCGGCTGAGCGCATCATGGCACGTCGCAGGCCGGATGTCGGGCATCCTCGGAGCGGTCGCGAGACGGCGCGTCGGGTCGGTGTCGCGACCTAGGACGAGCGGATCTCTCCGTGCACCGAGCAGGTCGCGACGTAGGAGGCCGGAGTGACCTTGACCACCATCCGGCGCCCGCAGTCCGCGCAGAACCGCGGCGGCTCATAAGGCTGGCGGCGATGGCAACGCTCGTGGTCACCCACCTCGCGCCGTCCTCCGCAGCCGGTGCAGTGCATTCGCGCGAGTCCTCGAGCTAGAGCGCCGACGACAGCGTCTTGATGGGCATCCGCAGCTCCTCGAGCAGGGCGAGGTCCGCCGACGGGGGGCGGCCAAGCGTCGTGAGGTAGTTGCCGACGATGACGGCGTTGACGCCGCCGAGGAGACCGTCGCGGGTGCCGAGGTCGCCAAGCGTCACTTCACGGCCGCCGGCGAACCGCAGGATGGTCGAGGGCAATGCCAGCCGGAACGCGCCGACCGCCCGCAAGGCATCGGTCGAGGACAGCACCGACAGGTCCGCGAACGGCGTCCCGGGCCGAGGGTCGAGGAAGTTCAGCGGAACCTCGTGCGGCGCGACCTCCGCAAGCTGGACGGCGAGCTCGGCGCGCTGCTCGAGCGACTCGCCCATCCCGACGATCGCGCCGCAGCACACTTCCATCCCCGCCGCGCGAACCAGCTCCAAGGTCTCGCGCCGCTCCTCCCACGTGTGAGTAGTCACGACGTCGGCGAAGAAGGAACGGGCGGTCTCCAGGTTGTGGTTGTAGCGGTGGATGCCCATGGCGACCAGCCGCTCGACGTCGTAGGGCGTCAGGATCCCCAGCGAGCATGCGATCTGTACGTCGTTGCCATCGGCACGGATTGCCTCGATCGCGGCCTGCACCTCGTCGAGCAGCCGCTGGTCCGGGCCGCGCACGGCAGCGACGATGCAGAACTCCGTCGCGCCGGTCTCGCGGGTCTCCCGCGCGGCGCGCACCATCTCCCCGACGTCGAGCCGCGCAGCCCGCACCGGCGTCTCGAAGCGGCCCGACTGCGCGCAGAAGTGGCAGTCCTCCGGGCAGCCGCCGGTCTTGACGCTGACGATGCCCTCGACCTCGACCTCGTCGCCGCACCACCGCTGCCGGACCTGATGGGCGAGATCGAGGAGCGCGGGCACGTCCTCGTCGGGCAGTCGCAGGCAGGCAAGGACTCCGGCGGCGTCGAGCCCGACACCGGTCTCGAGAACGGTCGCGCGGGCGAGTGCCAGGACGTCAGCGATCTGTTCGGGCATGAGCGACACCCTCTCAGCACCGCGATTCGCCATGATCGTTAACCCTGCCGTGCGACCATCCCCGGTCGTGAAGGTGATCGCGAGCTACTCGGTCAAGGGTGGCGTCGGCAAGACCTCGGCCGCGGTCAACATCGCCTGGCTCGCAGCCCGCAGTGGGCGTCGGACGCTGCTGTGGGACCTCGACTCCCAAGCCGCCGCCACCTACCTGCTGCGTACGAAGGCGAAGGTCAAGGGCGGCGCCCGCAACCTGCTGCAGGGCAGGAGCGAGGTCTCGTCTGCCATTCGCGCCACCGCCGACGAACGCCTGGACGTCCTGCCGGCGAGCAGCTCCTACGCCGACACCGACGTCGACCTGGCCGCGGCGAAGAAGAGCGAGCAGCGGGTGCGCAAAGCGCTGGCAGAGATCGCCGGCGACTACGACGTCGCGGTCCTCGACTGCCCGCCAGGGCTGACCCTGCTGTCGACCAATGTGGTGCGCGCGGCTGACCTGATCCTGACTCCGATCGTCCCGTCGCCGCTGTCGATGCGAACGCTCGACCAGCTCGTGGACCTGGTCAACGATTGCGAGGGCAAGGCGCGCATCCTTGCGTTCCTGTCGATGGTCGACCGCCGCCGAGCGCTGCACCGCGACGTCATCGAGCTCGTGCACGGCGCCTACGGCGACATCGCCAAGACCGTCGTACCGCTGAGCGCGACGGTCGAGCGCATGGGTCAGCGGCGGCGGCCGATCGCGTCCTACGCGCCGGCCTCGCCGGCGACGAAGGCCTATGAAGAGCTGTGGGGCGAGATCGTCGCGCGCCTCGAGCTCTGAGCCGTTCGGCTACCTTCGCGCCATGAGACAGCGGGTGTCGTCAGGCTCGCCCTTCGAGCCCCGGATCGGGTTCAGCCGCGCAGTACGGGTTGGCGACCGCGTGCTCGTGTCGGGCACCGCGCCGGTCTGGCCGGACGGCAGCTGTCCGGACGACGCGGCGATGCAGACCCGCCGCTGTCTGGAGATCATCGAGGCAGCGCTGGGAGAAGCCGGGGCATCGATCGGCGACGTAGTGCGTACCCGGATGTTCCTCGTCAGCCCCGCGGACGCCGATGCCGTCGGAGCGGCTCACGGCGAGGTGTTCGGTGACCTCCGCCCGGCGGCGACGATGGTGGTCGTCGCCGCGCTCCTCGACCCGAGATGGAAGGTCGAGATCGAAGCCGAGGCGATCATCGAGAGCTGACGCCGTACGGCGTGAGCCACGGCACGCCCGAGCCGCCGCCGGCAACGACCGTCGGCCTGCCGCCTACCGGCACCTCGAGAACTCGCGCGTTGCCGCGACCGTGAAAGTCCCTGCCATCGGCGATGAAGAGGTCGCCCGCGGAGTCAACCGCGAGCCCTTGCGGAAAGGCCAACCGCTTGCCGTTGACGGTTGGCGCGATCACCCGCGGAGCGCCGCGCGCAGGCAGCTCGACCACCCGGTGATGACCCGCATCGGAGATGAACAGGTCGCCCGCACTGTCCACGGCGACACCTCTCACGAGATCCAGGCTCTGGCCGTTCACGGTGGGGTCGATCGCGACCGGCGCCCCCTGCGCCGGGACCTCGACGACGCGGTTGAAGTCGCTGTCAGTGACGAACAGGTCGCCGGCGGCGTCGAGCGCAACCGCCGCGGAGTCCTGGAGCTGCTTGCCCTCGACGTCCGGCGCTAGCTCGGTGGGAGCTGCGCCGTCGGCGGGCACCTTCAGCACCGCCGCTCCCTGCTCCGCGACGTAGAGGTCACCCGCGGGGTCGACCGCGAGACCGCCCGGCACGTAGAGCATGTGCTGCTCGGCGGCGGTCGTCGGGAACACGGTCCTCGGCGCGCCGTCCCCGGCAGGGAGCTCCACGACGCGGTTGAGGTTGCGGTCGGTGACGAAGATGTCTCCGGCTCGGTCGACGGCAACCCCGCCGGGGTCGACGTCGTAGCCGTCGACCGCCGGCCCGATGGCTCTCGCCGCTCCGGTCGCCGGCACTTCGACGACCCGGTTGGCCGACATGTTCTCGCTGCCGTGATCAGGGTCGACGATGAAGACGTCTCCGGCGCGGTCCACCGCGACGCCCTGCGTGTAGCCGATGCTGAGCCCGTCGACGACCGGGTCGATGACAGACGCCTGGCCGGCCGGGGTCACCTTCACCACTCGCTGGTGAAAGGTGTCGGCGACGAACAGGTCACCGGCTGCGTCCACCGCAAGACCGGAAGGACGCGACAGGCTCTTCCCTCGCAAGGTCGGGTCGATCGCGAACGGCGACCCGGCGGTGGGTACCTCGACGACCCGGCCGTGCCCTTGGTCGGCGATGAAGAGATCGCCGGCAGCGTCTGCCGTGACACCGCTGGCGTGGTAGAGCCGCTCACCGCCCGCAGTGGGATCGATGAGCGAGGGCGATCCGTGAACCGGCACCTCGACGACGCGGCTGTGCGCGGTGTCCGCGATGAACAGGTCGCCGGCTGAGTCGAGCCCGACGCCCCGGGGCCGGCGCAACCGCTTGCCGTGAACCCGCGGGTCGATCGCTCTGGTGCGGCCCGCCACCGAACGCTCGATGATGCGGTCGTTGAAGGTGTCGGCGATGTAGAGGTCGCCGGCGCGGTCCACCGCGACGCTGCTCGGCTGGTTCAGGCCCTTGCCGCGGACGCTGGGATCGAGCACCGACGATGTCCCGTCCGGCGCGATTCGTACGACGCGGTCGTTGCCGGTGTCGGCGACGAAGACGTCGCCCGCCCGGTCGACCGCGTCGCCCCCGGGCACGGCAAGGTTCAGCAGGTCCGCAACCGGCGCTGCGCCCGTGATCTGCTTGGCCCCGACGCCGCCGTCTCCTGCAACGACGAGCGTCTGCGCTGAGGCTCCCACACCAGCAGCCGGCGTTGCCGTCGCCGCAAGCGGCACGGCCAGCAGCCAGCCGCCCAACGTCGCGACCGCCAGTGCCGTCCTGCCGAGCCGGCTCATCGCACCCCGTCCTTCACCCGACATCGCACTGCGAGCGGTCTCCCACCCCTGACGAGATGACAGCGTTTCGAAGGTTAGGTTCGTTTCGTGGCCAGCCCTGCCGGCGTCCCGCCGCTGCCTGACGCCGTCGACGAGCTCGACCGATACTACGGCGAGCCTGCGGGGCTGCGCGCCAACATGATCACTTCTCTCGATGGCGGCGCCGCGTTCAACGGCCGCACGAAGGCGGTCACCGATCCGGCCGACCAGGTGCTGCTGGCCCATCTCCGCTCGTATGCCGACGTCGTCCTCGTCGGTTCCGCGACAGTGGCGGCCGAGAACTACGGCCCGGTGCGGCTGGCCGACGAGCTGCGGGCAAGGCGCATCGCCGCCGGGTGCGAAGCCGTCCCGCGGCTCGCGGTGGTAACGGCCAGCGGGAGGCTGTCGCCCGAGCTGCGCATCTTCAGCAGCGACACGCGCCCGATCATCGTGACCACGGCCCAGACCGCCCGCGCGCAAACGGGCCTCGCGGAGCTCGGGGAAGTGCTCACTGCCGGGGAGGCAGCCATCGACCCGACAGCACTCGTCGCCGGCCTGCACGGCCTCGGGCTGGCCCGGATCCTCTGCGAGGGCGGACCATATCTGCTCTCGACGCTCATCGACGCCGATCTCGTCGACGACATGTGTCTCACCGTCGCGCCGTACCTCACCGGGCTCCAGCCGACGACACCGCAACCGCCCTCTCACCTCCGCGCGCCGACCAGGCTCGATCTCAGACACGTACTGACCAAGGACGGAATGCTGTACCTGCGCTACTCCCGTCCTTAACCCCGCTAATGTCAATGTCCCGGGTCAAGCCGTCGGCCCTCACTGGTCTTGCTCCGGAGGTCTGGCCCTTGATTGACGACGAGGCTGCAGAAACGAGTCCCGCGCACGGCGGTATTCCTGCCGAGATCGATGCTTCGTTCCAGGAGAGCGTCGCGTTGCTCGAGGTGTCCGACGACGTCGACGCGACGATGCTGCGGGTCGCCAGCGTTGCCTGCACGATGATCGAGGGCTGTTCGTTCTGCAGTGTCTCCGAGCTCGCCGATGACGCACTGCGGACCCGCGGCGCCAGCGATCCAAGGGCCGAAGCGGTCGACAAGATCCAGTACGAGACCCGGCAAGGTCCTTGCTGGGTCGCGGCGACGGAGCGCGAGCCCCTCGTCTACACGGCTGACACCTCGAAGGATGAGCGCTGGCCGGACTTCTCCAAGCGCACTGCCGCAGAGGTCGGGGTGTTCAGCCTCGTTGCGTGCCGCCTGGTCGTCGGTGATCCGCCGCGGGCGCTCGGAGCCCTGAACATGTACGGCGAGGGCCCCTCGGCCTTCGACGGCGCCGACATGCAGATCGCCATGCTGCTTGCAGCGGTCGCCGGCGTCTTGCTCGATGCGGCGCAGCGTGAGGCTCAGCTGACCGCCGCGCTCGAGACCCGCGGCCTGATCGGGCAGGCCATGGGGATCCTGATGGCGCAGTCAGACATCACCGCCGACGAGGCG
This sequence comes from Mycobacteriales bacterium, assembly GCA_035547515.1. Lineage (GTDB taxonomy): Bacteria > Actinomycetota > Actinomycetes > JAFAQI01 > JAFAQI01 > DASZTV01. The sequence goes on from DASZUS010000025.1 coordinate 45,374, forward strand.
TTCGCCCAGCTGCGCGGGGCATCGCAGCGGATGAACGTCAAGCTGCGCGACTTGGCAAAGCGGATCGCCGAATCAAGCGGCGCCAAACGGGAAGGGTAACCAGCGCCCGGAGGCCTCGGCCCGCGGGTAGGGGCGGCGGTCGAGCAAACGGCCGCCGTCCCGCCGAATGTCGCGGTCACCCCGTCAGCGACCGGGAAGGCGCACCACCGAAACGAAGAAGTGGTCGATCTGGCGAACCACCGCGATGAACCGCTCGAAGTCGACCGGCTTGGTGACGTAGGCGTTCGCGTGCAATGAGTAGCTCGTTGTGACGTCCTCGGCCAGCTCTGAGGTCGTGAGCACAACGACCGGAATGCTGCGCAGCGACTCGTCCGCCTTGACCGCCGCCAGCACCTCTCGGCCGTCCATCCGCGGCAGATTGAGGTCGAGCATGACGAGGTCCGGCGTCGGCGCGTCTGCGAAGCGACCCTCCTTGCGCAGGAACGCCATCGCGTCGACGCCATTGTTCACGACGTGCAGCCGGTTCTGGACCTTGTTCTCCTCGAAGGCCTCGCGGGTGATCGCCACGTCGCCTGGGTCGTCCTCCACGAGCAGCACCTCGATCGTGGCCAGATCCGGGCGTATCAACTTGCCTCCATCTGAAGCGGAACGGTGATGTGCTGGGGTGAGATCCGAGCCGGCGCGACGACCGGCAGGGTCCAGCGGAACGTGGTGCCTGCCGCTGGCGTCGGGTCGAGCCAGATGGTGCCGCCGTGGTGCTCCACGATGCGCTTGCAGAGCGCCAAGCCGATGCCGGTACCGGCGTACTCGTCCTTGCCGTGCAGGCGCTGGAAGATCACGAAGATCCGTTCGGCGTACTGCGGATCGATGCCGATGCCGTTGTCGCGACAGCACATCTCCCAGACTGCGTCGCGGCGTGCGGCGGTCATCGTGATCCGAGGGGGTTCGGCGCCGCGGAACTTCAGCGAGTTGCCGATCAGGTTCTGGAACAGCTGGGTCAGCAGGCCCGGATCGCCGGGAACCGTCGGCAACGGCTCCCGGTCGATCACCGCGCCCGCCTCCGCGATCGCGTCGGACAGGTTGGCCAGTGCACGGTCCAGGCAGCCGTCGAGATCGACATCGACGAACGTCCCCTGCGCACGGCCAACCCGCGAGAACGCGAGCAGATCGTTGATCAGCTGTTGCATCCGCTTTGCGCCGTCGACCGCGAAGTCGATGTAGGAGTCCGCGCGCTCGTCGAGCTGACCCTTGTAGCGCTGCTCGAGCAGCTGGCAGAAGCTGGCAATCTTCCGCAGCGGCTCCTGCAGGTCGTGCGAGGCGACGTAGGCGAACTGCTCGAGATCGCGGTTCGACCTGGCCAGCTCGTCCGCCCGCTCGGCGAGTGCCTGACCGGTCATCTCCAGCTCGAGCCGCGCCCGCTCCACTTGGGCCAGCTGGGCCACGAGCTCGCTTCGCATGCCGTCCACGTCGGTCGCGACCGACGCGAGCTCGCGAGGGCCCTTCAGCTCGACCACGTGTTGCAGGTCGCCGCCCTGCACCAACCGCGTCTGTGCGGCCAGGTCGCTGAGTGGGTCGAGCACCCAGCGGCGAAGCGCCAACCAGAGTGCGATCGATGCGGCGAGGACGCTCACGACGGCAAACGCCACCGCCGCGAAAAGCAGCGTGGTCAGCGTGCTCAGCCGTCGGGTCGCCGCCACCCGCTTGGCGATCAGGTCGTCGGAGAACCTGCGGTACGTCGCACGGACGTGGTCGAACAGCGCCTTGCCGTGCAGCACCTCCGCGGTCGGCAACCCGGCCTTCGGGCTCGACTCGATTCGCTGGATAACCGGCTGCGCCCACGTCGTCAGCCAGCGCTGCGTCGCGGCGTTCCACTCGTCGAGACCGGCGAGACTCGCCCGGTCGCCGGCGATCAGCTTCCTGACCGTCGCCTCGTCGGCGTCATAGCCGGGCGACTGCAGGCTGGTGTACGGCTGAAGCGTCACCCGGTCGCGGGTCAGCGCGAATCCGCGTACCGCGGTCTCCGCGTTGAGCTGGTCGATGAACCTCCCGTTGCCGAGGGTCACGGCGCGATAGGACCGGTCGACGACCTGACGCTGCTGCGACCTCACCGCCAGCAGGGCGATGACAGACAGCGCGACGACCGTGGCAACCGCCAAGGCGAAGGCGATGGTGGCGGCCCCCAGACGCCACCTGAGGCTCCAGGTGGTCAGGGGGTGCACTCGACCACCACAGCAGCCACGTCGTCGACCAGTGGACCGCCGTTGCGCTCCTGCGCGGAGGCGATGAGATGGTCCAGCAGGCGGGCGGTGTCGTCGTACGCCGCGAACCCCTCCGCGATGCGGCCAAGGCCCTCCATGCCCAGACGCTCGGCGCCGTCGCCGTTCTTCCCTTCGATGAGACCGTCGGTGAACAGCATCAGCCGCCAGCTGTCCGGCAGCTCGAAGCGGTGAGCCGACCAGCTCGCGTCCGCAAACAAGCCGAGCGGCGGACCCGACTCGGCGCCGTCGATCTGGCGCAGCGGCGAGGCGAGCAGCAGTGGCGAGGGGTGCCCGGCCAGATGGAGCTGACCGCCCTCGCGATCCGCGCCGACCACTACTGTGCAGACCGTCGCGAAGGTCTCCTCGTTGCGACGCTCGCTGGCGACCACCTTGTCGAGGATCGGCAGGACGTCCTCGTCCGCGGTGCCGGCAAGCACGAGAGTTCGCCACGCGATCCGCAGGGCGACGCCGAGCGCGGCTTCGTCGATGTCGTGTCCCGCCACGTCTCCGACGAGGACGTGGAGGCGGCCGTCCGCGGTCTCGACCACGTCGAAGAAGTCCCCGCCGAGCACGCCCTCGTGGCCGGGCTGGTAACGGGTGAGCACCTTCAACCGCTTGTCCGTGACGATCGGCAGCGGCAGCAGCCCCCACTGCAGCCGCTCGTTCTCGGCGGCCAGCAGCTCCGAGGCGTGCAGCCGGCGCAGCTGCTGCTCGGCCCGCTTGCGCTCGACGGAGTACTGGATGCAGCGCCGCAACAGCTGCCCGTCGACCTGGCCCTTGACCAGGTAGTCCTGGGCACCGACTGACACCGCGGCCAGGCCGCTCTCTTCCTGTGCCAAGCCGGTGAGCACGATCACCGGGAGATCCGGAGCGGCGTCCAGCACCGACCGAAGCGCTTCGAGGCCCGTCGCGTCGGGCAGGCCGAGGTCGAACAGTACGCAGTCGAAGTGCCCGGGTAGCACCGAAAGTGCCTGCTCGAGCTTCGCGACCCACTCGATCTCGAGGGTCGGATCCGCATCGGCCAGGTGCTCTCGAACCAGTACGGCGTCGCCCTCGTCATCCTCGACGAGCAGCACCGCCCGACCTACCGGCGGCACCCCCGCTTCCTCACTCACAGATGCTCCGTCTGGAACCCGCCGTCCACGTACGGCTTGGACTGGACCGACCGGCTGGAGGCTCAACCGCACGAAAATGATATTCGGCGTCTTGCCGGGGCGCCTCTCAGGAGTACGACGGCGGCGCCGCGTCGAGTGAGCGCGCCCAAGCCGTCCGACGGCGGCTCGTGACAAGCCGCAGCGTCGCGCCGCGGTCGACATCGGCGAAGCGCAACCAGGCCCGATCCAACCGCCTGCCGTCGAGCGTCGCGCGCGCGACGTACGGCGTCGCGCGGCTCGCGCCGGCAGCCAGCAGCCGCAGCCTCCGGCCGTGCGGCAGCGCCACGACCACGCGCGAGAACCTCGGCGCGCCGACGGCGATGACGTCGTCGCCGGGGATCGCCGGGTAGAGGCCGATCGCGTTCCAGATCCACCAAGAGGTCATCGTCCCGCCGTCGATGTTGCCTGGGTAGCCATCGGGCGTCGGCGAGTAGAGGGTGTCGAGCGCGCGATGCACGACGGACTCGGTGAGGTCGGGTCGACCCGCCCAGAGGTACTCGTACGGAGTGTCGAGCTGCGGCTCGTTGCCGAGGAACGCGTACGCCGAGCTCGGCCCCGCATTAAGCCGGGTGAAGAGCAGGTTGAGGCGCGCCACGAATGGCTTCGCGCCACCGATCGCCCGGCGCAGGCCGCCGACGTCATACGGGACCATGAACGTGTATTGGCTGCCGTCGCCCTCGACGAAGCCGTGCGCCGGGCCGGTCCTGCCGATCGGCAGGAACACCCCGCTCGCGCTTCGCGGCTCGACGTAGCCGTCCGTGCTGTCGAAGTCGGCCCGCCACCAGGCAGCCCGCGAGGCGAACTCGCGTTGTGTCGCCCGGTCGTGGACCGCTGCGGCAAGCCGCGAGGTCGCGAAGTCGGCCTCGGCGTACTCGAGCGACGTCGAGGCGCTGCCCCAGACGACGTCCGGGCTGGCGAGGAAGACGATGCCGCCGGTCGTGTTCGTCGACGTGTCGAGCTCGACGGGGACATAGTGGCGAGCGAGGTACGCCGGGTTGCCGGGCCGCTCGGCGTAGTAACCGCCGCCCAGCGTCTCCGGTCCCAGCAGCGTCGGAAGCAGCACCGACGCGGACTCGTCGTCGACGCCGTTGCTGGCCGCACCGTGCACCGCCGCGGCGAGGGCGGCTCGGCGGTTGAAGCCGCGGACGCCGAACGCCTCGAGGTCGGCGAGGAACGGGATTGCCGGGTCTCCCACCATGATGTCGGGGCTCGCGCCGACCACCGGCCAGCGCGGCAGGAAGCCGGCTACGCGCTCGTCCTCGAGCAGGCTGCGCGCCATGTCCCGTGCCGCGCGCGGAGCGAGGAGTGCGAGCAGCTGCGCGTGGGTCCGATACTCGTCCCACAGGCTCATCTGGCTGTACGCCGTCCATCCGCGCGCCCGATGGATGCGACCGTCAAGGGCGGGAAAGCGGCCATCGACGTCGCTGACGGTCTGCGGGGACAGCAGGGACTGGTAGAGGGCGGTCGCCAGCATCCGCCGGTCCGATGACGTGCCGCCCGCCACGCGGATCCGGCCCATCAGCCCCGCCCAGTGCCGCGCCGTCTCACGCTGAACCTCGCCGACGCTCTTTCCCGCAACCTCGCGGTCGAGCGCCTGCCGCGCGCCCGCGGCGCTGACGTAGGACATCCCGACGCGGACGCCGACCGATCGCGACGCATCGGCCGCGAACCGGAGGACGGCGCCCGCCTGCGCGGTGTCGCTCAAGGCATCCGGGAGCGGGGGGATGCCCCCACCTGGCACGTCGCCGAGGCCGCTCGGCGCATAGCTCGTCGCGGACGTACCGCCTTCGACCAGCCTCTGCCGGCGCCAGACCGCATAGCTCGTGAACCCGCGATCGAAGCGCAGCAGGACATGCAGCGTGTAGCCGACCGGCTGCTCGCAGAAGCGGCCGCTGCGCACGGCGACCTCGACCTCGTGGCGCGCAGGCAGGATCCGGACCGCGCTCCTGACGTCTGGCGTCTCGCTGCCCCCGCCGTTGACGACGACCGTGCGCGTGCCTGCCGGCGCCGGGAAGGTGATGCGTCCCGCGCCAGCGCGCGTGGCAGCGGCGAGGTCGACGCCGATCGCCTTCGCCGTACCTGGGTCGAGGACCACCGAGTAGCGACCGGGCGATGCCGACTCGTGGCCGTGGTCGAAGCTCGCGGTCAGCGCCGGGTCCATGTTCGTGCTCAGCAGGTGTGCCGGGCTCGCGGTGATCGCGGCGGTGGTCGGCATGATCGGCACGTCGCCGAAGCCGGCGCATCCTCCGCCCTGGAACCGGTCGAGGTCGAAGCCGGTGATCTTGGTGTCGGAGTAGGTGTAGCCCGCGCCGAACGCGACCGAGTCGGGGCTCGTCCGCGGTCCCCAGGAGAGCATCCCGAACGGGGCGGTCGCGGCCGGGCTCATGTTGCCCGCGCTGCCTCCGGTGTGCTGGTCGGCGAGGGTGGTGTCGGTGCCGGCGAACACGTTTGCCATCCGGACCAGCGCGGCCCCGGTGCTCAGATGCCCGCTCGACGGCGGCCCGCCTCCCGGCGCCACGGTCCTTGCGCTCACGTGCCCGAACGGCGTTGCGCCGGCCAGCACCGCGACGGCGGCAGCAACCGCGAACTGACCTCGCATGACCAGGCAAGTATCCCGGCCGAGCGCCCACCTTGCCCCGAGCCAGCTTGACAACTTCCCATTTCTTGATGAAGATAGTCGTGTTAGTTAAATCGGTCGTCTGGATGCAGACTCGTTGGAAGGCGCGACAGCAACGTGACCACGAACAAGCGGATCATTGCCGGCCTCGGCGCGGTTGCCCTACTCGGCCTGACCGCAGCGTGCGGGAGCTCCTCCTCGGGCGGATCAGGAAGCTCGAGCAGCGACAAGACGATCAACCTGGTCGCCTACTCGACGCCGCAGAAGGCGTACGAGAAGCTGCTGCCCGCATTCCAAGCGACCGCCGCCGGCGCAGGCGTCAAGCTCAACGGCTCGTACGGCGCCTCGGGCACCCAGGAGCGCGCTGTCGAGAGCGGCCAGCCCGCTGACATCGTTGAGTTCTCGCGCAGCTCCGACATGGACAAGCTCGTCGCGGCCGGACTCGTGCCCGCCAGCTGGGACGCGAACCAGTACCACGGGATCATCACCGACTCGGTGGCGACGCTGATCGTGCGGAAGGGCAACCCCCTGCACATCACGAACTGGGACGACCTGATCAAGCCGGGCGTCAAGGTCGTCACCCCCAACCCGCTGAGCTCGGGCAGCGCGTGCTGGAACCTGATGGCGGCGTACGGCGCGCAGCTGAAGGAAGGCAAGACGGCCGCGCAGGCGCTGGCGTTCGTCAAGGAGCTCCTGCAGCACACCGTCTCGCTGCCGGACAGCGGCTCGGACGCCACCGCGGCATTCGTCGGCGGGACCGGTGACGTGCTGATCGGCTACGAGAACGAAGCCATCGAAGCCGAGCAGGCCGGCGACGCGGTGCAGTACGTCACCCCGCCGGACACCATCCTCATCGAGAACCCCATCGCGGTGACCAGCGAGGCGAAGAACCCGACGCTGGACAAGTCGTTCATCGACTTCCTGTACTCCGACGCCGGCCAGAAGATCTTCGCCTCCGAGGGCTACCGGCCGGTCGTCACCGCCGACCTCAACCCGAAGACCTTCCCGAAGCCGAGCGGCCTGTTCACGATCGACTCGCTCGGCGGCTGGACGAAGGTCAACGACGAGTTCTTCGACGCCACCAACGGCTCCATCACCAAGATCCTCAACGATCTGGGTGACGGCGCCAGTGGCTGACGCCGCTCTGCCGGGTAGGTCCTATGCCCCGAAGGCCCGCCCCCGCCGCTGGTCGCTCGCGCGGCCAGTCGTCGCGGGGGTGGGGCCGGGGCTGTCGATGCTCTACCTGTCCCTGCTCGTCGGGCTGCCGGTCGCGGCCGTTGTCAGCCAGTCCGCGCACCACACGTTCTGGTCCAGCATCAGCCAGGCGCACACCCGATCGGTGCTCGAGTTCACCGTGCTGGTCGCGCTTGCGGCGGCCGTCATCGACGCGGTCACCGGTGTCGCGCTGGCCTGGGTCCTGGTGCGAGACGACTTCCCGGGCAAGCGCGTCGTCAACGCTCTGATCGACCTGCCCTTCGCGCTTCCCACAATCGTCGCAGGCCTGGTCCTGCTCAGCCTCTACGGGCCGGACACCCCGGTCGGGATCGACGTGGCAGGGACCCGCGTCGCAGTCCTGTTCGCCTTGCTGTTCGTGACGCTGCCGTTCGTCACTCGCGCGGTGCAACCGGTCCTGCTCACTCTCGAGCGCGACGTTGAGGACGCCGCCGCGTGCCTCGGCGCGAAGCCATGGACGATCTTTCGCCGGATCATCCTGCCGGCGATCCTGCCGGCAACTCTTACCGGCGCGTCACTGGCCTTCGCTCGCGCGCTGGGCGAGTTCGGGTCCGTCGTCTTGATCTCGGGCAACCTGCCCCGTACCGAAATCGCCTCGCAGGTGATCTTCCAGGACGTCGAGAACGGCGTGCCGCAAGCCGCCGCCGCGATCGGCGTCGTACTGCTTGCGATGGCGCTCGTCGTCTTCGTCGTCACCGGCCTCGTGACCCGCCGCAACGCGGTCCGCCACGGATGAGCGCCATGGATAGGCGCACGTGTGAGAGCCATGGGTAAGCACGCGCTGCGGTACTCGGTGCTGCTCTACCTCGCGGCGTTGCTGGTCGCCCCTGTCGTCATGGTCGGCTACCGGACCTTCGAGCACGGCTTCTCCCCGGTGTGGGACGCGTTGTCGAGCCACGACGCGGTTTCGGCGCTGAAGCTTTCGCTGCTGATCACCGTCATCGCGGTCCCGATCAACATCGTGTTCGGCGTCACCACTGGCTGGCTGCTGGCGCGACGACGGATGCCGCTGCCATGGCTGGTCGACGCCCTGATCAACCTGCCGTTCGCGATGTCGCCGGTGGTCGTCGGGCTCGCCGTCTTCGTGCTCTACAGCCGCACGGGATGGATCGGGACCTACCTGTTCTCCCACGGCATCCCGGTGCTGTTCACGTGGAAAGCCATGACAATCGCGACGATCTTCGTGAGCCTGCCGTTCGTCGTGCGTGAGGTCGTGCCGGTGCTCGAGGAGCTCGGCACGGAGCAGGAGCAAGCCGCTGCAGTGCTCGGCGCCTCACAGCTGCAGGCGTTCTTCCGGGTAACGCTGCCGGCCATCAGGTGGGCAGTCGTCTACGGGACGATCCTCACGGTCGCGCGCTCCCTCGGTGAGTACGGCGCCGTGAACATCGTGTCGAGCAACGTCGTGGGACAGACGCTGACACTGCCGCTCTATGTCAACAACCGCGTCAACCAGCTCGACCCGCAAGCTGCTTACAGCGCAGGTCTGCTGCTGGCCGTCCTCTCCCTTCTCATCCTCGTCGGCATGACCACCTTCAGCAGCCGGCGACGCCAGCCGGAGGCTGCCGAATGAGCATCACCGTTCGAGACGTGAGCAAGTCCTTCGGCGACTTCCACGCCCTGGTCGATGTCAGCGTCGACATCGAGGCCGGCCACCTGACCGCCGTACTCGGCCCCAGTGGCGGCGGCAAGTCGACACTGCTGCGGATCATCGCGGGCCTCGAGACCGCCGACCGCGGCCACGTGGAGATCGATGGCGTCGACGTGACGAACGTGCCGGCGCGGCAGCGCGGCATCGGATTCGTCTTCCAGCATTACGCGGCGTTCACCCACATGACCGTCTGGGAGAACGTCGCCTTCGGCCTGAAGATCCAGAAAGCGCCGAAGGACCGGATCAAGACACGCGTGGCCGAGCTGCTTTCGCTGGTCCACCTCGACGGGTTCGCCTCGCGCTACCCCGCGGAGCTCTCCGGTGGTCAGCGCCAGCGCATGGCACTGGCTCGGGCCCTTGCCGTCGAGCCAGGGCTGCTGCTGCTCGACGAGCCGTTCGGCGCTCTCGACGTGAAGGTCCGCCAAGAGCTCCGCGACTGGCTGCGCCGGCTGCACGACGAGGTCCACACGACCACGATCTTCGTGACACACGATCAGGAGGAGGCGATGGAGATCGCCGACCGGATCATCGTCGTCAACCACGGGAGGATCGAGCAGGCGGGGAGGCCGGAAGAGCTCTACGACCGGCCTGCAAACGACTTCGTGATGGGCTTCCTCGGCCCGGTCACCAGGCTCGGCGGCCAGCTCGTTCGGCCCCACGACATCCAGGTCTCGACCAAGGCAACCGCGGGGGCCCAGCACGCGACCTTGGAACGCGTCGTCTCACTCGGCTTCGAGACCCGCATCGTCGCGGCTCCCGCGGACGGCGCCGAGCCGGTCACCGTCCAGCTCACCCGCAACCAGGTGCACGAGCTCGACCTCGGCGTCGGCAGCGACGTCTACCTCACCGCCCTCGCGAGGGCGAGCTAGGAGGTCAGCACCGCGATCGACAGCGACACCACGTCGAAGGCGAAGTGAGTGAAGATCGCGCGGCCCAGCCGACCGTGCTTCTGGAACGACCGGGTGACGAGGTACCCGACCGGCATGGTCGCGAGGAATGCCACGCCGTAGTACACGTGGTAGGACTCGCGTACGGCGAAGCTGATCCAGAACGCGGGCCATCGCGCGAACCCCAGCTGGGCCAGCCGGGTCAGGAAGTAGCCGTTGACCACTACCTCCTCGTTGACTGCGGTGGTTGCCGAGAGCAGTACGGCGTAGATCAGGTAGTACGCCGGGACGTGGGAGTCCGACGCGGTGTTGGTGAGCTTGCCGCCGTCGACGGACAGCAGCGCCGCCACCGCGCCGGTGAGGACCCACGAGGCGGCGAGCAGGCCGAGCGCATTGATCGCGTCGCGGCCGAGTCCCGCGCGCTGCAAGCCGAGCACTGCCGGCGGCTGTCCGCTCCGCGCGAGCTGCAGCAGCGCGATCGGCACCACGAGGGCAGTCGTGAGATAGCCGAAGACGAGCAAGACGAGGCTCACGCCGGGGTGATGGCGCAGGGGCAGGTCGAACTCGTTGAGATCACTGACTCCCCCGATGTGCTGGGCGAGGATCGTGACCGCCGCAGCGATGCCGGGCAGCGCCATCGCCGCGACGACGAAGCCGGTTTCCCATCCCAGCCACCGGCGCGGCGCTCCGTCCGCGACCGGGGACACGGTCTGCGGGGTCAACCCTGGGTCGCGGGTCGCGAGCGGCAGCAGGCCGCCGGCGGCGAGGCGGTCGCGGTCGGACAGCGCAGCGGCGACGTTGGTCTGGGTCTGGCCGAAGCCCTGCGCGAGGTGGCGGATCCGTCCGATCCACTCGCTGTCGCTCGCACCGGCGATCGTCCAGCTGGCCGGGATGGTGCGGCCGTCCGCGCAGACGACGATCACCCGCTGGTAGCGCCCGCGCGCCACAGGTTCGATCGCAAGACCGAGGACGTCGACCCGGTCGAGCCGGTACGTCGAAAGGATGTCGCGTACCGTCGCCTGCGTCGGCTCGAGCCGTAGCCCGACGAGAAAGATGCGGCAGAACAGCGCGGCCAGTGCCACGGCGACGATCGCTGCCACCGCCCGAGTGCCGCCGTCGGTGCCGCTCACGAAGAGCACCGGCACGGTGACGAGGAGCACGACACCGGCCAGGGCCGCCACGCCCCCGACGAGCCCGTCGTTCCTGACGCGCATCGACGCGTTGGTCAGGCCGGCCGGGCGGCAGCCCAGGAGCGCGCGAGCGCCAGGAACGTGTCGTTCTCGTCGGGCAAGCCGATCGTCACCCGGACGCCCTCGCCGGCGAACGGGCGTACCAGGACATTGCCCTGTGCGCAGTGCTGCCCGAAGTCGGCGGCATCGCGAAGCGGTAGCCACACGAAGTTCGCCTGCGAGGGCGGCACGTCGTACCCGACGTCGCGCAGCGCGGCTGTCACCCGCTCCCGCTCCGCGACAGTCAGTGCCGCCCGCTGTGCCACCACTGCCTCGTCGCCGAGGGCGGCAACCGCGCACTGCTGCGCGAGAGCGCTGACGCTGAACGGGACCTGGGTCTTGCGGACCGCCTGGACCACCTCCGCAGCGCCGATGCAGTAGCCCACCCGCAAGCCGGCGAGGGCGAAGGCCTTGGAGAAGGTCCGGGTGACGACGACATTCGGCCGGTCACGGAAGGCGACCAGGGCGTCGGGCACGAGCGCGGGGTCGGTGTAGTGGTGATAGGCCTCGTCGACGACGACGAGCACGTCGTCGGGCAGATCGTCCACGAAGGGGATCAGCTCGCCGCCCACTGCCGTGCCGGTCGGGTTGTTCGGGTTGCAGACGATGACGAGCCTGGTTCGCGGGGTGATCGCGCGCGCCATGGCATCGAGGTCGTGGACGCTTTCACGCAGCGGGACCTGCACGGAGGATCCGCCGGCCACCGTCGTGATGATCGGGTAGGCCTCGAAGGCGCGCCAGCCGTACACGACCTCGTCGCCCTGGTCGACCACCGCTGATGCGATCTGGCCGACCACCTCGACGCTGCCTGCGCCGACCGCGACCTGCTCCGGCGCCACCTCGTGGTAGCGCGCGATCGCGTCGATGAGCCCCGCAGCAGACATGTCCGGGTAGCGGCTGACGCCTGCGGTCAGACCGTCGATCGTCGCCGCAACGGAGGGCAGCAGGCCGTACGGCGACTCGTTGCTGGCCAGCACGATCGCGCCCGGCGCCTTGCGCCCGGCGACGTACGCCGGAAGCTGCGCCATGGCGTCACGAAGTCGGACGGTCACGGCGTACAGCCTGCCTCACGGTGGGCAGGATGATGCCGTGGACACCGACGCCGACCTCAAGCCCGTGCTGAAGCGCTATCTCGATCGCGGCCGTGAGGCAATCCTCTGGAAGCTCGACGGGCTCTCGGAATACGACGTTCGCCGACCGATGGTCGACAGCGGCACCAACCTGCTCGGCCTGGTGAAGCACCTCACGTACGGCGAGGCCTGGTACTTCGGCAACTGTTTCGGGCGGCCATTCGAGGACTACGTCGACGATTGGGAGACCAACCCCGAGCCGAACCACGACATGTACGCGCGCGAGGACGAGTCGCGGGAGCTCATCGTCGACCGCTTCCACCGCGCGTGCGCTCACGCCGACGCGACGATCCAGGCACTCCCGCTAGACGCCGTCGGGCACGTGCCGTGGTGGACCGGGAGATATGGCCCCGAAGCGTCACTCGGTTGGTTGATGGTGCACGTCGCCACCGAGACCCACCGCCACGCAGGCCACGCCGACATCCTGCGCGAGCTCATCGACGGGCAGGCCGGAGTCAGCGCGCAGAACCCCAACCTGCCGGACGTCAGCCCCGGCTTCTGGCAGGCCTACCGCGGCCGCCTCGAGCAAATCGCGCGCTCGGCCTCCTAGCTCGCAAGTGTCGCCCGCGATCAGCCGGTCTTGCGGGACTCCTTGTGGGCCTCGATCGTCTCGTCGATCAGGTCGACGGTCTCCTCCGCCTTGATGGCGTCCCGCGACGCCTCGAGCGCCTCGTCCTCGTTCTCCAGGACCTCGAGCTTCGCGGCGCGCTCCTGGCGGTCGATCGCCTCGTCGCCCTTTGCCTTTGTCGCTCGCGCCGCGGCGATCTTGTCCGCGGCCTCGCGCTCGGCCGCCTTCTTGCGCTGTTCAGCCTGCTGGCGAGCCGCCGCCTTCTGCTTCTCCGCGGCAGCCGTGGCGGCAGCGCGGCGCTGCTGCGCGGACTCGCGGCGCTCCTCGAACCGCTCCTCGGCCTTCTCGCGGGTCACCTCAGCCTCGGTCTCGAGGACTGCTGCCTCGCGCAGCTTGGCCAGCTTCGCCCGGCGCAGCTCGGCGCTTCTGGTCAGCGACTCGTCACGCGTCAACGTGCCGACCAAGGCTTCTATCGTCGCCTCGAAGCCCTCGAGAGCCATCGCTGGCGGCCAGCTGTCGTTGCCGGCTTGGCCGGAGAGCCGCTCGGCCGCGCGCAACGACATGCGCACCGCCTTGAAGTAGGCGTGGGTGATCGCGCCCGGGATCTGCTTGACGTTCGTGGGCATCATGAGGACTCCTCGTTCAACGCGTCGAGAGTTTCGGCTGCCTGCTGAGCCGCCTCCGCCTTAGCTTCGAGCACTTGCGCTTGCTGCTCGTGCTCGGCGCGTTCGCGAGCCGCAGCCTGCTGCTGCGTCGCGGCCGCCTGCTGTTGCGCCTGCGCGGTCTGCTCGGCGGCGGCCTTCTGCGCCGCCGCGGCGGTTTCGGCCTGCCGCTCGGCGGTGCGAGCCTCCTGCTCGGCCTCCTGCTCGCGCCGATCAGCGGTGGCCTCCGCCGCAATCCGCTTCCGCTCGATCTCGACTTCCTGCTGGCGCAGCTCCAGCTCCGCCTCGGTGGTCGCGCGCTCGGCCGCTACCCGGTTCTCTTTTGCAGCCGCGGCGGCATCCGCCTTCTCGTGATGCAGCTCACCCTCGCGCTGCAGGCTCTCGTTGCCGGTGACGGCCCCCACCGCTTGCTTCGCGGTTCCCTTGACTCGGTCGATGAGGCCTCTGGCGGCGCTCGTTCCGATGTCAGACACAGGTATCTCCTCCGCACGAATGTGCGCTCTGGGCAGTGACAACCCCTCCCTACCCGCGCCTCGCGGCAGGAAGCACGTCACTCGCCACAGATCCTGGTGCGTCGGGAGAAATGGTCATTTCGTGCCATCGCGCAGACGGTCTCGAGCAGCGACCATGTCCGCGTGGATCGGATCCCGCGGACACGCCCGCTTGCCCAGCTGAACCCGACGCGCTTCGAGGACACCCCTGAGTACCTCGAGTCGATGGCCGCGACGTGGAGCGAGCGTCCGTCGAGCCCGAGACAGCGGTTCGTCGCTCCAATGGCCGTCACAGCGGTTGTCCTGGCCGTCATCGGCGCCTGCGTCGCCGTAGTGGGCCACCACACCAGCAGGCCGGCCAGCAATGCCGACCTGCTGCGGCTCGTGCGCTCGGCATCTGGCGCGCTCGACAACGAGCCGTCACGCTCGTTCTCAGCGGAGGAACAGCTGTCCGGGCACGGGTTGCACGAGACGATCACCATGTCCGGCGTCTCGAGCATGCGCCAGCAGGAGTCGTCGTTCCGCATGGTGGCCGACGGCGTCTCCGAGACCGGCCTGTCGATCAAGAAGATGGCCTACCTGAAGATCCCGCGGCTCAACGCGGTGCTGAACAACGGCAAGGACTGGCTTGCCATCCGCGCGCCGAAGCCCGATGCCGTGCAGCAGCAGCTGCAGTCCTCGGGGCCGGCCAGCCTGCTCAACGGGCTTGCCACCGTGAGCGGCACGGTGCGCGACGAAGGCAGAGAGACGGTCAACGGTGTCGACACCACCAAGTACCGCTTCGACATCGACGCAATGAAGCTGCTCGGTTCGACGTTCAGCGCCCTGCTCGGGCCGGGCGCGACCACCACGCTCGAGAAGGCGGGCTTCGACAGCCTTCCCATGACGCTGTGGCTCGACGACCACGGGCTGCCCCGGGAGCTCGAGATCGACCTTCACGTCGACGGGATCACGATGCACGAGACGGGCTACATGACGCCGTCGAGCAAGACCCTCGCGCTGAAGGCGCCACCTGCCTCCGACGTTCACTTCGTCGGGACCCTCGCGGACTTCGGGCGCATGCTGCAGGGACTGAACGGAACAGCCAAACCGGCCTGACAGGATGCGGGGATGCCCGCATACGTGATCTACCAAGGCCATGTCACCGACCCGGAGCAGTACGAGAAGTACAAACCGCTGTCCGCGGCGAGCATCGCCGCGGCAGGGGGCCGGCTGATCGTGCGCGGCGGCGAGTACGAGGTGCTCGAAGGCAGCGAACCGCTCAGTCGCACGGTTGTCATCGAGTTCCCGACGCGACAGGCCGCCGTCGACTGGTACCACGGCGCGGCGTACGCCGAAGCCCGCAAGGTCCGCGAAGGAGCGGCGCAGGCCAACATGTACGTCGTCGACGGGTACGACGAGGCCTGAGGCGTAGCCCAAACGGCGCTGGCGAGCGGCTGACTCCCAAGCGATCATGCCGGCATGGAGCCGGATCAGACCCCTCAGCCGGGCGGCGCGCCAGGCTGGCAGCCTCAACCGTCGGTACCTGACTTCTTCGCTGCAGGAGCAGTGGTCATGCCGCCGCCGCTGCCAGGCGACCCGGCGCCGCCTGCCACGTCCGCGCCGACGCGGGTGCCCGCGCCGGCGTACGGGCAGGTCCCGTGGCACCACGCACAGCCTCGGCGACGGGTCAGCCGCCGGCTGGTGCTGCCCTCAGCGCTCACCGCCGGAGCGGTCGCGGTGGGTGCGGTGCTGGTGGCCGCGTTCGGGCTGGGTAGCGGGGGATCGACGCTGTCCAACGCCCAGCTGCTCGCGGTCGTTCACAGCGCGTCTCACGGACTGACGCGTTCCCCCGCCACCGCGTTCACGATGACGGTCGACGTCTCCGCCCAGGGCCACCAGGAGACGGTGGACATGCAGGGCGCCACGAGCAGGGACGGCCGCCAAGGTTCGTTCACGATGACCGGTCCGGGGATCGCCGAGTCGGCCGTCGTCGATCGCGGCATCGTCTACGTCAGCGTCCCACCCGCCGCGCTCTCACTGAACGACGGCAAACCCTGGATCGGGGTGCGCTCCGTGGCCCCGACCGTGGCGGAGCAGCAGCTCGGGGCCAGCGGGCCCGCCGCCATGCTCGAGTCGCTTGCCGAGGTCGGCGGCACGGTGAAGGACGAGGGCGAACAGACCGTCCAAGGCGTGCCCACCACGGAGTACAGCGTGACGGTGAATGTCAGCCAGGCGCTGGCTTCGGAGGACCCGGAGCTGGCGAAGAGCCTCGACCTGGACGGCATGGGCATCGGGGAGCTGCCGATGACGATCTGGATCGACCGACAAGGGCTGCCCCGCAGGATGGCGATCGCCACCACGTTCAACGGCGTGTCGCTCGACGAGGTCGCGAACTTCACCCCGGCGGCCTCAGTGCCCGACGTGCAGGTGCCGCCTGCATCGCAGGTGCGGATGTTCAACTCGCTAAGCGACTTCACCGCCAGCATGCAGAACCTCTACGGCTGAGGGGCGAGCGCATGGCCGATCCCGGATACGCCGACGACCAGGTAGCGTGCACCGACACCGATCTGGTGATCAAGCGCTACTACCTGTGGGGCAGCTCGAAACGGTTGCCCTACTCGGCGATCATCGGCGTACGGCGCTTAGAACTCACGGGGCTCAACGCGGTACGCAGGTGGCGGATCTGGGGCTCAGGCGACTTCGTCCATTGGTGGAACCTCGACCCGCGGCGACCACGCAAGTCGGTGGCGCTGGTGCTCGACATCGGAGGCCACGTGAAGCCCACGATCACGCCGGAAGATCCCGACAGGGTCGAGGAGCTCCTGCGAGCGCATGGCACATCGGTATCGGGATAGCACTACCTATGCGCCATCCGCTGGCGAGCTACTGCCGGGACATCGCCTCCGCCGCCGCGACCTCGGCATCGAAGCGCTCCAGCTTGCCGGTGAGGATCTCGACCTGGTGCAGCGTCCCCTGGAACGGGTTAGGTGCCTGGTAGCGAGGGCTCACCGCGGAGCCGTGGTCGTAGCCGACGCTGTGTCCGATGCTCGACATGATCCGCATCGCGAACGGCACGTGGATCGCCCCGACCACCGAGTCCCCCACCAGCAGCTCGAAGTCACCCTCGGCACCGGACCGCGTGAACCGCAGCCCGACCTCCGACTCGCCGACCGGCACGTCGACATCCGAGATGCACACGCTGTGGTCGTTGAACGCGTTGTAGTCGAGCACCAGCTTGTCGTCCTCGACGAACCACGACAGCCCGGCATTGGCGGTCCCCGTGGCGAGAAGTACGCCGTTGTCCCCCGCCGCCCGCGTGATGCGCGCCGTCATCAGGAACCGGCTGCCCGCGAGCGTCGCGCCGGCCTGCGCAGGCAACGGTGACATCGGCGGCTTGTAGATGTAGCGCCGCGACTGCGGATGCGGCGAGTTGTCGTCGTAACGGGTGAAGAACAGCTCGATGGTCCGGTCGTCGAGCGGCAGCACGCCGTGCTCGCGCGCCTGCTCCCACCACAGCTCGACCAGCTCTGCCAGCTTGCCGGGCTCCGCGGCAGCCAGGTCGTGGCACTCCGAGAAGTCCTCGGAGACCTGGTACAGCTCCCACGGGTCGTCGGCGTACGGCACGTTCTGGGTGTGGCGGGTGACCGCCTTCCACTCTCCTTGCCAGATGCCGCGATGCCCGTTCATCTCGAAATACTGCACGGTGCGGTTCGTCGGGGCATCGGGCTGCGTGAAGGAGTAGCGCATCGACTTCCCGGCAATCGGGATCTGCTCGTAGCCCCGGTACGTCGACGGCGGCGTCACGCCCACCGCGTCGTAGACCGTCGGCGCGACGTCGACGGCGTGGTGGAACTGCTGCCGGATCCCGCCGGGGTCGCCGATGTGGCCGGGCCAGCTCACGATGAACGGCACGTGCACGCCGCCCTCATGGGTGTTCTGCTTGTACCACTTGAACGGCGTGTTCCCGGCCTGCGCCCAGCCCCACGGGTAGTTCGCATGGCTGTTCGGCCCGCCGATATCGTCGATGCGCTCGATCGCCTCCTCCGGCGTCTCGAGCATGAAGTTGAAGAACTTCATCTCGTGCATGACGCCGTACGGGCCGCCCTCCTGGGAAGCGCCGTTGTCCGAGACGAGCATGACGAGGGTGTTCTCGGTGAGTCCGAGCGCGTCGAGGTCGGCGAGCAGCCGCCCGATCTGCACGTCGGTGTGGTCGAGGAACGCGGCAAACGCCTCCTGCATCCGAGCCGCCAGACGCTGCTGCACCTCGGGCAGCGAGTCCCAAGGCTCGACACCCGGGTTGCGCGGGGCGAGGTCGGTACCCGGGGGGACCAGCCCCGCCACTTTCTGGCGGGCGAACCAGTCCTCGCGAGCAACGTCCCAGCCGGCGTCGAAGCGGCCGCGGTACTTCGCCAGGTACTCCGGCGGGGCCTGGTGCGGCGCGTGGGTGGCGCCGAAGGCCAGATAGAGGAAGAACGGCCGATCCGGCCGCACCGACACCGAGTCGTGGATGAACCCAGACGCGCGGTCCACCAGGTCCTCGGATAGGTGATAGCCCTGCTCGGGCGTGGCCGGCGGGTCGACCCGGTGGTTGTCGTAGAACAGGTCCGGGTGGAACTGGTCGGTCTCTCCCTCGAGGAACCCGTAGAACCGGTCGAAACCGCGCTGGCACGGCCAGTGGTCGTAGGGACCGGCTGCGGAGCAGTCGAGCGCGGGACACAGGTGCCACTTGCCGACCGCGAAGGTCGTGTAACCGACGTCGTGCAGCACCTCTGCGATGGTCGCCGCGTTCGGCGTGATGTGGCCGCGCATCTGCGGGAAGCCGGTATTGAAGTTGGCCACCGACCGCACCCCGACCGTGTGGTGGTTGCGTCCGGTGAGCAGCGCGGCTCGCGTCGGCGAGCAAAGCGGCGTGACGTGGAAGTTCGTGTAGCGCAGACCCCCGTCGGCCAGGCGGTCGATGTTCGGCGTCTCGATCGACGAGCCGTAGCAGCCGAGCTGGGCGAAGCCGGTGTCGTCGAGGACGATCATCACGACGTTGGGTGCGCCGTCGGGAGTCTGCCGCTTCGGAAACGACGGCGTGGAGTCGACGTGGGTGTCCGCGAGCACCCCGTCGAAGTCCGCGAACAAGGGCATTCCGCCTCCGACCCAAAGACTCTAGTAAGTTGAGAGGGTCACTCAACTTGCGCAAGGGCTCTTGACACTGCTGCCGATATATTGACACTGAGAGCGACAAAAGTTCAAGGCTCGTGCGACGGGGATCAGAGAGCGAGGGAACGTGCCATTCCGGCGGTATGCGCCCGCGCTGATGATCGCGGCGGCCCTGCTGCTGCTGGTCATCGTCGCGCCGTCCAAGGGGCCCTCCAGCTCCACCGTCTCCTACGCCGGGGGGACACCGGGTGCGGTCTCGACCGGCGTCCCGACCCCGCCCGCGGGCGTCGTGCCGGCAGCGAGCGCCAGCGCGACACCCGGCGCCGGCAACGGCAAGCACGGCGGGGCCAGCACCCCGGCGACCGGCAGTGGACACGTGCCCACCCCCGGCCAGACCGCCAGCGGCACGACGCCAGCCGGCAGCACCGCCCACTGCGTCGGCGGCCGGCAGTTCGCAGTGCCCGGCTTCGGCGCGGCGCCGCCATGCCAGCCGACCTTCTCCGGCAACAACGGCGGCTCGACCGCGACCGGCGTCACCGGCAACACCATCGAGATCGTCTACTACCAGCCCAAACCGAGCCTTGCGCTCAATGCGATCCTCGGCCCCGCCGGCCTCGCCCCGAGCGTCGCCCAGGTCAACGACTACATCGCCCGGGCCACGCAGTTCATCAACTCGAAGTACGAGCTGTGGGGCCGCAAGATCCACGTCGACGACTTCGTCAGCCAGTCCTGCCAGGCCTCGCCGCCGAGCGACTCGTGCTTCCGCCAGGACGCCCAGTCGATCGTCGCGAAGTACCACCCGTTCGCGGTGATCTACCCGCGCAACATCACCGCACCTGGCTTCCAGGCCGAGCTCAGCCAGCTGCACGTCACCAACCTCGGCGGCATGAACATGCCGCAGAGCTTCAGTACCAGCCAGGCGCCGTACCACTTCGACTACGACATGGACGGCGACACCCAGGCCGAGCTGACCGGCGAGTGGTACTGCAAGGAGCTCGCCAACCGGGACGCGGTCTATGCCGGCGAGGCGAGCCTGCGGGGCAAGCCGCGGTCGGCCGAGATCCTCACCGAGGACACCCCTGAGCACCTGCAGGTCGCCGAGCACCTGGCCGCGATCATCAACGGCTGCGACCACGGCGGCGGGGCCACCGTGAAGTCCTACTCCCCGGACACCGGCGAGGCCGTCGTCCAGAGCACGACGCTCGCGTCCCAGGCCAAGCAGAGCGGCATTACGACACTCCTCTACTTCACCGACCCGGTGTTCCCCGTGTACCTCACGCCGCAGCTGACCAGCCAGGGGTACTTCCCGGAGAACGTCGTGGTCGGGTCGGCGTACCTCGACTTCGACGCGCTGGCGCAGCTCTACAACGCCAAGCAGTGGAAGAACGCCTTCGGGCTCGGTGACTTGCCGAACATGGCGCCGATCGCCGACTACGACTCCGGCGCGGTCTACCGCGCCACGCACGGGACCCAGGGGCCGTTCATCAGCGCCGCCAACATCCAGGGGTTCTTCAGCGTGCTCGCAGCCGGCCTTCAGCAGGCTGGGCCGGACCTCACCGCCGCGAACTTCGAAAGCGGCGTGCTGAGCCTGCCGCCGCTGGGCGGATCTCCCAACCACGCACTCATCAAGTTCGGTGCGAACGACTTCACCGGCGTCTCCGACGCACGCATCATCTACTGGGACCCGGACAGGCGTTCGCCGGTCAACGGCAAGGCAGGCACCTACGTCGCGCTGAACGGCGGGAAGCGCTACACGCTCGGCCAGATGCCGGCCGGCACGTTCAGGATCCCCGGCCGCTCTTGAGCTCGGACTCGCAGGCGCGGTCACAGACGGTGAAGGTCTGGGCGCTCCGGCTGCTCTCGGTGCCGGTGATCGCGCTCGTCTGCGAGCTGGTGTTCGGCTGGGGAACCCGGCGTACCGAGCTCGGGTTCCTGCCGACGCCGCACGGCGTGCCGTTCGGCAACCTGGTCGAAGGCGCGATCTTCGGGCTGCTCTACGCGCTCCCCGCACTGGGCCTGATCCTGGTCTACCGCGCCCAGCGGATCATCAACTTCGCGGCCACGTCGCTCGGTGGCGGCGCTGCCCTGCTCGGCCTGCTGGTCATCACCCAGGCACACCAGCCGTTCCTCGTCGGGGTGCTTGTCGCCCTGGCGGCGGGCGCCCTGCTCGGCCGGGTGGCGCAGCGACTCCTGCGCCGTTTCGCGGACAAGTCCCGGCTGGTGCTGACGGTGGCCACGATCGGCATTGGCCAGATCTTCGCGCTGCTCGAAGTGCTGCTGCCGTCATGGTTCGGCACCACCGTGCTCGGCGCCAGCCAGCTGATGACGCCGTTCAGCAGCTACCAGTTCTCGATCGGGCAGGTGGTCCTTTCCGGCAACTACCTCGCGATCATCGTGGTAGCCGCTGTCGTTGCTCTTGGCATCGGGCTGTTCTTCCGGGTGACACGAACCGGCCTCGGGGTGCGCGCCAGCGCCGACAACGCCGACCGCGCATCTCTGCTCGGCATCCCGGTACGCCGCATGGTGGCGCTGGTCTGGATCATCGCGGGAGTCCTCTCGGCGGCCGCGGCGTTCCTCAAGATCACCGTCGTCGGGCAGACGCTGGGTGCCGACATCGACCCCGCGCTGTTCCTGTTCCCACTGGCCGCAGCGATGATCGCCCGCTTCGACGACATGCCGACGGCACTGGTCGCGGGCATCGGCCTCGGCATCCTCGACCGCGCGGCGTACTACTCGACGAA
The DNA here is from genome assembly GCA_035547515.1 of Mycobacteriales bacterium. Lineage (GTDB taxonomy): Bacteria > Actinomycetota > Actinomycetes > JAFAQI01 > JAFAQI01 > DASZTV01. The sequence goes on from DASZUS010000025.1 coordinate 67,122, forward strand.
CAATCCGTACCTGCCGGCCGCCCTGGTCCTGCCGATCGCGCTCGTGGCTCTACTCGGCCGTGGCCGCGCCTCGCGCGCCTTCGACAGCGGGATCGCGAGCTTCCAGACATTCGCCGAGAGCCGGCCGGTCCCGGTCCAGCTACGACGGCTGCCGGAGGTCGTCTGGGCGGGTCGCGGCGCGAAGCTCGTCGGTCTCGCGCTCTGCGTCCTCGCGCCGTACCTCGTCGGGACCGCCAACCTCGGCTTCCTGACCCAGGTCGTCGTCTCGGCGATCGTCGCACTCTCGCTGACGCTGCTCACCGGCTGGGCCGGCCAGGTCTCCCTCGGCCAGTTCGGCATCGCCGGCATCGGGGCTGCAGTGGCCGGGGGCCTGGCGACGCGCGCGGACGCCGACTTCTTCGTGACGCTGCTCGTGGCCGGCCTGGTCGGCGCGCTCGTCGCCGCGTTGATCGGCATCCCAGCGCTGCGGGTGCCGGGGCTGTTCCTCGCGATCGTGACGCTCGCCTTCGCCGAGGTCGTGGCGACGGTCGTGCTGAACACCAGCTACTTCGGCTGGATGCTCCCGAAGGACGGCCAGACGATCCAACGGCCGATCCTGTTCGGCCGCTTCGACACGACCAGCGACCGCGCCTTCTACTACCTCTGCCTCGCCGTCCTCGTCGTGTTCATCGCCTCCGCGCTCACGCTTCGCCGGACCCGCTCCGGCCGGGTGTTCGTTGCTCAGCGCGACAACGTGCGCGAAGCGCAGGCGCTTGGCATCAACGCGGCGCGGACCAAGATCGCGGCGTTTGCGCTCTCCGGCGCGATGGCGGCGGTCGGAGGCGCGCTGTTCGCCTACCAGGTCGGCGCGGTCGACTCGACGACGTTCCCGATCGACCTCTCGCTCAGCGTTTTCGTGTTCGCCGTCGTCGGCGGGATCGCCAGCCCGTACGGCGCGGTCTGCGGAGCCGTCTTCTACCAGGTGCTGAACTTTTTCGGCAGCTCGATCTTCGGCTTCCTCGACCACGTCGGGCTGCACAGCGTGGTCGGTGTCATCGACGAGCTGGGCATCTCCGGCGGTGTACTGCTGGTGCTTTCGTTCTTCCCAGGAGGCATCGCCTCGACGGGCACCGCCGTCCGCGACCGGTTCCTGCGGCAGGTCGCCCTCAGGCGAGGCATCGAGCTGCCGAGCCTGCTCGCGGACCGCGCCGAGGCCGAGCACGTCACCGAAGCCCACCGCTTCCACATCGACGAGCCGGCTGACGGCGCGCTGCTCGTCTGCCGCGACCTCGACGTCGGGTACGACGGGGTCCAGGTGCTGTTCGGCGTCGACATGCACATTCGCCGCGGTGAGATCCTCGCGCTGCTCGGCACCAACGGAGCCGGCAAGTCGACGCTGCTGCGTGCGATCAGCGGCCTGACCATGCCCTCGCAAGGAACGATCACCTTCGACGGCCGCGACATCACGCGGATCAGCCCGGTCGAGCGCGCCCGCGGCGGCATCTCCCAGGTGCCGGGGGGCAAGGGCATCTTCCCGACGGTCACCGTGGCCGACCACTTCCGTGCTGCCCGCTGGATCCGCACGAAGGAGCATCTCGCCGACGACGGCCGCAGCGCGGCGGACGCGGCGCAGGAGCGCGTCCTCGAATGGTTCCCGAACCTGCGCAGCCGATGGGACACCCTTGCCGGCAACCTCTCGGGTGGCGAGGCTCAGCAGCTCGCGGTCGGGATGGCGTTCATCACCCAGCCGACCCTGCTGATCATCGACGAGCTCTCACTCGGCCTCTCGCCCGTGATCGTCGAGAAGCTGCTCGACGTCGTACGCGAGATCAACGCGGCGGGCACGACGGTGGTCCTCGTCGAGCAGTCGGTCAACGTCGCCTTGACGATCGCCGAGCGCGCCTACTTCATGGAGAAGGGCGAGGTCCGGTTCTGCGGCTCGACTTCCGAGCTCGCCGAGCGCGACGACATCGTGCGCTCGGTCTTCCTCGCAGCCGCGGACAGCGACACCTCCGGACGGGCCCGGAAGACATCCGCCAAGCCGATCAAGGTGCGCGCCGAAGCCAAGCCGGACGTGCTGCGGGTCACCGACCTCTCCATTTCCTTCGGCGGGGTGCGCGCGGTCGACTCGGTGTCGTTCACTCTCGGTGAAGGCGAGATCGTCGGTCTGATCGGGCCGAACGGCGCCGGCAAGACGACGGTGTTCGACCTGGTGAGCGGCTTCCTTCCGCCCAACAGCGGGCGGGTCTGGTTCGCCGGCCAGGACGTGACGAGCGCGGGCCCGGACTCACGAGGCCGGCTCGGCCTCGGCCGGTCGTTCCAGGACGCCCGGATCTTCCCGAGCCTGTCCGTCGCGGAGAACATCGCGACGGCACTCGAGCGCCACCTCGAGATCCACGACCATCTGGCCGCGGCGCTCGGCATGCCGGACGTCGCCCAGCTCGAACGCCACATCGCATGGACCGTGAGCGACCTGGTCGAGCTGCTCGCGCTCGGCGCCTATCGCGACAAGCTCGTCCGCGAGCTGTCGACCGGCACCCGGCGGATGGTCGACATCGCGATGTCGCTGGCCTACGACCCGGTCGTGCTCCTGCTCGACGAGCCGAGCAGCGGCATCGCACAGCGCGAGACCGAGGCGCTCGGGCCGATGCTGCTGCGGATCCGGGACGAGGCCGGCTGCTCGCTTCTCGTCATCGAGCACGACATGCCGCTGATCTGCGCGGTCAGCGACCGGCTGCTCGCCCTCGAGCAGGGCCACGTCATCGCCACCGGCCGGCCCCAGGAGGTGCTGTCCGACCCGCACGTCGTGGCCAGCTATCTCGGGACCAACGAGGCCACCCGCAACCGTTCCGGCGCGATCGCCGCGGGGGCGTCGCAGTGAGGCGCGTCATCCTCGCCGCGGTGGCACTCGTCGCCTCAGGCGCAGGCGTGAGCGCCTCCTCCGCAGTAACGGCGGGGACCGTGCCTCTTCACACCGCCGCCTCCCCTGCGCTGCGATCCATCGCCCCTTCGAAGGCCGCGTGGTACGATGCGAGCCGGCCGAATGCGATCACGCCCGCGGCGCCGATGCCAGGAGTTGCCAAGACCGATCTGGTGGTCGCGGGCCTCACGGTCAACACCTCCCTGCTGCCGCTGTCGTTGCCGATCCCGACGCTTCGCGAGGTGACGGCGTACACCGCACTGCAGTTCCACATCCCCCGCGGCGCGACGCCGGGGAGCCTCGTCCTGCACCTGACCGGCCTCACTACCGCGGGCCTGGACGCGAAGCTGCCCAGCGGGGTGACGCCGATCGCATGTCCTGCGACGTCGTCGTTCAAGCCCGGACCGCAGCAGCCGACGAGCGCAGCCCCGAAGTACGACTGCAGCAGGCGATCGACCGTCGGCCAGCTCGGCGACGGCGGCAAGGCGGTGATCTTCCCGGGCATCAGCCGGCTGCTCGATGGCAGCAGCCTGTCGGTCGTGATCCTGCCGGGCAGCCTCGGTCTCGAGCGCCTCGTGTTCTCCGCGCCTGGCAAGGACGCGCTGAGCCTGCTCGACTTCACCCTCCCGGCATCGTCATCCTCGCCGGCGGCACCCGTCGCTCCGGTGACTCCGGCGGCAAGCCCCACTGCTTCGGCTCCGGCTGGCCTCCCGCCGGTCGAGACGCCGCCCGCGGTGCCGCTGCCCTCCGGGGTTGCCGTGACGCCGAGCGCGCCAGCGCCGGTGATCGCGCCGTCCTCGCCTGCCATCGTCGTCGACGCGGCGAGCAGCCCGGACGACGCGACCGAACGGATGCGGGCCGTCGGCCTTCTCGTCGCATTGGTCGTCGCGACCGCGTGGTTCTCGTTCACCGACCGACGCCGCGATGCCGGGGAGATGGGCGTCGGGCGGTTCCGCTCAATGCGCGACGGCCCGCCGCCGACCATCTAGCCGCCGCTACGAAGCCCTGAGGGGGACGTCATCGAGGTTGTGCTTCTGGGGACCGGCAGCCCGCTGCCCGACCCTGACCGTGCCGGGCCGTCGACGCTCGTCGTCGCCGGCGAGGCCCGGCTCCTGGTCGACGCCGGCCGCGGCGTGCTGATGAGAGCCGCCGCGGTTGGCGTCTCGGCCGCCGCTATCGACGCCATACTGCTGACCCATCTGCACAGCGACCACATCACCGACCTCAACGACGTGATCACGTCGCGGTGGGTCACGAGCTTCGCGCCGTCGCCGCTCACGGTGATCGGTCCGCCCGGCACCGGTGAGGCCGTCGACGGCATCCTCGCGATGCTTCGCCACGACATCTCCTACCGGCTCGCTCACCACGGCGACCTCACGTGGCAGCCGCCGGTCGAGGTGCGCGAGGTCAGCGAGGGCGAATGCTTCGCGAGTGGTGGCGTGACCGTCACCGCGGCACCCACCGACCACCGGCCGGTCGAGCCGAGCGTCGGCTTCCGGATCCAGCACGGCGAGCGGTCGGTGGTGCTGGCCGGTGACACCGTCCCGTGCCCGTCTCTCGACGCGCTGTGTGCGGGAGCCGACGTCGTGGTCCACACCGCGATCCGCGCGGATGTCATCGCAACCGTCCCGCTGCCTCGGCTGCAGGACGTCGCCGACTACCACTCGTCCGTCGAGCAGGCGGCCCAGACGGCGCAGCGCGCCGGCGCCTCGACGCTGGTTCTCACCCACTACGTGCCGGCGCTCACCCCCGCGGATGAGCCCGAGTGGAGGGCGCGCGCCGCAGCCCACTTCTCGGGCAGGATCGAGCTCGGCAACGACCTACTCCGGGTGGAGGTCTAGACCTTGCCGGTGAAGAAGCGCAGGATCGCGGCTCCCGCCGCGAAGGTGTGGGCAGTGCTCGCCGACTTCCCCGCCATCGCGACGTGGGCGCCGAACGTCGACCACTCCACGGCCACGACGGAGGCGCACGAGGGCATCGGCGCGGTACGCCGCGTCCAGTCCGGACGGATCACCCTGCTCGAGACCGTCGTCGACTGGCAGCCGCCGCGCCTGCTGTCCTACTCCCTGGACGGGTTGCCGCCCATCGCCGGCAGCGTCGTCACCACGTGGACCCTCGACGAGGTGGACGGCATCACGAAGGTCACGGTGACCACCACGATCACGTCCCGGCCCAACCCGATCAGCCGGTTCGTCGGACGCGCCCTGTCGAGGCAGCTCGGCAGGGCCGCGAAGCAGATGATCGGCGGTCTCGCCGCCCGCGTCGAGGAGGCCGCGAAATGACCAGCAAGCCTGACGTCATCATCCTGCTCACGGACGAGGAGCGGGCAGTTCCGCCGTACGAGACCGACGAGCTCAGGGCGTGGCGCGAAGCCGCGCTGCCGAGCACCAAGTGGTTCCGGGACAACGCGGTGAGCTTCGACCGCCACTACACCGGATCGCTGGCCTGCGTGCCGAGCCGGCCGACCCTGTTCACCGGGCACTATCCCGACCTGCACGGCGTCACCCAGACCGACGGCCTGGGCAAGATGGCCGACGACTCCCGGATGCGCTGGCTGCCGAAGGGCGAGGTCCCGACCCTCGGCAACTGGTTTCGCGCGGCAGGCTACGACACGCACTACGACGGCAAGTGGCACATCAGCCACGCCGACATCATCGAGCGCGGCAAGCCGCTCGCCACGAACCGTGACGACGGCACCGTCATCCCCGAGGCGGTCCAGCGCTATCTCGACGAAGACCCGCTCGCGCCGTACGGCTTCTCCGGCTGGGTCGGGCCAGAGCCGCACGGGGCCCGCCTCGCGGACTCGGGCTACCGGCGCGACCCGCTGCTCGCCGACCGCGTGATCGCCTGGCTCACCGACCGCTACGACCGCCGGCGTGCCGGCGAGGCTGCGGCGCAGCGGCCGTTCCTGCTGGTCGCGAGCTTCGTCAACCCGCACGACATCGTGCTGTTCCCGGCGTGGCGCGGCAGGCGCAGCCCGCTCAAGGCGTCGCTCCTCGACCCGCCCGACGTACCCGAGGCGCCGACCGCTCACGAGGACCTGTCGTCGAAGCCGGCAGCGCAGGCGGCCTACCGCGCGGCGTACCCGTCGGGCTACGGACCGCCCACAGCGATCGAGCGGATCTACCGCAAGGGCGCGCAGGACTACCGCAACCTCTACTACCGGCTGCATGCCGAGGTCGACAAGCCACTGGAGCGGGTACGCCGCGCGATCGACGAGCAGCTCACCGGTGACACCGTCATCGTGCGGACCGCCGACCACGGCGAGCTGCTCGGCGCCCACGGCGGCCTGCACCAGAAGTGGTTCAACCTCTACGACGAGGCGACCCGGATCCCGATGTTCATCGCGCGGATCGGTGGCGAGAACACCTCGGCGGCGCGCGCCGTCACCACACCGACCTCGCATGTCGACCTGGTGCCGACGCTGCTTGCCGCGGCGGGCATCGACGAGGCAGCGACCGGCAAGAAGCTGCGCAAGGACTTCAGCGAGGTCCACGAGCTCCCCGGCCGCAACCTGATGCCCATCGTCGACGGTGCGCCTGCTGCGGACTCCGCGAAGCGCGCCGTCTACCTGCTGACCCGCGACAACATGCTCGAGGGCGATACCGGGCTGTCGGGCCTGGCACGCCGGCTGCGCCGTACGGCGAACCCGCCGGTGCCGTTGCGGATCCAGGTCGCCGCCCACGCCGGGTCCAGCTTCGAAGGGATCGTTGCGAAGGTCGATCCCAGTGACGCCCCGCGCGGCGGCGGCCACCTCTGGAAGCTGGTGCGCACCTTCGACGACCCCACGACGTGGACCAGCCCAGGTGTCGCGCACCTCGCGGCCAACGGCATCGGCGGGAACGCCTACCGCCGCGATCCGCTGCCCGACGAGTGGGAGCTCTACGACCTCGACGAGGACCCGATCGAGGCACACAACCGCGCGGGCGACGAGAAGTGCAAGGCGATCTTCGAGCACCTGAAGATTCGCTTGAAGGAGGAGCGCGCGGGATGCGTCCCGGAGCGCAACAACCCGTGGCCCTACGTCGCGCGTCGGCCCATTCCCGGCGCGAAGCGGCCGCCGCTGCTCGCGCGCTTGCTGCGCCGTGTTGTCCGCCGGATCGGCATGCATCCGGAGCTGCGCGATGCGCAGCGGTTCCACCTGCCCGGCCGAAAGGCCCTCGTGGTCGCCACGAACCACGGCGTCCTCGACGTCGGCAAGCCCACGGGCGTGTTCGCCTCGGAGCTGACCGTCCCCTACTACGCGTTCCTCGACGCCGGCATGGACGTCGACGTGGCAAGCCCGCGCGGCGGCGCGATCCCGGTCGACCCGCTCTCGCTGAAGCCGGTGATCCGCAGCGCGGCCGACGACCGGTTCCTGGCCGACGACGACCTGCGGCGCAAGCTGCGCGAGTCACTGCCGGTCGGTGACGTGCCGATCGACGACTACGACCTGATCTACCTCGCCGGCGGTTGGGGTGCGGCGTTCGACTACCCGACCTCCCAGGAGCTCGGCGAGGCGGTGACCGCGGCGGCTGCCGCGAACCTGGTGATCGGCGGGATCTGCCACGGTCCGCTCGGCCTGGTCAACGCCCTCGCCTCGAACGGCTCGCCCCTGGTCGAGGGACGCAAGATCAGCGCCGTCACCGACAAGCAGGTCCGCGAGCTCGGCATCACGAGCACGCCCTTCCACCCCGAAACCGAGCTTCGGCGTCGCGGTGCGGACTTCCAAGCCGCGCATCGCTTCCGCGACCCGTTCGCCAACCACTGGGTCGTCGACGGCAACCTCGTCACCGGCCAGAACCAGAACGCCGGACCGATGGTGGCCCAGGAGATGTTGCGCCAGGTCGCCGCGAAGCTCACCGCAAGCCCCACCGAGAAGGAGTCCGTCTAGTGGCCGACGTCAAGGCGCCGCACGCGCGCTACGGCACGCTCAACCTGCCCTACATGTCGACCTGGGCCGACAAGCCCAAGGACGAGCCGATGTGGGCGCTCAACCTGATGAGCTATCGCGAGCGAGCCGAGTACGCCGACGGCCGCGAGACCACTCTGACCGGCTGGGAGGCCGACAACCTCTACAGCCCGCTCGGGCCGATCGCCGCAGTCGGGGCGGAGCTGGTGATCGTCGCGATCGTGGTCGACCAGCCCGCGGGCACCGACCACAAGTGGGACCGCGTGGCGATCGTGCGCTACCCGTACCGCAATGCGCTCGTCGAGATGAACATGATGCCGGAGTTCCAGGAGGCGCACCTCCACAAGGACGCCGGGATGAAGTTCACGATCGTGTCGGCGACCTTCCCGCGCCCCGACACCGTCGACCGCTCCCTCGCCGATGCCGAGACGACCCCCGAGTCGCTGATGCTGCTGCAGTTCGTCGAGGATGCCGACGCGCCCGAGGTCGATGTCCCGGGTGCCCGCCGGATCGCGACCTTCGACGTCGAGGGCGTCGCGATCGGCGACGAGCGCACCTGGGCGCAGGCCCGCTGGGATCTGCTGCCTGCGGACGCCTCCGCCGAGACGATCCGGGAAGCGACCGCCGCGGCAGCGACAGACGGCGACCGCTACGTCGTCGTCCTCAAGCCGCAGCTCGGCGACTTCCTGCGAGCAGTCGCCAACTCGTGAGCAGGTTGTGAGTCGCCCGCCGCGTCCCCGTGCGGGGGGCGACTCACAACGTCATCGGTTGGCGTCGATGAAGTCGGCGATGGCGGTGGCGAGCTCCGGGCCCTTGTCCTCCTGCAGGAAGTGGCCGGCGCCCTCGATCGTGCGGTGCGGCTGACCCGCCGTACCCGGCACCTTCTCGAGGAACAGCCGGTCGCTGCCCTTGGTGATCGGGTCGCTGTCGCTGAACAGCATCACCATCGGCTTCTCCCACTTCGCGAAGACCTCCCAGGCAGCACGGTTCGCCGCTGAGGCCGGGTCGTCGGGAGTGATCGGCACCAGCGTCGGGAACACCCGCGCGCCCGCCTTGTAGCTGTCGTCGGGAAACGGCGCGTTGTACGCCGCGAGCACCTCGGGCGCCGGCGGGTTGACCGTCGCGGTGCTGATGATGAACCCGACGTCGAAGTTCGGCGTTTCCTGGGAGAACTTGCGCCAGTTGAGGAACGCCTCGGTGATCCGGGCATCGCCCGTAGGCAGCCCGGTGTTGCCGATCGCGACGCGGGCGAAGCGGTCCGGGTTCTCGGCCACGACCCGCAGGCCGACCAGGCCGCCCCAGTCCTGCCCGAAGAAGGTCGCGTCGTGGATGCCCACGTGGTCGATCAGCAGGCTGCGCACCCACTCGACGTGGCGGGCATAGGTGTAGTCGTCGCGCTCAGTCGGCTTGTCCGAGCGGCCGAAGCCGACGAGGTCTGGCGCGATGCACCGGAAACCGCGCTCGACCAGGACGGGAATCATCGTCCGGTACAGGTAGCACCACGAGGGCTCGCCATGCATGAGTACGACGATGTCGCCGTCGGCCGGACCCTCGTCGAGGTAGTGCATCCGAAGCGTGCCGCCGTCGCCGTCGGCAACCTCTGCGTAGTGCGGCCCGAACGAGAACCCGGGCAGGCCCTCGAACTGCTCGTCAGGCGTGCGTAGCACCTTCACCTTTGATCCCCTCTCGGCAGCAAGCGGTCCAGCGAGGTGCGGACCACGGCGACGGCCTTGGCCGTCGAAAGCTTCTGATCGACCCGTAGCAGCTCCATGACCTCGAACGACGCGATGCCGTCGGCACCGGAGACGACGAGCGCCTGCTCCTCATCGGACAGGGTCGCGAGCTCGGGCGAGAACTGCCGTCGCAGCTGTTCGCGCAGCAGCGCGCGCCGCGCGACGAGCGCCTCGGAGATGACCGGCTGGAACGGCGCCCGGATCATCGCGGCGCGCACCACGGGTGCCACCCGCTCGTACAACGCCGAACGCTGGCCGACGAGTGCGTCGATGCGCTCGCCACGCGCGCCCTCGCCAGGGTTCGGCAGGTCGAAGAGATACCCGACGCTGTCGAGGTGGCGCTGTATCGCGATCCGGCCCATCTCGTCGAGGTCGTCGAAGTAGCGGAACACCGACCGAAGCGAGACCCCGGAGCGCTCGGCGACCGTGGCGACCGAGGGGTTCAGCTCGCCTTCGCGGAACAGCTCGAGCAGGGCGTCGACCACCGCTTCGCGGTTGCGCCCGCGTCGCGCGCGCCGGCCGTCGAGCTCGGCGGACGCCTGGTTCACATCGCTCCTCGGCCGCACATATTGACAGTTAGTATGACAGTTTCTAGGCTGTCGCTGTCAAGGAGGTGGCACTGTGGTCGCCGCTCGGGACATCCCCAAGGCCTATACCCCGCCGGGTGGCTGGCACGGCGAGATGCCCCCGCCGGTCCTGCGTGGCTGCACCGAGCCGATCGCCGACGGGCTCCCCGACCTGCGCGGGCTGTGGCGCGCGATCCGCGTCACCGACGACGCCGGCGTCGACCTCGCTCCGAACCCCATCCCGGGGTACGTCGAGCGGATCGAGCAGGCCGGCAACCGGGTCGTGATCACCTCGGCCGGGATCATCCACGACATGTACGCCGACGGCACGTTCGACAACGGAGTCAACGACGTGATGCAGAGCGACTTCACCACGCGCATCACAGTCTCGGGGAGCTTCGAAGACGGCGCGCTCGTCTTGCGGCCGCAGGGCTTCGACGGGGTCGAGATCCGCCGCTGGCGGGAAGGCGACCACCTCCGCTGGCGCTACTTCTCGCTGTTCAACGCGACGCTCGAGCGCGTCGACTGACCCCGACCGCTCCGCGTCAACTCGGGGTTGACGAACGCGCATCGTCAACTTACGGTTGACGAATGACCGATCTTCCTGTCCGGCTCGACGACCTGATCGAGCACGTCCTTGCCCAGCACCCCGACGGCGACGCCCTGCAGCACCTCGAGGACGCAGCCGCAACCTCCGCGCACGTCGGCGAGGTCGCCGACCACCTCGTGGGGCACTTCGTCGACCAGGCCCGCCGCTCCGGCGCCTCCTGGACCGAGATCGGCGCCCACATGGGCGTGACGAAGCAGGCCGCCCAGAAGCGCTTCGTCTCCCGCGACACGGAGGACCCGGACTTTCCCGACCGAGGACCGCTCTCGCGGTTCACCCCCCGCGCCCGCAACGTCGTACAGGTTGCAAAGCAGCAGGCGGCGACGATGGGCCACGGCGAGGTGACCAACGTCCACATGCTTCTTGCCCTGCTCACCGAGCCGCAGGGCGTGTCCGCCGTGGCGATCGGAGCCGGCAGCGGGCTCGGGCTCGACGCGGTGCGTGACCGGATCCTCGCGACGCAGAAGCGCGGCAGCCGCAAGGCGCGCAGCAACGTCCGGTTCAGCCGCGAGGCGAAGAAGACCCTCGAGCTCGCGCTGCGCCAGGCGCTTCGCATGGGGCACAACTACATCGGCACCGAGCACCTCCTCCTCGGCGTGATGCAGCAGGAGAAGGACCCGGCGACGGTGATCCTGACCGGGCTGGGCCTGACCTACGACGCGACGTGTCAGTGGATCGAAGACGAGCTCGACAAGCTGCTGTCGGCCAAACAAGCGGCTCCCGAGACCTAGGCGAGCATCGCCGTGACGATCCCGGCCAGCATCGGGTGAAGCACCTTGTCGGCGGCGTCGGGCTCACGGTCGGCGCTGAAATAGCCTGCGAGCTCCAGCATCACGAAGCCGTGGGTGGCACTCCACAGCTGCGCGGCCATCGCCTCCGGGTCGCCCGGGGCGAAGACGCCGGCATCGACCACGCGCCTGGTCGCGGCCACGAGTACGTCGAAGGTGTACCGGCCTTCATCCAGCTCGTCGTCGTGCAGCCGGTAGCCACCGAGCGAGGCGCTGCCGAACATGACCGCGTAGAGCTCCGGGTTGGCGAGCGCGTTCGCGCGGTAGGCGTCGCCCAGCGCCGCCAGGTCGGCCAGGGGCTCGTCGCTCACGGGCACCGCGTCGAGATGGGCGGCCAGTCGCGCAAAGCCCTCTTGCACCACCGCCCGGACCAGCTCGGGCAACCCGCCGAAGTACGTGTAGACCGCCATGGTCGACGCGCCGACCTCGGTAGCGAGCCGGCGCGTCGACAGCGCCGCCGGCCCTTCGTCCGCCAGCAGCCTCGCCGCGGCGTCGATCAGCTGCCGCCGCACTTCCGGCTCCCGAGCTCGCGCCACGCTTGCCATCGTCCCATAACAGCGTTATACAGAGCCATAACGACGTTATGGGAGACGCCATGTCGACGACCCAGTACCTCGACGCCAACTTCGCCCCGGTCCGGCGCGAGACGACGACGTTCGACCTGACGGTGAGCGGGACGCTCCCCGATCACCTCGACGGCCGCTACTTGCGGATCGGACCGAACCCCATCGACGAAGCCGATCCCGCGACGTACCACTGGTTCCTGGGCGACGGCATGGTGCACGGCCTGCGGATCGCGGACGGCAAGGCGCACTGGTACCGCAACCGCTACGTCCGCTCAGCGGCAGTCGCCGACGCCCTCGGCGAGCCGCGCCGACCCGGGCCGCTGCACGCCGGCTTCGACATGGCGGCGAACACCAATGTCATCGGCCATGCCGGCCGGACCTTCGCGATCGTCGAGGCGGGGCCGCGGCCTTACCAGCTGACCGACGAGCTCGACACCATCGGGCCCTGCGACTTCGACGGCACGCTCGCCGGCGGCTACACCGCGCACCCGCACCGCGACCCGGCCACCGGCGAGCTGCACGCGGTGTCGTACTTCTGGGCGTGGGGCAACAAGGTCCGCTACACGGTCACCGGCACCGACGGCCGGGTACGGCGCAGCGTCGACGTACCGGTGAACGGCTCGCCGATGATGCACGACTTCTCCCTGACCGAGCACTACGTCGTGCTCTACGACCTGCCGGTGACCTTCGACACCAAGATCGCAACGCGCAGCGTGCCCCTCGCGGTCCGCCTGCAGGCCCGGGCAAGCATGGCGGCGATCGTCGGCCGCCGCGCGATTCCCGAAGGCGTGGCCAAGGCGATGATGCGTAGCAGCGGCAAGGGCTCCCGCTACGCGGCCGCGTCATTCCCCTACCGGTGGGATTCGGCGTACCCGGCCAGGATCGGCGTCTTCTCCCGGGACGGCGACGCCTCGGACCTCCGTTGGTACGACGTCGACGCCTGCTACGTCTTCCACCCGCTGAACGCCTACGAGGACGGCGACGACCTGGTGCTCGACGTGGTACGCCACCCGAAGATGTTCGACGTCAACCGCACGGGGCCTGACGAAGGACCCCCGACGCTCGAACGCTGGACCGTCGACACCGCGGCGGGCAAGGTCCTCGAGGCTCGCCTGGACGACCGGCCGCAGGAGTTTCCGAGGATCGACGAGCGCCTGACCGGCCGGCGCCACCGATACGGATACAGCGTCGGAGTCGGCGAGCCGGCCGACGAAGGGCGCGTGATCAAACACGACCTGACGTCGGGTACGACCAGCGCCCGCGACCTGGGCACGGGCCGCCAGACCAGCGAGTTCGTGTTCGTGCCCTCAGCGGCGGCGTCGGCCGAGGACGACGGCGTCCTGATGGGCTTCGTCTACGACCGCGCACTCGACCGGAGCGACCTGGTCGTACTCGACGCCGCGACTCTCGAGGACGTCGCGACGGTGCATCTGCCGGTGCGCGTGCCGCAGGGCTTTCACGGCAACTGGCTGCCGAGCAGCTAGAACAGCGGCCCCGACTTCGACACGTCGTGCCGCACGACGTCCATGCCTCCGTCGAGAGTCGGCCCGATGGCGGTGATGAACGTCGCCATGTGCGGCGCCGACATGTGCGCGGTCAGCGCTTCGTCGTTCTCCCAGCGCTCGATCAGGCAGATCGAGTTGGGGTCGTCCGGGGCGACCCAGAAGCTGTACTCGAGGCACCCTGCCTCAGCAGTGCTGGCGGCACTCATCGCCGCGGCGGCTTCGAGAGCGGCGTCGCGCTGGTCGGTGTGGAGGCGTGCCCGCCCCGAGATCAGGATCATCGCTGCACCCTAATGCCCGGGAATGTCAGCCCCCACCACTAGCCTTGTGGATACGGGCAACGTTCGCGATGCGCTTTGGACAGGAGGAGTTGCGGTGTTCGGCCGGTCGAAGGCCACCACCTCCCCCGGTACGCCGGAGCGGGGGATACGCACCGTACCGGCCTACCCGGAGCAGCTCGGCTGGGGCGGCATCGCCATCGCGCTGGTCGGGGTTGTTCTCGCAGTCCACGGCAGCCACATCCACGACCGCCAGCAGCTCGCGGAAGGGCTGGCGCTGGCCGTGGTGGGCCGCGGCATCGCGCTCGGCCGCCCCCCGGTGGTCCGGCACCTGCTCGCCGCAGTGGCGCTGCTCGTGCTCGCTCGGCTCACCTCCGGGCGAGGTGACGCCGCCCTCGCCCAGGTGATGCTGATCGGCGCCGCGCTCGCCGCGCTCTGGGCGCCACCCTCGCCTCCGAGCACGGCCGACCAGCGGCGACGCATCGTCGACCTGGTCGACCGCACTCCCGAAGACTGCCTCGCGCCGTTCGCACAGCGCCTGGACAAGTCCTACGTCTTCTCTCCCGACGGCCAGGCCGCCATCGCCTACCGGGTCAGGCTCGGCGTCGCGGTCGTCTCCGGCGACCCGGTCGGTCCGCGGGAGTCCCAGCTCGCCGCCGCGCAGACCTTCGTCTCCATCGCCAATGCGAACGGCTGGCGGGTCGGCGTGCTCGGCGCCGGCGAGGACTGGGCCGCCTGGTGGCGGGAGCAGCAGGGGCTGCGCGCAGTGCCGATCGGCCGCGACGTGGTGATCGACCCTGAGACGTTCACCCTCACCGGCCGCGCCTTCCGCAACCTCCGCCAAGCGGTCCAGCGGACCCACAACTTCGGTGTGACCACGGAGATCTACGACGAGACCGAGCTCCCCGGCGACCTGCGGGCGACGCTGATCGGTCTGGTGAACAACAGCAAGCGAAACCCGCACCGGGGCTTCTCGATGATCCTCGACGGGCTGCTCGAGCAGCAGCACGTCGGCACGAAGATCGTCGTCGCGTTCGACGCCGATCGCCGCGTAGTCGGCTTCCAGCGCTTCGCGACCGCCGACCGCGGCCGGGAGATCTCCCAGGACCTTCCGTGGCGGGTCCCGGGCGCACCCAACGGCGTCGACGAGCGACTCGCGTTCGACATGATCGAGTGGGCGAAGGATCACGGCGCACGGCGGGTCTCGCTGTGCTTCGCGGCCTTCCCGGAGTTGTTCGAGGCGAAGCCCGACCGCGGCTTCGACCGGATCGGCTACTGGGCCGCCCACCGGCTGGACCCGATGATCCGGCTCGAGTCGCTCTACCGCTACCTGCGTAAGTTCCACGCCCTCGGCAACCGCCGCTACGTGATGCTGCGGCTGCGCGAGGTTCTCCCGGTGGCCGTCGCGATGCTCACGCTGGAGTTCGGCGCCAGCCGAACCCGGCGTCGCGAGCGGCGCGGGTGGCGCCGGCTCGCCCGCCGAGCCGATTCCGCTTCCTAGCGGTCAGTAGCCGTACCCGCCGCCACTCGGCGGCGAGCTCTTCGTGGGAGTGGGCCTGGGTGCTGCCGGGCTGGCGTGACTCGGGCCGCTCGTGGTCTCGACGAACCAGTCGCCGTCGACGTCCTGTCCTTTGACCTGACCGGCTGCGGTGTCCTCGGCGTACCGGTAGAGGGGGTGCCCGTCGAGTGCGACCTGCAGGCGGCCGTCGGAGCGCCGGATCGTGCCCAGACCTGGGACTCCGGATGCCTTGTGACCCTTCGCGACGACCAGTGGCGGAAACACCTTGGCGCACTCGCCGTTGCAGACGCTCTTGCCTGCAGGGTCGCGGGAGAACACGTAGAGGGTCCGCCCGGCACTGGTCGTGAGGACCTTGCCGTACGGCGAGATGGCGCGGGTCTTGACAGTGACGTTGCCCGCCGCCGCAGCGGAGGAGCCAACCGCGATGACCGTCGCGGCCGAGGTTCCAGTGATGACGAGGCCGGCAGTGAGAGCGGCCCAGCGAGTTGGTTTCATGCCTGCCATCACGCACTGCGTGCGCGGCTGGTTCAGCGGTGGCGTACCCGGTGACCGAAGCGCCGACGCGCGAGCGCCAGCCACACGTCGCGGTACTGCTTCGCCCGGTGCAGCTGGTCGCGCAGGCTGGTGCCGGTCACCCGGTGGGCGATCGGCACCGGGCACTCGAGCACCCTCGCGCCGCGCGAGAGCGCATCGATCGTCAGGCCGACCTCGACGCCGAACCCGGCCGCCAGCGGCTGCACCGCGTCGAAGAGCTCGCGACGGATGCAGCGTTGGCCGGACAGCGGCTGCGTCGGCGTCCACCCCGTCGCGCGGGTGATGCCGCGGCTGGCCAGGTTGACGACGAAGCCGTGGCCGCCGCCCGGTGCGCCCTTCGGCAGCACCGCGATCGTCATGTCCGCCTCGCCGGCCAGCACCGGCGCGACGAGCGGGGCCGCCGTGGCGGCGGTCGCTTCCAGGTCGGCGTCGAGGAACAGCAGCGCGGCGTCGTGCCAGCCCGCGGCAGCTGCCTCAGCCGCGCCGGTCAGCATCGCGGCAGCCTTCCCGCGGCGCCGGCCGTGGCTGACCACTCGCGCCCCGGCGGCGCGCGCCAGCGCCGCGGTGTCATCGCTCGATCCGTCGTCGGCCACCACGACCGCCGCGACCCCGGGGATCGATGCCGCGCCGCGCACGGTGGCTGCGATGCGCTGTGACTCGTTGAGGGCGGGGATCACCACGACGACCTGCTCCGCCATGCCGTCACACTGTCACAGTGCTTCCGAACTTCGTGGTCGTCGGGGTGAGCCGTGCCGGCACGACGACTGTCTTCAACACGCTCTCGAAGCACCCGCAGATCCTCGCTTCCTCGACGAAGGAGACGCGCTACTTCCAGGCCGTGCGCTACGGCGAACCGCTGCCTCCACTCTCGGAGTACGAGGCTTACTTCCGCCGGTACGCCGGGCAGCCGGTAGTCATGGAGTGCACCCCGGACTACTTCTACGGCGGCGAGCGCACTGCCGCGGCAATCAAGGAAGCCTGTGACCCGCGGGTTGCCATCATCCTGCGGGAGCCGACCAGCCGGCTGATCTCGTTCTTCCAGTTCATGCAGGGGCGACTGGAGATCCCGGCCGACATGACGTTGTCCGAGTACGTCGCGCGCTGCCAGGCGCTGTCCGCCGAGGAGGCCGACACCCGGGCGGGCAACAACTACACGGCGCTGTGGGGCGGCCAGTACGCGCGGTGGCTGCCCGCATGGCTCGCGGCGTACCCGGACCGCTGCGACATCTTCTTCTTCGACGACTTGGTCAGCGACCCCCTCGGCCTGCTGGCCGAGCAGTGCCGACGCCTGGGCATCGACCCCGCGCTGCTGCCCGCTGCGGTCCCCGCCGACAACTCCGCGCCGGCCTACCGCAGCCGGGTCGCGCAGCGAGCGGCAGCGGCGGCTGCGCGGCTCGGCCGCGGCGTGCTCCACCGCTACCCCCGCCTCTACTCGACGGCGCGACGCAGCTACGAGGCGGTCAACAAGGCCGACCCGCCGAAGGCAGACGTGCCGCCGACGTTGCGCCGTCAGGTCGACGCGATCTACCGGCCCTGGAACAACCAGCTGCGCGGCCAGCTGCTTGCGGCGGGCGTCACGAACCTGCCGGCTTGGCTGGCGAGCACGGAGGAGGGCTGATGGCAGACGGCCGGGAGATCATGCGCGGCTTCATCCCAGCCTCGCCGCTGGTGGCACTGCTGGGAATCCAGATCGTGTCGCTCGGTGACGACGAGGCGACGCTGTCGCTTCCGTACCGCCCAGAGCTGACCACGGTCGGCGAGGTCGTGCACGGCGGCGCGATCGCGGCGCTGGCCGACACCGCCGTGATGGCCGCCTGCTGGTGCTACGACGATCCTCCGGAATCGCTGCGCGGCAGCACCGTCGACCTGACGGTGCACTACCTCGCGCCGGCGCTGGCGAGCGACTTGTCGGCTCACGCGCGCGTCCTGCGGCGCGGCCGGCGAATCTGCCACGTCGGTGCCGCCGTCACCGATAGCGGCGGCACCGAGGTGGCGCACGCGGTCGGCACCTACCAGATCGGCTGACCTGGTCAGCTGCGGATGTCGAGGACCATCGGCATGCCGTGAGCCGGCCGCAAGGTCACCGATGCCCGGATCCCGACCCTCGCGCCGGGCGCGAGCGACGGTCGCCACTTCGGGACCAGGACGGCCAGGGCAAGGACCGCCTCCGTCCAGGCGAACGACTGGCCGATGCAGGCATGGGCTCCTGCGCCGAAAGGCAGGTATGCGCCGCGGGGCTGACCGGGAGCCTTGTCGTCGTACCGGCCATCGGCGTTGAGCCATCGCTGCGGGCGGAACGACTTCGGATCCGGCCACCAGCGGTCGTCGCGATGGACGACCCACAGCGGGGTCAGGATCAGATCGCCGACGGCAGGGCGGTATGGGCCGAGCGACAGCTCGCCGGTCACCTGGCGTTCGTTGATCCAGGCAGGAGGCCGGACCCGCATCGCCTCGGCGACGACCGCCTGGGTGAAGTGCAGCCGCTCGATGTCATGGAAGGTCGGCGCGCGGTCGCCGACGACCGCGACGATCTCCTGGCACACCCGGTCGGCGGCAGCCGGATGCTGGTCGAGCAGCCACCACAGCCAGGTGAGTGTCACAGCCGTCGTTTCGTGGCCGGCGATGAGGAGCGTCAGCAGCTCGTCGCGTACGTCGTCGTCGGAGAGCTGCGGCAAGTCCTCGACCGCGTTGCGCAGTGACCGGACGAGCTCTGCTTCGCTCGTCGTCGCGCCCTGCTGCGCGACGTCGACGAGAAGGGCGATCGACCGCCGTAGCCAACCGAAGCCGGGCACCGGCTTGTCGGCAAGCCACTCGACCCGCGGCAGGAACATCAGCGGCATCGCTCGCATCATCCGCTCGACCGCCTTGCCGACCGACGGCGCGAGAGCGCGCCCGTCGACGCCGAGCACGGCGCGCCCGATCGCATCCATCGTGAGCGCCGCCATGTCGCGGTCCATCTGGACGGTGGCTCCGCTGCGCCACCCGGCATCGGTCGCCCGCGCCGCAGTCACGATGCTCTCGGCGTAGGCCTCGAGGCGCTCGCGGTGGAACGCCGGCTGCATCTGCCGCCGGCGCAGCCGATGCTCGGGCCCCTCGGTCGTCAGCAGGCTGCGCCCGATGATCAGGGTGAGCTTGCGGAACGAGCCGCTTCGCCCGACCACGTCGGGCGGGGACGTCAGGATCTGGCGGATCCAGGTCGGCTCGGTGACGACCCAGCACGTGTCGCCCGCGAACCGGAAGCGGACCAGGCCCTGGCCCCGGGCGACTTCGCCGATCTCGTCCCACAGGTCGGCGCTGCGCGTGCGATCGAGCGACCAGAGCACGCGTCGCGGAGAGAACCGGAAGTCCGGTGGCTGGGTCATCGGGCCGGCGTCAATGACGGCCATGGCCGAACCATAACGCTCGCTGAGACGCCCGGATCTGTGAGATGGACGACACCGTGAGGCATGGGGGCAAAGTGGCTTTACCCACCGAGATTGCGCGTGGAATCGCCTGATCGAGGCGGTAAAGCCACTTTGCCCCGACGGCGCTCAGGTGTCGAAGCGGCCTTGGGTGCTCGCCCGGATCAGGAACCGCAGCGTGAGAGCTGACAGCCCAAGCTCGAGTACGGCGCCAAGGGCGAGCACCAGCCGGAGCCACCACCCGTCGGCGGCTACTGCGAAGACCGAGAGCACCGACACGGCGCACATGGTCCAGATCACCGTGAGCGCGACGCCGTACGGTCGCAGGCCGCGCCACATGCCGAGCCAGGCGTTGTTGACCTCGCTGATGTCGAACATGCGGTTGCTCATGGCCACATCCGTCCTACAAGTAGCTGATGCCCGCTCCCGCACCTTGCAACTCCGCAGGCTCACCGACGAAGGTGATCGAGCCCTTTGCCATGACGTAGCAGATGTCGGCCAGCCGCAGGGCGTACTGCGTGTACTGCTCGACCAGCACGATCGTCGTGCCGTCGCGCTTGAGGTGCTCGACCGCGTCGTAGAGCTTCTGGACGATCAGCGGCGCGAGCCCGGCCGAGATCTCGTCCATCATCAGCACCTTCGGGTTGGCCAGGAACGCCCGGCTCATCGCGAGCATCTGCTGCTCCCCGCCGGACAGCGTCCCCGCACGTTGCCCGCGTCGGCCCGCGAGCACCGGGAAGATCTCGTCCACCCGCGCGAGCTGTTTGCGCCGCCACGCCTTGTCGACGCCCTGCGCCGACTCGGCAGCCAGCTCGAGGTTCTCGCCCACCGACAACCCGGGGAACACCCCTCGGCCGTCGGGGATCAGCGTCAACCCGCGCTGCGCGCGGTGGTACGTCGAAAGGGCGTCGATCGGCTGCCCGAACAGCCGCACCGAACCGGCGGTGGTCGACACCGTGCCGGTCAACGCGCCGAGCGTGCTCGTCTTGCCCGCGCCGTTCGGGCCGAGCAGGGCGACCGTCGAGCCCTCGGGCACCTCGAGCGAGAGGTCGTGGACGACGGTGACCTTCCCGTAGCCGGCACACAGTCCGTCGGTCGACAGGGCCAGCGTCATGCGTCCACCACCGCGTCCTCGTTCAGCTCGGAGCCGAGGTACGCGGCTCGTACGCCGGGGTCCTTGCGGACCTGCGCGGGGGTGCCCTGCGCGATCATCCGGCCGAAGTCGAGCACGTAGATCTGGCTCGACAACGCCATCACCAGCTCGATGTCGTGCTCGACCAGCAGGATCGTCATGCCGAGATCGGCAAGCGAGCTGAGCACCGAGTGCAACCGCTCGGTCTCCGCGTTGGACAGCCCGCTCGCCGGCTCGTCGAGCAGCAGCACCTTCGGGTCGGTACACAGCGCACGCGCGAGCTCGACCAGTCGCGACAGCCCCGTCGGCAGCGATCCGGCGGGTCGGTCGGCAAGGTCGGCGATGCCGACCAGATCCATCGCCTCCCGGACCTGGCGCAGCACGCCTGGGTTGTCCGGATGCCGCAGCGAGAACAGGTCACGCCATACGTGCTGGCTCGCCCGGCCCTCGACGGCGACCTGCAGGTTCTCGGAGACCGACAGGCCGCCGAAGAGCTCGAGGATCTGGAACGTCCGCGCCATCCCGGCACGTGCCCGCTTGTCGGGCGTCATGCCCTTGAGGCTTCGCCCGCCGAGGGAGACCGACCCGCGCTCCGGGCTCAGGATCCCGCTGATCGCGTGGAACATCGTGGTCTTGCCCGCGCCGTTCGGCCCGATCAACGAGGTGACCTCGCCGGGCCGCGCGGTCAGGCTCGCGTTGTTCACGGCGACGAACCCGCCGAAGCGCACCGTGATGTCGCGCGCCTCGAGGACCGCACCGCGAAGCTCGCTCACGAGTCGCTCCCGGCGAGCAGCCGCTTCGCGAACGCCGACGGCTGCAGGTCATGGCCCGGCGGCGGCGCCTGCTCGACGGCGCGATGACGCAGCGCGAACTCCGCCAGGCTCCGCTGCGCGGGCGAGGGTCCGACCCCGTCGCCGCGGACGTAGCGGAGCACCGTGCCGATGACCCCGCCGGGCAGGTAGCCGATCAGCACCGCGATGGCACCGATGACGATCAGGCTCGAGCCGGTCTTCCCGGTGGCGACGTCGACGGCGACGTACAGCGTCGCCGCAAGAACTGCGCTCGACCGGTAAGACAGCCCGAACACGACAACCGCGCCGAACCAGTAGAGGCTGAACAGCGGCGAGAACGGCCCGTCTGGGTTCACGTTAAGTGTGCCCTGCTGCTGGACGATCAGGCTGCCGCCGATCGCAGCGATAAAGGCACTGGCACCGAAGATCAGCAGCTTGTATCGGCGCAGCGAGATTCCCACACTGACCGCGCCGCGCTCGCTGTCGCGCATCGCGCCGAGCACCCGGCCGAGAGAGCCGCTACGCAGGTTGCGCACCAGCAGCAGCACCAGGCCGAGCACGACGAGCTCGTAGTAGAGAAACGTCCGGTCGCCCGACAGCGACCACCCGAACAGGTTCGGTCGGTTGCTGTTACGGCCGCTGGTCCAGCTCGGGTTCTGGAAGATGAACGCGTCCACACACTGCGCGAAAGCGAGCGTGATCAGTCCCAGGATCAGGCCGCGGCGCCGCAGCGCCGGGTAGCCCACGATGACGCCGATCGGAATCACCACCACGGCCCCGACCAGCATCGCGAGAATCACCGGAAAGTGCGGGATGGAGGTGTTGTACGGCAGCGGCAGCAGACCGTTCTGCAGCCGCACGGTGATGTAGGCGCCTAGCCCGCCGAAGGCCGCCGACGCAAGAGAGAGGTGGCCGCTGAACCCGGTGATCGCCACGATCGACAGGAACGCGACGGAGTACGCCACGACCTGCTGGGCGGTCACCAGGTTCTGACCCGACAGCAATGCCGGTACGACGATCGCCACCAGTGCGGCGACGAGCAGGCCCTGCAACGTCGCCGCGGTGCTGCGCCGCCCGATCCGGCTGAAGGTCGCCGTCACGACGCCAGCCGTGCCGCCGCCACCGGACTCATCGAGGTTGCGGTAGATCAGCAGGAAGACGACGGTCGTGAGCACCGGGATCTGCACCACGATGTTCGCGTTGACTCCCGGCAGCCAGCTCAGCCAGTGCGGGTAGCGCGGCGTCACGAGGGCGGACCCGAGACTGCTGACCAGCCCGAGTCCGAGCCCGGCAGCTACCGCCGTTCCGATGTTGCGGAGTCGCGCGACCACCGCGACGCCGATGATCTGCAGCACCTGTAGTGAGAGTGCGCCGTTCTGCAGCCCGACCGTCGGCGAGTCGAGTACGCCGGCAAGAGCCGCGAAACCGGCCGCGATGGCGTAGGACAGCATCGAGATCCGGTTGGCGTTGACGACGAACAACTCCGCGAGGCCGCGGCGGTCGACCACCGCGCGGACCTGGCGTCCGAGTGCGGTATAGCGGAAGACCAGGACCAGCCCGCCCGCGGCGCCAGCGATCATCGCGACGTTGCCGACGACGGCCCATGAGATGGAGACGGCGCTCGCGCCGCTGCCGACCTGGAAGGCTTGGGAGAGCGGGAAGACGTTCTTGGGCTGGTAGCTGGTCTCGCCGTAGATCACGCCGCCGATGCCCAGCAGCAGGATGAGCACGCCGAGGTTCGCGACGAGCTTCTCCGCCGTACCCGCCGAGCGACGGTCGAGCGGGCGGAACACGATCAGGTCCATCAGCGCGCCGATCGCGGGACCGATGAGCACGACGACGAGGATCAGCGACAGCCAGACGGGTACGCCGTCGTTGCTCGTGAACTCGTACATGACGAACGCGCACGCGGTGGCGATGCCGGCGAACGCGAAGTTGAAGACGCCGGTCGCGCGATAGGCAACCACAAGCCCGGTGCCGCCGAGTGCGGCCACGGCACCGATCGACAGGCCTGCGGCGATCTGCTGGCCGTAGTAGGACCAGTCGCCGGGATCGGCGGCGTAGACCCAGAGCAGGAACAGGATCGCCGCGAGCACACCCCAGTGGCGCAGCCGCGCCGGGACGGCGGCGAGCACTCGGCTGCCGCCGTGAGCGGCGCCCGAGTCGGCGAGCCGTGGGTCGAGAGTCATCGAGTCGCCGGAGTCCTACGCGGCGTCGGGGTGGCACATCCGGCAGGGACGCAACCCTCGGCTGGCGACCTCGCCGCGGCTGATCTCCTCGGCCTGCTTGCCGGCCACCATCGCGCAGTCGGGAAGGTGGTAGCTGGCGCCGCGCGCCACCGCGCGGAACGGCTTGGACGTGCTGCGCGCGGTCGCCGCGGGCGCATCGGCAACCGCGTCGCTGCGAGCGAGCAGGACGGCGTGCAGCTCAGCAACCATCTCCTCGAGCCGGTCGAGCCGGCCGGAGTCGCGACGCAGGTCGTTGATCATGAAGATCCGGTTTCCGATCGCGACCAGTACGACGCCGAGCAGCCCGGCGCTGGCGAGGTAGGGCAGCTGCTTGGCGACGAGCGCCTGCCCGGAGACGCCGTACCACCCCACGAACAGCGCGATCAGCCCCGCGGCGATGAACAGGTAGCCGAGATAGGGGCGGATGCCTTCGATCAGCCAGGCGAAGCCGACCGACGGGGTGACCTCGACCCGGTTCGGGTCAGTCGTCCTCATCGGTTCGGCTTGTGCGGATGCCATCGTCTCCAGTCCCTTCGTCAGACCGTGGGGAGCCGAGCAGGTGTACGGAATCTTCCAAGAATCGCGAGCACGCTGACGAACAGCAGCGGGAAGAACCACAGCAGCCGATGGCTGGCACCCGCGAGCTGGTCGGCGGCCTCGGCTTGCTGGCCGGCGATCACCGGAGGCTGCGAGCCGCCGGGGGGCGAGGTGGTCTCGACTCCGGGGCCGGACGGGATCGGCCCCGACGGGACACCGGTGCCGGGACCCACGCCGGGACCGCTTCCCGACGTCGGCCCGGTCGCCGGCGTCGAAGTGGTCGGGGTCGGCACGGTCACCGTCGACCCGCCCCGGTCGGCGCGGCTGACGACACCGATCTGGCCGAGCGCGACGACGCCGTGGTAGGCAGCATCGAGGCTCAGGCTGACGCCCGCGCACGGGTCGATCGGCAGCGCCGCGAGCTGTGGCGGGCAGGGAAGTCCGGTCGGCGGCGCGATCGTAATCGGCCTCACCCCGGTGACCGTGTGGTCGAAGGTGAGCGTGAGCCCGGATGCCTTGACGATGTGCCCGGTGTCGTTGTTGCTGCTCTTCGCCTCGGCGATCGAGAGATGGATCCCTGCCTTGCCGAGGATCTGGTTCACCAGCTTCTGCGCGACCGAGACGAGGTTGCCCGGGAGTGCTTTGCCGGCGATGTGGATGCCGGAGTGGTCGATGGTCGCAGGCAGACCGAGCGCCTTGACGTTGGAGAAGACCGTCGACGTGGTGTCGGTCGACGGCTTGCCCGGCTTCGACACCACAGCGGTCGTGGACTTCATGGTGCCGATGCTGAGCAGCTTGCCACCGAGGTCGATGTCGGAGACGGCGGTGCTCGCCGTGGTCGTGACTGCGCCGGCGGTCGCCGTCTGCGTCGTGGATGCGGTCGCGGAACCGATCGAGAGGGCCCCGGCGATCCCGACGTTCTGGTCGTTGACCGTTGCCGCCGTGTGGTACTGCTGCGCTGTCGAGCTCGCCGTCGCGGCGCCGAGGCTGAACCCGCTCGAGTCGAACGACGCCTGCGCGGCATGAGTGCCGATCACCGGAGCCTTCGCAGTCGGGTTCGCGGGGTAGACGGCGTGGGCGTCGAGCGGGTCCGGCGGCGGGAAGCTCTGGATCAGCCCGCCGGTCAAGGAGCTGATCGGGATCTGGGCGCAGGCCGCCGCGCCGGCCAGCAGGCAGATCAGGCCCGGAATGCCGCCGAGCCCGTTGAGGTTGCCGATGTGGCCGTCCGCCTGCGAGGTCCCGAAGCTGTCGAGCTCGCCGTCGGCTTCCGGCGTACGCACGTCGAACGGGTCGGGAAGCGAAGACAGCTCCGGGTTCTGCTGCAGGGCGATCTGGATGCCGATGGCCGTCGCCGCGGTCGAGAAGGTGTACGCCGGCGGGGCCGGCGGGCCGTCTGCACCGGCCGAGCCGGCGCCTGCGATCCCGGCGATCGCCATGCCGACCGCGACCAGCCAGGCGAGGGATCGACCCCGCCTGCGAAGCGCGAGGCTCGTCGCCGTCACGTGGCCCCCTCGCTGGACTTGCCGTGTGGCGAGGCTCACAATACTCGATCATGCCGCGTCTGACGTCTCTGTCTAGCCCGACACTCCAGACCGGACCGCTGCCCGGTCCCAGACGCAGCCGCCGGCCTCACCGCCGACCTGACGCGCGTGTCACACGGCCCCTTGTCGCGGGGGTCGCGCTGCTCGCGCTGACTGGCTGCGGAACCCGGCTCTCCGACTCCGCGTTCAGCCCGTACACGGTCAACCCCAGCTCGGCGCCGGTGTCGGGCGGCGTGGTCGCACCGGACCAGACCCCTGGCGCGCCGCTGCCCACCAGCGGGCCGGGCGGCGCGCTACCGACGACCCTTCCGTCGTCGGGACCCGACTCCGGCCCGGCAGTCACGACCGGGGGCGGCGGCCACTCCACCGGTCCCAACCCGACCGGGACGACAGGCGGGCAGCAGCAGGCCAACTTCGCCTCTGACACCGGTGTCACGGCGAACTCGATCACCGTCTGCAACGTGGTCACCGAGGGCGGGCCGTTCGGCCCGTATCAGTTCACGCCGAGCTACTACGGCGCCGCGGCGTACTTCGCCTACCTCGACGCCCACGGCGGCATCGACGGGCGCCAGGTGATCTTCAAGTCGCACCCAGACGACGGCTCGGACTCCGGCGACCTGTCCCAGATCCACACCTGCATCGACACCGACAAGGCCTTCGCGTTCGTCGCGAACAACATCTACGAGTACGCCGGGGCGCCGTACGTCTACCAGAAGGGCGTGCCCGACATCGGCAGCCAGCCGATCTCGACGTACTACTACAAGTACCCGAACCTGTTCTCGATCGACGGGCTCAACCAGCAGGGCAACGGCAAGACCCTCGGCCTGAACAACTACGCCTACCGCTGGGACGAGGAGGCGACGTTCTTCAAGCAGCAAGAGCACGTCACGCACGCCGGTGTCGTCTACTACGACCAGGCCAGCTCCCGGTACGGCGCGAACGAGCTGATCCAGGACTTCGAGCACGCGGGAGTCAAGGTCAGCCAGTACCAGGTGAACCTCGGTCTGCCCAACTTCGGCTCAGCGGTCGCGCAGATGAAGGCCGACGGCGTCGACCTGGTCGCGGACGCGGTCGACCTCAACGGAACGCAGAAGCTCTGCCAGGCGATCGAGCAGAACACGCCGTTCCTCAACCAGATGAAGGTCCACCTCTCGACGATCTCCGACTGGGCGCAGAGCCTCGGCAGCGACCTGTCTGGCACGCCTGGCTGCCTGGGCAAGAGCTGGAGCGACGGCTACACGCTGAACTTCGACGACACCTCCAACCCGGAGGTCGCGAAGTTCCAGGCGGCGATGCGGCAGTACTTCCCGAGCGACCTGGTGCACAACCACGAGTGGGCGTTCGAGGGTTGGATCGGCGCAGAGTGGTTCACCGAGGCGGCGCAGTCCTGCGGCGCTGACCTGACCCGCAAGTGCGTCATCAAGTACATGCAGACCAAGCCCGACTTCGGCGGCGACGGCGTCACGGTGCCGTACGTGAGCTTCGTGCACTACGGACCGAGCTTCTACAACAAGGCGACCAAGCACTGCGTGTCCGCGGCACAGTGGTCGCTCTCGGCGAACAAGTGGGTGACCCGGGCGAACCCGTCAACCACCTGCTACATGGTCAAGGGCTACAAGTTCGCCCTCACCCCGCCGACCTAGACCGCGCGGACGGGTCGGTCAGGATGCCTGCGGGGGGTGGTCGCGAAGATCAGCCGAGTCGCTGTGGCGGTCGCCAGGTCGACTGGTACGTCGTCACGCAGGTAGGAGCTCAGCCGCTCCAGCATCGCCAGCAGCCCGAGACCGGCAACCTGCTGGTCGACCCGGCGCGCGAGCGCGGGGTCGATGACCGAGGCGAGCGCTGCCGTCAGCGGCCCCAGAGCGTCGCTGGCCAGTGCCTGCATCAGGGGGTCGGGGTCGCGGTTGTCCAGCCAGACCCGGATCACCGGGCCGTCGTCGTGGTAGGCCGCCACGAAGTCGGCCACCCATGCGTGCAGCTCGGCCTCTGCGATCGGGCGCGGGAGCGCCTCGAGCCGCGCTGTCAGGGTTCTCAGCCGTTCCGCGCACCCGACGGCGAGCCGGTGCAGCAGGTCCTCCTTGTTGCGGAAGTACAGGTAGAACGCGCCGTGCGAGGTGCCGGCCACGGCGACGATGTCGTCGATGCGTGCGGCGGCGTAGCCGTAGGTCCGGAAGCACTCGCGTCCGGCGGCGAGGATGCGCCGCAAGGTGTCCTCACCGCGGCCGCGACCGGCCCGCGGCGCATCGCCGTCGAGTGCGGGAAGCCAAGCGGGCGACGGCGCCATCGCGGCAGCGTAGCGAGCCGCCAGCGTTGCCATGGAAACGGCGCAGCAAGGAGCAGCAGCCGTGGCGGTCACTGAAGCGATCGGCACGGCGGCCGCGGCGGACCGGCGCGACCAGCTGCTCGAGCAGACCCTCGTCGTACTCTCGCGCCGCAGCTACGCCGAGACCCGCGTCGAGGACATCTGCGCGTCGGCAGGCGTGTCGCGGGCGACCTTCTACCGCTACTTCGACGGCAAGGACCAGCTCTTCGAGGCGCTGGTCGAGCGGATGATGAGCGAGGTTCTCGCCACCGCCGCGCACCTCGGTGCGGTGACTCCCGACACAGAGGGCCGTGCCACGCTCGCGCACTGGCTCGCCGACCTGGTCTCCATCACCGAGCGCTGGGGCCCACTGGTCGACGAGGTCAACCTGCTGCGAGCCGGCAACCCGCACGCCCGGGCGCGGGCGGTCGTGATGACCGGCCGGTTCGCCGACCTGCTCGGCGAGCGGTTCGCCGCAGGTGGAGTAGAAGGCGTCGATCCCACGATGGCCGCACTCGCGATCATCGCGATGACCGACCGTACGGCGCACCAGGTCCGTACCTGGAACATCGACCTCGACCGCGAGGCCGTGGTCGATGCGCTCGCGACCCTCGCAATGCGGATGCTGCATCCGGGCATGCCCGACGACGTGGCAGGCTGACGAGCTATGCCAGGTTGCGAGCACGCGCCCATCACCGAGCAGGACGGCATTCTCACCGTCACGTTCAACCGGGTGGACAAGCACAACGCGATCACGCCCGAGATGACCGCCGCACTGTGGGAGGCCCTCGACCTGCTGTCGATGCGCGACGACCTGCGCTGCCTGGTGATCACCGGCACCGGCAAGTACTTCACCGCGGGGATGGACCTTTCGACGCAGGTCGGCTCCAGCCCCGGCAACCCGCAGACCGAGCACCAGCACCCGGGGTGGAACTTCCGCCGCAACTACCGCAGCCACCACCTGCTCTACGACGAGATCGAAGCCATCGAGAAGCCGGTGGTCATCGCCTGGCAGGGCATCGCACTGGGCGCGGGTGTGGAGATGGCGGTGTCGTGCGACTTCCGGTTCTGCACGCCGCAGGCGCAGATGGGGCTGCCCGAGGTCAACATCGGGGTGATGGCCGGCAGCGGTGGCACCAGCCGCCTGACACGAATCGTCGGGCCCGCGTGGGCGAAGTACCTGGCGATGGCGGGAATGCGCGTCGACGCCGAGCGTGCGCTGTCGATCGGTCTGGTCCACGACATCTTCCCGGCGGAGACGTTCCTCGACGACGTCTATGCGTTCTGCCGGAAGCTGACGGCCATCTCCCCCGACGTGCTGGGCGTCGCGAAGCTCGCGATCGACATGTACGCCGATGTCGACCGCACCACCCAGCGCCACATCGACCGGATCGCGGTCCACGGGCTCGTGCAGTCGGGAGAGTTCGACAAGGCACGGGAACGGTTCGCTAAGGACTAGCCATCCTTTGCACCGGCAATAAGATCGGCCCAAATGGGGATCGACCATCGCTAGCGGGGCCAGTGTCGCGGTCGCCGTGCCCTGCGCGGTCGGTGCCGCCGTCGCCTTCGCCGTCGCCAATGTCGAGCAGATGCGTGCCGCGCGGCGTACCGAGGCTCCGTCCGAGGTCAGCGCCACTCTGCTGGTCCGTCTGGTCCGGGACCGCGGGTGGCTGATCGGGCTCGCCACGTCCATCGTCGGTTACGGCTTGCAGGCAGCCGGACTCTTTCTCGCACCCGTCGTCCTGGTGCAGCCGTTGATCGTCACCGAGCTGCTGTTTGCCTTGCCGCTTGCCGCCTGGTACGCCGGGCGCCGGCTCGCGAGCCGGGAGTGGATCGGGGTGATCCTCGTGGCGTCGGGGATCACCACCTTCGTCCTCGTCGGCAACCCCTCCGGTGACAGCAGCCACATCACGACCACCTCGACGTTCGCCATCAGCGTTGCCGCCGGCGCGGGCGTCGCGGTGGTCGTCGCCATCGCGGAGTCGTTCGCGAGCCGTCCGATGATCCGGGCCAGCGGACTTGCCCTGGCCTCGAGCGCCTGTTTCGGAATGTTGTCGGTGATGACGAAGGTCGTCGGCCGCCAGTTCCAGCACGAGGGCATCCGCACGCTCCTGCATTCGCAGTGCTACCTCCTCGCGGTGTTCGCGATCACCGGCCTGTTGCTGTCCCAGACCGCGTTCCGGATCGCCCCGCTTTCGGTCTCGCTGCCGGTGATCGACATCGGTGAGCCGGTGATCGCCTCGCTGCTCGGGGTGCTGGCTCTGCACGAGCACCTCGACCTCGGCTCGGGCACCGCGGTCGGGGTCGCGATCTCAGCGGCGGCTGCGACGCTCGGCGTGGCGGTGCTCAACACCTCGCCGCTCGTGCACGACGCTCAGGCCCGGGTCACCGAGCAGATCCGCGAAGTCACCATCGTCGGGGAGCACTAGGCCCACGCCGCGATTGGGGCTCACACCGCGATAGCGGCGAGCTTGGCCCTCAGGTAGGCCCCGGCAGTGACCGGCTCGTGCTCCACGATCCCGATCGGCGGCGGCACGCTGCGGATCACGGCGGCCGGGTCGGCCTCGTGGAAGTAGACCAGCGACATCAGGTCCTCGTCGGGCGCGGAGGCATCGGGGGCGAGCACCCGGTGACGGTTCGACAGCCACCGGTCGCCGGACCATCGCGCCATCAGATCGCCGATGTTGATCGTGAAAGCGCCGTCAACCCAAGGAGCGTCGGCCCACTCGCCGTCCTTGCCGAGCACCTGCAGCCCGCCGGTGCCGAGCTGGCGGTCGAGGATCGTGAACGTGCCGAAGTCGGTGTGCGAGCCGATGCGCAGCTGGCCCGGCTCCGGCTCACCGACGTCGCGCAGCGCGGGATACCAGTGGGTGTAGAACGACCACGTCGGATGCGTCGCGAGATCGAGGAAGTGGCGTGGTGGCAAGCCGAGTGCGACTGCCGCGATCTCGAGGAGCTCGTCGACCAGCGCGCGCATCTTGTCGACGTACGCCGTGACAGTCGCACGGTACTCGGGGACCTCGGCCGGCCAGATGTTGTCGGTGAACCACTCGCGGTCGATCGCCTCGTCGCCGGTCGGCGCGAAGCAGGCGATGTTGTAGGACTCCTTGAGATCGGGCGGTGCGCTGACCCCCTCGTCGGAGTTCGCGTTGGCTTCAGCACCCATCGGCGTCCAGCCGCGCGGCATCCAGCTCTCGCCGCCGACCTGAGAGCGGTAGCGCTCCTTCACACCCGGCGGAAGCTCGAAGAACCGCCGCGAGGCCTCTCGTACGGCGTCACGCAAGGACGCCTCGACGCCGTGGTTGACGATGAGCAAGAAGCCGATCTCGCGCAGCGCGACGTCGGCCGCCCGGGCGACCTGCTGTCGGCCCGCCTCGCCTCCGGCGAACCACGGCTGGAGGTCGATCACCGGGACGGTGGAGCTGCTGGCCATCGCCGCAACGATATCCGGGAGGTTCCCGCCGGTGAGCGTCGAAAGACCGACGACCATGAATCGCCGCCTGACCATCGCCGTCGTCGGCGCCAGCCTGCTCGCCGCCACTGTCGCCACGGCTGGCACCGCCGGCGCCGCGGGCCCGGACACCCCTGCCCGCGCACCGGCCCTCGCCGCGCCTGCGGCCGGATCGGACTGGACGGTCGCGGACTCGTTGCCCCACGTCGGCAGCGGCCACCGGCCGGGGCCGGACATCCTCTACGCCAAGCCCGCCGCGGCGCCGCAGCTGGAGAACCGCGGGATCTGGAAGGCTCCGCCGATCCTGGTCTCCGGCACCTCGGCATACCGCGACGGCGAGTGGATGTACCAGGACTACCTGTACGACGACCACGGCGCCCTGGGCGTGCCCGACCCGACGACGCCGTACAAGCTGGTCGACTTCCTGTTCTCGACCACCGCCGGCACGTTCACCTATCCGACGGACCGGAAGTACGCCGACAACGCAGCCGACCTCGTCGAGTTCCGTACCAAGCCGCTCGCGGACGCCACCGCGTTCCGCGTCACCCTCAACAGCCTGACCGACCCGTCGCTGGTGGGCTTCACCATCGCCCTCGGTGACTCGGCGCAGCCGCGGGCATGGCCCGACGGCGCCGGGGTCAGCTCGCCGGCGGCGTACTTCCTCACCGTCCACGGCCACCGCGCGACGATGACCGACGCCGCGACCGGCAAGCCGCTGACGCCCGCCCCGACCGTGTCGGTGAGCGTGCACCGGCGGCAGTTCACAGTCGAGGTGCCGCACGCCGCCTGGAACCCGGGTGAGAGCACCGTGCGCATGACGGTCGGCGTCGGGCTGTGGGACGCCGCCCACGACAGCTACCTCAAGCCCGCGGTGGGCCCGGCAAGCGCGACAACCCCGGGCGGCGCCGGCCCGACCGATGCCGCGATCGTCAACGTCGGGCCGCGCTACCACGAGCCGTGGCCCGACATCCACGCCCCGACCGAGACGATCGCCGACACCGCCGTCGGCGGCTATGCGCAGGGCGCGATGTGGCGCGAGCACGAGCAGGCCACCGAGCTGGCGCTCGGCTCGGTGACGCCGTTCCATGCGGAGGTCAGCTTCGCGAAGCTGCATCACGACATCACCGACAACTCCGGCGTTCCCACCTCGGGACCGATGGATCGGATCCTCGCCAGCCACTACTCGTTCGGCCAGGGCCTGAACCCGGACGGGGTGTGCAGCGAGCTGGTCGGCGGGGTCGACCTCGGCGCGGCGTGCAAGGGTCGCTTCGTCGGCAACCTGCAGCCCTACAACATCTACGTCCCGAAGGGTCCGGTGCCGGCGCACGGCTACGGGCTGACGCTGCTGCTGCACTCGCTGTCGGCGAACTACAACCAGTTCGGGACCAGTGCGAACCAGAAGCAGCTCGCCAACCGCGGCGACGGGTCGATCGTCATCACGCCCAACGGGCGCGGGCCGGACGGCGGGTACGCCGGCATCGCCGAGGCCGACACCTTCGAGGTGTGGAACGCGGTCGCCCACCTGTACCGCCTCGATCCCAGCTGGGTCGACGTGAGCGGCTACTCGATGGGCGGGTACGGCACGTACCGGCTCGCCGAACGCTGGCCCGACCTGTTCGCGCGCGGGTTCTCCGTCGTGGGTGAGGCCAGCCCGGCCTCGGGCTTGCCGTCGCTGCGCAACGTCCCGATGCTGGCGTGGAACGCCACGGCCGACGAGCTCGTGCCCATCGACGAAACGCTGCAGAACACTGCGGAGCTGACGAAGGACGGGCTGCGCTACGTCGAGGACGTGTTCACCGTGTCCGACCACCTGACCCTCGCCACCAACGACCAGTACGGGCCTGGCGCGATCTGGTTGGGGACGCACCGTGTCGACCGCAACCCGCCGCACGTCACCTACGTCGTCGATCCGTCGGGCGACTCGGCCCTCGGCAAGGTCGTCGCCGACCACGCCTACTGGCTGTCCGGGCTGGCCGTCCGCAAGCGCGGCACGACCGGCACCATCGACGTCCGCTCCCTCGGCTTCGGCAGCGGCGACCCGGCGCCCTCCGGCGAGCACTACGGTGCGGGCGTCCTCACCGGCGGGACGAAGGCAGCAATCCCCTACGTGCAGTTCAGCCAGACCTGGGGTCCCGTGCCGAAGACGGCCAAGCGCGATGTGCTCGACGTCACGGCGACCAACATCGCGCGGGTCGTCATCGACGTACGACGAGCCCACGTCGACTGCAACGCCACCGTGCGTCTCCACAGCGACGGCCCGACCAAGGTGATCCTCGCCGGCTGCGCGTCGCCTTAGCCGGTGAGGTCGGGGGCAGCGCGCCAAGCCGACCGTGGGAGGATTTGCTGGGGCTGACCGGCATATGAGGCACATCAGATG
Source organism: Mycobacteriales bacterium (assembly GCA_035547515.1). Classification (GTDB taxonomy): domain Bacteria; phylum Actinomycetota; class Actinomycetes; order JAFAQI01; family JAFAQI01; genus DASZTV01. Next base: position 100,765 of record DASZUS010000025.1, read on the forward strand.
AGAGCGATCGAGCGCGCGGCGGCCGCTGTCCTGGTCCTCGCGCTCGCCGTTGGCTGCTCCTCGGGATCCTCGGGTAAGAGCCCGATCGCGATCATCGGCAGCGGGTCTCAGACCGGCTTCGTCGGCGACATGCTCCAGCCGCCCACCCGTGAACCGTCGATCACGCTCGAGGACACGGCGGGCAAGACCTACGACCTGCGCCGGGAGACCGCCGGCAAGATCGTGCTGGTCTACTTCGGCTACACCCACTGCCCGGACATCTGCCCCACGCTGATGGCCGACATCGCGCAGGCGCTGCGCGAGTCGAGCCCGGCGGTGCGCAGCCGCGTCAGGGTCGCCTTCATCAGCGTCGACCCAGCCCGCGACACGACGGGCGTGATCCGCAGCTGGCTCGACCATTTCGACCCGTCGTTCATCGGCCTGCGGGGCAGCATCCGGCAGATCATCAAGGTGCAGCACCAGCTCGGCGTCCCGGCCAGCCAGGTGCGCCCGCACAGCAAGCACGGCTACACCGTCGAGCACTCGGCGGAGATCCTCGCCTTCACCCCCGACCACCTCGCGCACCTGCTCTACACCGAGGGCCCGACCACGATCGGCGACATCAAGCATGACCTCTCCGCACTGGTCGACGAAGGCAAATGGGGCGCATAGGGCTGCGCCGGCTCGCACCGGCGCTGCTCGTCTTGGGCTTCGCCGCGGCGGCCTGCGGTGGCGGCTCGGGCGGCTCGCTGCAGATCACTGACACCTCGCTCGGCGTCACGGGCGGACACGCCGCAGCCGGCGACCTGTCGATCACCCACGCCTATATCCCCGCGCCGGCCACGCCCTCGCTCGCCGCCGCGTACTTCACCGTCACCAACACCGGTGCGTCGCCGGACCGGCTGCTACGCGTCTCGTCCGGCGACTTCGGCAGCGCGACCTTGCATCGCTACGCCACGACCTCCGACGGCGCCGAGCGCATGGTCGCCGTGCCCGGGGGCGCGGTGGTGCCGGCACACGGCCAGCTCAGCCTGACGCCGGGCTCCTACCACCTCATGCTCCAGCGTCCGGCCAAGTCGCTGCGCCGCGGGATGGTCGAGCAGCTGACCCTGGACTTCGCCCGCGCCGGCCACGTCAGCCTCGCCGTACCTGTCGTTGCCGACACCGGCCTGCCCGGGTCCGGCTCGACATCGGTCGAGCAGATGCCCGGCATGTCGATGCCCGCGACGTCGGCGACCGGCGCAACGGGAAGCCGCGCCCCGCCGGCCGTCGGCTCGCTACCGAAGCTGACGGTCGGCCGGCTGTTCTCGAGCTGGTCGTTGCACATCTGGTCCGCGCTCGCGGCGGCGCTCCTGCTGATCGGCTACCTGCTCTGCTGGCGTGCCGCCCGGCGGCGCGGCGCGGCGTGGCAGCGGCGCGCCACGGCCTCGTGGTGCGCGGCCATCGCGGTACTGGTGTTCACGACTCAAGCCGGCCTGCGCGTCTATGACGACGCGCTGTTCTGGGTCCACATGGTCGGCCATCTGCTGCTGGTGATGATCGTTCCGGTGCTGCTGGTGGCGGGCCGTCCCCTCGACCTGGTGATCGCTGCGCTGCCCGACGAGAAGGCCGAGCGGATCGAGGCGGGGTTGCGCGGCCGGGCCAGCGCAGTTGCGACGAACCCGGGCGTGGGGCTGGTCCTCTACACCGCGGTGATCGTGGGGACGCACCTCACCGGGTTCATGAACCAGATGATGTTGCACCCGTGGCTGACCGGCGTCGAGCAGCTCATGTACGTCGTCGCCGGCACGCTGTTCTTCCTGCCGCTCGTCGGGGACGCACCGATTCGCTGGAAGCTCTCGGCGCCGCTGCGGATGGCGATGCTCGTCGTCGCGATGCCGGTGGACACCTTCACCGGGGTGGTGCTCGGCCAGACCGACAAGTACCCGTGGCCGATGATGGCCGCGATGCACCCGGCGTGGGCACCGAGCCTGCTCACCGATCTGCACGCCGGTGGCGCGGTCATGTGGGTGGGCGGCGACGCGATCATGGCGGTGATGTTCGGGGTCGCTGCCGTCGGCTGGGCCCGCACCGCCGGCGCCGGGACCACGTCGGAGCTCGGCGGCTGGCTCGACTCCGCCCGCGCGAACTACCAGCAGGATCTCGTCGGCCGCACGGCTGGCGCGGACGATGCTCCCCCGACGAGCAACCCCGACAGCGACGAGGCCCTGGCGGCCTACAACGAGTACCTGCAGCGGCTCGGCGGCCGCCGCGGCTGACCGCTACCGGCGCGCCGCGGCATGCGCCGCGGCCGTCGCCACGTCGCGCGGGTAGCTCCGCATCGCCTTGAACAGGTAGAGCGAGCTGGCGATCAGCGGGACCAGCATCACCAGGAAGGTCCATCGCAGCGCGCCCTTGCCACCACCGAAGACCACGTCGGACACCACGCCGAACAGCATCGGCGCGAGGGCCTGCGCGGCGGTGCGCAGGAAGGTGCGAATCCCCTCGGCGCGGCCCCACAGCGGTGCCGGCATGATGTCGAGCCGCGCGGCGTCGAGCGGCGGGTTCTGAGCCGACAACCCGAAGGCCGCAAGGACGAGGTAAGGCAGCGCCTGCGTCGGGTGATGCGTGAGGAGCGCGGGAATGAAGGTACCGGCCGCGATCGCCGAGCTGACCGCCGCGACGAAGACGCGCGAGTTGAGGAACCGCCGCCGCAGCATGGTGTCGCCGAGGCGACCACCGACGAGGACTCCGATGATGGCGCCCAAGCCCACCACCAGGATCAGGAAGTTGGCGAGCGCGGTGTTCACACCGTACTGCTGCTGCGCCATCTCGACGCCGAAGGTCTGCACCCCCGTCAGGTAGAAGTAGCCACAGGCGCTCGCGATGATCATCACGACGTTCGTGCGGATCGACATGATGTAGCGGGTCGCCTGCCAGAAGCCCATCAGCCGCGGGTCGATGTCGAGGACCTGGTCGTGCTCCGGCTCGATGCCTTTGTGGCGCGAGACGTGGTGGGCGACGTTGTCCTCGATCTCCTCGACGTCGTCGACCGGCCGGTCGGGCATGATCGCCCGCCGAGGGATCTCGGCGGCGCCTTCCGGGATCGCGCCGCCGCCGCCTCGTACCGGCTCGGGGAGGCGCAGGACCATCCGCGCGAGCAGGAACGCCGGAATCGACAGGAGCAGGAACGACAGCCGCCACGACAGCGCGGACACGTCACCGGTGAAGGCGAACCCGACACCCCCGCCGAGCAGTTCCCCGGCGAGGACGTAGCTGTAGATCCGCCCGCGCTCGCCGCTGGGGAACCAGTCGCCCAGCATCGACGCGATCACCGGGCCTGCGGACGCCGTCACCACACCGAGGGCGAGCCGCGTCAGCAGCAAGTGGTTGAACGAGTTCACGGTCGCGCTCCACACCATGCAGACGCCCCACAGCAGGATCGACAGGCCCAGCAGCCTGGTCCGCTTCATCCGGTCTGCCAGTGCGCCGAACGGCAGGCTCGCGACAGCCGCGACCACGCAGTTGACGCCGACCAGCAGACCGATGTCGGAGTTGGAGATGTGCAAGGCGTGCCGCAACGGGGTCGCCGAGGCGCCGACCGTGGCGGTGTCGGCACTGGAGAGGGCAAGCACGCCGCCGAGCACGACGACCACCCGCGCGCGGGCCGGACCGCCGAAGAAGCGCTCGATGCGACGCCACGTCCACCGCCCAACACGCGCCGGAACCCCGCGCTGGGGCGGCGGCAGCGGCAGGGTGCTCACGCCGACAGTCTTGCGCGAGCGGGCGGGCTAGTACGGCGTAGCCGCCATGGCGGCGCCGGCGGGTACCCCGCCCGCGCGCGACATCCGCTGCCAGGTGCGGCCGCCGTCGGACGAGCGATAGACCTGGATTCCCCACTGGAAGGCCAGCAACGCCGACTTGCGGGAACCAGTCGCCGGTACGTCGTAGACGTGATCGATCAACGGCTCTGAGAGCACGCGGCTCCAGTGGACGCCATCATCGGTCGAACGCCACAGCCCCTCGTTTCGGCGCGACGGAGACGGTGACGTGCCAATCAGCACACCCGGAAAGTCGGCGGGCGCGGCTACCGACTCGAACGTGATGTGGAACGGGTGACGCGCCCATGTCACGCCACCGTTGCGGCTGGTTGCAACGCCCCCATGCGCGAGTGTCGCTACCAGGCATCCATCACAGCGCGGCGACACCTCGAGATCGTCGACAGTCGCGTCGAGCTGCGGCAGGGCAGGCATGCTCGGCGACGTCGTACCCGTGACGAAGACGCCGGCGCCAGCCGCCAGCACCAGATTGTCGCCGACGGCCGCCAGGGCGGTGATCGGCAGCGCCGCAGGGATCGCAATCGCCCAGTGCTTCCCCTCGTCATCGCTGCGGTACACGCCGCTGCCGAGCACGGATGCCCAGACCGTCCGGCCATCCCCGGGGACGAGGGAGGTGACGGTCGACCCGGCAGGGATGCCGTGCGCGGCGGACCAGGTCCGGCCATCGGTGGAGACCTGCACGGGTGCCGCGCTGGCGGATTCCCACGAGGGCGTGGTCGCGGACCGGTCGGGCAGCGTCGCAGCGACGTACGTGCCATGGACATGCAGCAACGCGCCGACCATGTCGTAGCCGAGGCCGGTATCCGTCTGCCAGCTGCGTCCCGCATCCCGGCTGGTGAGCAGCCCGTAGTGAGTGGCGAGCATGATGCCCGCCGGAGTGGCCGCCTCGACGGCGGCGTGTACGTGATCGGTCACGACTGCTGAACTCACCGACGATGATCCGCCGGACCCGCAGCCCGCGACCAGCGCCGCGACCCCTGCCAGCACACCAACAAGACGCCTGTTGCGCACGCCCCGAAGTTTATATCGAGTAACTCGGCTTAGTTAGTACGATTCAACTGGCTTCCCAGCGTCGTAACAAGGCGAACCCAGAGAAGACGAGCGAAAGCGCGCCCAGCGCCAGGCCAACGATCGCGAGGGCGCGGTCCGCATCGTCAGTGTGGGCCGACGCGTGTGACGCGGTCGCGCTCGACGTCCCAGCTGTCGGCGCCGGAGCGAGCTGCAGCGTCGGGGCCGGGAAGTCCGGCTCCGGCGCCCCCTTTGGGGCCGTCTCGATCCAGCGCACCACCTTGCCGTTGCTGTATGTCTGCAGTGCCTTGAAAGTCAGCGTCGGCACGTCGGGCAGGTCGCTCACGTCGATGTTGAAGTCCTGGTATCCGCCGACCGGCACCCTGCCTCCGGTCCAGGTCACCTCTGACACTGCCGACGTGATCGCCCCGTCGTCGGTTTCCACCGGGTGCTTCAAGGTGACGGTCTTCACCGAGTAGCTCCAGCCGGGGATGGGTTGCACCAAGACGCCGAGCAGGGGCGTCTCGGTCGGTAGGAACACCTGCAGCTTCACCGTTGATGCGCTGTTCGACTCGTTCGGCGTACGAAACGACAGCACTGCGTCGCTGCCACCCCGGACCGCGTCGTACGAGTGCACCGTCACGTGTGCCGAGGCGGGCAGCGCCGCCGCGACCGCCGCGAGCGGCGCACCCACGACCACCAGCGCACGCGCCAGAAAATGAGGCACGGAGGACCCTTCTATAGTTACTTGATTGGGACAGTAGCAGTGACCGCAACCTCGTTGATCGGCGACGTCTGGACGTTGAGCTGCACCTGCCACGAGCCCTGATCCGGGAACGAGACAGTGGCGACCTCGCGACCCGGGGCGACCGCCTTGAAGGTGATCGGGAGCGGGCCCACGGGTGGCTCGACCTCGGTGAGCGACCCGCTGATCGTGAGGATGCGCTGAACTCCGCCGCTGGAACGCTGCGTCGAGACGACCAACCGGGTGCTGCCGACCCTGGTGCGGTCGAGATGGACAGTGACTACCACTCCCGCGTCAGTGGCAGCCTGCGTGAATGCCGGCGCATAGACCTCGTAGGCCTGCGCCGTTCCAGTCAGCGCCGCTGTGATCCCGAGCACCAGGACCGCCGCGCCTGCCTCCGCGGCGACGGCGCGCCGAAGCGTCGACGATGCGAGCGAGCGACCCCCCACGCGCTGCACAGCCAGCCGGCGGGAGATCACGGCGATGGCGATGACCACGAGGACGACCCCCGTCTTCAACAGGAGCAGCACGCCGTATCTCGTCGCGACTAACGCAGCCCAGTGGCGAACATTGCGCCACGCCGCGAACAGGCCCGTTCCCACGATCATCGCGACCGCCGTGAGCGCCCACCGCGAGAAGCGCACGACCACGGCCGGAGCGTCCTCGTCAGAGGTTGCGAGAAGCGCGCTCACGAGCAGCAGCAGGCCGCCGAGCCAAGTCGCCATCGCGGCAACGTGAACGAGGTCGGCGATGAACGCGAGCGGCACAAGCGAGCCGATCGAGGCGTGGCCGGCGTCGGGCCACGTCGCCGCCAGCGCCAGCGCGGCAACCGACACCGCGTAGCGGCGGCGGCGGCTATGGCCGGCCGTGAGAAGGAACAGGTCGGCAATCACCACGAGCAGCGCGAGCCGCTCCATACCGGCCTTGCCGAATCGTCCATCGATGCCGAGGTGAAGCACCGAGGCGTGGAAGGCGTGGACCAGCGGCACACCTGCGGCGAGAGCGCCCTGTACGACAAATCCCGCGAGCGTCACCCCGGCGAGGCCGACGCCGGCGTAGACGACGGTCCGGCGCACCCGGCGCAGTGCCAGCCCGGCCGGCCACAACCACAACGCAACCACCAGCATCCCCGGGCCCGCGATGAGCCCGACGTAACCGAGTCCGCGGATGACCCCGGACGCCGTCAGCGTCGCCGGGTCCTGACGCACCGTCGGCGGCGCTCCGGTCACCCTCGTCCGATGGCCGATGGAAAACTCGAAGCTGCCCGACACGATGTGGGTGTCTGCGGACGTCACGCGCCAGGTGACGGTATAGGTGCCGTTGGCGAGCCCACCTGGCAGAGCCGTCTCGATCGAGTCACCCTGACCCCCAGGATGGGTCGTCGTCCCGACCTTTACGGGCTGCAGCTTGTCGTCGTACACGTGCAGGGCGTCGCTCGCCGCGACCACTGCCTCGTCATAGGTCAGTACGACGAACGAGGGCTGCGTCCTGACGACCGCATCGGCGGCCGGGGAGCTGTGCTCGAGGACCGCATGAGCACTCGCCGGCACCGCGCCGACAATGAGGAATCCGAAGCAGGCGGTCGCGACGAAGACGCCGCGGCGGGGCCAGCGGCGCCACCGGTTCCCGCCGACCGCCAGCATCACGCCCATTCTGCAGGTCCGGACAGCTGGGCTCTTCGGCGATCCCGGATCTGGCGCAGCTCGCGACGGACGCCGGGCTACTCCGCCTGAGCTGCGGCCGCGGTGAGGAGCTCCTCCCACAGTGAGAGCTTCACGCGAGCATTGCCGCGCACGCCTCCGCGGGCGACTTCGGCGGCGTCGATGGCGTTCCAGCCCGCGAGCACCACGGGGGTCTTGCCGCGCTCGGCGATGCGGGCCATCGCCGAGCCTTCGGTGACCTCGCGTGCGATCAGCCGGTCGTGGTCGGCAAGCAGTGAGGCGACGGCGCCCTTCGCGTCGCTGCGATTGGTGCCGATGACTCCCGTCGCCCCGCGCCCGATCCACCCGCAGGCGTACTCCCCCACTTCGACGGTCCCGCCGACCACCCGGTGCGCCTCGTTGGGAATCACGTTGTTGCTCTCGTCGAAGGGCACGCCCGGCATCGGCGTACCGAGGTAGCCGACGGAGCGAAACACCAGCTGCGCGGGGATGTCGTACGTCGAGCCGTCCGGCCGCTCGCATCGCAACGCCTCGACCCGGTCGGTGCCGACGATCTCAGCGGGGCGGGAGTGGAAGTGCAGGTGCAGCCGCCGCTTCGCACCGGTCTGCGGGCGATGTGCCCACTCCTTGAACACCTCGAGGTTGCGCTTGACGTCCTTGTCGTCGGAGTCGACATCGTCGACCTCGGCAGGGTCGACCACGACGTCGACGCCCGCCAGCTCCCCCATCTCCCGAAGTTCCTTGATGGTGAACTTCGCGTGCTCCGGCCCGCGCCTCCCGACGATGTGCACGTCGGTGAGCGTCGAGGCGCGAAGCACCTCGAGCACGTCGTCGGGTACGTCGGTGGCGGCCATCTCCTCGGGGTCGCGGACGATCACCCGCGCCACGTCGATCGCCACGTTGCCGAGGCCGATGACCACCGCGCTGGTCGCATCCAGCGAGTACGACGTGAAGAAGTCCGGGTGGCCGCTGTACCAGTTCACGAATGCCGTCGCCGCGATGCTTCCGGGCAGATCCTCGCCGGGGATTCCGAGCTTGCGGTCGACGGCAGCACCGTACGCATAGACGACTGCGTGGTAGTCGGCGAGCAGCTCCGGCACCGTCACATCGGTGCCGACCTCGACGTTGCCGAAGAAGCGGACGCAGTCGTGCTCGAGGATGCGCTGCAGCGTCGAGGCGAGGTTCTTCATCTTGATGTGGTCAGGCGCGACGCCGTAGCGAAGCAGACCGAACGGCGCGGGCAGCCGATCGATGATGTCGACCCGTACCGGGTAGTCGGTCTGAGAACACAGCGCGTCGGCCACGTAGATGCCGGCCGGGCCCGCGCCGATCACAGCTACCCGCAGATCCGTCTCATCGCTCTTCACGGCATCCATTCTGCTAAAACCAGGCCCTACGATGCCCGGCCACCTGCTGAAGCTCCTCACGATCCCGCTGTTCACAGGCGTGATCGGATATGTCACCAACTGGAGCGGCGTGGTCATGCTGTTCTACCCGGTGCACTTCCGGGGCATCCGGTTTCGTCCCCTCGCACCCCTCGTGGGGGTCCTGCCGCGCAAGATCCAGCAGGTTCCGGGGATCATGCAAGCAGGCCTCGGCTGGCAGGGCATCATCCCATCGCGGGCAGCGAAGATGGGCTCGATCGCGGTCGACAAAGGCATCTCGAAGCTGGGCAGCCCGCGCGAGTTCTACGAGCAGCTGGAACCGGACAAGATCGCCGAGCAGATCCTGGTCAACGCCCGCCAGGACGTGCACGACCTGGTCGACCGAATCCTCGAACGCGAGCACGTGCAGCTGTGGCGAGACCTGCCACCGCGGGCCCGCCTCGCGGTTCACGCGCGCGTCGACCAGCAGCTCCCGCAGGTGGTGCGTCAGGTCACCCAGGAGATCGGCGAGCACATCGACCAGCTGCTCGACATCAAGCTGATGGTGATCCGGCGGATCTCTGCACAGCCCGAGCTGGCAAACCGGATCTTCCTCGACGTCGGGCGCAAGGAGCTGAAGTTCATCCAGAACTTCGGCTTCGTGCTGGGGCTGATCCTCGGCGTACCGCTGGCTTTCATCACCAACGCGTTCCCCTACTGGTGGCTGCTGCCGATCGGCGGGGTGATCATCGGCTACGTCACCAACCTGGTCGCGATCAAGATGATCTTCGAGCCGGCCAGCCCGCGCCGGATCGCGGGGATGACCTTCCATGGGCTGTTCATGCGCCGCCAGCCCGAGGTCGCCGACGTCTACGCGGGAATCATCGCGAACGACATCGTGACGATCGCGAACATCGGCGACGACCTCATGAACGGCCCCCGGTCGGACCGCACGCGCGCGCTCATCGAGAACGCGCTGCGCCCGGCGGTCGACGACGCACTCGGCCGGGCGTCTGGCTTGGTACGGGTGGCGCTGGGCACGAGGACGTACGACGCGATCCGGGAGTCACTCGCCACCGAGGCGGTCGCCTACACGATGACGCCGTTCACCGACCCGGAGTTCGGCGCGCGCCAGAACCAGGCGATCTTCAACCTGCTCGCCGCTCGTATGCGCACAATGGCTCCGCACGACTTCGCGGAGATGCTGCGCACGGCGATCAGGGAGGACGAGTGGTTGCTCTATCTGCACGGCGCCGTCCTGGGCTTCGGCGCCGGCCTGATCCACCTGGCGATCTTCGGCTAGCCGCGTGACGGAGCGGCCGCTCGTTCCCGAGGTGGTCGAGCCGTCCGACGTCTCCGCGGTGCTGCGCGCGGCACCGTCAATCGCGCGCCTCGCCGTCGCGGCATGGTGGCGGACCGCCGAGTGGACGATCGCCGCGTCGATCAACACCGGCAACCGGGTCTTTCATGCAGCGATCACCGGGCAGTCGCCGTCGGCCGTGCTTGCAACGCTCGGTACCGAGCTGCGCACCAGCGTTCGCCAGGTGCTTGGAATCAGCGACTCGCCGTCCTATCCCGGCGTCGGGGTGATCAACCGCGTGCTGCCCGTCGAGCCGGCCGCGCCCACCGTCATCGAGCGACCGCTGCGGGAGCTCGGCGCGGAGCTGCTGCGGCGATCGAGCGACCTGTCGATCGACGACGACCTGCACCCGGCGTACACGCGGATCCTCACCGAGCTCGCCCCCGATGAGGGCCGCATCCTGCGGCTGCTCGCCAGGGAGGGCGCCCAGCCCTCGGTGGACGTGCGGACCAGCCGCCCGCTCAACGTCGCCTCGCAGCTGGTCGCGCCGGGTCTGACGATGATCGGCGCACAGGCGGGGGTACGCCATGCCGAGCGGGTGCCGGCGTACCTCAACAACCTGTTCCGCCTCGGGCTGATCTGGTTCTCCCGGGAGCCGGTGAGCGATCGCCTCCGCTACCAGGTGCTGGAGGCCCAGCCCGACGTCGCCCTCGCCCTCAAGCAGGCCGGACGCGGCAGGACGATCCGACGCAGCATCGAGCTGACGCCGTTCGGGGTCGACTTCTGCCACACCTGCCTGCCGCTCGACTAGGGCTACGCCTCGACTGGGCGGAGCGCGCCGCCGTGGACGGGCCGTGAATCGACGTGCCACGCTTCCGGGGTGCTTGTTGCGCTCGCGCTGACCCTGGCAGCAGTGTTCGGCGGCGCCGACCAGTACCTCGGCAGCCTGTCGGCGCATCCCTGGGCCGCCGACGTCAGCCTGCTCTCCGCGCCGTGGCTGGCGATCGCGTTCCTGGCCGGTTGCACTCAACGCTCGCCTCGGCGCGCCGCCGCGCTCGGTTTCGCGTGCACGGCGGCCGCGCTCCTCGGCTACGCGGCGATGACGCTGAGCCCGGCAGAGAACGCGCACCTCACGGCCACAACTCTCGCTGGGTTTCTCCGCAGCGAGCGCCTCGTTTTGGCCGGCGGAATCGTCACCGGCCCGTTGTTCGGGTGGTTCGGCCAGCAGTGGCGAGTACGCCGCGCGGTACTCGGCGCAGCCATCACCGCCCTGGCGATCTGCCTGGAACCCGCAGTCCGGATCCCGGCACGGCGCGAGATCCGATCGCTGACAGTCGCGCTCGTCGAAGCGGCGGTCGGTGTGGCCGCGCTCGCGTACATCACCGCGGCCTCGCGCCGCCGTGGGACGGCGCGCTAGCGACCGCAGCAGCTACGCCTCGCTCGTGACGAGGGTCTCCAGCGCCTCGATTGCCGCTCTCGTCTCCGCCTCGGTCGGCGGCGCTTCGCCGTACAGCTCCTGCTCGAGGGCAAGCACCGCGACCTTCATCTGGGTGGTCGGGCCTCCTACCCGCCCGAGGTACTGCCTGGCGGTCTCCGCGGCGGCCCGCGGCGGTGGGCCGTGCCGGTCCTCGGTGACCCT
>DASZUS010000026.1:0-177370 GCA_035547515.1 Mycobacteriales bacterium
CCACCAGGGCCGTCCCACGGCTTGTCGAAGCGCTGCCACAGCCCCGGGTTGACGATCCAGACACCGCCGTTGGCGACGTCGAGGCGAGCGAGCTCGTCGACGACGAGCTGGGCTTCGGCCTGCTTGAGTACGGCGGCGGGCCGAATGACTCTGCTGGTCTCAGCCACATCCCCCTCCGGTCCTCGAGCGGCGCTGCGAAGGCACGCTATACCGCACCGGCGGCCTCGCGATGTTCGCCTGTGGGGTTTGTCCGAGTAGCGACCGTAGTGACCTCCGGGATCTGCCTCGAGGGGATGTCACGCCGTCCATTCAAACCCATGGCATGAGGGGGCTCCGGGCTTCGGTAGCGTCGCCGCCGTGAGCACGCAGCCCTGCCTGGTCGTCGTCGGCGCATCCCTGGCGGGCCTGCGCGCCGCGGAGAGCGCCCGCCGGTTCGGCTTCGCGGGGCGGATCATCCTCGTCGGCGAGGAGCTCCACACGCCGTATGACCGGCCGCCGCTGTCCAAGGAGTTCCTGACCTCCGAGAGCGCTCCGTCCGCGACCGTCCTGCGCGAGGAAGCGATGCTGCGCGACGAGCTCGGTATCGAGCTGCGGCTCGGTACGACGGCGACCGGGCTCGACGTCTACGGCCGGCGAGTGCTCACCAACGACGGCGCGATCGACTACACCACCGCGGTGATCGCGACCGGCGCCACACCGCGAACCATTCCGGGGACCTCGCACCTCGCCGGCGTACACGTGTTGCGCACCATCGACGACGCGCACCAGATCCGCGCCGCGCTCGACGCGGGTGCGCGCACCGTCGTGGTCGGCGCCGGCTTCATCGGTTCCGAGATCGCCGCCTCCGCGCGCGCCCGCGGAGTCGACGTGACAGTGGTCGAGGCGCTGCCGACGCCGCTGGCCCGCCCGGTCGGCGAGCAGATGGGCAAGGTCCTCGCGTCGCTGCACGAGCGCAACGGAACGAACCTGCGCGTCGGGGTCGGCGTCGAAGGCCTCGAAGGCGACGAGCGGGTTCGGGCCGTCAGGCTCGCCGACGGCACGACGATCGACGCCGACCTCGTGGTTGTCGGGATCGGGGTGTCGCCGAACACCGAATGGCTGGCAGGCTCCGGCCTCGAGATCGACAACGGCGTCGTGTGCGACGAGTACCTGCGCACCAGCGGGGAGGCGGTGTACGCCGCCGGCGACATCGCGAACTGGTTGAACCCGACGTTCGGTCGCCGGATGCGACTCGAGCACTGGACGATCGCAGCCGAGCAGGGCGGCCACGCCGGCCGCAACGCCGCCGATCCGAGCAACGCGACCCCGTTCGAGACCGTCCCCTACTTCTGGTCGGACTGGTACGGCAAGCGCATCCAGTTCGTCGGCATCGCGGCTGACGCCGAGGAGATCGCGACGGTGGCCGGCGACCTCGAGGGCGACAGCTTCGTGACCCTCTACCGTCGCGGCGACAGGCTTGTCGCCGCCCTCGCGCTCGAGCAGCGGTCGCAGATCATGAAGTACCGGTCGATGCTCGCGGCCGGCGCCTCATGGGACGAGGCGATGACCTTCGCCAAGGAGCGCGCCGCCAAAGCCGCTGCGAAGGCCGCGGCCCCAACTTCGTGAGGCCTTGCCGGCGCCGGGCCCCCTAACTCTTAACGAGCCGTCCGAGGTGCTGCTTGAGGAAGTCGACCTGGAGCAGCAGGAGGTTCTCGGCGACGGTCTCCTGTGGCGTCATGTGGGTCACGCCGGTGAGCGGCAGCACGCTGTGGGGCCGGCCGGCTTCGGTGAGCCGTTGCGACAGCCGCAACGTGTGAGCCGCGACCACGTTGTCATCAGCCAGTCCGTGGATCAGCAGCAACGGACGCGACAGGCTGTCCGCGCCGGTCAGCAGAGAGTTGGCCCGGTAGGCATCGGGCTGCTCTGCCGGCGTACCGAGATAGCGCTCGGTATAGAACGTGTCGTAGAGCGCCCAGTCGGTGACCGGCGCACCGGCAACGGCAGCGTGGAAGACATCTGGTCGCCGCAGCACGGCGAGTGCCGCCAGCCAGCCGCCGAACGACCAGCCCCGGATGCCGACGCGGCCCAGGTCCAGGTCCGGCTCGATCGCCGCCGCTGCGTGCAGCGCGTCGATCTGGTCCTCGAGCACCGGCCCAGCGAAGTCCAGATGGATCGCCCGTTCCCATGCCGGATCCCGACCGGGGCTCCCGCGACCGTCGACGACAAGCACCGCAAAGCCCTGGTCGGCCAGCCACTGCGGCTCGAGCCAGGCGGACCTCGCCGCCACGACACGCTGCGCATGCGGCCCGCCGTAGGGATCCATCAGGACCGGCAGCCTCGTGCCGGCCACGTGCTCGCGCGGCAAGACCAAGCCGGCCGACAGCTCCCGTGGTCCGAGCCGCAGCATCCGGACGCGAGGCTCGAACGGCGGTGTCACCGCAACTGAGCGCAGCGCAACCCGCCCGGCATCGAAATGCACCTGGGCGTGGCTTCCGAAGTGCGCCATGCCCGACTCCACGGTGACCGTGGTACTGCCACCGACGACCACACGATGGACGCCGGTCCCGCCGGCGATCTCGCAGACCTGCTCTCCGTCCCACCAGTAAGCCGCAACGGATGCCGGATCGCCCGTCGACGCGGTGAACGCCAGACCGAGGGCATGCGCTCCCGCGACCTCGCGGACGTACATGTCGTCGGGGGTGACGCGACGGTCACCGACCCACAGGCCGCGCACCCCCTCACGGTCCGCGATCCGGGCCAGCTGACCGCGCCACCACATCGGTACGCCATCGAAGAGCTCCACCCAGGCCGGGTCCGCGTCGACCGCTAGCTCGCTCGTCGCGCCCGTCGCGACGTCGACCGAGAGGGTCCTGATCTCTCGCTGGTCGCGGCTCACCACAGCCAGCAGCGGCGGCCCCTCGGGGCTCCAGTGCACCCGGCCGAGGTAGGGCGAGCGGGCCCGGTCCCACGCCACCTCACGCCGCGATCCGTCGAGCCCGACCAGCCACAGCGTCACGTCCGCGTCGGCCGTGCCCGCGGCCGGGTAGCGCACCGGGGTCGGCTGCCGATCCGGGTGCGCGGGGTCGGCGATCCACCACTGCGCGACGGGGGCCTCGTCGACGCGAGCGGCCAGCAGCGACCGGCCGTCGGGCGCCCACCAGTAGCCGCGGTAGCGACCCATCTCCTCAGCGGCGACGAACTCGGCGCGACCCCACGACACCGCCTCCGCGTCGTCACGAGCCACAGTCGCTTCGTTGCCGCCGTCGACGTCGACGACCGTGAGCGAGGTGCCCTCGACGAACGCGATCCGCGATCCGGTCGGGTCGGGCCTCGGGTCGAAGCAGGCAGTCGCCGAGCCGACCTCCCGCACCTCGCGCGAGTCGACGTCGACGACGCACAGCCGCCCGCCCGCGACGTACGCGACCACCCGGCCGCCGTCGTCGGCGGCGTAGGAAACCACTCCGGAGGCACCTTCGCGCAGCCGTTCGCGGCGCGCCCGCTCGGCGGCGGTCAGCTCGCCGTCGTCAGCGGGATCGACCACCACCCGCTCTGCCTTGTCGACCGCGTCGAGGACCCACAGCCCGGTACGCGAGTCGTCCCCAGCACCCGCGCGCAGGAACAGCACCCGGTCGCCGCCGGCGCAGATCGTGAAGGTGCGCGGCTCGCCAAGGGTGAAGCGCTGAGTCCGCGCCCGTAGCCGCGGAAACGACACCTCGGAGCTGGTCAAATCGGTACGCCGACGAGGGGCGCCTGGTCGAGGCCGGCCTCCGTGCGGTCCGCCAGGCGACCGAGCACCGCCGGCAGCGGCTGCGCGTGCACGACGTCGAGCCGCTGCGTCGCGCGGGTCAATGCGACGTAGAGGTCACGCAGCCCGCGCTCACCAGTGCCGAGCCACGCCGCTGGCTCGACGAGGACCACCGCGTCGAACTCGAGGCCTTTCGCATCGCCGATCTCGAGCACCGCGACCGCTGAGTCGAGGCCGGCTGACCCGGTGCCGACCTCGCCGGGAAAGCGCCCGTCGAGGGTGTCCCGTACGGCGGCGAAGTCCTCAGCGGTGGTGAGCACGGCAAGCCGCCCGTCGCCGATAACGGCACGTGCCTCTGCCACGACATCGACCACCGCCGCAGCGAGCCCGCTGGCGAGCTCGACCCGATGGGCCCGTGGCAGGCTTCCGGCGTCGCGCACCGACGACGGCGGTACTGCGTCGGGGTCGACTGCGGACAGCACGTCGGCCGCGACCTCCATGATCTCGCGCGGCGTGCGGTAGTTGACCGAGAGCTCCCGCAGCGCCCAGCGCTCGGGGGCGACCGCGTCGAGGGTGTCCGCCCACCGTCGGGTGCCCCACGGCGCCGCGAGCTGGTCGACGTCACCCACCACGGTCATCGACCGCATCGGGCACCGGCGTACCAGCATCCGCCACGCCATCGGTGAGAGCTCCTGCGCCTCGTCGACGATCACGTGGCCGAACTCCCAGTCCGGGTCACCCGATGCGCGCTCGACCAGGCTGCGGCCCCCGACGCCTGGCCCGCCGAACCGCTCGGCAAGGGCGTCGGCGTCGACCTGCCCACGCAGCCCGGTGGCGGCGATGACGTCCTGCGCGTACGCCCGCTCCAGCCGCAGCCGGCGACGCTCCGCGGCGGCTCGCAGCACCTCTTCGGGGTCGCCGAGCAGCGCCCAGGCCTCGTCGAGCAGCGGGACATCGGCTGGTGTCCATGCCGCGCCTTCGGGCCGGGCGAGCAGTTCCTGCTCGCGACGGCTCAGGATGTCGCGTCCGGCCTCAGCCAGGCCCTCGGGGGTCAGCAGCCCCGAGATCAGGTCGGTCATCGAAAGCCGCGGCCAGCAGGCATCGATCAGGGCGCGGAACGCGTCGGACCCCATGACCGAGCGGACCACCCAGCGCTCGCTCGCCAGCTTCGGGTCCACGGCGGCCAGCTCGCCCATCACGGCACGAAGGACGGTTTTGGCGAACGCGTAGCGGGCGCGGTTGTGCCGACGCCGGCTGCGCCGCGTGCGAGCGCGAGCCGCGGCAATGACGGACGGCTCGATCACCAAGTCGTAGTCCTCGACCTCGATGGTGACCGGCGCCTCGGGCACCCGCTGGCGAGCCGCGACTGCCGCGGCGACGACGCCCGCCATGCGCAGGTCGGACTTGACGACCGCGACCTCGTCGGGCTCGCGTCCCGCTGCCTCGATGCCGGGAACCAGCCCCGACAGCGTCGACAGCAGCACCCCGGTCTCACCGAGCGAGGGAAGCACCTGCTCGATGTAGCGAAGGAAGGTCTGACCCGGCCCGACGACGAGCACGCCCGAGCGCGCGAGCCGTTCCCGGTTGCTGTAGAGGAGGTACGCCGCGCGGTGCAGCGCGACCGCGGTCTTGCCGGTACCGGGCCCGCCCTGCACCACAAGGACGCCCGTCGGGTCGGCCCGGATCACCCGGTCCTGCTCCGACTGGATCGTCGCGACGATGTCGCGCATCCGGCCGGTCCGGCTCTCGGTGAGCGCGGCGAGCAGGGCACCACCGCCGCCGAGGGTCTCGCGATCGGCGTCGGTGAGCTCGCCGACGTCGAACACGTCGTCCTCGACGTCGAGAACAGCGCGCGCCCGGGTGCGGAGATGCCGGCGGCGTACGACGCCGAGGGAATCGGCGGGCGTGGCGCGGTAGAACGGCTCGGCCGCGGGGGCCCGCCAGTCGACCAGCATCGTGTCGTGGCGCTCGTCGGTCAGGCCGATCCGGCCGACGTGCAGGCGCTCGCCGCCGGATAGATCCAGCCGCCCGAAGCACAGTCCCGGCTCGACCGCCTCGAGCTGGGCAAGCCGGTCCTCGTAGAGCGCCGCGAACGCGTCGCGTTCGCTGCGGGCCTGCGGCGTACCCGAAGCGCCCCGGCGACGTACCTCCGTCAGCCGGTCGCGGGCCTGCTCCCGAAGCTCATCCAGCCGACCGTAGAGCTCGTCGACGTGAGCCTGCTCACGTGCGATCTCCGCGCTTCGGGACATCGATCCAGTCTGCACCCGCAGCCGGACCGGCTCGGCCGCCGGTTTGTGTACTTCGGGTTACCGAGGGGTAACCTGCTCGTTGTTACCGGTGGGTAGCCAACGTGAGAGGCACTCAACATGGGTCACTACAAGTCCAACCTGCGCGACGCCGAGTTCACCCTCTTCGAGGTGCTCGGGCGCGGCGACGTCCTCGGCAAGGGGGCGTACGCCGACGTCGACGTCGACACCGCGAAGAGCGTCCTCGAGGAGGTGCGCCGCCTCGCCGAGGGCCCGCTCGCCGAGTCCTTCGCCGACGCCGACCGCAACCCGCCGGTCTATGACCCGGACACCTACTCGGTGACCCTGCCGGAGTCGTTCAAGAAGTCCTACCGGGCGCTGATCGAGGCCGGCTGGGACCGGCTTTCGCTGCCGCAGGAGCTCGGCGGACCCGGCCTGCCGCCGTCGATCGCCTGGGCCTGCAGCGAGATGGTCATCGGCGCCAACCCGGCGATCCACATGTACGCCGCGGGTCCCGCCTTCGCGCAGATCCTGTACCGCAACGGCAACGGCGTGCAGAAGCAGATAGCGCAGTTGATGATCGACCGCAACTGGGGCGCCACGATGGTGCTCACCGAGCCCGACGCGGGCTCGGACGTCGGCGCCGGCCGTACCAAGGCGGTCGAGCAGCCGGACGGCTCCTGGCACATCGAGGGCGTCAAGCGCTTCATCACCAGCGCGGAGTGGGACGTCCCGGAGAACATCATCCATCTGGTGCTGGCTCGCCCCGAAGGCGCTGGACCGGGCACCAAGGGCTTGTCGCTGTTCGTCGTACCGAAGTTCCACGTCGACCCCGCGACCGGTGAGCTCGGCGAGCGCAACGGCGTCTATGTCACCAACGTCGAGAAGAAGATGGGCCTCAAGGTCTCGACCACCTGTGAGCTGACCTTCGGCGAGCACGGCACACCGGCTGTCGGCTGGCTGGTCGGGGACGTGCACGACGGCATCGCCCAGATGTTCGAGGTCATCGAGATGGCCCGCATGATGGTCGGCACGAAGGCGATCGCGACGCTGTCGACCGGCTACCTCAACGCGCTCGACTTCGCGAAGACCCGAGTCCAGGGCGCCGACCTCACCCAGATGCTCGACAAGGCCGCGCCGCGGGTCACGATCACCCACCATCCCGACGTACGCCGCGCACTGATGTTGCAGAAGGCCTACGCCGAGGGCATGCGCGCGCTCGTGCTGTTCACCGCCAGCCAGCAGGACACCGTGCTGGACGCGGCTTCTCGCGGCGAGGAGGCCACCGAGGCGGCGCGGCTCAACGACCTGCTGCTGCCGCTGGTCAAGGGCTGCGGTTCGGAGCGCTCCTACGAGCTGCTCGGGTCCCAGTCGCTGCAGACCTTCGGCGGCTCCGGCTTCCTGCAGGACTACCCGATCGAGCAGTACATCCGAGACGCGAAGATCGACACCCTCTACGAGGGCACGACCGCGATCCAGGGCATGGACCTCTTCTTCCGCAAGATCGTGCGCGACCAGGGCGCGGCACTGACCGGCCTGTTCGGCCAGGTCCAGGCGTTCATCGACTCTGAGGCGGGCAACGGCCGGCTGAAGAACGAACGCGAGCTGCTCGCCAACGCGCTCTCCGACGTGCAGGGCATGGTCGAGGCGATGGTCGGCTACCTGACCTCCGCGCTGGAAGACCAGCCGAGCATGTACAAAGTCGGCCTGAACACCACTCGCCTGCTGCTCTCGCTCGGCGACGTCGTCATCGGCTGGCTGCTGCTGCGGCAGGCCGAGGTTGCGCTCAACGCGCTGACCGCAGGGGCGGACGGCCGCGACAAGGACTTCTACGAGGGCAAGGTCGTCGCGGCGAAGTTCTTCGCCCAGACCCGGCTCCCGCTGCTGGCCGCCGAGCGGGTCGTCGTCGAAGGCGCGAACCTCGAGATCATGGAGCTTCCGGAGTCCGCGTTCTGACCGTCAGCCGGCTGGGCAGGTCACAGTCGGCTCACAGTTTGAGCGAACCCGGTGCTCGCCGACTTATGGTGATCAACCAGTAGTTCCGGCTCATCGGGAGCGTCATGATCCGCACGCTTCGCGGCACGGCGGTTGCCGTGCTCGCCCTGCTCGTGTCGACCGCGACCGTGGGCAGCGCATCAGCCGACGGCACCGACTTCACGATGTCGCCGCTGTCCGGGCCGGTCGGCACGACCGTGACGGTTGACGCCGCCGGCACCACCACGTTCTCTGCGAACGCGGGCAGTGACCCCACCACCTCACCCCCGGCAGCGCCGACCGTGTCCTTCGACGGCGTCCCGTCGACGTCGGTGACCATGGTGAGCCCGACAGAGCTGACCGCGGTCGTACCTAGCGGCGCCACGACCGGGCCGGTGACGGTCGCCGTGGGTACGACGACCTACACCGGCCCCAGCTTCACCGTCGAGGTGCTCGCCGTGCCGCGCCAGCCCGCATGGACGGCGACCGCCTCTCAGCCGACCGTCACCTACGGGCGCGGCGTCACGGTCAAAGGCCTGCTCGCGGACTCGCAGGGCGCAGTCAGCGGAGCCCCTGCGCAGCTGCAGGCGCAGCAGCCCGGCAACAGCGGATGGGTACAAGTCCCCGGGACGGCGACGAAGGCCACCAACGCCGCAGGCGTCGCCAGCTGGCGGCTGTTCCCGCAGCACAACGAGCACTTGCGCATCGCCTCCAGCGCGACGTCTGGCGACTTCGCGGCGGTAAGCGCGCCGATCGCCGTACAGGTCGCCCCGAAGCTCACCCTCCACCAGCTCGGCGTCGCCTCCACCGGGGTGACGTCGCATCTGACCGGAACCGTCAGGCCTGCCGGCGCCGGCACGGTCGAGCTGCAACAGCGCCGTGGAGGGATCTGGCGAGGGGTTTCGCGGGCAAGCGCGCGGACCGGTCGCTTCTCGTTCGCTCTGGACCCGACGACACCTGGCGTCGAGCGCTTCCGGGTTACCGAGCCCGCGACCGCGCTGCACGCCGCAGCCGCGAGCCAGACCGTACGGGTCGACGTCACCAGGGGCGATCTGCGGTACGGGTCGACCGGACCAGAGGTGCGCGCGCTGCAGCGGCGGCTGCGCCAGCTCCACTACGACGTCGGTCCGCCGTCGAGCACCTACGGCTGGGACATGGTGCACGCGGTCACCGCGTTCGAGAAGGTGCAAGGGATTACCCGCGACGGGGTGGCAGGGCCTCAGACCTGGCGGCGGCTCGGCAACCCCAAGGTGCCGCATCTGCGCCACCCATACCCCGATGCGCCAGTCGCGGTCGAGGTCAACCTCGCCACTCAGATCCTGATGATCGCCAAGCACGGGGTGATCTGGCGGATCCTCGACACGTCGACCGCGGGTGGCTACACCTACACCGACTCCGCGGGCTTGCAGGCGACCGCGGTCACCCCGACGGGGCACTTCACGATCAAGTACAAGATCGACCATCTGGTCACCGACAAGCTCGGCACCCTGTGGCGGCCGTCGTACTTCGACTACTCGGGGGACGCGATCCACGGCGAGGGCGACAGCAACAGCGGGGCGGACGTCCCGCCGTACGCCGCCAGCCACGGCTGCGTGCGGATCACCGACCTTGCGGTGGACCGCTACTACAACCTGCTCGCCATCGGTACGCCGGTCTGGATCTACCACTAGGGCGCTGTCGCGTCAGCTGAAGTGGACCATCCGCCACGGGTCGTGCAGCATCCCGGCGACGTCGGCAAGGAACTCGCTGCCGAGCTGACCGTCGACGATCCGGTGGTCGAACGACAGCGCCAGTGTCGTCACCTGGCGGATCGCGAGCTGGCCCTCATGCACCCACGGCTGCTCCCGCACCGCACCGAAGCAGAGGATCGCGGACTCGCCGGGGTTGAGGATCGGGGTCCCGCTGTCGACGCCGAAGACCCCGACGTTGGTGATGGTGATCGTGCCGCGCCGCATGTCTGCCGGAGCCGTCTTGCCCTCGCGGGCCGTGGCGACAAGCTCGTCGAGCGCTGCGGCGAGCTGCGGCAGGGACAGGCTGCCCGCGTCCTTGATGTTCGGGACGATGAGCCCGCGGGGGGTCGCGGCGGCGATCCCGAGATTGACGTAGTCCTTGACCACGATCTCCTGTGCTTCCTCGTCCCAGCTGGAGTTGATCATCGGGTGCCGGCGGACCGCGATGATCAGCGCTCGCGCGACGAGCAGCAGCGGGGACACCTTGACGCCCGCGAACTCCGGGTAGTCGCGCAGCCGCCGGGCGAGCTCCATCGTTTCGGTCACGTCGATCGTCACCCACTCGGTGACGTGCGGCGCGGTGAACGCGCTGGCCACCATCGCGGCGGCAGTCGCCTTGCGTACCCCCTTGATCGGGATGCGCTGCTCGCGGGTAGCGGGATCGAACTCGGGACGCGGTGCCAGAGCCACCGGCCCTGCCGCACGACCTCCCGAGGCATCGGCCGCTGCCTGGACGTCCTCGCGGGTGACGGTGCCGTTGGGCCCGCTGCCGCCGACCCGGCCCAGGTCGACTCCGAGCTCGCGGGCCAGCTTTCGTACCGGCGGCTTCGCCAGGACGTGCACTGCGCCGACGCCCTCCGGCGACGCCGCGGCGGGCAATGGTGCGGCGGGCGATGGCGCCGGCGCCGCAGGTGCCATGGCGACCTGCTTGCGCGGCCGGCGGCTCAGCTTGCCGGTCTTCGGACCGCTGCCGACGAGGACCTCGATCTTCTCCTCGGGACCTGGTTTGGGCGCGTTCGGCACCAGGTCGCCGCCCTGGATCACTGGCGCAGCCGCAGTGGCGGCGGCTTCGCCGCCCCCCACCTCGAAGCTGATCAGCGGCAGGCCGACGTCGACGGTGTCGCCCTGCGGATGGTGCAGCGCCGTCACGACCCCGGCGTACGGCGACGGGATCTCGACTGCGGCCTTCGCGGTTTCGACCTCGACGATCGGCTGGTTCAGCGTCACCGTGTCGCCCACCGCGACCAGCCAGTTGAGGATCTCGGCCTCGGTCAAGCCCTCGCCGAGATCGGGCAGCAGGAAGGTCTCGACGGCCATCAGAACGCCATCGCCCGGTCGACGGCGTCGAGGATCCGATCCAGGTCGGGCAGGTAGTCCTCCTCGACCCGGGACGCGGGGTACGGCGTCGAGTACCCGCCGACCCGCAGCACCGGAGCCTCGAGCGAGTAGAAGCACTTCTCACTGACCCGCGCGGCGACCTCGGCGGCCAGCGAGACGAACACCGGGGCCTCGCTCACCACGATCGCGCGGCCGGTCTTCCGCACCGACGCGAAGACCGTCTCCCAGTCGATCGGTGAGAGGGCGCGAAGGTCGACGATCTCGAGCTCGCGGCCCTCCGTGGCGGCGGCCGCAGACGCCTCGAGACAGGCCCGGACGCTCGGGCCGTAGGTGATCAGCGTCGCGTCGGCGCCGGGACGCGCAACCCGCGCCGACCACAGCGCGTCGGGTGTCGCATCCAGGTCGACGTCCGCCTTGTCCCAGTACCGCCGTTTGGGCTCGAAGAACACGACCGGGTCATCGCAGGCGATGGCCTGCTGGATCATCGAGTAGGCGTCCGCCGGGTTGGAGCAGGTCACGACCTTCAGGCCTGCGGTGTGGGCGAAGTACGCCTCCGGCGACTCGCTGTGATGCTCGACGGCCCCGATGCCGCCGCCGTACGGGATCCGGATCGTGACCGGCATCCGGACGTTGCCCGACGAGCGGTAGTGCATCCTCGCGACCTGGGTGACGATCTGGTCGAAGGCCGGGAACACGAACCCGTCGAACTGGATCTCACACACCGGCCGGAAGCCGCGCAGGCACAGCCCGATCGCAGTTCCGACGATCCCTGACTCGGCCAGCGGGGTGTCGATGACCCGCTGCTCGCCGAAGTCCTTGGCAAGACCGTCGGTGACCCGGAACACGCCACCGAGCGCCCCAACGTCCTCGCCCATGACGAGCACCTTCGGGTCGGCCTCCATCGCCTTGCGCAGCCCCTCGTTAAGGGCCTTCGCAAGCGTCAGCGCGGCCATCAGCTGGCCGCCGCTTCGAACGAGTCGAGGTAGGCGGCCATCTGCTCGCGCTCCTCGTCGAGCAAGCTCGAGCCTTCGGCGTAGACGTGGTCGAACAACGACAACGGGTCCGGATCGGGCAGTGCGAGGCAGCCCGCACGGACATGGGCGGCGAGCGCGTCAGCCGCTTCGGCGACCTCCTGGAAGTACGCCGAGTCCGCGGCGCCGGAACGAGACAGGTACGCCTTGACCCGCTCGATCGGGTCCTTGAGCTTCCAGATCTCGACGTCGGCGGCGAGCCGGTAGCGCGTCGGGTCGTCCGACGTGGTGTGCGCGCCCATTCGGTAGGTGTAGGCCTCGATGAGGGTGGGCCCGCTGCCTTCACGCGCCCGCGCCAGCGCGGCACGCGCCACGGCGAGAACCGCCAGCACGTCGTTGCCGTCGACCCGGACGCCGGGAAAGCCGAAGCCCTCCGCACGGTGGTAGAGCGGGATCCGGGCCTGGCGCTCGACCGGCTCCGAGATCGCCCACTGGTTGTTCTGGCAGAAGAAGACCACGGGCGCGTTGTAGGAGCTGGCCCACACGAAGGCCTCGTTCACGTCGCCTTGGCTGGTTGCGCCGTCACCGAAGAAGGCCATCGCCGCGGCGTCCCCGCCGTCGCGCTGGATCCCCATCGCATATCCGGTCGCGTGCAGCGTCTGCGAGCCGATGACGATCGTGTACAGCCCGAAGCCGTGCTCCTGCGGGTCCCAGCCGCCCTGGCTGACGCCGCGGAACAGCCCGAGAAGCGTGACGGGATCGACGCCCTTGCAGTAGGCGACGCCGTGCTCGCGGTAGGTCGGGAACGCGAAGTCGCGCTCAGTGAGCGCGCGCCCCGCGCCGACCTGAGCGGCTTCCTGGCCGAGCAGGCTGGCCCACAGCCCGAGCTGGCCTTGGCGTTGCAGCGCGGTGGCCTCGACGTCGATCCGGCGTACTAGGACGAGGTCCCGGTAGAGGCCCTTGATCTCCTCGTCGGAGATCTCGAGGGAGTAGTCCGGGTGCTCGACCCGCTGACCCTCCGGGGTCAGCAGCTGGACGAAGTCCGGACCTTCTGAAGGCTGCGGTAGCAGCATCTCTGTCACGGTGCACTCCTTGTGGGAATCCGCACCCCATCGTGACACCCTGCGGCGCGCCTGGCTATCTGCAGATCGCA
This sequence comes from Mycobacteriales bacterium, assembly GCA_035547515.1. Taxonomy (GTDB): domain Bacteria; phylum Actinomycetota; class Actinomycetes; order JAFAQI01; family JAFAQI01; genus DASZTV01. The sequence continues at coordinate 13,137 of DASZUS010000026.1, forward strand.
CACCACGGCGCGGCGCGGCGGTGCCGCCGCGATCGTGACGGCGGCAGGCCCAGGTCCTACGCTTCGGCCGTGGCCGCGTGGATGATCTGGGTGATCGCCGCAGTCGCGCTGGGGATCGCAGAGGTCCTGACCCTGACGTTCGTGCTCGGCCTGACCGCTTTCGCCGCTGTCGGTGGCGCGATCGCCGCGGCAGCCGGGGCGTCCGCCGCCGTCCAGTGGATCGTGTTCGGCGCGGCGGACGTCGTACTGCTCGGCAGCGTCCTGCCGGTCGCGCGCCGCCACCTGCGTACCCCGCCATCGATCCGCAGCGGCACCGAGCGCCTCGTCGGCAAGCGGGTGATGTCGATCAGCCCGATCTCCACCGCGTCGGGCGGCCAGGTCCGGATCAACGGCGAGGCGTGGAGCGCGCGACCCGACATCGACGGCTACGTGATCCCGCCTGGCCAGTGGGTCAACGTCGTCAGGATCGACGGCGCGACCGCCGTCGTCCATCCGACAACCGAACCGGTCTCGTAGGGGGCACCATGAACGCAGGCGCTGTCGTCGCGATAGTCGTCGCGGTTCTGCTGATCATCGCGGTAGCCAGATCGGTCCGGATCGTCCCCCAGGCACGCGCGGGCGTCGTCGAGCGCCTCGGCCGCTACAGCCGCACCGTCAACGCGGGGATCGCGATCATCATGCCGTTCGTGGACCGGCTGCGCCCACTGATCGACCTGCGCGAGCAGGTCGTGAGCTTCCCTCCGCAACCGGTGATCACCTCGGACAACCTCGTCGTGAACATCGACACGGTCATCTACTTCACGGTGACCGACCCGCGGGCCGCGACGTATGAGATCGCGAACTACCTGCAGGCGATCGAGCAGCTGACCGTCACGACGCTGCGCAACGTCATCGGCGGCATGGACCTCGAGGCGACGCTGACCAGCCGGGACCAGATCAACGGGCAGCTGCGCGGCGTGCTGGACGAGGCGACCGGGCAGTGGGGGATCCGGGTCAACCGCGTCGAGCTGAAGTCGATCGACCCCCCGGCGAGCGTGCAGGAGTCGATGGAGAAGCAGATGCGCGCCGACCGCGAGAAGCGGGCCGCCATCCTCACGGCCGAAGGCACGAAGCAAGCGGCAATCCTCAACGCCGAAGGTGAGAAGCAGTCCGCGATCCTGTCCGCCCAGGGACAGCGGGAGTCGGAGATCCTGCGCGCCGAGGGCCAGGCGAAGGCCATCGAGACGGTCTTCAACGCCATCCACGCCGGCAATGTGGACCCGTCTTTGCTGGCCTACCAGTACCTCGAGGCTCTGCAGAAGGTCGCGTCGTACGGCAACTCGGTCTTCGTGATTCCGAGCGAGCTCACCACCGCGATGCAGAAGATCACAGAGGGCTTCAACCGCTCCGAGTGAACCCGGCCGGTACGGTCGATTCGTGACGGAATCCGGGACGGATCTCAGCGCCTGGCCGGCCCGGCTCGGCAGGGTCGGGATCTGGTCCGGCCAGCTCGACTTCTCGCCGGCCGAGACGGTCCGCGAGGTGGCGCGCGAGGTCGAGTCGCTCGGCTACCGCGCGTTGTGGACCGGCGAAGCGGTCGGGCGCGAGGTGCTGACGGCGGCGCAGCTGCTGCTTTCTGCAACCTCCTCGCTCGTCGTGGCAACCGGCATCGCGAACATCTGGGCGCGGGACGCCCTCGCCACCGCTGCGGGTCAGCTCGCGCTCGGCGAGGCCTATCCCGACCGCTTCGTGCTGGGCATCGGCGTCTCCCACAAGCCGCTGCTCGACGTACGCGGTGAGGACTACCGGACGCCGCTAACGTTCATGCGCGACTACCTCGACGGGATGGACTCCGGGTACGGCGTCTACCGCGCGGTCGCGCCGGAGCACCGCCCGCCGCGACTGCTGGCCGCGCTCGGACCGAAGATGCTCGCGCTGGCCGCGGAGCGCGCCGACGGGGTCCACTCCTATTTCGTGCCGCCCGAGCACACGGTGGTGGCGCGCGAGATCCTCGGGCCGGACAAGCTGCTCGTGCCAGAGCAGGTCTGCGTGCTGTCCACCGATCCGGCGGTCGCACGCGAGATCGCGCGCCGCCACACCACGTCGTACCTGCGGCTGTCGAACTACACCGCAAACCTCGAGCGGTTCGGGTTCGAGCCCGGCGACTTCGCCGACGGCGGCAACGACCGGCTGGTCGACACGATCTGCGTGTGGGGCTCGGCCGACGCGATCGCGGCCCGGGTGAAGGCGCACCTCGATGCCGGCGCCGATCACGTCGCACTGCAGATCCTCGTCGACGACCGGCGGGGTCTCCCGCGCCGTGAATGGGCCGAGCTCGCCCCGACGTTGCTGTCGCTGTGACCCACTTCGAGGCCGAGGGCTCGGTGCGGCGCCGGGACGCCGACCCGACGACGTACGACGCGCAGCTGAGCCCGCACTGGGCGATCGGGGGCAAGCCGAACGGCGGCTACACGCTGTCGATCATCGCGCGTGCGGCGTGTGACGCGGTCGGCGCGGCGCATCCGATGGCGGTGTCCGCTCACTACCTGCGCGCCCCGGACTCGACCGATGCCGAAGTGCGCACCGAAGTAGTCCGCACCGGTCGGCGGGTCTCGACGGCGCGCTCGACGCTGTGGCAGGGCGGCAAGCCGCAGATCGATGCGCTGGTCAGCACCGGCGAGCTGCATGCCGGCCCGGCCGAGTGGATGGCACGGCCGGCTCCGGACATGCCCCCGCCGGAGGACTGCGTACCGCCGGGCACCGAGAAGTTCGTGCTCGAGATCTTCGACCGGGTGGACCTGCGGATCGACCCGGCCACCTCGCCGTTCCCGAAGTTCACCGGCGACCCGACGATCCGCTACTGGTTCCGGCTGCACGACGGTAGCGACCCTGACCCGTTCTCGCTGCTGGTCGCCGTGGACGCGGCGCCGCCGACGGTGTTCAACCTGCAGCGCTACGGCTGGGCGCCGACCGTCGAGCTCACCGTGCTGCTGCGCGGGCTGCCCGCGCCCGGCTGGCTGCGCTGCGAGTCGACCACCCGGATGATGTCCGACGGATGGTTCGACGAGGAGGCAACGGTCTGGGACTCCACCGGGCGCCTCGTCGCCCAGTCCCGCCAGCTCGCCCTTGTCGGGGAACGTCCCCCGAAGCCGGAGGCCTAGCCAAGCAACCTCGGGGCCGGCTCCGCCGTACTAGGACGGGGAGACAGACGGAGGAGTGCATGGCGGCAGCGGAGCGGGACGAGGAGTTCCGCGCGTACGTCGTAGCCAACCGGTCGGCGCTCGTGCGCACGGCCACGTTTCTCGCCTGCGGCGACCACCACGTGGCCGAGGACCTGGTGCAGACGGCGCTCATGCGGATGTACGTCGCGTGGCCGCGGGTGCGCAAGGACACAGTCGACGCGTACGCCCGCAAGGCGCTGGTGAACGCGCTGATCGACACCCGCCGGCGGGGCTTTGCCCGCCACGAGCACTCCCGCGCCGAGATCCCTGATGTGGTCGCGCTGGATCCGCCAGCGCCGACCGACACCGAGCACGCCGTGTTCGCCGCCCTCGCCGCGCTGCCGGCGCGGATGAGGGCCGCCGTGATCCTGCGGCACCTGAGCGAGCTGACGGTGGCTGAGACGGCGGAGGCACTCGGCTGCAGCGAGGGCACCGTCAAGAGCCAGACCTCCCGAGCCTTGGATCAGCTCCGGGAGTCCCTCACCGCCGCGGGCCTGCCACTCGGCGCCCGCGGTCCCGACGAACCAGCGACTGCGAGGACTTCATGAGCGACATCACTGAGCTGTTCCAGGCCATCGGGCCGGACGGCACCGGCGACCCGGCTGCGGCGACGGTCGACGGCGATCTGCTGCGCGGACGTGGCGCCCTGGTGAAAGCCCACCGTCGAGCCGTCGTACGGCGTTCGATGCTCGCCACCGGCACGCTCGTCGTCGCCGCCGCGGTCGCCGTGACCGCGACCCAGGTCGGCGGCAGCGGGACGACGGCTGCAGGTGGCAAGAGCGAGCCCACCCAGGCTGTGCACCGCTCACACCACACCGCGAGCGCGGTGAAGCTGGTGGACTGGACCGGGGCGCAGCTCAACGGGTTCACCGTCGATGAGGTACCCGCAGGCTGGCACCTTTCGACCTCCACGCAGTCCGCGCTGCTCATCACCCCGGACGGCTCGACCAACAACGACCCCGACGTCTTCGTCGACAAGCTGACCGTGCTGCTCGCCTCCACCGACGAGCAGTCCTTCCCGAAGGACGGTCAGCAGGTCACCGTCAACGGGCGGCCCGGCGTGGTCTGGAACGGCGGCGAGGAGATGCTCGGCTACACCGACGCCGCAGGGCACCGCGTGGTCGTCCAGGCGCCGGACGCCCTGCACTGGACGGCGGACCAGCTGGTCGCCTTCGCCGAGGGCGTCCACGTCACGAGCAACGCGGTCGCCGGCGTCGGCTGAGCCCGAGCGTCGGAGGCGGGGATATTCGCGGAGCGGCGTGGGGGAAGGCTGGGCATCCGCTCCGCGGCTGAGGGTTCGTTCGCCGCGCTTCGCCCGGGGCTCGTCACCCACGCCGCTCCGCGGACGCCCCGCCTTCCAGCATTCACAAACCCGTAGGGTCTGATGCGTGGAAGACCCCGCAGCGGTTGCGCCAGAAAGGATTGACGCGGCGCGCAAGAAGGTCGCGGACGAGGCAAAGGGGTTCATGCCTGAGGACGAGGCGGAGGCGCTGTACGACGCGGCTTGGGCGATGGCGCCGTACGGTCCGATCCTCGAGATCGGGACCTACTGCGGCAAGTCGGCCACCTGGCTCGGGGCGGCGGCGGCCGTCCGGGGGGGCAACGTCGTGACGATCGACCACCACCGCGGCTCCGAGGAGAACCAGGCCGGCTGGGAGCACCACGACAGAGAGCTGGTCGATCCGGCCACCGGGAAGATGGACACCCTGCCGTTCTTCCGCCGCACGATGCACGATGCCGGCCTCGAAGACACCGTGACCGCGATCCTCGCGAAGAGCACCACCGCCGCCGACCTGTGGTCGACACCACTGGCGATGCTGTTCATCGACGGCGGTCACGCCGAGGAGCACGCGCAGAACGACTACGCGCGGTGGTCCGGATTCGTGATGCCTGGCGGCGTACTCGCCATCCACGACGTGTTCGAGCGGCCAGAGGACGGCGGCCAGGCCCCTTTCCACATCTACCAGCGGGCACTCGGCGACGGGTTCGAAGAGGTCCGCGCCGTCGGCAGCCTCAGGGTCCTCCGCCGCCCCTCGAAGTAGCACATGACCGGCTCGAACTAGGGCGACAGCGCCCCCCGGAACCGGACACCGCACCCCAAATCGGTACGCCGGCGACCAGGTGCTGTGCTACTTCGGGGAAATGACCGCTAGCGGGAGTTGACCGCGTCCTCGCAGCCGCAGGCCACCGCGTCGAGGCGGACCGGTAGCGGGAGCTCGTCGGCGCGGAAGATCCCCGAGGCCGGCGTCGAGCGCGACAGCGCGTCGGCCGCCAGCACCACCGCGGCTGCCGTCCAGGTTGACTTCTCCGCCGGCCAGTTGACCTGTGCGGCGTACTGCCAGCCGGTCCAGAACGAGCCGTCCTCGGCGCGCATGTGCTGGATGTCGGCGAACAGCTGCCGCGCCTCGTCGGCCATGTCGACGGTGTCCAGCGCCATCACGCACTCGGCGGACTCCGCACCGGTCACCCAGGGCTCGTCGTCGACGCAACGGACGCCGAGACCCGGTACGACGTAACGGTCCCAGCGGGTCCGGAAGCGCTCGATGGCGGCCGCACCCCGGATCGCCCCGCCGAGCACCGGGTAGTACCAGTCCATCGAGAACCGGTCCTTCTCGGCGAACACATCCGGGTGCTCGGCGATCAGGTGACCGAGTCGACCGGCCGCGATCTCCCACTCGGGCTGCGGCTCGTCGAAGTGCTCGGCGAGCTTCATCCCCACCCGCAGCGACTGGTAGATCGACGAGCTGCCGGTGAGCAGCGGTCCGCCGTCACGCTCCTCGCCTTCGGGCGTCACCGACCACGCGATCTCGCCGCGGTCGGTCGCGTACGACGTGACGAAGTCCAGGCCCGCGCGCACGTGCGGCCACATCCGCTCGAGCTCGGCCTCGTCGCCGGTGACCAGGTAGTGGTGCCAGGCGCCGACCGCGATGTAGGCGCACTGGTTGGTCTCGACGGTCGCGTCTTCGATGACGCCGGCGGTGCGCTTCGACACCCACGAGCCGTTGGGAAGCTGGGTACGGCGCAGCCACTCGTAGGCCTTGGCCACCGGCTCCTCGAGACCGGCGACGGTCATCGCCATCGCGCCCTCGATGTGGTCCCACGGATCGGTGTGCCCGCCGGTGAACCACGGGATCGCGCCGTCCGGCTCCTGCTGCCGCGCGATCGACTCCGCGGTCTCCCGCACCTGCTCGGCGGTCATGATCCCGGCGACCGATGGGATGGTCAGCGCGCTACGCCGCGGCACTGCGATCCTCCGAGGAGTCGAGCGGCTTCTCGGCGTACACCACGAGGCTCTTGCCCATGACCGGGTTGAGCAGCTTCTCCGCCGTACGGGTCAGCCACGGCGCGGACATGATGTCCCACACCAGCAGCTTGTTGTACGTCCGCGACGGCAGGCTCTCGCGCCCGAAGGTGCAGTTGAGCCACCAGTACGGCGAGTGCAGCGCATGCGCGTGGTGCTGCGCGCGCGGCTGCAGGCCGGCTTCGGCCAGCCGGGCCTTCAACTGGTCGCCGCGGTAGATCCGGATGTGGCCGCCGGGCACGTGCTGGTAGTCCTTCGGCAGCGCCCAGTTGAGCTGCTCGGGCCACCACCGCGGGACCGTGACCGCGACCCGGCCGCCCGGCTTGACCACCCGGGCGATCTCGGCCATCGCGCGCTCGTCGTTGGGGATGTGCTCGAGCACCTCCGCGCAGACGACCGCGTCGAAGGCGCCGTCCGGGAACGGCAGCGCGAGGATGTCGCCACGGGCGACGGTCGCGGCGGAGCCCTCGGGCACCTCGCCGCCGGTCGCCATCGCATAGAACATCGTCTGGACCTGGCGAAGCTCGTCGAGGCTGTAGTCGAAGGCCACTACCTTCGCGCCGCGGCGCAGCAGCTCGAATGCGTGACGGCCGCCGCCGCAGCCGAGGTCGAGAACGCGGTCGCCGGGGTTGATCGGGAACTGCGTGAAGTCGACGGTCAGCATCAGCGCTCCGCCGCTGCGCGCTCAGCCGCCTTGCGCTCGATCGCGTCCTGGTAGACCTCGACCATCGACTCGGCGACGCGGCGCCAGGTGTAGGACGTCTCGATCCGCTTGCGGCCGGCGGCACCGATCGCCTTCCGGCGGGCGTCGTCGGCGAACAGCGCCGACAGCGCGTCGGCGAGCTCCTCCGGGTTGCCCGGCTCGACGAGGACACCGGACGTGCCGTCCGTGCCGACCACCTCGGGCAGGGCACCGCCGGTCGTCGCGATCAGCGGGGTGGCACAGGCCATCGCCTCGACTGCGGGGATCGAGAAGCCTTCGTAGAGCGACGGTACGACGGCGACCTCCGCGGATCCGAGCAGCTCGGCGATCGCGTCGTTGGACAGGCCGGAGACGAACCGGACGGTGTCGGAGAGGTTGAGGTCCTTGACCGCCTTGGCGACCGGGCCGTCCGGGTTCGGCTTGCCGACCACGACCAGCTCGACCTCCTGGCCGGTGCGGAGCTTCGCGACCGCTTCGAGCAGGACCTTCACGCCCTTGATCGGTGAGTCCGAGCTGGAGACCGCGACGATGCGACCGGGCACCCGCGGCGCCTTGGGCGGCCGGAAGGTCTTGGTGTCGACGCCGATGGGCACCACCCGCATGACACCCGGATCCACCTTGAAGTCCCGCGCGATGTCCTGGCCGGAGTTGGTCGACACCGTCACGATGGAGGTCAGCCGGCTCGCGACTTTGCCCTGCATCTTGGTGAAGGCGTACCAGCGCCGTTTCCCGAGCTTCTGCCGGATGCCCTGAGCGTTCTCGATCTCGACGACCCGGTCCACGCTGACCGGGTGATGGATGGTCGCGATCAGCGGCAGCATCTTCTGGATCTGCAGCATCCCGTAGCCGAGGGTCTGGTTGTCGTGCACGACGTCGAAGTCGTCGACGCGCGCTTTGAGCAGCCGCGCGGCACGCAGCGAGAAGGTGAGCGGCTCGGGGAAGCCGCCGGTCCCCATGTGCAGGAACTCCAGGACGTCGATCCAGTCCCGGTACTCCTTGGGCCGCGGGATCCGGAACGGGTCCGGTTCGCGGTACAGGTCGAGGCTGGGCAGCTTGGTCAGCGACGGGCCCGCGTCGAGCTCCGGGTAGGGCTGGCCGCTGATGACCTCGACGTGATGGCCGAGCTCGACCAGCTCACGCGAGACGTGCCGGACGTAGACGCCCTGGCCGCCGCAGTGCGGCTTGCTCCGGTAGGAGAGGAGCGCGATCCGCAGGCGCTCGGGGTCCACCGAACGGGGGAAGTCGTCCACGGGGTTGCCGCACCTCATTAACTGGCGCGACGATTCCGCGCACGGACCCTAAATGTTATCGATTCGGTCACCGAACGGCATTCGGTGACCCCCCGAAAGCCGTCTGACGAGGGCCAGCACCAGTGCGATGCCGCCCCCGGCGACGACCACCGCGGTCACCGACGTCGCGTCCGCGATCTGCCCGCCGACCAGCAGCCCGACCGGGACCGTCCCGCCGAAACCCATCATGTACAGCGCCATCACCCGGCCGCGGACGGTGTCGTCGAGCTGCTCCTGAAGCAGGGTGGACAGCGACGTGACGGCGGTGAAGTAGAACAGCCCGACGGCAAAGGCGACCGGGTACGCCGGACCGACGTCGCGCAGCAGCCCGAAGCCGACCAGCGCGATCCCGAACCAGGCCAGCGAGATCGCGATCACCGGCTCCCGCGGGCGGTGGGAGAGCACCGAGCCGACCGCGATCGCGCCGCACGCCGCGCCCAGGCCGAAGCTGGCGTACATCAGCCCGTACGCCAACCCATTGACGTCGAGGTGCAGGTTCGTGCCGCCGATCGCCGGCATCAGCCCGATGAAAGGCAGGCAGAAGAACGAGATCGCCGCGATGGTCAGCAGCACCGATCGGATCACCGGGTCGGCGCGGGCGACGACGATCCCGCCGAGCATCCGCCGCCACCCCCCGACGTCGGCGGTCTCCGTCTGCGGCACCGGCCGGATCGCGAGCGCCCCGGCGACCGCGAAGAGATAGGTAGCGGCGTTGATCGCGAAGACCCCGCTCGCGTGGATCTCGGGAAGCAGTACGCCGGCGATGGCCGGGCCGATCACCCGCGAGAGGTTCATCTGCACCGACTGCAGTGAGACCGCGCCGGGCAGGTCGGCCCGCGGGACGAGGTTCGGCAGCAGGCTCGACAGCGGCGGCCCGCTGAGCGCGTTGCCGATCCCGACCGCCACCACCACTACGAACAGCAGCGGCTTCGACGGATGGGCTGCCGCAGCGACGAACGCGAGCGCTATCGAAAAGACCAGCTGCTCGAGGTTGGTCAGGACCAGCAGCTTGCGACGGTCGACGAGGTCGGCGAGCAGGCCGCCGACCGGTGCCAGGACGAGGACCGGCCCGAGCTGCGCAAACCCGACGTAGGCCACGAAGCTCGCCGAGTGCTCGAGGCGGTAGGCGAAGGCGCCGAGGGCGACGTTCTGCATCCAGGTCCCGATGTTGGACGCGAAGGTCGCGTACCAGAGCCGGCGCAGGTCCCGGGAACGAAGCGCTGACCGCGCCGTACCCGGTCGTATCGCAACATCGCCATCGACGATCGCCTCCTCGGCGATCGCAGCCGCAGCGTCAGCCGACACGCAAGGGCAGCGTGCGCGGGCCGCGAACCTGACCGGTCGACCAGTGGACCGCGGTCGGGTCCGCCAGCGTGAACTCGGGGATCCGCTCGAGCCACACCTCGAGGGCCACGCGCAGCTCCATCCGGGCCAGGTGCGACCCGAGGCAGCGGTGGATGCCCAATCCGAACGCCGCGTGCTTGTTGACCTCGCGGTCGACGACGACCTCGTTCGCCCGGTCGAACTTCGCCGGGTCGCGGTTCGCCGCCGGGAAGGACAGCAGGATCCAGTCCTCCGCCTTCATCTGCACGCCGTGCCACTCCATGTCCTGCTTGACGAGCCGGCCCATCGTGACCGGTGCGTAGGCACGCAGGAACTCCTCCATCGCGGTGGGCAGCAGCGAGGGTTCATCAACCAGGCGCTTGCGGTCAGCGGGGGTGCGGGCCAGGTGCCATAGCGATGCGCCGATCGCGCTCCACGTGGTGTCGATGCCCGCGACGAGCATCAGCGAGATGGTCCCGGCGACGTGGAACGGGTCGAGCTTCTGGCCGTGCAGCTCGGCGTCGATCAGGTACGTCGTCAGGTCGTCGGCCGGCTGGTCGAGGTGCGCCCGGATCTGCTCGAGCAGGTAGGAGAACAGCGCACCGACCTTGGCGACCCGCTCCTCCGGCGGCAGGTTGATCCCCTCGAGGGTGTCCTCGATGTAGGTGCGGAACTTCGGCCCGTCCTCCTGGGGGAAGCCGAGCATCTGCGCGATGACCCGTGCCGGGATGTGCTGTGCGTACTGCGTCGCCGCATCGACGACGTCCGCCGTACCCATGTCGTCGATCAGCTTGTGGCAGAAATCGCGGGTTGCCGGCTCGAGCTTCGCGACGGCGTTGCGCGTGAAGGCCGGAAGCAGGAGCTTGCGCGCATCGTGATGGAACGGCGGGTCCGACGAGATCGGCGGGATGCCACCCACCGGGGCGATGTCCAGCGGCGGCCGGAAGTTCCCGACCACAGGCGAGCGCGAGGAGAACCGGTCGGTGTCGTAGGCGATCTCCGCGACGTCGTCGTGACGGACCGGCAGCCACGCGCCGCCGAACCGGTCGGTGTGCGCGATCGGGCAGCGCTCGCGCAGGTCCTCGAGGATCGGGTACGGGTCGGCCGCCCACTCCTCTTCCATGTGGGAGAAGTCGGTCGCCCAGTCCGAGACCGGGCCGGTCACGACCGGGCTGCGGGTGCCAAACTCGCGGTCCGAGCGCATCTCCTCGAAGCTGCGGCCGAACCGCTCGTCGGTGGTCACGGGGCGCTCACTTCTCGATCACCACGGCGCCCTCGGGGCAGTTGGCCTCGGCGAGATAGACCGCGGCCTCCTGGTCGGCGGCGACATCGCCGGAGCCGATGACGAAGCCCTGACCCTCGTCATCCTCGTCGAAGACCTGGGGAGCCAACGAGTAGCAGCGACCGTGACCCTGGCACTTCGCACTGTCGATCGAAACGCGCATCATCCGACGTGATCGCTGGCGGCAGCACGCCGATACGCATCCCGGAGCTTGCGTTTGTACAGCTTGCCGTTGTCCTCCCGCGGGAGGCGCTCGACGAAGTCGACGGTGCGCGGGCACTTGTAGCCGGCCAGGTGCTCGCGCGCGAAGGCGATCAGCTCCTCGGCGAGCGCCTCGTCGCCGGTGCGTCCCGGCTGGACCTCGACGACTGCCTTGACCTCTTCGCCCCACTCCTCGCTGGGTACGCCGATGACGGCGACATCACCGACCGCCGGGTGCGTGATGAGGACGGCTTCGATCTCGGCCGGGTAGATGTTGACGCCACCGGAGATGATCAGGTTGGCGCTGCGGTCGGTGAGGAACAGCCAGCCGTCGGCGTCGAGGTAGCCGACGTCGCCGACCGTGTAGTAGTCGCCGCGGTAGGTCTCCGCGGTCTTCGCGTCGTCGCCGTGGTAGCGGAAGCGTGCATCGGGTGATGCCGCAATGTAGACGGTTCCCGGCGTACCCGCCGGCACCGGCTGCGCGTCGTCATCGCGGATCTCGACCTGGCCGTCGTCGGGACGGCCGACGGTTCCGGGGCGGGCGAGCCACTCGTGGGAGTCGACGATCGTCGTCAGCCCCTCGGTCGCGCCGTAGTACTCCCAGATGATCGGGCCGAGCCAGTCGATCATCGCCTGCTTCACCGGGATCGGGCACGGGGCCGCGCCGTGCCAGATCTGGCGCAGCGAGCTGACGTCGTACGCCTCACGTACTTCCGCCGGCAGCGACAGCAGCCTGTGGAACATCGTCGGCACCAGGTGCATGTGGGTGATGGCGTGCGCCTGGACCAGCGCGAGCATCTGCTCGGGAGCCCAGCCGTCCATCAACACGACCGTCGTACCGAACGACAAGGGCATGCTCAGCCCGAACAGCAGCGGTGCCGCGTGGTAGAGCGGCCCGGTGACCAGCGAGGCGTCCTTGCCGGGCTGGAAGCCGGCGGCCTCGCGCAACCGCTGAGTCTGCGCCAACGACGACGGGCTCATGGTCCCCGTGATCTCGCGATGCACGCCCTTCGGGCGGCCGGTCGTGCCCGAGGTGTACATCATCGACGTGCCGAGTCGCGTCTCCGGCAGGTCGTCGGTCGAGTAGCCGACGAGCTGTTCCTCGAGATCGGTGAAGCCTTCGATGGCGCCGCCGATGGAGATGGTGAGCGCGGGCTTCGCCTCGTCCGCCGCGGCCCGGGCGACGGCGGCGAACCGTACGTCGGCGAACAGGGCCTTCGCGCCGCAGTCGGCGACGATGTACGCCGCCTCCTCCGCGGTGACGTGCCAGTTGATCGGCGTCAGCCGCAGCCCCGACCGGTGGACCGCCTGGATGACCTCGACGAACTCCGCGCGGTTGGAGCACAGCAGCGCGACGCTGTCGCCGAAGCCGATGCCGTTAGCCTGCAGCATCCGGGCGATCTGGTTGGCGCGGTGGTTGAGGTCGTCGTAGGCGAGCACGCGCTCCGCCGTGATGATCGCGGGGACGTCGGGCTGCACCTTCGCCCAGAACGAGCCGAGCGACCCGGTGCGGATCGCCTGCTCGAGCGCGGACTCGGCCATCGACGATGACCGTACTTCCTGCGCGGCCTCGTCACGAGCCTTTGCGCAGCAGACCGCGACGTACGCTCACCCGATGCAGCCCGCACAGCAGTTCACGACTCAGCCCTACCTCCCGGCCGACGGCCGGGAGTTCGGCAGCTACATGCAGGTGGTCATGAAGTCGATGGACAAGTTGCGAAGCGAGGGGCGGATCCCTGACGACGCCGGGATGGACAGCCTGCTCGCGTTCTGGCGGGCGGTAACCACGCAGGTGAAGAAGGACCTCGACCGAGCCGGAGCGTCGCCGCGGCCGATCACGACGTCGCTGCCGATGACCGCCGCCGAGCATCAGCGGATCTGGGCGATGTTCGACACCCTCTACCCGCTGCTCGAGATCCTCGAGATCCGCGGCGTCATCGACCTCAAGCGCAGCGACGCCGTGACCCGCGTGATCGACGCCCTGTACGCGGGCACGCTGTCTTAGCTACGCCGCTTCCTCGTCACCGCGCCCGCACACCGCGCTGCACGCTAGTTGTGGGGCATGTCCACGAAGCGGGAGTAGTGCAGCTGCGAGGACACCACGACGTCCCGCGTGGGCCCGTTTCGGTGCTTGGCGACGATCAGGTCGGCCTCCCCGGCACGTGGTGACTCGCGCTCGTAGGCGTCCTCACGGTGCAGCAGGATCACCATGTCCGCGTCCTGCTCGATCGCACCGGACTCGCGAAGGTCCGACAGCTGTGGCCGCTTGTCGGAGCGCTGCTCAGCGCCGCGGTTCAGCTGGCTGATCGCCACCACCGGGACGCTGATCTCCTTCGCCAGCAGCTTCAGCGACCGGCTCATGTCGGCCACTTCTTGCTGGCGGTTCTCGACCCGCTTGTTGCTGGTCATCAGCTGCAGGTAGTCGACGACGATGAGCTTCAGGTCGTGGCGCTGCTTGAGCCGCCGCGCCTTCGCCCGGATCTCCATCATCGTCAGGTTGGGCGAGTCGTCGATGAACAGCGGTGCTTCCGCGACCTCGCCCATCCGGCGGGCGAGCTTCGTCCAGTCGTCGTCGTTGAGCGTCCCGGTACGGATTCGGGTCAGCGGGATCCGGGCCTCCGCCGACAACAGGCGCATCGTGATCTCGCTCTTGCCCATTTCCAGCGAGAACAGTGCGCCGGTCCGCTGGTGCGCGATGCAGGCCGAACGCAGGAAATCCATACCTAGGGTCGATTTGCCCAGGCCGGGCCGTCCCGCGACGACGATGAGCTGACCCTCGTGCAGCCCGTTGGTCAGCTCGTCGAGATCGCGGAACCCGGTAGGCACGCCGAACAGCTCGCCACCGCGGCTGCCGATCGCCTCGATCTCTTCGTAGGTCTTCCACATCGCCTCGCCCAGCGGGACGTAGTCCTCGCTGGTCCGCCGCTCGACGACCTCGTAGACCGCGGCCTGCGCCCGGTCGACCACGTCGTCGACGTCGCCGCCCATCCCGCCGGCTGCGCCGTACCCGAGCTGCACGACCTTCGTTCCGGCCTCGACCAGCCGCCGCAGGATCGCCCGCTCGCGAACGATCTGGGCGTAGTAGCCCGCGTTGGCCGCGATCGGCACCAGCGAGATCAGCGTGTGCAGGTACGGCGCGCCGCCGATCCGCTCGAGGTTGCCGGAGCGAGTGAGCTCCGCGGCAACGGTCACCGGATCGGCCGGCTCGCCCTTGCCGTAGAGGTCGAGGATCGCGTCGTACACGGTCTGGTGTGCCGGGCGGTAGAAGTCGCTCGGCTTGAGCACCTCGACGACGTCAGCAATGGCGTCCTTGGACAGCAGCATCCCGCCGAGCACGCACTGCTCCGCCGCGATGTCCTGCGGGGGCGTCCGATCCAGGTCGACGGTCCCCCCGCCGCCCGGCATCGAGACGACGTCCGCGACGCTCACCGACTCCGACCCTCCGACTCGACCCGCCCTGACGCGTCGGATGACACCACCCGGCTCCGACGCTTTGTTCAGTTTCGGCTGCCGGGCGTGCCGATTCAGCGCCCCGCCGCGGCGGCTTCATGCCGCCTGTGGGTGGCGCTGGGGATGGGGTGTGCACGAAGCGCTGCGTCGTGGTGCACAGGCTGCGGACAACCCGGTGGACAGCGCCGCTCCCACGCTTACGACACACGTCCTGACCTGCGAAAACAGCCATCCACGGATGTGCGGAAAAAGAAACCCGACCGCAGATGCGGCGACCTAGGAGGCGGGGACGACCTCGACGTCGAGGGACGCCACAACCTCGGGGTGCAGCCGCACCGAGACGGCGTGAGGGCCGACCGTCTTGATGTGGGCCGAGGGCAGCTCCACCCGGCGCTTGTCGAGCTTCGGGCCACCCGCTGCCGCGACCGCCTCGACGACATCGGCCGTGGTGACCGAGCCGAACAGCCGGCCGCCGTCGCCGGCGCGCGAGGCCAGCTTCACCTTCAGCCCGGCGAGGGTGTCGGCGATGGTCTGAGCTTCGCCGAGGTCGCGGATGTCACGGACGGCACGGCCCCGGCGCAGCGCCGCGACCTGGCTCTCGCCGCCCTTGCTCCATACGATCGCGAGACCCCGCGGGACGAGGAAGTTGCGGCCGTAGCCGTCCTTGACCTCGACGATGTCGCCGGGGCCGCCGAGGCCGGAGACCTCCTGGGTGAGGATCAGCTTCATGGCTATCGCGCCGTGCTCGTGTAGGGAAGCATCGCCATCTCGCGGGAGTTCTTGACCGCGGTCGCGACGTCGCGCTGGTGCTGCGCGCAGTTGCCGGTCACCCGGCGGGCACGGATCTTGCCGCGGTCGGAGATGAACTTGCGCAGCAGGTTCGTGTCCTTGTAGTCGATGTAGGTCGAGTTCTTGTCCTTGCAGAACTGGCAGACCTTCTTCTTGGGCTTGCGCAGGACGGGCTTAGGCATTGCTGTAGTGCTCCTGTCGTGAAGTTTTGGGTGTCCGTGCCTCGTGTCGCTACCGACGCCGGAGCTCGGAGGAGTTGCTAGAAGGGCGGTTCGTCGGTCATGCCGCCGCCGCTCGGCGCCGGCGTTGCCCACGGGTCGTCGTCGATCGAGGCGCCGCCCGACGGGGCGCCACCGCCGAAGCCGCCACCGCCGCCGCCGCCTCCACCGCCGCCGCGTGAGGCCTTGGTGACCTTCGCGGTGGCGTAGCGCAGTGAGGGGCCGACCTCGTCGACCTCGAGCTCGACGACCGTGCGCTTCTCGCCTTCCTTGGTCTCGTAGCTGCGCTGCTTGAGACGACCGGTCACCATCACGCGGGCGCCGCGGGTCAGCGACTCCGCGACGTTCTCCGCCGCCTGGCGCCACACGCTGCAGCGAAGGAACAGCGCGTCGCCGTCCTTCCACTCGTTGGTGGCCTTGTCCAGGATGCGCGGCGTCGATGCGACGGTGAACGACGCGACAGCTGCTCCGCTGGGCGTGAAGCGCAGCTCCGGGTCGTTCGTGAGGTTGCCGACCACCGTGACGGTGACGTCACCCGCTGCCATCGGGCTACCGCGCGTCCGGCCGCAGCACCTTGGTGCGCAGCACGGCTTCGTTGAGGTTCAGCTGGCGGTCCAGCTCCTTGACCGCGGCCGGCTCGGCCGTGACGTCGAGTACGGCGTAGATGCCCTCGACCTTGTGCGCGATCTCGAACGACAGCCGGCGGCGGCCCCACACGTCGACCTTGTCGACGGTGCCTCCGGCCTGCTTGATGACGTTCAGGAACTGCTCGAGGGACGGCGCGACGGTGCGCTCCTCGAGATCAGGGTCGAGGATGACCATCAGTTCGTAGTGACGCATGCGTGCAACCCACCTCCTCTGGACTCAAATGCTCGTCGCCGCGGTGGCGACGAGGCGGCTACGTCCCATTTGAGCCATGCAGGTGCACGGTCGAGCGGGCGTAACAGGAGGCTGCTCAAGCGTCGAGCGCCGACCAGGCTAGCAGCGCGGCGCCGGCCCGAGAGCCCGGCGAAGACTAGAGCGGAACGCGAGCGCGCGGGCCCCGCCGGTCCACAGCCGGAGCGGCCGCCAGCACGGCGCGGCCGAACGCCGTCGCGAGGCCGATCACGACCACGATCGCCACGGCCGCCGGCAGGCCCCGGCTCGACCCGCCCATCGGCTCGATCACTGTCGCAGCCACCCCTCGGGTGCCCGGCCCGACGACCAGCGGCGCGACGACCGGCTGGCTGGCCGCGGGCAACGCGGTGGCGCCGCTCGTCGGCAGCGACGGCAGCACCGGCAGGGCGGCCGACGACGTCGAGCTCGACGGCGTGGGAGTCGGTGACGGCGAACGCGTCGCCGAGCTCGTCGGCGTAGGGGTGGCGTTGGGCGACGGCGTCGCCGAGTGGGTGGCAACGGCCGGCGCGACCGACTCCACCGGCGGCGGGACGTAGGTCTGGCTCGGCTTCGGGGTCGGCGGCACGGCTTCCACCGAGATGGTTCCGCGGCCGGTCCGCAGCCCGTCCGTCGCCGTCACCGTCGCGGCGTGGGTCGCGGTGTACGCGGCGGATGCGGATGCCGGCGTACGTGCGGGCAGGCGCGTGGCGAACGACGACCCCGAGACCTTCACCGTCACGGTGACATCGGTGAGGTTGGCGAACCGCACGCACCCGCCGGTCGGGACCAGCACAGACGAGACGTCGAGCGAAAGCCCCTGCCCCTGCGAGATCGTGATGCTGCCGCAGGCGGTCGCGGCGGCCGCGCTGCCAGCGCTCGACAGCGACGCGCCGAGCCAGCACCCGGCCGCTGCCAGCACGAGACCGGCGGCGGCTCGCGCCGTTGCCACCCCTCGCATCACCTCTCCATGGTGCGGCACATGTCGCGGGGGCGTCAGCCGACCCAGCGCCCGCTCGTGAAGGTGACGACCGCGACCGCCATCAGCGCTGGCGCGGTCGCGAGATAGGCCTTGTGCACCCACGGTCGGCGTACCGAGGCCCGGGCGAGAAGCAGCCACAGCGGGAACCACAGCAGCGTCGACCGGGCAACCGAGAGGTAGTACGCCGACGAAGCCAGCGCGGCGACCTGCAGCCCGACGAACGTCGCCTCGCCCCATCGGTGCATCACCAGGAGCAGGATCGTGAGCGCCAGCCCGAGGAACACCGCCGCGATCTCCGCGCGGAACGACCACTCGTACGCCGTCCCCTGCACCGGCGACACCGCCGCCGACCACGACGTGTGGAGCGCCTTCCACGGTGCGGTGAAGGCGCGCCCCCAGCCCTCGCGCTGGGCATCGAACCAGGCTCGGGCATCGCCGGTGACCGCCCAGAGGTAGCCGAAGAACCCGGCGGTCACGAGCCATGGCGCAACCAGCGGGACCGCGGTGCGCCACCGGTAGGGCCGCGCCGTGACCAGCCACTCGACGGCGAGCGCCGCGCCGAGGAACAACCCGTCGATCCGGACCAGCGCCGCGCCGCCGGCGAGCAGCCCCGCGGCCAGCCAGCGACCGCGCCGAGCCGCCAGCCAGGACCACAACGCGAAGGCGAGGAACAACGACTCGGAGTAGCCGGCCGCCAGGAACACCGCGTACGGCGAGAGCACCAGGTAGAGCACGGCCCGGGAGCCGACGACATCGCCGGCCGCGGTGCCGCGCTCGAGCCCGCCGAGGCGCGCCAGCGCCACCATCGCGAATGCGCCTGCGACGGCCGACACCGCCAGCGCTCCGGCGACCCAGCTCCCGGTGAGCAGGTGACCGAGCCGCATCGCCGCGGGCTCACCCGGAAAGAACGCCTCGAGGTGGATGTCGGTCGTCTTGGTGTGGTAGCCGCGATACCCGTACTTCGCAAGGTCGAGGAACAGATGCGCGTCCCACCGGTCCCAGCCGCTCAGGTACGACGGGACGTCGCCCGAGACCGTGTCTCCGAGCATCCACAGCGACGCGAAGGAGATGACAAAGACCGCGACCCGGCTGTAGACCCAGGTCGAGAGGGCCTCGCGGTCACGCACTAACGAGCACTCCGCCCGCCGGGTCGTCGACGCCCTCCCGACGGACGATGTCCAGCCGAGGCTCGAGCACCTCGCGTACGACGAGGACCATCAGCCAGGTCAGGATGACGTCCCGGATCCCGATGAAGATCAGGTAGGTCCCCATCGGCAAGCCCTGGTCGGAGTCGTCGAGCGAGATCAACGTGTAGAGGTTGGCCGCTCCGAGCACGACCTCCGAGACCTGCCAGATCAGCAGCGAGGCCCACCGTGGTCGTGCCATCACCGCGAGCGGCAGCAACCACAGCGCGTACTGCGGGGAGTCGACCTTGTTCAGCATGATGAAGCCCGCCACGAGCAGGAACGCGATCTGTCCGACCCTCGGCAGCCGCGGCGCCTTCGCTACCAGCACGGCACACCCCGCAACCACCGCGAGCACGGCGAGGGACGAGAGCACGTTGAGGCCTTTCGGCGCGGCGCCGCACTGCGCCGGCGAGGCCAGCGGGGACCCGTGGATCCAGTGCTGCAGGATCAGCCAGATGCTGCCCCAGTCGGCCCCGCGCGTCTGTGACAGCGAGAGGAACCAGCGCCAGCCGCGAAGCGGATACGCCGCGTCGCACGAGGACGACGGGAACAGGAACGCGCTGCGAAACACCGCCGCCGGCGTCTGCTCCGACAGGATGATCGCGGGTAGGTACGCCACGACGATGCCTGCCGCGGCGCCGCCGATCGCCCTCGCGGCCGCAGGCAGCCGCCGCACCCTGACGCAGAGCATCACCAGCGCGAGCAGGACCAGCAGCGGGTACAGCTTGGTTGCCACGCCGAGACCGAGCGCGACACCGGCCCAGGCCGGGGAGCCACGTTTCCACAGCCACAGCCCGACGCCGGTCAGCGCGACTGCGGCCAGGTCCCAGTTCGTGAAGGCGTGCATCAGCAGCACCGGAGAGGCCGCGACCATGACGGCATCCCAGGCGCGGCGCCGCCCGACGAGCTGCGCAACAGTCCACGTCGACACAAGCGCCATCGCCGCGAGACCGAGGGCGGTCACGTCGAAGAACGTCTCGGCATGCGCCCCGTTCGGGTCCGCGCCGCCGCCGTGCAGCAGCGACGTGACCTCCGCGGCCGTCCACATCAGGCCGCCGATCACCGGCGGGTACTCCACCGGGTGGTCGCGGTACGGCACGCCCACGGAGCCGACCACACGTCCCGAAGCGTCATGCCGGGCGTTCAAGCCCTCGGCGGTGTACAGGACGTAGGTGTCGGTGTAACAGAGCCGCGTGTACTGGTACTCGTCGGTGTAAGGGTGGGTCAGGCAGGGCGACTTCTGCAGGTATCCGAAGACGCAGAACAACACCGTCAGGCCGAGAGCGACGCGCAGCGGCGTCCACCACCAGCCGCGGTGATCCGCGTGGGCGCCGTACGGGCCTCCGATCAGCTCACTTGCGCCGCGGACCGTCGGGTCCTCGCGGCTCGGAGCGATCGGGTTCACTCGCGCTTCGCCTGGTTGCCTGGGCCGGGCGGCAGGGCGCCCTGCGTCGGCGTCTCCGTCGGCGTCGGCGGCAGCGGCGGAGTCGCGGTTGGCCCGCCGGTCAGCGTCGGCAACGGGGTCGAGGTAATGACCGGCGGGGGCGTTCCGGAAGGCGCGACGGTGATCGTCGGGACGCTGGTGGCGGTCGCCGGCGGCGCAGCCGTCGTCGACACCTCGGGCGTCCCCACCGCGGCAGCTGCCGGGAAGCTTTCCACCGGCTGGCCGTCGAGCGCCGCGTTCATGGCGTCCTGCCACACCTCGGCCGGCAGCGTCCCGCCGAACACCTCGCCGACGCCGCCGACCGCGACGGTCGCGTCACGGTTGACGTTGCCGATCCAGACCGACGTGCACAGCTGCGGGGTGAAACCGGTGAACCAGGCGTTCGTGTTGTTGTCCGTGGTCCCGGTCTTGCCCGCCGACGGCCGGCCCGAAAGGGCATGCCCGTACGCCGTCCCACCCGGCTCGAGGACGTGCTCCATCGCGTACGTCGCATCCGACATGACGTCCGCGGGGAACACCTGCGAGACGTGCGGGGTCGCGCGGTAGATCCGCTGGCCCCCGACCGTCGTCACGGACTTCACGAGGTACGGCGCGGCGTACTTGCCCTGCGCGGCAATCGTCGCGTAGGCGTCCGCGAGATCCAGCGGCGAGACCTGGTCCGGACCGAGCGTGATGTCGGGAACCGCGCTGAGGTGGCGCGACTTGGGAATGCCGGCCTTGTACGCCGCGTCGACGACGTTCTGCGGACCGACCTGCTGCGCGAGCGGCACGAACACCGTGTTGATCGACTGGGCGAACGCGCTGAGCAGGGTGCAGCCGTAGCACGCCTCCCCCGGCGAGGAGTTGTGGATCTCCGTGCCGTCGACATCGACGGTCGGCGGGCCGTCGAAGATGCTCGACAGCGAGATGCCCTTCTGCAGGGCGGCAATCAGGGTGAACGCCTTGAACGAGGAGCCCGGGGGCCGGGCCCACTGCCCGGTCGCTCCCGACAGGTCGATGCACGAGTCGGGGTTGAGCTTGGTGTGCCCGCAGTAGTAGCGGCCGCCGTAGAGCGCGCGGATCGCTCCGTCGCCCGGGACGATCGAGGCCGCGCCGCTTTCCGGCGTGCCCTTGTCGTTTTTCGGGACGATCGCGTGCTCGGCGTTGATCAGTGCCTGCTCGTCGTGCTGGTCGATCGTCGTGACGATCTTGTAGCCGCCGAGATCGAGCTGCGCCTGACTGATGCCGTCGGAGGTGCGGAGCTCGTACTCGACCGCGTCGCGGATGAAGCATGCTTCGCCGAGGCAGGCGGTGCTCGACTCGCCCTTCGTCTGGTGGTCGGCGCCTGCCGGGAACCTCATCCGATCGGCTTGCGCCTGGGTGAGCCAGCCCTTGCTCACCATGCCGTCGATCACGTACTGCCACCGCGACTTCGCGGCCGGGCGGTTCGCCTTGATGATCGGGTCGTAGTAGCTCGGCCCGCGGATGACCGCGGCGATCAGCGCGCTCTGCGCGGCGTTGAGCTTGGAGACGTCCACGCCGAAGTACGCCTTCGCCGCCGCTTCGATCCCGTAGGCCCCGCGGCCGTAGTAGATCGTGTTGAGGTAGTCGTCGAGGATGGTGGACTTCGAGGTCGTCCGCGCGAGCTTGGTCGCGATCAGGATCTCTTTGAGCTTCCGCGTCAGCGACCGATGCGGGGACAGATAGGCGTTCTTCACGTACTGCTGCGTGATGGTCGAGCCGCCCTGGCTGATGTCGCCCCCCTTGAGGTCGACCAGCAGCGCGCGGATGATGCCGGTCGGCGAGATCCCGGGCTCGGAGTAGAAGTTGCGGTCCTCGGCGGCCAGCACCGCGTGCTGGGTGACCAGCGGCACCTGCGAGAGCGGGACATCGATGCGGTTGGTGTCACCGATCGTCGCGAGCTTGTGACCGTTGCTGTAATAGATCGTCGTCGCCTGCTCGGCGGACAGCGCGTTGACGTTGGGGATCGTCGTACGGACGTAAGCGATGACGGTCAGCGCGGTCACTGCGACCAGGGCGATGAGCGTCCCCCACAGCACCTGCTTGGGCCGGGGGGCGTAGCGCGCTATCCCCCGCCGGCCGGTGGGCCTGCGCGGAGCTGCCCGCTTGGCCTGGCGCGGCGAGCCTGCCTGGCTCACGCGTGAGTCCCCGACCGTCGACGGCGGCGCATCGGTTCACCGGTGCCCAGAACGGCGGAGGTGACGAGGTGGTTCCAGGCGCACCCGCGGCACACCTCGACGACGAACACCGAGAACTCGGGCATCCGCTTGGCGAGATCCGGGATGTCGCTGCTGGCCCACGCCCGGCCGTTGGTGTCGGTGGTGAAGCATTCGCCGTACGCGTACGTCACGTGCACCAAGGTCTCGGCGGCACACACCGGGCAGACGTCGTCGGTGTCCTCGCCGTGGTAACGCGCGGCCCGGCGCAGGTAGACGTCGGCGTCGCAGGCGTCCTCGCGGCGCAGCCGGCCAGTCGCCAAGCCGGTCAGCACGGCGCGGCGCGCCAGCGCGTAGTCGATGACACAGCGCGCTCCCGGAAGGTCGACGACCGCCGGCGAGCGCAGCACGCGGGTCAGGGTACGCCGCGACTCCAACACGCCCGGTCATCTTCCGTTTGCCATCCGGATTTCCGGCGATTACATTCTTCGATGTATCGAACAGATACATCTGGCAGTTAGGTTCGAGGAGAACATCCATGAGCAGGAAGTCCGGCGTGCTGGAGCTCGCCGTGCTTGGGCTGCTCAACGAGTCTCCGATGCACGGCTACGAGCTGAACAAGCGGCTGAAGGCGGTGCTCGGCCCGTTCCGGGCGATCTCCTACGGCACGCTCTATCCCTGCCTGTCCGCGCTGCAGTCCGCTGGGTACATCACGTCGGACGAGAGCGCGAGCGAGGTCGGCCCGGGCCGCCGTAAGAAGACGACGTACAAGCTGACCGCCGAGGGCAAGGAGCGGCTCCAGGAGCAGCTCGCCGAAGGCGGCCCGTCGGCATGGGACGACGAGAGCTTCGGCGTGCGGTTCGCGTTCTTCGCGCAGACCGACGCCGAGACCCGGTTGCGGATCCTCGAGGGGCGCCGCAGCCGGCTCGAGGAGCGACAGGAGAGTGCAACGTCCTCGATGAGCACAACCCGCGGTCGGATCGACCGCTACACGCTCGAGCTGCAGCGTCACGGCCTCGAATCGGTCGAGCGCGAGGTGCGTTGGCTCAACGAGCTGATCGCGACCGAGCGCGCCGGCGTCGCAGCGCGGCCGGCGCGGACTCGCCGCACGACCGCCGACAACCCGATCGCGAAGTAACCGTCACCACCGACGCAACGTCAGACCGCGCTTCCTAAAGACAACCAAGGAGACCACTCAAGATGGGTTCCATCCGAGTCGCCATCGTCGGCGTAGGCAACTGCGCCTCGTCGCTCGTCCAGGGCGTCGAGTACTACAAGAACGCCGACCCCGAGGCGCGAGTTCCGGGTCTCATGCACGTCGACTTCGGCGGCTACCACGTCCGTGACGTCGAGTTCGTCGCCGCCTTCGACGTCGACGGCAAGAAGGTCGGTCGTGACCTCTCCGAGGCGATCGTCGCCAGCGA
This sequence comes from Mycobacteriales bacterium, assembly GCA_035547515.1. GTDB lineage: Bacteria > Actinomycetota > Actinomycetes > JAFAQI01 > JAFAQI01 > DASZTV01. The sequence continues at coordinate 36,959 of DASZUS010000026.1, forward strand.
GAACAACACGATCAAGATCTGTGACGTGCCGCCGAGCGGCGTGATCGTCCAGCGCGGCCACACCTATGACGGCCTCGGCGAGTACTACCGCGACATGGTGGAGGAGTCCGACGAGGCGCCCGTCGACGTCGTACAGGTCCTCAAGGACGCGAAGGTGGACGTGCTGGTCTCCTACCTGCCGGTCGGCAGCGAAGAGGCGGACCGGTTCTACGCGCAGTGTGCCATCGACGCGAAGGTCGCGTTCGTCAACGCGCTGCCGGTCTTCATCGCCAGCGACCCCACGTGGGCGCAGAAGTTCACCGACGCGGGCGTGCCGATCGTCGGCGACGACATCAAGAGCCAGGTCGGCGCCACGATCACACACCGCGTGCTCGCGAAGCTGTTCGAGGACCGCGGCGTCGAGCTGCTGCGCACCTACCAGCTGAACTTCGGCGGCAACATGGACTTCAAGAACATGCTGGAGCGCAAGCGCCTGCAGTCGAAGAAGATCTCCAAGACGCAGTCGGTCACCTCACAGATCCCGCACGAGATGCGCGGCGCCGACGTTCACATCGGCCCGTCGGACCACGTGCCGTGGCTCGAGGACCGCAAGTGGGCCTATGTCCGGCTCGAAGGCCGGTCGTTCGGCGACACCCCGCTGAACCTCGAGTACAAGCTCGAGGTGCACGACTCCCCGAACTCCGCGGGCGTCATCATCGACGCGGTCCGCGCCGCGAAGATCGCCAAGGACCGCGGTATCGGCGGCCCGATCCTGTCGGCGTCGTCGTACTTCATGAAGTCCCCGCCGGTGCAGTACAGCGACGACGAGGCGCGCGAGGCCGTTGCCAACTTCATCGCGGGCACCATCGAGCGCTAGCTCCGTCACCCGCACGAATAGCGTGCGGGGATGCAGCCCACACCGCCGCGTCTCGAGAGCCTCAAGGGGCTTCTCGGGGCGCGGCGGTTCCGCGTTCTGCTGACGTCGCGGCTGACCTCGCAAACGGCAGACGGCATCTTCCAGGCAAGCCTGTACGGCGCGCTGCTGTTCAACCCCGACCACCAGACCCGGCCCGCACAGATCGCCGGCGGCCTGGTCCTGCTGGTGCTTCCCTACAGCCTCGTCGGCCCGTTCGTCGGGGTCTTCCTCGACCGCTGGCGGCGGCAGCGGATCCTCAGCCGCGGCGCGGCAGTGCACGGCTGCCTCGCGGCGCTGTCCGCGCTGTTGCTGTTCGCCGACGGGTCCCGTTCGCTCGGGTTCGAGGCGACTGCCTTCGGCGCGCTCGCGGTGAACCGCTTCTACCTCGCGGCGCAGAGCGCCGCTCTGCCCTACGTCGTGCGGCCCGACCAACTGGTGATCAGCAACGCATTCAGCACCAGTGCCGGGACCGTCATCACGATCGCCGGCGGCGGGATCGGGGTCGGCGTCCGCGGCCTCGCCGGCTCGGGTGACCACGGCGAGGCGCTCGTGGCCGCGCTGTCGGCGATCGGCTACCTGCTTGCGGCGGCGGTCGCGACCCGCCTGCCGGTGTCGCTGCTCGGGCCGCACGAGCTGCCGCCGGTGCCGGCGATCGAGGAGCTGCGCGCCGTCGCGACCGGCTTCGTCTCCGGCGCACGACACGTCTGGCAGCGGCGTGAGGCGGCTTACGCGCTTGCCGTGATGTACGCGCAACGGGCACTGTTCGGCGCCTGGACGATCAAGCTGCTGCTGCTGTACCGATACTCCTTCCACGCCGAGGGGCCACTACGGGCGGGGATCGTCGGCGCCGGTCAAGCCGCGACGGCGGGCGGCATCGGACTCGTGGCCGCGGCCGTGCTGACGCCACGGGTGAGCGGCCGGATCGGGCGGCGCCGCTGGATCGTCCTCACCACGGCGATCCCCGCCGTCTCCGAGCTCAGCTTCGGCAGCGAGTTCTCCATCGGGTGGTTCCTGCTATCAGCTTTGGCACTCGGATTCGCCATGCAGGCGACGAAGATCTGCGTCGACTCGATCATCCAGGCAAACGTCGACGCGGACTTCCTGGGCCGGGCTTTCGCGCTCTACGACGCCGGGTCGAACACTTGCTTCGCCGCCGCGGTGGTCACCGCGGCCTACGCGTTGCCGCTGAGCGGCCGCAGCGAGACCTCGGTCGCCGCGATCAGCGGGGCATTCCTGCTGACGGCGACGGCGTACGCCGCGGCAGGTCGGCGGCGCGGAGAACCCTCAGCGCTGGCCGAGCAGCCCGCCGAGCAGATCGCCTAGCAACCCGTTCGAGGTCGGCGTGGGGCTCGGCGTCGCTCGCACCTGGCTCTTGCCACTCGGCGACGCGCCCGCGCTTGCCGGACCCGACCGAGCTGAGCTCGACGTCACACTGGCGGCGCCCTTCGACACCTTCGATGCAGTGGCGCTAGCCGACGACGACGGATCGTGCGGCAGGAGGTTCAGGACGCCGTCGATCACCGACTGCAGGGTGTCGATCAGGCCGCCGAGCAGGTTCGGCGGGATCGACGGCGTCGCCGGCGGCGTAGCCGGTGACGAAGGCGTCACCGGTGCGGTCGGGAAGGTGGGTCCCCCGGAGCCGATCATCGGCGGGGTCGCGATCGCGCTGGGACCGGTGGGCGTGCCCGTCACGCCCGGGGCGCCGACCGTGATGACCGTGCCTACCTGGCCGGCCGGCTGGCTCGCCTTCTGCAGCGAGGCAAGGGTCGTCTCGACCGTAGCGGCGGTGCCGTTGAGGAGGTGGAGCACCACGCCCCACGAGCCGCCCTGCGCTCGCCAGTTGACCGCGTCGTCGTAGCGCTGCTGGGGCGCCCCGCCCCGCGTGGCATCGGCGATCAGCACCGGCAGCACCCGCTCGCTCGGGCTGTGGGCATCCGGCACCGGCTGCTGGACGCCGGTCCACGAAGCCTCGATGACATGGGCGGTCGACCGGCCTGTGGTGTCGATACCCCGCGCCAGGCTCTGCAGCGACAGATCGTCGGCGACGACGTGCGGGATGACCCGGGTCTCGTCGTCGCTGTCGGTGAGATGCAGCGGGGCGACGGCCGACGGCAGAGCGTCGCCGCTGAAGGTCGCCTGGTAGAGGCGGGGAACCGCGAGGTGGCGTCCGGTCGTGCTCGTGATGGAGGCGGGACCGACCAGTGAGCCGACTCGCACGGAGACGCCGCGGGCGGCTTCGGTTGCCGAGCCTCCGGGGACCGACACGGTGTCGCCGGTGACGTCGAGGAGCAGGCCCGGCCCGGTTCGGGCGTCGACGATCGCGGTGCCGGTCTTGAGCGTCTGACGCTCGCCGTTCACCACCTCGACGGCGGCGCCACCGGACAGCAGCACGTCGCGGCCGCGGGTATCGAGGTCGGCGACTCCCTTCGCGCCGGTCATGACGACCTCGCCGTCGGTGATCACCTCGCCGTCGGTCGCGGCGTGCGTGGCGCCGGACGCCGTGCGTACCGTCGCGCCACGCGGGTCGCGCAGGATCGTCGCCGCGCTCGCCACCGGGGAGCTGCCTCGGGTGACGGCGACGACGACACCGGCCGCAACCACCGCCACGGAGATCCCGCCACGGACCACGAGCCAGGGGGCGCTCTGCCGCGTGGCGGCGCTCGCCCCGGCCCCGGGCAGGCTCTCGCTCATCTCCCCATTGTCACCTTGATCGTTCACGGTCGCCATGGTCCGCGATGACTAATGCGCGCGTCTCCTGCGGGTTCCAAGCCACGCTCACGCTGTGGATATCCCCTGCTCGGCCGCCCACTCCCGCAGGGCGGCCACGACCTCCTCACGCGGCAACGGCCCGCGCTCCATCCGCACCCCGAGCAGGTAGCGGTAGGCCTCGCCCACCTGCCGACCGGGCGGCAGGCCGAGGATCGCCATGATCTCGTTGCCGTCGAGATCGGGGCGGATCGCGGCGAGATCCTCCTTCTCGGCGAGCTCGGCGATCCGCTGCTCCAGGGAGTCGTACGCCGCGGCCAGCCCGGCCGCCTTGCGCGCATTGCGCGTCGTGCAGTCCGAGCGAGTCAGCCGGTGCAGGCGGTCGAGCAGCGGGCCGGCGTCCCGGACGTAGCGGCGTACCGCGGCATCCGTCCATGCGCCCCCGGAGTAGCCGTGGAACCGCAGATGCAGCTCGACCAGCCGCGAGACGTCCTCCACGACGTCCTTCGGGTAGCGCAGCGCGGACATCCGGGTCCGCGTCATGGCCGCGCCGACCACCTCGTGGTGATGGAAGCTGACCTTGCCCGACGGGTCGAGCGATTTGGTCTTCGGCTTGCCGATGTCGTGCAGCAGCGCCGCCATGCGCAGCACGAGATCCGGCCCGTCCGGCTCCAGCGCGATCGCCTGCTCGAGCACCGTCAGGGTGTGCGCGTAGACGTCCTTGTGGCGACGGTGCTCGTCGACTGTCTCGCGCAGCCGCGCCACCTCGGGAAGAACGTGCTCGGCCATCCCGCTGTCCACCAGGACGGTTAGGCCGGCGCGGGGGTCGTCGCCGAGCATCAGTTTGGTCAGCTCGTCGCGGATGCGCTCGGCACTGACGATGTCGAGCCGGTCGGCCATCCGCGAGATCGCGGCATAAGTACCCGGTTCCACCGTGAATCCGAGCTGGGAGACGAAGCGGGCCGCCCGCATCATGCGAAGCGGATCGTCGCCGAAGGACCGGTCAGGCTCGATCGGCGTGCGCAGGACCGCCGCGGCGAGGTCGTCGAGACCCCCCGACGGATCGACGATCGGCCGGGCCGCGTCGACCGGCAGCGCTACCGCCATGGCGTTGACGGTGAAGTCGCGGCGTACCAGATCGCCCTCGACGGTGTCGCCGAACTCCACCTGCGGCTTGCGCGACGACGGGTCGTAGCTGTCGCTGCGGTAGGTCGTGATCTCGCAGCGGTGCTCGCCGACCTGTACGCCGACGGTGCCGAATGCGATGCCGGTCGTCCAGGTTGCGCCGAGCGGTGAGACGACGGCGAGGATCTGCTCCGGGCGCGCGTCGGTGGTGAAGTCGAGGTCAGTGATCGGGCGGCCTAGCAGCGCGTCGCGGACCGGGCCGCCGACCAGGAACAGGTCGTGACCGCTCTCGTTGAACCGCTTCGCCAGCGGGTCGGTGACTGAGCTGAGGCGCACCAGCTCGGTGATCGCCCGCCGAGCCGCCTCGCCGAACGAGAAGGGCTCCCCTGACGGCATTCCCGCAAGCGTAGGAGACCTGCAACCTCGAGCGACGCTTCTAGGATCGGCTCATGTCTCCTTCGGCGCGCAGATATCTCCGCCGGGTGGAGGAGACCTCGGCGGGAGGCCTGGTCGTCGACGGCACGGACATGGCCGCGAGGGCCGCCCTGATCGGGCGGCTGGATCGCCGAGGGCGGCTTCGCTGGTCGCTGCCGAAGGGGCACGTCGAGGCCGGTGAGACCACAGAGGCAGCGGCGATCCGTGAGGTTGCTGAGGAGACCGGGATCACCGGCCGGGTGCTGGCGCCGCTGGGCACGATCGACTTCTGGTTCGTCGCAGAGGGCCGGCGGATCCACAAGACGGTCCACCACTACCTGCTGATGGCCCAAAGCGGCGAGCTCTCCGACGAGGACATCGAGGTCGAAGAGGTCGAGTGGGTGCCGATCACCGAGCTCGCCGACCGTCTGGCCTACGACGACGAACGCCGGCTGATCCAGGCGGTGCCTGGCTTGCTCGCCGACACCGCGTGACGCGTCGCGCCGGACCTCTCGCGGGCGTGCTCGCGGGTCTCGCGCTCGCGCTGTCTCCGCTGTTCTCCGCTATCGGCCCGGCGGCAGCCGACACCGCGCCCGCCGGGCCGGTCGTGGTCACGCTGACCTCCCTGCTGCCGGTCGCGCCGCAGCCGGGCGACACCCTCGTGATCCGCGGCAGCGCCACCAACGTGTCCGACAGCGCCGTCACCAACCTCTCCGCGCAACTAAGGATGAGCGGGGCGCTGAGCGCACGGAGCTCGTTCGACGAGTACGCCGACGACCCGACCGGAAGCGTCAGCGACCTGTCGGAGGCGCTCAGCGAGCCGACCCCGCTGGCCCGTACCTCGCTCGCGGCGGGTGCAAGCGAGGATTTCGAGCTCTCCGCGGTCCTCGACCCCGCGACAACCGGGCTGCCCAGCTCGACGTGGGAAGTTCGCGAGCTAGGAGTTGCCATCACCGGCGAGATCTCCGATGTCGCCCAGACCCTGGGCAGCCTTCGCACCTTCCTGCCCTGGGCGCCGCGCGACGCCGTCGGGCCGAAGCAGCTCCAGGTGGCGTGGCTTTGGCCGCTCATCGACCAGCCCCATCGGGTGACGTCCACGCTGTGGACCGACGACGACCTCGCTCCCGAGCTGGCCAGCGGTGGCCGGCTTTCCAACCTGGTGTCCGCGGCCGCTGCGGCAGCGCACCAAGCGCCGCCGCCTGCCCCACCGCCGGCTCACCACGGAGGGCACCACCACGTCAAGGCGCCCCCGCCGCCGGCAAACCCGGCAGTCGACGTGCCGGTCACCTGGGTCGTGGATCCGATGCTCGTCGACGACGCGGACGCGATGCGGTCGAGCTACCAGGTCGAAGGCTCCCCGAAGCCCACCACCGGCAAGGGGAGCGATGCGGCGAGGTCGTGGCTGTCGGCCCTGCGATCGGCGACCAGCGGACAGCCGGTGCTGCCGGTCCCGTACGGCGACCCCGACGTCGTCGCCGCCGTGCGTGGCGGGCTCTCGACGCTCGTGGGAGTCGCGGCGACCGCTGGGCGGACCATCCTCGGTCAGCTGCTGCCGGGTGCCGCGCTGTTGGGGACCGGCTGGCCGCCAGGGGGCGAGATCACGCAGGCAGCCGCGGATGCGCTCTTCAGCGATGAGGCCACGAGCCTCGTGCTCTCCGACACGGCGCTGCCGCCGGTCGACCCGCCCGACGAGACGCCGTCGTCCCGCTCGTCACTGGTGACCGCCGCGGGCGACATCCCGACTGCGCTGTCCGACTCGATCCTGTCCGACGCGGTCAGCGCGGGCGCGGACAGCACCGACGGATCGGCGCTGGCGTTGCAGCGATACCTCGCCGAGACGCTGATGATCGAGGCGGAAGCACCGTCGGACCAGCGCAGCATCCTGATCGCGCCGGCCGCCCGATGGGACCCGCCGGCCAGTTACGCCTCGGCGCTGCTCGCCGACACGGGAAAGGTGCCGTGGCTGGAACCAACGACGCTTGGCGCGATCCTCAGCCAGGAGCCGGGAACCTCCGTCGAGCGGCAGGCCCTGGTCTATCCGAGCTCGGCCCGCGACGCCCAGCTGCCCTCCGGCTACGTCCACCAGGTGACCGTGCTGCAACACGAGCTGTCCCAGCTCACCAACATCCTGCCGCCGGGTGATGCAGAGACGCGGCCGCTGAGCGCGGGGCTGCTTCGCGCCCTGTCGACGGCGTGGCGAGGAGTGCCGGTGAGCCGGCGTGCCTGGTTCGCGGACTTCTCCCGCCAGCTCCACACCATGACCTCGGGCGTCCACATCGTGTCCGAGCCCGGCAGCACCGTGACCCTGACCGGCCACGGCGGGAAGGTCCCGGTCACCATCGCCAACACGCTGGACGCTCCGGCTCAGATCACTGTCCTGCTCGACGCCCACGACCGGCTGACGCTGCCCGGCACCGGTCGGGTCTCCGTCTCCATCCCCGCCGGGCAGCAGACCACCGTCGACGTCCACGCCACGGCCAAGACCTCAGGGGTGTTCGCCCTCGACGTACAGCTGCTCACGCCGAACGGCCAGAAGTACGGCAAGCCGGTTCAGTTGTATGTCCGCTCGACCGTTTACGGCACGATCACCCTCGTGATCACCGGAGCAGCCACGGCAGCCCTGCTCGTGGCCGTCGCGATCCGGCTCATCCGCCGCGCCATCAACGCACGCCGGACCTCGAGCGCCCCCGCAGCGTGACCGAGGGGCGAAGCACCCTCGCGCGTAGCGGGCTGGCTATGGCGACGGGGACGCTGGCCTCCCGCGGCAGCGGGTTCGTGCGCACCGTCGTGATCGCGTACGCCCTCGGCGTGGGTCCGGTCAACAACGCCTACACCGTGGCGAACACCGTGCCCAACGCGCTCTACGACCTGCTCCTCGGCGGCATCCTGTCCGCGCTGGTGGTCCCGCTGCTGGTCCGTGCCGCGGCCGAAGAGCCTGACGAGGGCGAGGCGTACGCGCAGCGGTTGGTCTCGATCGTCGCGGTGGCGCTCACCGTCGTCGCGATCGTCGCGGTGCTCATCGCTCCGGCGGTCATCTCCCTCTACGCCCACGACGCGCGGCCGGCTCAGAAGGCGCTCGCGGTGACCTTCGCCCGGTACTTCCTGCCACAGCTGCTCTTCTACGGTCTCGGTGCGATCCTCAGCGCGATCCTGAACGTCCGCGGCAGCTTCGTCGCGCCGATGTGGGCGCCGGTCCTCAACAACCTCGTCGTCATCGTGTCGGGCATCGCGTTCGCCGCGATCACTCACTCGCCGCCCCGCGCCGGACACCTCTCCCACGCGCAGATCCTGGTCCTGTCGATCGGCACGACCGCCGGCGTCGTGCTCCAGACGGTCGCGCTGCTCCCCGCCCTGCGGCATGCGGGCTTTCGGTTGCGGCTGCGCTGGGACTGGCGCGGCTCGGGGCTGCGGCAGGCCGGACCCTTCGCGGGTTGGGTGTTCGGCTACGTCGTGACCAACCAGCTCGGCTACGTGGTGATCTCCGATCTCGCCGAGGCGATCAACCACGGCAAGGGTGAGCTGGCGGTGTACTCCTACGGCTACGTCCTGTTCTCGCTGCCCTACGCGGTGGTCGCGGTGACCGTCATCACCGCGTTGTTCCCCTCGATGAGCCGCAGCGGCACGGCGGGCGACGAGCCGGCCGTGGCACACACCCTCGCCGAAGGGCTCTCGCTCGCCGCCGTCGTACTCGTGCCCGCGACACTGCTCCTGGTCGTCCTCGGTACGCCGATCTCGCTGCTCGTGCTCGCCCACGGCCACACCTCGCACACCGGAGCGGCGCTGACCGGACGGGTGCTGATCGGCTTCGCGGTCGGCCTGATCCCGTTCTCGACCTTCCAGATGCAGCTGCGGGCGTGGCTCGCGGTCCACGACGCCCGCACCCCAGCGCTGGTCAACTTGGTGATCACCGGGATCAACCTGCTGATCGACGGCATCCTCTACGTCGCGCTGCCGGGCTCGGACAAGGTGGTCGGGCTCGCCGTCGGCTACTCCGCGTCGTACTTCATCGGCACGGTCGTGTTCGCTGTGAAGCTCCGGCGCCGCTTGACCGCGACCCGGCGCACCCACGTGATCCGTACCTATGTCCGGCTGATCGTCGCCGCAGTGGTGGCCGCGGTCCCCGCCGAGCTGCTCGCCCTCGCGATCCGCCATGCCGCCGGCAGCGGCACCGGAGGTTCCTTGGCCGCGCTGGTCGTGTCAGCGCCGGTTGCGTTGTTCTGCTTCGTGATGCTCGCCCGGCGGATGCGGGTCCGCGAGCTCGGCCAGCTCGCCGGCATGATGCCCTTCGGGCGGCGCTAGGACGCTCGACGCAGCCGCGCAGCGGCTCAGCGGTAAAGAAGGCACCCGTTCACGCCGAGATTTCCGGCTATGCGGCACTGCGGGAACGATCGCGGTGCCTTCGCCATACCCGGGATCCTCAAGCTCGCCATCGCACTGGCAATCCTCGGCGTGCTCGGCTACGACACCTTCTTCACGATCGCGGCTCATCTCAAGACGGAGAACAACGCGCAGAACGCGGCGTACGCCGCGAGCGCCGCGTGGACCAACGCCGAGGGCACCCAGCGCAGCGCCGAGACCGCGTTCGAGGCAGCCGTCACCTACCTGCAGGGCATCGAGCCCGCGGACTGCGCCAGCGAGCTCGCCGCGTCGGCGAGGCAACAGCCGCCCGGCAGCGTCCCGGTCGGCTGCGACTACCTCTGCACCGGTGCCAGCAACCAGGTCGCGCTGTGTGGGAACCACGGAGCCTTCACGGTCGACTCGGACGGGACCGTGCACCTTGTCCTTCGCCGGGTGGCAAAGACTCTGGTCTTCGGCCACATCGGCTTTATGCACGGCCTGCTCGTGGCCTACGAGCACGGCGACGCGAATGAGAGCCAGGATTGATCCGGGCCAAGGCGGCCGGCCTCCGGCGACACCCGTCGCGCCGCTTGATCGCGCTGTCGGGCCTCGTCGCGGCGGGCATGGCGGCGACGGCGGTCATCACCTCGCCGTTCGCCAACGCGACGACGATCGGCGACGCCCGCGCCCAGGCGGCGGCACTGGCCGCCTCGGTCGACAAGCTGCAGACGCAGGCCGAGGTCGCCGCCGAGCGCTACGACCAGGCCGAGTCTCAGCTGAGCCAGGCGGTGGCAGCACAGCAGCAGGCCGACCAGGCGCTCGACGCCGTGCAGGCCGGCGCTGCGGAGGCGCAGCAGGCGCTGGTGGACCGGACCCGTGCGCTGTACGAGAGCGGCGGAGGACCCGCCCTGCTCGCCACGATGCTCTCCGGCGAGGACCCGGTCGACGCGATCGACCGCTACCACCTGGCGAGCGCGGTCATCGGCTACGAGGCGCGCAGCGCGGCGGCGGCGGCCTCGACGGTGGCCAGCGCTGAGGCTCTCGACAAGCGCGATGCGGCCATTACCAGCAAGGTCATCCGGCTCCAGGCGCGCGCCACGCAGGCGACCAGCGCGGTTGAGCTCGCCCTCCGCACCGAGCGCTCCGAGCTCGCGTCGGCGAGCGCCACGGTCCTGCAGCTCGAGAAGGCGGACGAGCAGCAGCAGACCGAGCAGGGCGCGACGGAGTTCGCCGACGCGGTCACCGCGGACGGCGGGACGGTCGGCGACGGGCCGCAACAGCCGACGAACGCGGTCGCAGCCGCTGCGATCGCATGGGCTCGCACCAGGCTTGGCGATCCCTACGTCTGGGGCGGCAGCGGACCGAACGTGTTCGACTGCAGCGGCTTGGTGCAATGGGCCTACGCCCACGCGGGCGTCACGCTTCCCAGGGTCGCCGCCGACCAGTACTACGCCGGGCCGCACCCGACCTGGGCCGAGCTGGAGCCAGGGGACCTGTTGTTCTGGGCGTATGACATGAACAACCCCGCGAGCATCCACCACGTGACGATCTACATCGGCGGCGGACTGATGATCGCGGCGCCGCACACCGGTACCGACGTACAGATCGAGCCGGTCTACTTCGACGGCCTGTACGGCGCGACCCGGCCGTGGGCGTCGACCATCGAGCCACCGACCACACCCACCCCGAAGCCGACGGCAACCGCGTCGGCCACGCCCACCACCGCGACAACGCCGTCTGCCTGAGGCCAGCCGCCTAACATCGGCGGGTGGCGACCACTCCGCAGCGGGTCGCCCCGGGCATCGAAGCCGGCGCGCTGCTGGATGGCCGATACCGCCTCACCGAGCATCGCCGGACCGCGGGCGACAAGCAGCTGTGGCGCGGCACTGACGAGGTGCTCGGCCGGTCCGTCGCGGTCCACCTGATCACCGGCCGGACCCGCGCCGACGCCCGGCTCCTCACCAGCGCCGCAGGCCAAGCCGGCAGCGTGTCGGACGCGCGGTGGGTCCGGGTCCTCGATGTCGGCTTCACCGGCACCGGCCGGCGGGTCACGACCTGGGCGGTCAGTGAGTGGGTCGACGGCCAGACACTCACCGCCTTGGTCGGCCGCGAGCCGCTGCGCGACCGGGTCGCGACGTTTCTGGTCGCGGCGTGCGCTCACGCGGTGGGGGCAGCAGAGCAGGCCGGGGCCCGCCACGGCGGCCTTCATCCGGACGAGCTGCTGGTGCCCGCAGACGGCAACCCGCGGCTGACCGGCCTCGAGCTCCACCGCGTGCTGGATCCCGGAGCCGAGGACTACTCCGACGTCCGGGGCCTTGGCGCGCTGCTGTTCGCGGCACTCACCGGGCGATGGCCGCTGCGCGGCTGGCACGGCCTCCCCACCGCCAACCGTGGCGACGGCTTGCACCCGCGCCAGCAACGCCGTTCGGTGGGCCGGGCCGTCGACGAGGTCACCGCTCTCGCCCTCGACGGCGGCTACGCCAGTGCTGCCGCGTTCGCCCGAGCGCTCGACGCGCTTCCTCAGGCGCCCCTCGTCCCCGTCGTCGACGAGAGCGAGTCCCCACAACGCGACCGCTGGCGCCGGGTCGCCTGGTGGGTGGTTCCGCCGCTGCTCGTCGCCGGCGTCGGCGTCGGCTCGTGGGAAGCCGGCAGCGACCTCGGCCGGGTGCCCGGCGCGGACCGAACCAGTGCACCGACGTTCCCCCAGTCCCACGGCCATGGCGGCGGGAACCATCTGGTGTGGAACAAGCCACCCACGATCACGAGCTTCGACCCGGAGGGCAACGGCGACGAGGATCCCGGCGGCGTCGGTCTAGCCGTCGACGACGACCCGTCCACCTCCTGGAACACCGACACCTACCACGGCAATGCACACTTCGGGTCGCTGAAGAGCGGAGTCGGCCTGCTCATCGACCTTGGCCGTCCGAAGCGCGTCGACACCGCGCGACTGCTGCTCTCGGCGCCAGGGGCGGGCATCGAGGTCCGCGCCGGAAACGCGCCCCCGACCGCAGCGGACGACCTGCCCATCGTCGCCAGCCAGGACGGCAGCCCGGCCAGCCTCACGTTGCGGTTCAGCCAGCCGGTCACTGCGCGCTACTGGCTGATCTGGATAACCTCGCTGCCCGAGACCTCGCGCGGGGACTTCTCGCTCGGCATCTCCGAGATCGCGCTCCTGCGCTAGCCGCGCTGCTCGGCCGCGCGAGTTGCCCTGTCTGCTCGCGACCTCGCCGATAGCCTCCCGGTGATGAGTGAGGGCCCGGTGAGCGACGCCGACCTGCTCGCGCAGCACCTCGGCGGTGACCCCGACGCGTTCTCTGCCCTGGTCAGCCGGCATCGCGACCGGCTGTGGGCAGTCGCGCTGCGCACCCTCGGCAACCCCGATGACGCAGCCGACGCGCTCCAGAACGCGATGCTGTCGGCGTACCGCGGAGCCTCCGGGTTCCGCGGCAGCTCCGCGGTCACCACCTGGCTGCACCGGATCGTGGTCAACGCCTGCCTGGACTTCGCCCGCCGCCGAGCGGTACGCCCGACCCAGCCGCTGCTCGAGGACCAAGCGGCTACCGCGTCCGACGAGATCGGCAGCCACGAGACCGCGCTGGCGGTCACCGCCGCGCTCCGGCTGCTGCCCGCTGACCAGGCAGCCGCCGTCGTGCTGGTCGACATCGAGGGGTTCAGCGTCGATGAGGCAGCCGCGATCCTCGAGGTGCCGAGCGGAACGGTGAAGAGCCGATGTGCGCGCGCCCGAGCGCGGCTGGCCCAGGAGCTCTACGAGCTGGACCCACGTCGTGCATCCGATCGGAACGGCCACCAGGGTTCGCACGTCCAAACCAAGGCCGACAACGAGGAGCACCTGTGAGCGCCGGGCACCTTTCCTTCGACGAGCTCGCCGAGCTCGCCGAAGGACTGCTCGCGCCTCGGCAGGCGCGGGACGCCGAAGCCCACCTCGACAGTTGCGAGGAGTGCGGCGCCCGGGCGTCCGCTCTGGCGGCTACGACCAACGCGCTAAGGGGGCTCGGTCCGGTCGCGATGCCCCCGGAGGTAGGAACGCGGCTCGACCGGGTGCTGGCGCGCGCGAGCGAAGCTCCGACCGGCGAGACCGTCGTTCCGGATCTCAGCCAAGTGCGGCAGCGGCGGCGCATGCCTCCGCCCTGGACGCTCGCGGCAGCGGCAGCCGTCATCGTGGTCGCGTCGGTGTCGACGATTCTGGCAACGCGCGGCGGCGGCCACCACGCGACGTCCGAGACCGCGGGGTCGATCGAGGCTCCACTCGTCGCGACGACCCCCCGCCAGCCGATGGTCACCACGGAGTCCGGCCGCGTCTACACGCCGTCGACGCTGCCCTCGCTCGCCCCGAGCCTGTTGGGAGGGGCGAGCCTTGGCCAGTCACCCACCGGAGCGGCGGGCACAGTCACCGGCAGCGGCGGCGCCGCACCCGCCCCACTCCAACCGCACCAGGACGCCGGTGTCGCGCCACCCGCCGCGAAGGCGGCCGGGCGCCCGACCGCACAGAACCCCACCGCACAGAGTCCCTACGCACAGGCCTTCGGCCCCGCCGCCGCCGTACCTGCGCCGCTACGCCGGTATGCCGACTCGCAGAAGGCACTGTTGGCATGCGCCGCCTTCATCACGGACACCCCGGGTGCCGCGCCGGTGGCAGTTGACTACGCGCGGTGGAGCAATCCCACGACGCACACGCGACGCGCACCGGCGCTGATCCTCGTCTTCCAGGACGTGCATGCCACTGACGAGCTCGACGTCTATGTCGTCGCGCCGTCCTGCGACGACAGATCGCTGCTCAACTACCAGGTGGTGTCGTCACCGGCTGCGGCGACTGCGTCCCCGACACGGTAGAGCTGACGCTCAGCCGGTGAGCTCCGCCGGCTGGGTCCGCCGCGGCGGGCCCAGAATCAGCGGCCAGACGATCGCCGCCACCACAGCGCAGATGTAGGGCAGCCCGACCTCGTGCCAGGGGTGGAGCGGGTCGTGCGGGCCGTGCGGGAACAGCCGGAAGCCCAGCGCCGTGCCGAGCACCGCCGCGATGGCTCCAGCGAGCAACGGAAGACGGTCGATGCGCTGCCGGATCGCAGCGACCCGGTGCAGGAGCGCCCCGGCCACCGATGATCCGGCCACCCCGAGCAGCGCCGGCACCAGCCAGGAGAAGATGTGCACCTCGACGTACTGCGAGTAGATCCAGCCGCCGACCGCGGCGATCGGAACCACCGGCACCCCCGCGGCGACCAGCCGCGCGGCCCGCGGGACCGGCCGAGCAGCGACCCGGTTGACCACGCACGCCGCGCAGCCCCGGTCGCGGTAGTCCGCCGCGTCGTCGTCGCATCTCGGCCGGCCGCAGACCGGACAGTGGTCGTGCGCCGCACGACCGACGTGTACGGCGCAGCGCATCACCTGCGAAGGCCCGGACACACCTGCCAGAGTTGCACGGGAATGCGCTTTCTAGGATCGGTGTTGCGGCGAGGACACCGTCGGCGGGCGCGGCTGCCGAGCCGACAAGAGGAGTGATCAGACATGTCGGACCAGGTGCGGGACGTCATCATCGTCGGCTCCGGACCGGCCGGCTACACGGCGGGCATCTACACAGCGCGAGCCAACCTGCACCCGCTGCTGATCGAGGGCTTCCAGTTCGGCGGCGCGTTGATGAACACCACGGAGGTGGAGAACTTCCCCGGGTTCCCAGACGGTGTCATGGGCCCCGAGCTGATGGACATGATGCGCAAGCAGGCCGAGAAGTTCGGGGCCGAGATCGTCACCGACGACGCCACCGAGCTCGACCTGACCGGCGACGTCAAGCGCGTGACCGTCGGAGGCGAGACCTACCAGGCGCGCAGCGTGATCCTTGCCATGGGCTCGGCGTACCGGGAGCTCGGCGTGCCAGGCGAAAAGGAGCTGTCCGGCCGCGGCGTGTCGTGGTGCGCGACCTGCGACGGGTTCTTCTTCCGCGACCAGCCGATCGCGGTCGTCGGCGGCGGGGACTCCGCTGTCGAGGAAGCCACCTTCCTGACCAAGTTCGGTGAGTCGGTGACCATCGTGCACCGCCGCGACTCGCTGCGCGCATCGAAGATCATGGCCGAGCGCGCCGCCGCCAACCCCAAGATCAAGTTCGCCTGGAACAGCGTCGTGCGCTCAGTGGCGGGAGAGGACAAGGTCTCCGGGCTGGTGCTCGAGGACGTCGTGACCGGCGAGACCTCGACACTGCCGGTCGGCGGGGTCTTCGTCGCGATCGGACACGACCCGCGTAGCGAGCTGGTGAAGGGCCAGGTGACCCTCGACCCGGACGGATACGTCGTCGTCGACTCGCCGCGCACTCACACCAATCTCCCCGGGGTGTTCGCCTGCGGGGACCTCGTCGACCGGACGTTCCGGCAGGCGATCACCGCGGCCGCGAGCGGGTGTGCTGCCGCAATCGATGTCGAGCGCTACCTCGAAGACCAGCACTGAGCCGGCGTCGTACGGGAACATCTCCCAACGGCGCTGCGTTGACCGGACAGCCAACCAACTCACCAGGAGAGACGACGATGGGTGCTGCGACCAAGACCGTGACCGACGCGACGTTCGACGCAGAGGTGCTCGGCAGCGACGTTCCGGTGCTCGTCGATTTCTGGGCGGAGTGGTGCGGCCCGTGCAAGATGGTCGCCCCGGTCCTCGAGGAGATCGCGGCTGAGCACGCCGGCAAGATCGTCGTCGCCAAGGTCAACACCGACGAGAACCCGGAGATCACGCGCCGCTACCAGGTGATGTCGATCCCGACGATGTCGGTGTTCAAGGGCGGCGAGGTCGTCAAGTCCATCGTCGGCGCGAAGCCGAAGGCCGCCCTGCTGCGTGACCTCGAGGCATACCTCTAGCCCCAACCCGCGAAGTTCGGGTCTGCGTAACGCTTTTGGGGCTGCGTAGCATCGCAGCGTGGTGGAGTTTCGGCGTGGCGACAGCGGCGACAGCGTCGCTGAGATCCGCGCGAAGCTCGCCGGACTCGGGCTGCTGGACGCTCCCGAAGGCAGCGACCTGTTCGACGAGGCGACCGACCGCGCGGTACGGGGATTTCAACAGGCGCGGGGCCTGCGGGTCGACGGGGTAGTCGGCCCCGAGACCTACCGCTGCCTCGACGAAGCGCACTGGCGCTTCGGCGACCGGGTGCTCTCCTACACCGTGAACCGGCCATTCGTGGGTGACGACGTCGCCACCCTTCAGCAGCGCCTGCTCGATCTCGGCTTCGACCCGGGACGCTGCGACGGCATCTTCGGAACCGCCACGGACGCGGCCCTGCGAGAGTTCCAGCGCAACGTCGGCCTGCGAGCCGACGGCACCCTCGGCCCCGACACGCTGCGCTCGCTCGAGCAGCTGCGGCGTACCGTCACCGGCGGCTCGCCCTCCGAGCGCCGCGAAGAGGAGCGGCTGCGCCGCAGCGGTCAGAACCTCACCGGCCGGACAATCGTGCTCGATCCCGGCCACGGCGGTGCCGACCCGGGTGTCTGCGGCCACGACCTGACCGAGGCTGAGCTCGCATTCGACCTGGCCACGCGGATCGAGGGCCGCCTCGGCGCTCTCGGCGTGACGACGTACCTCACCCGCAGCGCCGACACCCACCCGCCCGAGGGCGAACGCGCCCAGTTCGCCAACGAGGTCGGCGCGGAGCTCGTGGTGTCGCTGCATCATGACGCGGCTGCGAGCTCCGAGGCGAGCGGCGTCGCCTGCTACTTCTACGGCGCCGCCCGGCCGGGGCAGAGCGGCCACTCGGTGGTCGGCGCACGGCTCGCGGACCTCATGGTGCGCGAGGTCGCGTCCCGCACCGACCTGGTCGACTGCCGGACGCACCCGAAGTCCTGGGAGCTGCTGCGGCTGACGAAGATGCCCGCGGTCCGCCTCGAAGCCGGCTACCTCAGCAGTCCACGCGACGCCGCCCGTCTCGCCACGAGCGAGTTCCGGGACGCGCTCGCCGAGGCAGTCGTCGTCGCCTTGCAGCGGCTGTACCTGCCGGAGCACCTGGACGTGCCCACGGGGCAGTTCCGGCTCAGCGCCCTCGCGGGCTGACGAACCAGCGTCAAGCAGCGCAACCCTCTACCGGTGAATTAGACGGATCGGCCGTGACCGGCTCGAGGTGAGCAAGAGCAGCAGCCTTCATCTCCGGGCAGAGAAGGGCCAGGCTCGCTGTAACGACCCTCTCATGTCAGCGCCGCGCGTTCCCGGCGCCACGCCGAGCCCCGGCGAGAAAAGTCGCCGGCCGGCTCCTAGTTCGGGCTGCTCACCGGCGTCGCGGTGCGCGGCGCGCTGAAGGCCCCGGTCCGCAACGGCTCGGGCGACATCGACCCGAGCAGCCGCTCCAGCGCCACCTCGACATCCTCGCGCCACGCGGCCACCGACCGCAGCTCCAGCCGCAGTCGGGGGTAGCGGTGATGCGGGCGCACCGTCTTGAAGCCCACCGCCTGCAGGTACTCGGCAGGGATCACGCAGTGCCCGGCACCCTCCCAGGCCGCGTCGCCGAAGGCCTCGATCGCTTTGACGCCCCGGCGCACCAGGTCCTTCGCGACGCCCTGGATGAGCATGCGTCCGAGGCCGCCCCCGGCGAACTCTGGAAGCACGTGGGCGACGCTCAACAGGACCGCATCCGCGCTCACGGGCGACGTCGGGAAGGCGATGGACCTCGGGGAGTAGGACGGCGGCGCGAACATGACATAACCTGCCGCTACCCCGTCGACGTAGAGGATCTTGCCGCAGCTTCCCCAGTCGAGAAGCGCCGTCGAGACCCACGACTCCTTCTCCAGCTCGGTGTCGCCGGCCTCGATGGCCTTCTCCCGGGACACCGGATCGAGCTCCCAGAAGACACACCGGCGGCAGGGCACCGGGAGGTCGTCGAGGTTGTCGAGGGTGAGGTTGACCAAGCGACGGGTCATGACGGACTGACACCCTCCGGACGACGACGGGGAAATCGCCGGGGAGGGACTCTATCGCTGCCCAGCCGGTTGGACTAGAGCGATCTTGTCAGCCCTCGTCGGGGGCGAGCGGCTGGCCCTCCAGGACCTGGGGCGCGAGGACCTGAAGCACCCGCTGCAGGTCGCCCATCGAGGCGAACTGCACGGTGAGCTTGCCGCGCTGCCTGCCCAGCTCGATCGTCACGCGAGTCTCGAGCAGATCGGAGAGTTGCTCGGCCAGACGGTCGAGCGCTGGCGAGGCCAGCTGCTTGCGCCGCCGGGTCCTCGTCTTCTCCTCGACCAGGCCAGCCGTCACCGCCTCTTCTGTGGCCCGCACGGACAGGCCTTCGGCAACGATGCGGGCGGCGAGCCGCTCCTGGGACTCGGCGTCGGGCAGGGCGAGCAGGGCCCGGGCATGTCCGGCGCTGAGCACCCCCGCAGCCACCCGGCGTTGCACCGTGGGCGGTAGCGCGAGCAGGCGGATCGTGTTGCTGATCTGCGGCCGGGAACGGCCGATCCGCGCCGCGAGCTCCTCGTGCGTCGCACCGAAGTCCTCTAGCAGCTGGCTGTACGCAGCGGCTTCCTCGAGGGGGTTCAGCTGCTGGCGGTGCAGGTTCTCGAGCAGCGCGTCCCGCAGCATGGTGTCGTCGCCGGTCTGGCGCACGATTGCGGGGATCGTCGGCTGGCCTGCCTCGCGCGAGGCGCGCAAGCGCCGCTCGCCCATGACGAGCTGGTAGCGGCCGGCCTCGAGCTCGCGCACGACCACCGGCTGCAAGACACCGACCTCGCGAATGCTGGTGACCAGCTCCGCCATCGCCTCCTCGTCGAAGACGTCGCGTGGCTGCCACGGGTTGGCGTCGATGGCCTCGACCGGAAGCTCCGCGAAGTAGGCCCCCGCCTGCACCTCGGCGTCGGGCGCGGCGGAAATCAGCGCACCGAGGCCCCTGCCGAGACCGCCCTTGCGCACGTTCATCGCGTGATCCCCGCCCGCATCGCCAGATCGTATGCCGCCGCTTGGTAGGCCACTGCTCCTCGGGAGGTCGGGTCATAGGTGATCACGGTCTGGCCGAACCCTGGCGCCTCGGAGACGCGCACGCTGCGGGGGATCACCTCACTGAGCACCCTGGAACCGAAGTGCGCGCGGACGTCGGCGACGACCTGGTCCGCGAGACGGGTACGGCCGTCGTACATGGTCAGCAGGATCGTGGAGACGGCGAGCCGGGCGTTGAGGTGCGTGCGTACCAGCTCCACGGTGTCGAGCAGCTGCGCCAAGCCCTCGAGCGCGTAGAACTCGCACTGGACCGGGATCAGCACCTCCGGCGCCGCCACCAGCGCGTTCACCGTGAGCAACCCGAGCGAGGGCGGGCAGTCGATCAGGACGTAGTTCATCCCGCCCGCTTCGGACTGCAGGGCTCGGGCGAGGCGGAACTCGCGCGCCACGGTGTTCACCAGCTCGCTTTCCGCACCGGCGAGGTCGACGGTCGCCGGTGCACACCACAGGTTGGTGAGCCCGGGGACCGGTACGACGACCTCCCCCAAGGCGCGCTTGCCGACCAGCACGTCATAGATCGAGGGGGTCGACCGGCTGTGCTCCACACCGAATGCGGTAGAGGCGTTCCCTTGCGGGTCCAGATCGACGACGAGCACCTTCAGCCCGTGTTGGGCGAGCGCCGCCGCCAGGTTCACGGTGCTCGTGGTCTTGCCGACCCCGCCCTTCTGGTTCGCGACGGTCAGGACGCGGGTCTGCGGCGGCGCGGGCCAGGCAGCGCTGTCCGGCGTCGTAGTAGGGATCGTTGTTTCACGTGAAACCGCTGGAGAGTGCTCGGCGACTGCTGGGATCGGCTCGGATGTTTCACGTGAAACCTCCGGCACGGGCAGCGGACCGCTCGGTTCGACGGGTCCGGAGGTCACGGCGCCTTCCTACCTTGCTTCGCCGCCCGGCGCACCTCCACCACGGTGGCGGCGTCACCCGCGGCATCGGTCAGCGTGTGCCTCACCGCGACAAAGCCGCCCTGGCGCACCAGTTCATCCACCTCTTCTGCAGCCTTCGCGCCCTTCAGGGCGAGCAGCACGCCGTCCGGCCGGCACAGCCCGAACGCGAGTCGAGCCAGCCCCGCGAGGGGTGCCACCGCGCGCGCGACGACCACGTCAGCGCGGGTCGGGAGGCGGTCCTCGGCCCGGCCGCGGCGTACCGACACGTTGTCCAGGGCCAGCTCGGCCACGCACTCCTCCAGGAACTCCACCCGGCGCGCCATCGGCTCCAACAGCAGCACCCGCAGGTCGGGACGGGCCAGCGCGAGTGGAATCCCCGGCAGCCCGGCACCCGATCCGACGTCCACCACGCTGGCCGAGGGCGCGACCAGCTCGCCGAGCACCGCGCTGTTGAACAGGTGGCGGGTCCAGATCCGCTCGGCTTCGCGGGGGCCGATCAGGCCGCGCTCGATCGCCACCGTGGCAAGCAGCTGCGCGTAGCGGGTCGCGCGCGGCGCAGCAGCGCCGAAGGCCCGCGAGGCCGCCCGGGCGTGCGCTGCGGCGTCCTCAGGCAGGGCTGACGACGATTCGCCGCTGCGGCTCCTCGCCCTCGGACTCACTCTTCACGCCCTCGGTCGCGGTGACCGCGTCGTGGACGACCTTGCGCTCGAAGGGCGTCATCGGCGCCAGGCGCTCCGGCTCACCGCTGGCGAGCACCCGCTCGGCCGCCTCGCGGCCGATTTGCGCCAGCTCGGCGCGGCGGCGGGCGCGGTAGCCACCGACGTCGAGCATCAGCCGGCTGCGGACGCCGGTCTCGCGGTAGACCGCGAGCCTGGTGAGCTCCTGGAGGGCGTCGAGGGTCGCGCCACCAGGTCCGATGAGGCTGCCCAGGCCATCGCCGATGATCGAGACGCTGGCACGATCGGCTTCGACGTCGATGTCGATGTCACCATCGAGATCCGCTATGTCGAGCAACGCCTCAAGGTAGTCAGCGGCGATGTCGCCTTCGCGCTCGAGTAGAGCAATGCCGCTGTCCGTGCTCACGCCCGGGTCGTCGTCCGGCGCATTCGAGACGTCGGCCGCGTTGTCCGGCATGTCGTCGTCAGGCTGGGTGGTCATCGTCGTCCTCGTCGCTTGCGCTTGTTGGAACGGTTGGCTGCCGGACGGTTGGCGGGCTTGGGGCCGCCCGACGGGGGCGTCGCCATCGGTCCTGGCATGGCACCGGCGATCGCGCCACCGGGCGGCAGCACCACGTCACCGGGAGAACGGTTGGGCTTGGCGCCCGGCGGGGGACCGCTCGGCGGTGGGGCTTGCGGAGCGGGCTTCGAGCCGCCGCGGGGCTGGATCGGCTTGGCGCCCGGGCGCGGGCCGCTCGGGGCCACCGGTGGGCCGCCGGCCGGCGCGACATCCATCCGGTGGATCACGACGTACTGCTGAACCATGCTCCAGAGGTTGGTGGTCAGCCAGTAGAGCAGCACACCGACGGGGAAGTAGAAGCCGTAGATCAGGAAGAACAGCGGGAAGATGTAGAGCATGATCTTCTGCGTCTGAGCCTGCTGCGAGTCCGCCGCGGGGCCGTTGCGCGCCATCAGCTGACGCTGGGTGATGAACGTCGTCGCGCCCATGATCACGGTGAGGATCAGGCACAGCGCCCGCGTCGAGCCCTGGCTGCCTCCCAGCGCGTGCAGGATCGCGCTGCTGGTCTTGAAGGAGGCCGAGATCGGCACGATCCCGAACAGCTTCGCGTGCGCCGCGTGGAAGACGTCGAGCTGCGGGAAGCCCGGCTGACCCTTGTAGCAGCTCACCAGGTGGGAGTTGCAGGTCTTCGTGATCGGCTTGATCTCTTTGAGCGTGTGGAACAGCGAGATGAAGATCGGGATCTGCAGCAGTAGCGGGAGGCACCCCGACAGCGGGTTGACACCGGCCTCGCGCCAGAGCGCCATCATCTCCTGGTTGAGCTTCTCCTTGTCGTTCTTGTACTTGGCCTGCAGCTCCTTCATCTTGGGCTGCACGGCCTGCATCGCCCGCTGGCTGCGGATCTGCTTGACGAAGACCGGGAAGAGCACCAGTCGCATTGCGGCGGTGAGCACCACGATCGCCAGCGACCAGGCCGCACTCGACCCGACGACGTGCGCAAGCCCGCTGTGGATGTGGACCAGCAGCCAGGCGACCGCGTGGTAGAGCGGGTTGAGGAAGCTCATCGGGTGGTCCGTTCCGGAACAGGGTCGTATCCACCGGCGTGGAACGGGTGGCAGCGGCTAAGCCGGCGCAGCGCAAGCCAGCTCCCGCGAAGCGCGCCGAAGTCGGTGACCGCGCTCATGGCGTAGCTGCTGCACGAGGGGTGAAACCGACAATGCGGGACAAACAGGGGCGAAACCCAACGCTGGTACGCCGTCAGGATCGCGACGAGGCCGGCTGCAACGAGCCCGGTACGGCGCGGAGCCGCCCCCGCCGACGGTGTGCTCACCGGTAGGCCTTTGCCAGCGCCGCATCGAGGGCCTGGCCCAGCAGGGCGTAACTCTGGCCGGCGGCGGCCGGCGTCGCCCGGACGACGAGCCGCGCCCGCGCGGGAAGCTGGTCCAGCCGACCGGCGATGAGGTGCTGGAGCCGGCGGCGCACCCGGTTGCGGGTGACTGCGGGTCCGACCACCTTCCCGACCACGAACCCGACCTTGGGCGTGTCCGCGGCCGCCACCTCAGCCGGGACGGCGTACGCGTGCAGCACGAGTCCCGGCGCGCTCACTCGCCGGCCCGATCGGGCAGCGGCGCGAAACTCCGCCGGACGGTGCAGCCGCGACGGCCGCGCCAGCACGGGAAACGGCTCTTAGGCCGAGATCGACGCGCGGCCCTTGCGGCGACGCGACGAGAGGATCGCGCGGCCGGCACGCGTGCGCATCCGCAGCCGAAAGCCGTGCGTCTTCGCACGACGACGGTTGTTCGGCTGGAACGTCCGCTTGCTCACTTGTGCCTCACACGGGGTAGCTGCAGCGCGCTCGGCTACAGGACTGGTGGCGCGACGTGACGCGTGCGGCGGGCACGTACCGACCCGCGCACGCAGAATGCGCCTAGCCAAGGTACGGGCGGCGCCTGACGCGGGTCAAACGCGTGGCCACGGCCGCCAGGCAGCGGCGTGTCAAGGCAACACGCCGACACCGGTTGAAGCGTTGCTCACCTGCTGTTAGCGTTTCGCCGCCGGCCTTCCCCTGGTAGCTCTTCGCACGAAGATCCACAGTCTGTGGATGGCGGTGTGGACGAGGTCCCCGCCGACGCTAGGAAGTGACTGACGCCTGCCTCGATTGAG
Source organism: Mycobacteriales bacterium (assembly GCA_035547515.1). Classification (GTDB taxonomy): domain Bacteria; phylum Actinomycetota; class Actinomycetes; order JAFAQI01; family JAFAQI01; genus DASZTV01. The sequence goes on from DASZUS010000026.1 coordinate 60,626, forward strand.
GCCTCGAACCGCCTACGCCTGCCGCAGGAGTGCCCGTTGTCCGACCAGGTCCTCGATCTCGACTCCGTCTGGACCCGAGCGATTGCCGGACTGGGTGAGGATGTGGTCTCCGCCCAGCAGCGTGCCTGGTTGCGCCTGACCAAGCCGCTCGCGCTGGTGCAGGACACCGTCGTCCTTGCCACGCCGAACGACTTCGCCCGCGACGTCCTCGATACTCGGTTGCGCCCGCTGGTCGTCGAGGCGCTCTCCCGCGAGCTCGCCCAGGACGTGCGCGTGGCGGTGACGGTCGAGTCCGAGGCGCCCGACCCGGCTACGGCGCCGCCGGCAACCGCAGGTGCAGAGGCCGAGGAGGATCCGTACCCGGTCGAGGACGAGCCGCTGCCGCCGCCGACGTCGATCACCAAGCGCGGCGAGTCCGACCGGCTGAACCCCAAGTACCAGTTCGAGACCTTCGTCATCGGTTCGAGCAACCGGTTCGCCCACGCCGCGGCGGTCGCGGTCGCCGAGGCCCCGGCGAAGGCGTACAACCCCCTGTTCATCTACGGCGACTCGGGCCTGGGCAAGACCCACCTGCTGCATGCGATCGGCCACTACACCCGTGCACTCGTGCCCGGGAGCCGGGTGCGCTACGTGAGCTCCGAGGAGTTCACCAATGACTTCATCAACTCGATCCGCGACGGCCGTGGCGAGATGTTCCGCAAGCGCTACCGCAACATCGACGTCCTGCTCGTCGACGACATCCAGTTCCTGGAGAACAAAGAGCAGACCCAGGAAGAGTTCTTCCACACGTTCAACACCCTGCACAACGCGAACTCGCAGATCGTCATCTCCTCCGACCGCACGCCCAAGCAGCTGGTCACCCTTGAGGACCGGCTGCGCAACCGGTTCGAGTGGGGCCTGATCACCGACGTCCAGCCGCCTGAGCTCGAGACCCGGATCGCCATCCTTCGCAAGAAGGCCGCTGCCGAGCGGCTCGATGCTCCCGCCGAGGTGCTCGAGTTCATCGCCAGCAAGATCTCGTCGAACATCCGCGAGCTCGAGGGCGCCCTGATCCGGGTCACCGCGTTCGCCAGCCTCAACCGGCAGGCGGTCGACCTGGCACTGGCTGAGATCGTGCTGAAGGACCTCATTGCCGACGCAGCCGGGCCCGAGATCACCGCCTCGACGATCATGGCGCAGACCGCGGCCTACTTCTCGATCTCGATGGAGGACCTCTGCGGCTCGTCGCGCAGCCGCGTGCTCGTCCAGGCGCGGCAGGTCGCGATGTACCTGTGCCGTGAGCTCACCGAGCTGTCGTTGCCGAAGATCGGCCAGCACTTCGGCGGCCGCGATCACACCACCGTGATGCACGCCGACCGCAAGATCCGCTCGCTGATGGCCGAGCGCCGCTCGGTCTACACCCAGGTCAGCGAGCTGACGAACCGGATCAAGAGCCAGGCGCGGTCATGACGTGGGCAACCATTTCCCTCCGTACACAACCTGGGGACAACGCTGTGGACGTTTCCCTCCCGTTGCGTCCAATCCGGTGGCCGAGCCCTGCCGTCCCCAGCGTCCGCACAGCTTCCGGCGCCCCCTCCACACCGGCGTGGGACAGGACATGCCGACCCGACCTGGGCTTTCGCGGGTTATCACCAGCGTCCACGGCCCATATGACGACAACCAGTTGAGCCATAACTTGTCAGACCAACCGCTTATCACCATGTGGATGGCACAGCACCGCAGTTGCGTGGGCACGACCTACCAGGGAAGGCAAGACCCGTGAAGATTCGAGTCGAGCGAGACGCATTCGCTGACGCAGTTGCCTGGGCGACCCGCATCCTCCCGCAGAAGACGGCGCTGCCCGTGCTGTCCGGGCTGCGGATCGAAGCCGGGGGTGATGCCGGCCCGGGAGTGCGGCTGTCCGGGTTCGACTACGAGGTCTCGGCGCAGGCCGACCTCGACGTTACGGGCGCTGAGGCGGGCGCGGTGCTGATCCCCGGTCGCCTGCTGGCTGAGATCACACGCAGCCTGCCCCCGCAGCCCATCGACCTGTCGACAGACGGCAGCCGGGTGCAGCTGGTCTGCGGATCGTCGCGCTTCACCCTGCCGACGCTGCCGCTCGACGAGTACCCGTCCTTGCCGGAGATGCCGACCGTGTCCGGGACCGTCGGCAGCGACGCCTTCGCTGCGGCGGTCGCCGCGGTCGCGGTCGCCGCGGGTCGCGACGACGCGCTTCCGGTGCTCACCGGCATCCGGGTCGAGATCGACGGCGAGCAGATGACTCTCGCTGCGACCGACCGTTATCGCCTCGCCGTACGCACGCTGCGCTGGCAGCCCGAAGACCCGTCGATGCAGGCGACCGCTCTGGTCCCCGCGCGGACGCTCGCCGAGGCGGCAAAGTCGCTCACCTCGGGCGCCCACCTGTCGATCGCGCTGTCGTCGAGCGGTACCGGTGAGGGCCTCATCGGTCTCGCCGGCGGTGAGCGGTCGACGACCAGCCGGCTGCTCGACGGTGAGTTCCCGAAGTACCGGACGCTGCTGCCGGAGACGTCGTCGGCCGTGGCGAGCGTCGACTCCTCGGCGTTGACCGACGCGGTCCGCCGGGTGGCGCTCGTCGCGTCCCGCACCTCACCGATCCGGCTGTCGTTCTCCGCCGACGGGATCACGTTGGAGGCCGGCGGCCTCGACGATGCCGCGGCGACCGAGTCGTTGCCCGCGGACTTCGAGGGTGAGGCGCTGACGATCGCGTTCAACCCGACGTACCTGCTCGACGGGCTGGGCTCGCTGGACTCCGACGCCGCCGCGCTGTCGTTCACCGGGCCGACGAAGCCGGCGGTGCTTACCGGCAAGGCCGACGGTGAGGGCGCATCGGATCACCGCTACCTGCTCATGCCGGTTCGTTTGGCTTCCTGACACTCGCCTCGGGTAGGACAGCCGGATGCAGCTTGGGATGATCGGCCTCGGCCGAATGGGCAAGAACATGGCCGAGCGCCTGCGCCGGGGTGGGCACGAGATCGTCGGTTTCGACCTCTCTCCCGATTCCGGTCGTGACGTGGACAGCCTCGAGGCGCTCGTCGCGGCGCTCGCCAAACCGCGGGCGGTCTGGGTGATGGTGCCCGCGGGCAAGCCGACCAGCGAGTCGATCGCGGCGCTCGGCGAGCTGCTCGAGGCGGGTGACCTGGTGATCGACGGCGGCAACTCCCGCTACACCGACGACCAGCTGCACTCGGTCGCGCTCGGCGAGAAGGGAATCGGCTTCGTCGACTGCGGCGTCTCCGGTGGTGTGTGGGGACTGACCGAGGGCTACGGGCTGATGGCCGGTGGTGACGAGGCCTCGATCGAGCGGATGATGCCGATCTTCGACACGCTGCGGCCCGACCCCGAGTCCGGCTTCGTTCACGCCGGCAAGGTCGGCGCCGGCCACTTCACGAAGATGGTCCACAACGGCATCGAGTACGGGATGATGCAGGCCTACGCCGAGGGCTGGGAGCTGCTCGAGGCCAGCGACCTGGTGACCGACGTCCGCGCGGCGTTCGCCTCGTGGCAGAAGGGGACCGTCGTGCGGTCCTGGCTGCTCGACCTCGCGGTGCGGGCCCTCGACGAGGACGAGCACCTCAGCAAGCTCAAGGGGTTCGCGCAGGACTCCGGTGAGGGCCGCTGGACCGTCGAGGCGGCGATCGAGCACGCCGTACCGATGCCGGTGATCACGGCCGCGTTGTTCGCGCGGTTCGCCTCCCGCCAGGAAGACTCGCCAGCGATGAAGATGGTCGCGGCGCTGCGCGCCCAGTTCGGCGGGCACGCCGTCGAGACCACCGATGGCAGCAGCGGACCGACCTCGGCAGCGGACAGCCTGTCCGGCTGATGTACGTATCGAGGCTGTCGGCAACCGACTTCCGCTCCTACGCGCAGGTCGACCTCGACCTCGATCCGGGAATCACCGCCCTCGTCGGCCCGAACGGCCAGGGCAAGACCAACCTTGTCGAGGCGATCGGCTACCTCGCGACGCTCGGCAGCCACCGCGTGGCCCAGGACGCGCCACTGGTGCGCGAGGGCGCCGAGCGCGCCGTCGTACGAGGGGTCGTCGTCCAGGACGCTCGTGACGTGCTGCTCGAGGTCGAGATCACGCCGGGCAAGGCCAACCGGGCCCGCAGAGGCGGCGCCGCGCTGCCGAAGGCTCGTGACCTGCTGGGGACGCTGCGGACGGTGCTGTTCGCGCCGGAGGACCTGGCGATCGTCAAGGGCGACCCGTCGGGCCGGCGCGACTACCTCGACGACCTCCTGGTGGCGCGCTCGCCGCGGTACGCCGGGGTGCGCTCGGACTACGAGCGGGTGCTCAAGCAGCGCAACGCGCTGCTGAAGTCGGCAGGCTCGGCACGCCGGGCGGGTGCCGAGCTGCGCACCCTCGACGTGTGGGACGCCCACATCGCCGAGGCCGGCGCTGCGCTGCTCGCCGGCCGCCACGCGCTGGTGGACGCGTTGCGTCCACTGCTCGACAAGGCCTATGCCTCGGTCAGCGGTGGCGGCGGCCCGACGGCGATCGAGTACAGCTCCTCGGTGGCTCCGGAGATCGTCGGTACGACCGACCGCGAGCTGCTTTCGGCGGCCATGGCGGCGGCGCTGGCGAGCAAGCGCGACGCCGAGCTCGACCGCGGGCTGACCCTTGTCGGTCCCCACCGCGACGACATCGTGCTGTCCATCGGCGGCCTGCCGGCACGCGGCTACGCCAGCCACGGCGAGTCCTGGTCGCTGGCACTGGCGTTGCGGCTTGCGGGCTACGACTTGCTGCGGGCCGACGGCGGTGAGCCGGTCCTGATCCTCGACGACGTGTTCGCGGAGCTCGACGCGGCGCGGCGGTCCTCACTCGCCGAGCTGGTCGCGCCGGCGGAGCAGGTGCTGATCACCGCTGCGGTCGCCGAGGATGTGCCGGAACAGCTCGTCGGCGCACGCGTCGACGTCGCCGGCGGTCAGGTGCGCCGTGTCCGCTGACGGCGAGCCCGAACCCGAAGCAGCTGACAGCGCCGAACGTGAGGGGCCGTCACCGGCGTCCGACCCGGCGCGGAGGCTGCTTGCCCGGGCCCGGCGTACCAAGCCGATCCGCAAGGCCCAGCCGCGCCAGGCGGCGGAGTCGAGGTGGAGCGGTGCGGGCCCCGACCCGCGCGATCCCGCCCCGATCGGCGGACTGGTCAACGAGCTGGTCCGTGACCGCAACTGGGAGCGCACCCTTACAGCGGCCGGGTTGCTGCCGAGGTGGGCCGAGATCGTCGGCGAGGACATCGCCGCGCACTGCCGGCCCGACCGGCTGGTCGACGGGGAGCTGACGTGCATCGCCGAGTCGACGGCATGGGCGACGCAGCTGCGGCTGATGTCGCGCCAGCTGATGGCGCGGATCATCGCCGAGGTCGGGCCGGGCGTCGTTACCAAGCTGAAGGTCCGTGGCCCGACCGCGCCCGACTGGCGGCACGGGCCGCTCCGCGTGATGGGCCGGGGGCCGCGCGACACCTACGGATGACCGCCGTGGCGCGGGTGCCAGCGACTAGGGTGGATCCGCTCGGCTGATCGCGCCGTACGCCCGGTGAGGGTCCCACCCCGCGTGGGGGGACATTGGACCAGGTGGGTTTGAGCGCCACGCCCCTCCACAGGCGCCGAAAACGGCCAGTTCTGACGTCGGCCGAGGGTAAGATGGCAGGCAAGAAGCCCCCAGCGTGCCCTAGGCGCTCTTTGAGCAGGAGAACCGTTGTCCTACGACGCTCGATCAATCACTGTCCTCGAGGGCCTGGAAGCGGTTCGCAAGCGGCCCGGCATGTACATCGGGTCCACCGGTGAGCGCGGCCTTCACCACCTGGTCTACGAGATCGTCGACAACGCGGTCGATGAGGCGCTCGCCGGCCACGCGGACACGATCGTGTGCACCCTCTACGCCGACGGGTCCGTCGGCGTCACCGACAACGGCCGTGGGATGCCGGTCGACAAGCACCCGGTCGAGAAGAAGCCTGCGGTCGACGTCATCCTCACGACCCTTCACGCCGGCGGGAAGTTCGACGGCAAGTCCTACGCGGTCTCCGGCGGCCTGCACGGTGTCGGCGCCTCGGTGGTCAACGCGCTGTCGACGCGGCTCGAGGTCGAGATCAAGAAGGACGGCTTCGTCTGGAACCGCGCCTACGTCAACGGCGGCAAGCCCGAGGGCCAGCTCGAGAAGGGCGCGCCTACCAAGGAGACCGGTACGACGGTGCGGTTCTGGGCGGACCCGGCGATCTTCGAGACCACGACGTACTCCTACGAGACGCTGGCGCGGCGGCTGCAGGAGATGGCGTTCCTCAACGCCGGCCTGTCGATCACCCTCCGCGACGAGCGCGACGAGGTCCCCGTCGAGAACCTCTACCACTACAAGGACGGCCTCGAGGACTTCGTCAAGCACCTCAACGCGACGAAGACCCCGGCGCACGACTCGGTGATCCACTTCTCCAACGACGGCGAGGGCATCGCGCTCGAGGTCGCGATGCAGTGGAACTCGACGTACGCCGAGTCGGTCTACACCTTCGCGAACACCATCAACACCCACGAGGGCGGCACCCACGAGGAGGGCTTCCGTGCGGCGCTGACCACGGTCGTCAACAAGTTCGCCCGCGACCAGAAGATCCTCAAGGAAAAGGACGACAACCTCACCGGCGACGACATCCGGGAGGGCCTGACCGCGATCATCTCGGTCAAGCTGACCAACCCGCAGTTCGAAGGCCAGACGAAGACCAAGCTCGGCAACACCGAGGCGAAGTCCTTCGTGCAGAAGGCCTGCAACGACTGGCTCTCGTCATGGTTCGAGCGCAACCCGCGTGAGGGCAAGGTCGTCGTGTCCAAGGCGGCACAAGCCGCGCAGGCCCGGGTCGCCGCTCGCAAGGCGCGCGACCTGGCGCGCGGCCGCAAGGGCCTGCTCGAGTCCAGCGGGCTTCCCGGCAAGCTCGCCGACTGCCAGTCGACGAACCCCGAGGAGTGCGAGCTCTACATCGTCGAGGGCGACTCCGCCGGCGGGTCGGCGAAGGGTGGCCGCAACCCGGTGTTCCAGGCGATTCTGCCGATCCGCGGCAAGATCATCAACGTCGAGAAGGCCCGGATCGACCGGGTGCTGCAAAACACCGAGGTCCAGGCGCTGATCACCGCGCTCGGCACCGGCATCCACGACGACTTCGACATCGCGAAGCTGCGCTACCACAAGATCATCCTGATGGCCGACGCTGACGTCGATGGCCAGCACATTCGCACCCTGCTGCTCACCTTGCTGTTCCGCTTCATGAAGCCCCTCGTCGAGGCCGGGCACGTGTATCTCGCCTCACCGCCGCTGTACAAGCTGAAGTGGAACAAGCCGAACGAGCCTGACTACGCCTACTCCGACCGCGAGCGGGACGGCCTGATCGAGGCCGGCATCGCTGCGGGCAAGAAGCTGCCCAAGGACGAGGGCATCCAGCGCTACAAGGGTCTCGGCGAGATGAACGCCGAGGAGCTGTGGGAGACCACGATGAACCCGGAGACCCGGGTTCTGCTCCAGGTCAGCCTCGACGACGCCGCGACGGCGGACGAGATGTTCAGCGTCCTGATGGGCGAGGACGTCGAGGCCCGGCGTTCGTTCATCACCCGTAACGCCAAGGACGTCCGGTTCCTTGACATCTAGCCGGTGGCACTTCTAGCCGGCCCCGTCGTACCTCGCACAATCGCGGAAGGAAAACCGTGACCGAGATCAGCACCCCGCCGGGCGGTGGTCGGGTCGAGCCCGTCGGGCTCGAAGTCGAGATGCAGCGCAGCTTCCTCGACTACGCGATGTCCGTCATCGTGTCGCGCGCGCTGCCCGACGTCCGCGACGGCCTCAAGCCGGTGCACCGCCGCGTGCTCTACGCGATGTACGACGGGGGCTACCGACCCGACCGCGGCTACTCGAAGTGCAGCCGCGTCGTTGGCGACGTGATGGGCCAGTACCACCCCCATGGCGACTCCGCGATCTACGACACCTTGGTGCGGCTCGCGCAGCCGTGGGCGATGCGGCTTCCGCTGGTCGACGGGCAGGGCAACTTCGGATCGCCGGGCAACGACCCGCCGGCGGCCATGAGGTACACAGAGTCGCGGCTGGCGGCGGTCGCGATGGAGATGTTACGCGACATCGACCAGGAGACCGTCGACTTCGGGCCGAACTACGACGGCCGCTCGCAGGAGCCGTCGGTTCTTCCCAGCCGTTTCCCCAACCTGCTGGTGAACGGTGCTGCCGGCATCGCGGTCGGCATGGCCACCAACATCCCGCCGCACAACCTCGTCGAGGTCGGCGCCGCAGTGCAGTGGGCGCTGCAGAACCCGAACGCCACCGAAGAAGAGCTGCTCGAGGCCTGCGTCGAGCGCGTCCACGGTCCGGACTTCCCGACCGGCGCGCTCATCGTCGGCCGCGACGGCATCGACCAGGCGTTGCGGACCGGGCGAGGCTCGATCCGGATGCGCGCGGTCGTCGAGGTCGAAGAGGACTCGCGCGGGCGCCAGCAGCTCGTCATCACCGAGCTGCCCTACCAGGTCAACCCCGACGCGCTCGCGGAGAAGATCGCGGACCTGGTCCGGGACGGCAAGATCGCCGGCATCGCGGACATCAAGGACGACTCGAGCCTGCGTACCGGTCAGCGGCTGGTCATCGTGCTCAAGCGCGATGCGATCGCCAAGGTCGTGCTGAACAACCTCTACAAGCACACCCAGCTGCAGGACAGCTTCGGCGTCAACATGCTGGCGCTGGTCGACGGCGTACCTCGCACCCTGAACATCGCGCAGATGGTGCGGCACTACGTCGCGCACCAGATCGAGATCATCGTCCGGCGCACCCAGTTCCGGCTGCGCAAGGCGCAGGAGCGCGCGCATATCTTGATCGCGCTCCTGAAGGCCCAGGACCGCATCGACGAGGTCATCGCGCTGATCCGCGCGAGCGAGTCGGCCGAGGCGGCGCGCACCGGGTTGATGCAGCTGCTCGACATCGACGAGGTCCAGGCGACCGCGATTCTCGACATGCAGCTTCGCCGCCTTGCCGCGTTGGAGCGGCAGCGGCTGCAGGACGAGTACGACGAGCTGATGGCCGAGATCCAGGAGTACGAGGCGATCCTCGCCAGCGAGGACCGGCAGCGCGCGATCATCGGCGAGGAGCTCGGCGAGATCGTCGCGAAGTACGGCACCGACCGGGTGTCGCGGATCGTGGCCTACGAGGGCGACATGAGCCTCGAGGACCTGATCGCGCAAGAGGACGTCGTCGTCACCATCACCCGCGGCGGTTACGCGAAGCGCACGAAGGTCGACCTCTACCGGGCGCAGCGGCGCGGCGGCAAGGGGGTCATGGGCGCGCAGCTGAAGACCGACGACATCGTCGAGCACTTCTTCGTGACCTCGACCCACAACTGGATCCTGTTCTTCACCAACAAGGGCCGGGTCTATCGCGCCAAGGCGCACGAGCTGCCCGAGACCAACCGGGCGGCGCGTGGTCAGCACGTCGCGAACGTCCTCGCGTTCCAGCCCGACGAGCAGATCGCGTCGGTCATGGACATCAAGGACTACAGCGTCTCGCCGTACCTCGTGCTGGCGACAAAGCGCGGGCTGGTCAAGAAGACCAAGCTGTCGGACTTCGATTCGAACAGGTCCGGCGGCATCGTCGCGATCAACCTGCGCGAGGACGACGAGCTGATCGCGGCGCGCCTCGTGGCACCGACCGACGACCTGCTGCTGGTCTCGCGCAACGCGCAGTCGATCCGGTTCCACGCCGACGACGAGATGCTGCGCCCGATGGGCCGGGCGACCTCGGGCGTGATCGGCATGCGGTTCTCCGAAGGTGACGAGCTGCTCGCGATGGAGGTCGCGACCGACGACGAGCTGGACATCCTGATCGCCACCGATGGCGGGTTCGCCAAGCGCACCAAGGTCGGCGAGTACCCGGTGCAGGGGCGCGGTGGCAAGGGCGTCGTCACCGCGAAGATCGTGGCCAAGCGCGGCGCGCTCGTGGGAGCCTTGGCGGTGCGTCCTGAGGAGGAGATCTTCGCGATTACCTCGGGCGGCGGGGTGATCCGGACCAGGGTCAAGGAAGTCCGCCGCGCCGGCAGGCAGACTATGGGCGTCCGGCTGATCAACCTTCCGGACGAGCAGACTGTCGTTGCGGTGGCCCGCAACGCCGAGGCAGAGGAAGACGAGGAGGGCGGCGCGTCGTGACGATCGGCCCGGGGGAGCCGCCGTTCGGCGGCTCGCGGGCCGGCGATGCGTCCTTCGAAGCCGTCGCGGGCTCCGGGCACTTCGGGACTCCCGCGCCGGCGTTCGCCCGCGAGGGGCAGAGCTCGGGCGCGACGGTCGTTCCCGGCAGCCCGACGACCACGCGCCCGCCGGTCAGCGTCACGGCTGCCGCCGCCCGGCGGCGGGGTCGCCGTGCCCGGCTGACCCTCAAGCGGATCGACCCCTGGTCGACGCTGAAGTTCTCGCTCGTCTACGGCCTCGTCGGGATGGCGGTCCTGCTCGTGGTGGCCGTCGTGCTCTACGGCGTGGTCGACGCGCTAGGCGTGATCAGCTCGCTGCGGAAGTTCCTCTCCGACGTCAGCGACAGCTCGAGCGGGCCGGGCCTCGGGGCGTGGCTGAGCTTCGACCGCGTGGTGCTGGTGGCGCTCGTGGTCGGGCTGGTCAACGTCGTACTGTTCACCGCGTTCGCGACGCTCACGGCGTTCATCTACAACGTCTGCACCGACATCGTCGGCGGCGTCGAAGTGACGCTCTCCGAACGCGAATAGCGAGAGCGGATGTGCCATCCGCCGCCCCACGGCAATAGCAACTGCACATCCGCTCCGGTAGGCTCGCCTGCCGCACCACGGGCCTGTAGCTCAGGCGGTTAGAGCGCTTCCCTGATAAGGAAGAGGTCGGAGGTTCAAGTCCTCCCAGGCCCACCGCAGCCCCGCCAGGGGACGTAGCTCAATTGGCAGAGCACCGCCTTTGCAAGGCGGGGGTTAGGGGTTCGATTCCCCTCGTCTCCACGTTCAGCTCCACCAAGTGCTCGGAGTCGAACCCTGAGCAAAAGCAACGCGGCCCGGAGGTCCACCGGGCGCGAAGGGCGGCTTCTTGGGCCTAATCGGCTCGAACGCCTCCGGGCACAAGACTTTAATCCCCAAGCGCAGACAGTCAGTCGTAATGCTTCGAGTAGACCGGCCGCGCTTCAGGCTCCGACACCCGAAGCCACGTAGCCGAAACTCAAGAAGACGATGCCGGCCACGACAGCCAGCGCGTCAAGTCGCGGCGACATCGACCAGCTAACGACGAAATGACCGCTTGTCGGAACAGCAAGTCGGGTGGATGATCCGCGCATCGACCAATGGAGGTCTACATGCGCATGTCACGTGTCGTCACCGCATTGCTCTCCGTCGGTGCGGTGACCGCGGCGGTCGGGATCGCCCAACCGCATGCGGCCTCTGCGTCGAGCTCGGACTCGCCACCTCCCGCCGCCAGTTCTGCCATTACCGGAGCGCATTTCCTGGCGCTTGCGATCGAGTCGCATTTGGCCCAATCGATGCCGGGTTCGTTCGGCGGCGTTGCGCTCTCGCCGTCCGGTACAGGTGTCACCGTCTATCTGACTGCACCGACCTCGTCGAACGAATCGTCCGTACGCAGCTACGCCCAATCGACCGCATCGGCGAATCCCAACACGATGCCCTCCTCGGCACCTATTACCTTCGCCGCAACCCCGACTACGGCGGCGCAGCAGGACGCCTTGCATCAGTCCGTCACAACCGATGTGACGAGCGGCTATTGGACCAACAACGGCGTCACGGTCACGGCGTGGGGTCCGGACGTGACAACCGGCAAGGAAAACATCACCGTCTCAACCTTGACCCCATCCGTAACTCAGGCGCTAGCGGCTCGATACGGAAGTAACATCAACGTCGTCGCCCAAACGCCTGCGACGACGCCGCAGTACACGGCGAGCCGCTCGGCCGATGTAGCGCCATGGAGCGGCGGCACGATGCTGACCGATGAGTCAAGCGACTGCAGCTCCGGAATCCCGGTCCGTAGCGGCTCGACGTACTTCATAGTCACTGCCGCACACTGCTTCCTCAAGGGGACGACCGTCGCCAACCGGTCCGCGATTTTCAACCTTGGCTCGCAGACGATCATCGGCAGCATCACGAACCGCGATGTATCGAACGGTGGTGCCGACGCAGAACTTCTCGGTAGCCTCAACGGGGGCACGAGTTCTGCAAAGCTGTACACAGGTTCGGGAGCCTCGACGAAGAACACGATGGCTGGCTGGCTGGCGACAGTCGTGGGCGACAAAGTCTGTTCCGATGGAGCCTTTGAAGCTGAGGTCTGCACCGGCACGGTCTCGGCAATCAGCCAGTGTCAGACGATTGAGGGCCGCTATATGTGCTACGTCAGCGACGTGAGCGGCAACGGTACGACGCCGTTCGTTGGAAACGGTGACAGCGGCGGACCGGTTTATCTGTGGCCGGCATTGTACGCAGGCATCTACACGGTGCTCGGCACCCTTACCTCGTCGTACGGGTCGACTGTCCCATGCACGGTCTATACCGGTCACGGGAGGACATGCTCCGCTGGTGGTACGTACACCCAGCTCGGCCACGTCTTGTCCGAATGGAACCTGACCGTGAACCCATAGCCAGGCCCGGCCTGGCCTCACGTCGGTCGAGCAACGGCGAAGGGTTCTCGAATGACGTCCTCGCCGTTGCTCGATGGCTTTTCTAGGCTGCGCACAACCTTTCGGCCATCCCGGGCGTGGTAAAGGTGTGGCGAGCAGCGAAGCGTTGTGCGCGGTGCAATCAGCGCCTTCATCTTTCGCTGCCGTGGTGAGACCGGAATCGGTGGACGCGCCAGCCACGGACGCCAAGCGCGACCAGTTCGCGCAGCTATATGAAGTGCACTACGAGCCGTTGGTCCGTCTCGCGCGTCTGCTGACCACCAATCGAGCTGACGCCGAAGATCTCGTACAGACGGCGTTCGTCCAGACGTATCGTAGAGGGCCGTTGCGCGATCCAGACCTCGCTGGTGCTTACGTAAGGCGCTGTCTGATCAACGGCGCTCGCTCGCGCTGGCGTCGTGAGCAGATTGCCAAGGCCCGGCTGCCACTCATTAGCTCCACGAACTACAGCGACCCGGATCTGACGACGCCGATCGCGCTCCGACATGCGCTCGCCCAGCTCCCTAGACGCGAACGCGAAGCAGTGGCGCTCCGCTACTACGGCGACATGTCCGAGTCCGCGACTGCAGCAGCGATGGGCGTATCGGTCGGCAGCGTGAAGGGCTACACCTCGCGCGGACTGCAGCACCTCGGCGAACTTCTAGGCAGGACAACATGACGCCGAATGCCCCGCGGTCTATACGCGAGATGCTGAGTGACGAGGCCGCTGGCCCGGTCGACCGCGATTTTGACGACCTGCTCGAACGCGCCTCGAGTAGGAGTCCCGCGTGGGGCTGGGCAGCGGTCGTGGCGGTTGCAGCAATCGTCGGCTGCGCGACGCTGATACCGAAGGCACTATCCGGTGGTCAGGCATCACTCGACGCCGCGGGTACGACAACTGAGCGTCTCGTCGGCCTGTGGTCGGTAGTCGGCCCCGGAGTACCTGCAGGTGTCTCGATGAAGCTCGGCGCGTCGCTCATCGTTTTCAGTTCTTGCGGGGAGACACGGGGTGAGTGGCGCGCAGACGTCGGCGGTGACTTCCTGGCAGCGACCGACAGCGGTGACGCGCGGTGTTATCACCAAGACGGTCGGTTCGCGCCGCCGGTGCTCAACTGGCTCAACGCGGCTAGTCGATATCGGATTCGATCCAATGATCAGGTCGTCTTGCTCGACGAGAGCGGCGCAGTTGTCGCGCGGCTGCGCGATGGCGCGCACCCAAGCGTCTCTCTAGCGGATACCGCCGCTGACGCGCTGCCTCCTCGAGTGACCCCGACGCTGCGAACTTGGTTGGACTCACCGGGGCCGCTCCCAAAGGGGATCAGCGTCGCCACTCCCGCGGATCTGTTTGGTAAGTGGGCCCCGGCTGGTCAGGCCGATGGCGCTTCCGCGAAGGTGACGTTCAATCAGGACGGCACCTGGACCGCGTCCGATGGGTGTAATGGAAGCTCCGGCCGATACGCGTTGACGGCTGGTGGACAGCTTCTGCTCACAAGTACTGAACCGGCGCTGGTCGCATGCGTGAATGAGTCGCCGGTACTCGTCTGGCTTGAGACGTGTCGGCGTGTAGGTCTTTCGGGTGGCAACCTAGTGCTGACTGACGCCCAGGGGGTGGAACTCGGCCGCCTTCAATCTGCAAGGTAGTCATTCGAGCCTCCCGTCTGTCTGACAGAAAGAGGCGCCCCCGCCTGCCGGTCGGTGGGAGCGCCTCTCCTGTTGCGGATGGCCGTCTAGTTCATGTGCAGGACGGTCTGCGCGATCCGGATCGCGCCTGGCCCGATCGTCACGACGAACATCGCCGGGAAGATCGTGAAGATGACCGGGAACAGGATCTGCACCGGCGTCTTGGCGGCCTGCTCGCGCGCGGCCTGCCGCCGGACGAGGCGGACCTGAGCGGCCTGCACTCGCAGCACCTCGCCGACTGCCATGCCGAGCTCTTCGGCCTGCAGCAGCGAGACGACGAACGCCGACAGCTCACGGACGTCGGTGCGGTTGCGCAGGAACTCAAGCGCGGTACGCCGGTTCACGCCGAGGTCGATCTCCCGGTTCATCCGGGTGAGCTCCTCGCCGAGCGGGCCGTCGAGCCGCTCGGTGACCAGCGCCAGCGCCTGCTCGAGGCCGAGGCCGGCCTCGACGGTGATGGCCAGCAGGTCGAGGGCGTCGGGAAGCGAGCGGGCGATCGCCTGCTGGCGCTCCTTGGCCTTGCCGTCGAGCCAGACGTCCGGCACGAACGACGCGAGCGCGCCGATCACGATCCCGGCGAGGATGCCGGGGACCTGGTGCGGGTGGATGAACAGCCCGAACACCAGACCGACCAGAGCCGCGACGGCCTTGTAGGTGAGCATCTGCTCGAGGGTGAGCTTGCTCTCCTTGCCGGCGAGGATGATCCGGCGGCGAGTCAGCTCGAGACGAGTCGCGGGGGACAGCCGCTGGACCAGCTTGCCGGCGGCCTCGCCGAGCGGCTCGAGGAACCGGTAGACGAGCCCCGCGTTGGGACGCGGCGCGGACTCCAGAGCGGTGACCGCGGCCTGCGCGTGGGACGCGAGGGCGGCACGGCTGGCGTACATGCCTGCTCCGGCGACGCCCAGACCGGCGGCGACGAAGATGACGGCGAGCAGAACCATGGCTGTTAGACCTCCACGCGGACGATGCGCCGCATCCAGAAGAAGCCGACGATCATCAGGACGCCGGCGACCGCGATCATGGCCAGGCCGATGGCCTGGTGGAACAACGGCTGCAGGTAGCTCGGGTTGACGATGAGCATCACCAGAGCGATGAAGAACGGCAGGGCGCCGAGGATGGCGCCGGAGAGCCGGCCTTCGACGGTGAGGGTGGCGACCTCACGCTTGACCTCGCTGCGTCCGCGCATGGTGCGCGCCACGATCCGCAGGATGTCGGCGAGCCGGCCGCCGGTGCGCTGCTGCACGGTGATCGCCTGGACCGTCCAGTCGACGTCCCGCGAGCCGAGCCGGGCGCTCATTACGGCGAGCGCGTCGGAGAGGTCGCTGCCCATGCGGGTCGCCGCGAGGACCCGGCCGAACTCGCTCGAGATCGGCTCGTCCGCTTCCTCGACGACCAGCTCGAGGGCGCGTACGACGCTCGCTCCGGACTCAAGGCTCGCGGCGACCAGCTCGAGGACGTCCGGGAACTGGTCCTCGAACTCCTTCTTGCGCTTGTCGACGGCGTGCACGAGCAGCAGGTAGGGAACGATCGCGACCACGACGAGCAGGATCACCGCGAGAATCGGACCTGCGAGGAACCACCCGATGAGTGCGGCGAATGCCGCGAACGCCGCCGACGCGACGGCGAACTCGCCGGCCGTCAGCGTCCAGTCACTGCGGTCGAGGAGCTGGCGCACCCGGTCGAGGAAGTCGACGTCGGCCAGCGCCTTCTCGGCTGCGATGCCACTACGAGCAAGCAAGGCGCTGGTCCGAGGCGCGTCCTCGGGACGCGCCGGCGAGATCGCCTGCAGGTCGAGCGCGGCGCGCAGGTCACTGATCCGCCGGCGGTTGGCCGCGGCGCGCGCGGTCACCGCCAGGATGATCCCGCCGCCGACGAGGACGGCTGCGAGGAACTCGATCATCGGGCTGCCCTCCGGCCTGCCGGTGCCGCAGTCGCAACCGCGGTACGGCGGAAGATCGTCAACGGGAGCTCGACCGACCGCTCCAGCAGCTTGTCCGCGGAACGCGGGCGAAGGCCGGTCGACTTGATCGGGCCGGTGTGGCCGCGATCGAAGATGTCCTGCAGCGTGATGGTGTCGCCTTCACGTCCCTGGACCTCGGTGATGTGGCTGACCACCCGAGCGCCGTCGGTACGACGGCCGAGCTGCACGATCAGGTCGATCGAGCTGGCGATCTGCTCGCGGATCGCGCGCAGCGGCAGGTCGACGCCGCTCATCAGCACCATGGTCTCGAGCCGTAGCAGGGCGTCGCGCGGGCTGTTGGCGTGGACGGTGGTCAGCGAGCCCTCGTGACCGGTGTTCATCGCCTGCAGCATGTCGATCGCCTCGCCGCCGCGGACCTCACCGACGACGATGCGGTCGGGCCGCATGCGCAGGGAGTTACGGACCAGGTCACGAATCGTGACGCGGCCGGCGCCCTCGGTGTTGGCCGGGCGCGACTCCAACGCCACCACGTGAGGCTGGCTGAGCCGGAGCTCGGCCGCGTCCTCGATGGTGATGATGCGCTCGTCTTCGGGGATGAACGACGACAGGACGTTCAGCAGGGTCGTCTTACCGGTGGAGGTACCACCGGAGACGAGCACGTTGAGCTTCCCGCGGACGGCCGCCTCCAGGAAGACCGCTGCATCGGTGCTCAGCGACTCCGAGCCGATCAGGTCGGCCACCGTGAGCGAGCGCTCCGGGAAGCGCCGCACCGTGAGGATGGTGCCACCGGTCGACAGCGGCGGGATGATCACGTTGATCCGGCTGCCGTCGTTGAGCCGGCCGTCGGCCATCGGGCTGGCCTCGTCGACCCGCCGGCCCACTACCGCGAGCATCCGGTCGGCGACCTGGCGAAGCGCGGCCTCGGAACGGAACCGGACCTCGCTGAGGTAGATCTTTCCGGCGCGCTCGATGTAGACGGTGTGAGGGCCGTTGCACATGACCTCGGTGATGTCCGGGTCGGCCATCAGCGGGGTCAGGGCGCCCCAGCCGAGCATGTCGGCCAGCGTCGCGTCGATGAACTCCTCGCGCTCCGCGGGGGACACGCTCGTCGACGAGGTGCGCAGGACCCGCTCGAGTTGCTTGGCGATCGACGTGCGGATCTGGCGCTCGTCGACGTCGGCCTCGGCGAGCGCCGGGCCGAAGTCTGCGACAACCGCCGCGCGAACCTTGCCGCGAAGGTCGTCGAGGGCGTCGAACTCGACCTGCTGCTCACGCGCCGGCGCGACGGCAGTGATCGTGCGCGGCTCGCTGGCCGTGGTACGGCGTACCCGCTCCGGCGCTGCACCGGAACGCGAGCCCGGACCTGCTGCCGGCCCGCGCGCGGTACGGCGCTCCTGGAGAGTGCCGGCGAGACCCGCCGCCGGGCGCGGCGGCGTCGTGCCGTCGTCGTTCCTGGATGGGAGCTTCACGAGTTACCTCCAAAGAGTGCTCGCCACAGGCGACGCGCGGTTGAGTTGTCGGTATCGGTGGTGGCCGCGCTCGCGAGCGAGGCCGTGGTGGGGTGCAGTGCCAGGTCGTGCGCGATCGCCATCGCCGCGGGCCCGATCGCGCGGCTGATCTTCGACCGCGGCTCGTGGACCGGAGCGGTGGTCCCGCGGTTGACCGCCCGGCTGACCGCACGGTCGGCCGGCAGCAGCGTCTTGAACTTGCCGTCGAAGGCGTCGTTCGCCTGCGCGACCGTGACGCCGACGTCGGCCTCGACCTTGTTGAGCACCAGCCGCAGCCGCGTGTCCTCGAGACCCAGCCGGCGCAGCACGTCGATGAACGTCGTCAGGTTCCGCAGTGACGGCACGTCCGGCGTCGCCAGGACCTCGATGATGTCCGACCGGTCGAGTGCGGCGATCACCACGTCGTTGAGCGACGGCGGGGTGTCGACCAGCACGATGTCGTACAGGTCGACCACGCTGTCCAGAACCACACCGGCGTCGCGCGCTCCGACGTAGTCCGCGAGCACCGGGTCGCGCGGCGCGGTCAGGACGTCGAAGCCGAGCTCGTGGTGGCAGACCAGCTCGGGCAGGTGCTCGGCGAACGCGCCTGGCTCGAGCTGCTCGCCGTTGGTCTTGTAGAGCCCGTCGTAGATGCTGTACGGGTGGTGGATCTGCAACGCCGCCGCGACCTCGCCGAACTGCAGGTCGAGGTCGACCAGCAGCACCTTCCAGCCCATCCGGGCGAACACGGTGGCCACTGAGGTCGCGAAGACCGTCTTGCCGCAGCCCCCGGTCGCCGAGGCGATCGTGACCACGCGGGCGTCGTAGCGAACTGGCTCGTCCGCGGGCTCGTCGTCCGCCGCAAGCTCCTCGCCGGCTTCGGCCTGGTAGTCCTCGTCCTCGTCGTAGTCCGCCTCGACGTCCGCCTCGTCCTCGTCCTCGGCGAAGTACTCCTCGGCGAGGTCGTCGTGGGCGACGACCGGCTGGGTCGGGAGCACGATCAGCTCCCCGTCGTGGTGGCCATTTCCGGCGTCGGGGTCGGACGGCTCGGCGACGACGACGGGCGCGTAGCCGGTCGAGCTGTGACCCGCGCCGGCGACCTCGGCGATGACGCCGCGGATCACGCCGGAGAACCGGCTCGCCGCGGTCGTGACCTCGTCGTTGATCGCGGTGACGGCGTGGACCGGCACGATGTCGGCGGCCGCCGCTGCGTCGAGCTCGACCACGTTGTCGGCCGGGTACGCCGCCACGTCGTACTCGGCGTAGTCCTCCTCGTCGAACGCGGCCTCGGGCGCCTCCTCCGCCATCGGCCGGGAGCGCTGGTGGCGCTCCGCCGCCTCGAGCAGGTCCCACAGCGTGGCATCCGCGCGGTTGAGCGCATTGCGCAGCTTGGCGGTCGTGAGCGGCCCGCGAACCGCGTCACCGATCCCCCCGCTGGCGAGCACCGACTTGTCCATCGCCGACCCGTTGAGGTGGGCGATCGCGACCGAGACGGGGTGCTCCGCACGCCACTTGGCGATGCGGCGCAGACCCGCCTGGGTCAGCTCCTTGGATCCGACGAGCAGGACGTCGACATCGACCTCACACTCCTCGAGATCACCGGGACGGACGACATCGAGCTCGTCGAACCGTTCGGCGTCGATTCGCGCGAGGGCGCTCTGGACCACACCGGTGCGGTCCAGCGTCCCGATCGAGCGGATGACGCTGAGGGTCATCGGTTGCTCGCCAGAACCGTCGTCGAGGAGTCGGTGGTCGGCGTGGTGTCGTGCGTGCCGGTCGTGTACGCCAGGTAGATGGTGCCGGCGCTGACCGCGTTGACGACCTTCTGCGCGTTCCGCGGGCTCAGGTCGAGCAGGACGACGACCGAGCCGCTCGGGGTGCTCGTCTCGTCGTTGCTCGTGCCGTTCGTACCGTTGGTCGGGTCGGCGATGCTGACCGACAGGACCTTCACGCCGCTGGCGAACAGCTTCGTCGCCTGGCCGTTCGAACCGGCGGTGTACGTCGCGAACACGTCGACCAGCTGGCCTGGCTGCAGGTAGCGAGCCACACCAGAGGAGATCGGGGTCTCCACGGACAGCGCGACGTCGCCCTTGCTCGGCGCGAGCCGGCCGGCGTCGGTGGCGTTGGCGAAGTCGTTGTAGGACAGCTGGCCGCCCTCGGGGACCTCGCCGACGAGCACCGCGCCCTGGGCGCCGGACGCCGACAGGGACGACGTGGCGGCGATCGCGTTCTTCACGACGTACGCGTCGGGGATCTGCGCGACGTGCACGTGGCTGACCACGTCGCCGGCGGTCATGCCCTGACCGAGGGTCTCGTCGGCGACGAGGACCGAGACGGTGTGCTTGCCGTCGGAGATCTTGTTGTCGACGTTGTGGCCGTAGTAGAAGACCAGGCCGGCGCCGATGATGGCGACGACGATGCCGACGATGATGGTGACGTTGAGCTTGCGCATTTCTTACTCCTCACGCCCGGAGGCGGCCGCTGAGACGGTGACGCTCGATGAATGGGTGATGCCGGCAATGCTCAGCAGGTCGCCGAGCGGACCGAGACTTACGGTCTTGCTGACCGTGACGGTCACGGTCTGGCCCGAGTCCGCATCGGACGGGCAGGTCGGGATGGTGATGTCGTAGGCCGACGACGGGCTTTCGCCCACGGCCCGGTAGAACTCGTTCTGGACTTGCGTGCAGTTCGGCCGACGGCTGCCGTTCGGGTTGTCCAGGGTGCCGTCGGGGTCGTACTCCGGGCTGTCCGGCGCCGCCGTCGCGTAACGGATGACGTCGGACATCGCGCGGTCGAGCTGCATCTTCTGCAGCAGGGCCTCGCCCAACGGCCAGATCAGCGCCACGACGGACAGCAGCAGGCCGAAGATCAGTGCGAACTCGAGAGCGGCTACCCCGGCGTCCTTGCCGCGGCCAGCGCTGCACCGCTGACGCTTTTCTGCGTAGTGGCGGATCACTGCCGACGCTCCGATGCCGAGCGGGTCATCGTGTCGATGGCCGACAGTCCTGGGATCACCGACGCCAGCTGGTCGAGCAACGGCAGCTTGTAGGTCACCGTCACGGTGACGAGGTCGCCTTGCTGCGGCGGCTGGCCGTTGTCGGGGTTCCAGGTCGGGACCGCGCTGGACGGGTTCGGCAGCAGCGAGCCCGCTGCTGAGTTGGCGTCCGCCGTGACCGCGGTGCAGGTGCTGCCTGACTGGCAGTCGATGTCCGGGTAGTTCGAGTTGCCGGTGACCGGGATCGACACTTCGCGGACGACGGTGCGCGCGACGTGGTCCGCGACTGCGCCGTAGAAGAAGTACATCGCGCCGTAGAGCGCGAAGAAGACGACGCTCAGCACGACCGGCAGCACGATGGCGAACTCGAGAGCGGTGGCTCCTTCGTCGCGGCGTGCGGCGGCGCCGAGGCGTCGAAGCGGGGTACGGCGGTGAACCGTGGTGCTCCCGTTCAGCGGGATGTCCGGGAGCACCACGGCGTCCATGTGCCGGCGCATCACGAGTTCCTCAGCGAGGCTCGGAAGACGCCGGGTGCGTCGACCAGGCAGCCGAGGTTCGTGGCGCTCGCGACGACGGCGTTAAGCGGGTTCGTGGCGTTGGGGATGCAGACCTGGACGAAGTCGAGGAACGGGATGTTGGTCCCCTCCACCAGCGCCAGGACGGGGGTGTTGCTCTCCGCCGCCTGGGTGAGCAGGTTGGTGAGGTCCGGGCCGCTGCTCGGTGGATCGATCAGGTCCTCGAGGTCGCCCTGCAGGTTCTGCAGCGCGCCGACGCACGTGTTGAGCCCGGGCGCGAGGGCCCGCAGCAAGATGTTGTTCGCCAGGCCGCTCAGCAGCGATTCGAGGTTGGTCAACGTCTTGAAGACGGTCTGGCTCAGCGGCTGGAGCACCGCGTCCGCGTTGATGGTCAACGGGCTGCCGGGCCCCGGGACGTTCACGACCGGGACGACCAGCACGTTCTTGAAGCGCCGGCGCGCGATGGAGGTGCTCTTCTGGTCGTCGCCGCTGGATCCGACGATCGAGTCGAACGGGGCGTTGACGTGCCACTTCATGGTGACCTGGACCCCGGGGTCGAGCAGTGCCGGGAGCAACGAGCCGAGCGTCGCGTCCAGGCCGTTGAGGCCGAGCGTGCCGAGCAGGCCGTTGAGCAGGCTGATGAGACCGCCCGTGAGGTTGGCGGGAGACAGGCCCGCGACGCAGCTGGTCAGCTGGCTGATCACGCTGTCGTTGGGGACGTACTTCGCCGAGCAGTCCGTTGCCGGGTCGTAGGTCGCGTAGGCATGGCCGAGGTTGTCCGGCTGGGTCGCGTCGGCGGTGGCGACCTTGCAGGCCTGCACCAGGGGGTCAGGGGCGTTGGGGTCGTTGAGACCCAAAGCGTTGAGCGTCGTCGCGAGACCGTTGCCGGTGATCTGGTTGACGTAGTTGCTCACGAACGTGGTGTCGCCGAGCGGGATCTGGGCGGCGCCGGCAAGGGCGCCTGAGTCGCCGGCTCGCTGCAGCTCGGTGGCGGTCGAGGACCGGACGTAGCTGCCGGTGCCGAGAGCCAGCGCGGGCAGCATGGCGAAGGCGAGGACGATCGCGGTCAAGACGGCGACTGCGCCGTGGTCCCGCTTCTCCCGCTGAGACGCTCGCACGATGGTGCCTTTCCCGAGGCGGTGGTATGCGGCCGTTGACTTGGGCGGCCGCATACCACCGCGATGGACTTGCTGAGAGGTGGCGCTACTAGCCGGCCGAGCTGCTGCAGGTCGGCGGGGAGCTGGCGATGCAGTTATTCACGTTGCTGAACTTGTTGTTGAGGTTCTGACCGAGCAGGTAGACGATGCCGGCGATGGCGGCCGCAATCAGCGCGACCATGAGGCCGTACTCGACGGCGGTCGCCCCGCGGTCGTCGGTGCTGCTGAACGCGCTACGAACCCGCGCGATCGCTGCGTACATGTAGTGCATGGGACTTCCCTTCGCGTGAGTCGACTCCGTGGATCCGGCGTCTCTCAAAGGATCGACAAGGGCAGTGCCTGTGCACATGACGAGTCGGGATGGTTTGCCGTGGTCCCTTTTGACTAGTCAGCAGTCCGATTCGCGAGGGTTGTCCCGTGACGTGTCCGGACATGACCCGCTCGCCTGAAATGCCCGATCGCAGCGGCAATGACGTGACAAGGACGTGTGATCGGAGCAGCGGCGCTTAGTCACAAATGACTACGCCGGATGGCAGCGCGGATCGCCCGCTCTCGGCAGCTCGAGACCTCGTGCAAGGATGGATTCACCCGCAAATCGCGGCGTCACCATCGGATCGAGGGACTGTGGCCGAGGACATCTACGTAACGATTTCGACCACACTCGGTGACGTCCGAGCTCAGCTTTTTCCCAACCACGCGCCGAAGACAGTCGCGAACTTCGTCGAGCTCGCCGAGGGCACGCGCGAATGGGTGGACCCGAGCAGCGGTGAGCGGGCGAAGAAGCCGCTCTACGACGGCACCATCTTCCACCGCGTGATCAGCGGCTTCATGATCCAGGGCGGTGACCCGCTGGGCACCGGGACCGGCGGCCCGGGCTACCGCTTCAACGACGAGATCCACCCGGAGCTCGCGTTCACCCGGCCGTACCTCCTCGCAATGGCCAACGCAGGCCCGGGCACGAACGGCTCGCAGTTCTTCATCACGGTCGACGCGACCGGGTGGCTCACCGGCAAGCACACGATCTTCGGCGAGGTGGCCGACCAGGCCAGCCGGGACGTGGTCGACAAGATCGCGGCGACCCCGACCGGCGCTATGGACCGCCCGACGACGGACGTCGTGATCGAGAAGGTGACCGTCGAGCGGGTGGCCAGCTGAGCGACCCCAGCCAGGCGGCGCCACCGTTCGCCAACTGCTACCGGCACCCGCAGGAGGTAACGGCGATCCGGTGCACCCGGTGCGATCGGCCGATCTGCACCGACTGCATGGTCCCGGCGTCGGTGGGATTCCACTGTCCTGAGTGCGTCGCTCGCGGCAACCGGACGACGCGGGCGGCCCGCACGGTCTACGGCGGCCGGGTCTACGCGGGCTCGCGGCCCGCGCTGATCACCAGGATCCTCATCGCGCTGAACGTGGCGGTGTTCGTCGCCACCACCGCCAGCGGTGCCAACCCGATCACCGGTAGCACCGGGAGCTCGACGATCTACGACCGGTTTGCGCTGGTGCCTTACCAGGTCGCGCACGGCCAGTGGTACCGCCTGATCACGGCGGCGTTCCTGCACTACGGGATCTTGCACATCGGCTTCAACATGTTCGCGCTGTGGATGGTGGGGCCGCAGCTCGAGGCGGTGCTCGGCAGGCTGCGGTTCACCGCGCTGTACATGCTGGCGGGCATCGGCGGCAGCATCCTGTCGGTCGCGTTCGGGCCGATCAACGAGCAGGCGGCCGGCGCTTCCGGCGCGATCTTCGGGCTGTTCGCGGCGCTCTACATCGTGGCTCGCCACCTCAACCTGCAGACCGGCGGGATCGCCGCCACGATCGTGTTCAACCTGGTCTTCACGTTCTCGGTGTCCAACATCGACTGGCGCGGTCATGTCGGCGGGCTGGTCATCGGTGCGGTGGTCGCCGCGGTCTACGCGTATGCGCCGAAGGGCCCCGCCCGAGATCGGTTCCAGGCCGCGGGCGTCGCTGCGGTTGCCGTCGTACTCGCCGTCGTGGGCTTCGTGGCGGCGCATCACACCTACAGCAAGTGCCCGACCATCGTGAACTTGGGCGGCTTCCAGGCCTGCGTCTCCCGCCAGCCGCCTGTGGTCTGAGTCTGGCCACCGCCGGCGTCGGGAACATCACAGAACGCCGTTCGGTTGAAAGTCTTAGGATCACCGCAGGAGCCGGGACTAGCCCGGACTCAACCGGCATCCCGCCAGGAGGCGCAGCATGCGTGACGCGGTCATCGTCGAGGCAGTCCGGACCCCGGTGGGTCGGCGCAACGGCGCGTACAAGGACGTACACCCGGTCGACCTGTCGGCCCACATTCTCGAGTCGCTCCAGGAGCGCACCGGCATCGATCCGGCCGTCATCGACGACGTGATCTGGGGCTGTGTCAGCCAGGTCGGCGAGCAGACCATGAACGTCGGCCGCAACGCGGTGCTCGCCGCGGGTTGGCCGGAGTCGGTCCCCGGCACGACGGTCGACCGCCAGTGCGGTTCGAGCCAGCAGGCCGTGCACTTCGCCGCGGCGGGAGTCCTCTCCGGCCAGTACGACGTCGCCGTCGCGGGCGGCGTCGAGGTCATGACCCGAGTCCCCATGGGCTCCTCCGTCGGCGCGGACGTCGGCTTCCCGATGGGACCGAAGTTCTTCGCCCGCTACGAGGGCCAGCAGATCAACCAGGGCCTCGGCGCCGAGATGATCGCCGAGCGTTGGGGCTTCTCCCGTCAGCAGGTCGACGAGTTCTCGGTCGGGTCGCACGAGAAGGCCGCGGCCGCCGTCGCCTCCGGCGCCTTCGCCAAGCAATACGCCGTGGTGCCCGGCACCGGCCTGGAGTCTGACGAGGGCATCCGCCCCGAGAGCACCGTCGAGAAGCTCGCGGGTCTCAAGACCGCCTTCCGCGAGGACGGCGTCATCACCGCAGGCAACTCCTCGCAGATCTCCGACGGCTCCGGCGCGCTGCTCATCACCACCAGCGAGAAGGCAGCAGAGCTGGGTCTCAAGCCGCTGGTCCGCCTCCACACGTTCGCGCTCGCCGGAGACGACCCGGTGATCATGCTCACCGCACCGATCCCGGCCACGGCCAAGGCGCTGCAGCGCTCGGGCCTGAAGATCGACGACATCGGGGCGTTCGAGATCAACGAGGCGTTCGCACCGGTGCCGATGGCATGGCTCAAGGAGACCGGCGCCAACGAGAAGTCGCTGAACCCGCTCGGCGGCGCGATCGCGATCGGCCACCCGCTCGGCGGCTCGGGCGCGATCCTGATGACCCGCCTGGTCCACCACATGGTCGACAACGGCATCAAGTACGGCCTGCAGTCGATGTGTGAGGGTGGCGGCATGGCCAACGCCACGATCCTCGAGCTGCTCTAGGTACTTCTCGGTACTTCCGTCGACGCGGCGGGCGACGCCCCTTCGCGGCTGTGGACGACTCGCGCGCTTCGCGCTGGCTCGCGTCCAACGCCGCTCCGGGACCTCGCCCGCCGCTTCGCTTTGGGGCTCGTCCCCAGCTGCTGCGGTCTTTCTGTTGCGATTTAGGAGTCGCTGATTTCTTCTGCTTTTTTGCGGAGCTGTTTGAAGTCTTTGCCTGTGGTGTCTGCTACCAGGGAGTCGGTGGCGGAGAAGCCCCAGCCTTCGTACTTGACGGCGACTCGGGCGATCCGGTGCTTCGCCGTACCGCCGCACGCGGGGCAGGGTCGGTCGGCGGTCTCACCGAGGTCGAGCAGCTCCTCGTGCTCGGCGCCGCAGTCGGCGCACCGGAATAGGTAGACAGGCATGAACTACCGCGAGACTGGGCAAATGTCCGCTATCCACACTGTGGATGAGGGCTGTGGGTGAATCACAGCGGTGTGACTACGTCCGTGTCGCGCGTCTGCGGTGGTCTGCGGCGGCTTGCTAACGCCACTGGGTGGACACGCCGAACCCGGCGATGATGAAGCCGAAGCCGATCAGCAGGTTCCAGTTCGAGATCGCCTTGATCGGCAGGTCGCTGCCCGAGACGTAGAAGATGACCAGCCAGATGATGCCGATCAGGAACAACCCGAGCATCGTCGCGCCGACCCATGGGGGACTGACCCGCTTCTTTGCGGAGCGGGTGGGCGGCGGGGTGTAGACCGCCTTCGCGCGGACCTTCGACTTGGGCACGGACCCTCCTGGCTCGCTCGAGATGGCTTCCCGGGGCTGGTTGTCCGTCTAGCGTAGTGGCGTGGGCTACTGGCGCACGCTGGTACGCGGCGTCGGCCAGCTGTTCATCACCGCCGGCCTGGTCATCCTGCTCTTCGTGGTCTACGAGCTGTGGTGGACCGGCTTCACCACCAAGCGCGACCAGCATCGGCTGATGTCCACCCTGCAGCACCAGTGGGAGCAGGGGATCTCGATCTCCAACCCGCCGTTCGGCACCGGCATCGCCATCCTGCGCATCCCGCGGTTCGGCCCGAACTACTCCTTCGTCATCGTCCAAGGGGTGTCGACGGCGGACCTGATCAAAGGGCCGGGCCACTACCCCGACACCGCCATGCCGGGCCAGGTGGGCAACTTCACGGTGGCCGGGCACCGGACGACGTACCTGCATCCCTTCTACAACATCAACGAGCTGCGCGTGGGCGACCCGATCGTCATCGAGACCCGCACCCGGTGGCTGACCTATACGGTCGAGAACATCCCCGGTACGACGGCGCGCTACCAGGAGATCGTCTCGCCCGACGACATCTCGGTGTCCTACCCGGTCCCCGATCAGCCGGACCCGTCAGTCGTGCCGACGGAGAAGGTCCTGACCTTCACCTCGTGCAATCCGCGGTACTCCGCCGCGCAACGGATCGTCGTCCACGCGTTGCTGACCGCCTCGCAGCCCCGGTCGGCCGGCCTCCCCCCGGCGCTCACCACCGACAACCAGGCGGGCGGCTGAGATGTACGCGTGGATCTGGCGGAAGCTGCCCGGAGGACTCGCCGGCAAGCTGCTCGGCGTCGCGGTCCTGGTCGCGGCGGTCGTCGTGCTGCTGTTTCTCGTCGTCTTCCCGTGGGCCAGCCCGAAGCTCCCGTTCAACCACGTGACGGTCGACAGCACCACAAGGCCCCAGCCGACCTCGACGGCTCCCGCCGTACCGAACTGAGCGGATGGCACATGCGTACTGCTATCGCGATATCGATGTGCCATGCGCTCTAGGCGGATGAGAGGCTCCCGGCTGTGACGCGCGTCCTGGTCGTCGACAACTACGACAGCTTCGTGTTCAACCTGGTGCAGTACCTGCAGCAGCTCGGCGCCGAGGTCGAGGTACGCCGCAACGACGCGATCGCTGTCGGCGACGCGCTGTTCGGCGAGGTCCACGGGGTGCTGCTCTCGCCTGGCCCGGGACGCCCCGAAGACGCCGGATGCTGCATCGACGTCATCAAGAGCTACGGCGCGACGACGCCGATCTTCGGCGTCTGTCTGGGCCACCAGGCGATCGGCGTCGCCTACGGCGGAACGGTCGAACGCGCGCCGGAGCTGCTGCACGGCAAGACCAGCGAGGTCAGGCATGGCGGCGCGGGGGTGTTCGCCGGCGTGCCCGATCCTTGCGTCGCCACCCGCTACCACTCGCTCACCGTGCTCGAGGACGACCTGCCCGCAGAGCTCGAGGTCACCGCCCGTACCGGCCGCATCGTGATGGGGCTGCGGCATCGCGAGCACCCGGTCGAAGGGGTCCAGTTCCACCCCGAGTCGGTGCTCACCCAAGGCGGCCACCGGATGCTCGCCAACTGGCTGGCCGTCTGCGGCGACTCCTCGGCGGGTGCGCGGGTGGACGAGCTCGCCGAGCGGCTCGAGAGGCAGCGGGCGTCAGTGGCTTAGAGCCGCGCCGGCTCCGCGCCCCGCCACCTAAGACATCGGGGCTGTCGCGCGGTCCGAAAGATAGGTATTCCTTCCGATGTGCTGAGCCTCCTCAGCGGCGGATCGTGGCTTCACCACACCGCAGCGAGAGGAGGTGACCGCAGATGATGGGCTCGGTGCCACCGGCGTTCATGCAAGCCGAGGTGGACTTCCGGATCCAGCACATCAAGGACGCGTTCCCCAGCGAGGATCGCCGGGAACGCGTGACCCGGCGCAGTGAACCGCGCCGGTCCCGCCTCGCCGCGCTTCTGAGCTGGGGTCGTCGGCCCAACCCGGCGACCCCGTCGTCGCCAACCGGCGCCACCGGCGTCGTACGCGCGGGTCACGTGCTCGGCCGGAGCTGAGGCGCGTCCCGCAGAAGGAAATAGGTGGTGCCTAGCCGCGATGATGAAGGCGTGGCGATCGGGGACGCACCGCTCGTCGGGCGCGCCGACGAGCTGCGGCAACTCGCCGCCCTCGTCGGGCTCTCCGACGCCGCAGACGAGGCGCCGGCCGGCCGGGTGGTCCTGCTCGGTGGCGATGCGGGGTCCGGCAAGACCCGGCTGAGCGGTGAGATCGCCCGGCGCGCGGTCGACCGCGGCTGGCGGACGCTGACCGGCCACTGCCTCGACTTCGGCGACGGCTCGCCGCCGTACCTCCCGTTCAGCGAGGCGCTCGGCCGGTTGGCCAGCGAGGAGCCGGCGCTGGTTCGCTCACTGGTGGAGGCCAGCCCGGCCATCGAACGGCTGCATCCCTCGCATCGGCTGATGACCGATCCCGACGCCGCCCAGGAGCCGACTCGCCGGGCAGCGCTCCTCGAGGCGGTCCACGACAGCCTCTGCGCGCTGGCGCTGGACGCACCGCTGCTGCTCGTGATCGAGGACCTGCACTGGGCGGACCAGTCCAGTCGCGATCTGCTGCACTGGCTGTTCGCG
Source organism: Mycobacteriales bacterium (assembly GCA_035547515.1). Classification (GTDB taxonomy): domain Bacteria; phylum Actinomycetota; class Actinomycetes; order JAFAQI01; family JAFAQI01; genus DASZTV01. The sequence continues at coordinate 89,786 of DASZUS010000026.1, forward strand.
CGCCGGTTCGACCGGCCGGTCACCCTGCTGTGCACCTATCGCAGCGACGACCTCCATCGCCGACATCCGCTGCGCGCCAACCTCGCCGAGTGGTCGCGGTTGCCGGGAGTCGCGCGCCTTCAGCTCGGCCCGCTGGCCGCCTCCGATGCGCGCTCGCTGGTCCATGCACTGCAGACCGAGACGATCAGCGAGCGCGATGTGCGCCAGATCCTGATGCGCGCTGAGGGCAACCCGTTCTTCATCGAGGAGCTGGTGGCTGCCGTCACCACAGGCGACGGCAGGCTCCCGGTGGACCTCGCCGACTTGCTGCTCGTCCGGCTCGAGCAGCTGCAGGACGAGGCCCGGCTGGTCGTGCGGGCGGCGAGCGTTGCCGGCCGCCGGGTGTCCCACCAGCTCCTGGCAGAAGGCACCGATCTCGACCCTTCGACCCTCGACTCCGCGGTGCGCGCGGCCGTCGAGGCGAACATCCTGGTCTCCGCCGACGGCGAGCACTACGCGTTCCGTCACGCGCTGCTCGCGGAAGCGATCTATCAGGACCTGCTGCCCGGGGAGCGCGTGCGCCTTCACGCGGCGTACGCCGCGGCGCTTGCCAGCGGCGCGGTGGACGGATCGGCGGCGGAGCTGTCGCGTCATGCGTGGGCCTCGCATGACCTGGTCACCGCGACCCGGGCCAGCATCCAGGCCGGGCAGGAGGCGATGGCGGTCGGCGGGCCTGAGGAGGCGATCCGCCACTACGAGCGCGCACTGGAGCTGATGGAAGACCGCGAGGTGGCCGAGCGGCTGGCGAGCGACGAGGCGGACCCGGTCGACCGGATCGGCCTGGTGGTCCGAGCCAGCGCCGCCGCCGCCGCAGCCGGCCATCTGGCGCGCGCGGTCGCCCTCGCCCACGACGAGCTCAACGAGCTGCCCGACGAGGCTGCCGCTACCGACCGCGCCCGGCTGATCCATTGCCTCGCCACGACGGCGCTGGTCATGGACCACAACCTCGACCTGCTCAGCCTCACCACCGAGGCGGTGCGCCTGATGAGCGACCAGCCGCCCAGCCCGCTGCATGCGCACGTCCTCGACGTACACGCCCGCGCGATGTACGACCGCGCCCGCGACGATGAGGCCGCGCGGTGGGCGGGCGAAGCCCTGCAGATGGCCCGCCAGCTCGGTCTGCCCGCCGTGGTCTCTGACGTGACAATCCTGCTCGCCCGGATCGATGAGCGGTCCGGCGATGCGCAGGGCGCGTTCGCCACGGTCGAAGCGGCCGTGCGCGAAGCGCGGTCGGCCGGCGAACCGTACGCCGAGCTGCGCGGCCTCTACACGCTGGGCAGCTTGCTCTACAGCCAGGGTCGGCTCAGCGAGGCAATCGCCGCCTTCGACCGCGCCGCCCAACGCGCCAACGCGTTGGGCCGGCAGTGGGCGCCGTACGGCATGGAGGCGGTGCTGTTCGGAGCTATCGCAGCTCACGTCGCCGGCGACTGGACCCGGGCGTCGCAGCTGGTCGACGCGACCGGCGGGACGCCGCCCGAGATCGCGGCTGCCCTCTTCGAGGCAGTGCGCCTCGAGATCGCTGCCGGGCGTGGCGACACCACAGTGCTTTCCGCGATGCCACGGCTGCGGGCGCGGTGGGCACTCGACGGCCTGGTCGCGCTGATGAGCGCCAGCGCTGGCATCGAGCTGTTCAGCCAGGCCGGCGATCTGGCGGCGGCGGTCGCGATCCACGACGAGGTCGTCGAGTTCGTCTCCTCCTTGTGGCAGCGCCCCGGGTTCAACGCACGGGTGCGCCTCGCCGCTCTGCTCACCGGATGCGTCGCGTCGGCGGCTGCCGACGCGCCGGCAACCGAGCGGGCGCGGATGGTGGAGCGGACCGAGCGGGTCGTCGTCGCGGCGCGGGAGGTTGCCGCCGCGATGCGCTCGCCCGGCCCGGAAGGCCGCGCCTGGGCCGCGCGGCTGGAAGCGGAGTGTCTCCGGCTGCACTGGCTGTCGGGGGTCGAGCCGCTGCCGGACGCCGATGAGCTCGTCGCGCGGTGGCGGGAGGCGGTTGCGGAGTTCGAGGCCTTCGGTCACGTGTACGAGACGGCCCGCTCGCGAGCCCGCCTTGCCGCCGCGCTGGCGGCGACCGGCGACTCCGCGCAGGCGGAGGCGGAGCGGCAGGCCGCCCTTGAGGTCGCCACGTCGCTCGGCGCCGGCGCGCTGCTTGCCGAGCTGCGCGGGCAGGGTACGGCGGCGCCGGCCGAGCCGGCGCGGGGAGGGAAACCACGCGACAGCGAAGCCCTTACCCCGCGCGAGCAGGAGGTGCTCGACCTGGTCGCGACCGGTCGGAGCAACCGCGAGATCGCCGCGGCGCTGTTCATCAGCGCGAAGACTGTCAGCGTCCACATCTCGAACCTGCTGGCAAAGCTCGAGGCGGGAAGCCGAACCGAGGCGGTCGCGGTCGCCCGTCGGCGCGGTCTGCTGTCCTGACCGGTCAGAAGACGGGCGTGCCGGATTCGTCAGGGGTCGGCAGGCCGGAGGGCGTGACGGATGGCGTGGCGCTGGTGGTCGGCGTGAGCTCGTCGACGTAGATCGTCACGGTCGAGCCATTGGCCGCGAAGGTCCCGCCGACCGGCGTCTGGCTGATCACCTGGCCGTCCTTGCGCGGGTTGTAGACCGCAGCCGGTTTCACGGTGACCTTGAACCCGGCCTGCTGCAGCAGTGCGGCGGCCGTCGCTTGGTCCTGGCCGGTCACGTCCGGGACCTTCACGTGGGCGTTGGAGACGGTCAGCGTCACCTTGCTGCCCGCCGGGATCGTCGCGCCTGCCGCCGGGTCGGTGGACAGCACCTGCCCGGCGGGGACCGCGGAGTTCATGGAGATCACCCGCCCGACCTTGAGATGGGCGGCCTCCAGCGCGCTGGTCGCATCTGCCTGCGACAGGCCGACTAAGCCACTGGGCATCTGGACGTACTGGATTCCCTCGGAGACGACGAGGTTCACCGGCGCGCCCTTGCGCAACAGGATGCCCGCCGGTGGGTCCTGCGAGAGCACCGCGCCCTTCGGCTCCGCGCTGCTGTACACCTCGCTCACCGTGCCGACCTGAAGCCCCTGCGCGGCAAGCGTCGACTGCGCGTCCGCGAGTGACTGCCCGACCACCACCGGGGTGTTGAGGTCCCCGCCGTTGCCTGTCACCACGTTGCGAGCGATCACCAGCGCGATGACGAAGACCGCGAGGGCCGCGATCGCGAGGGCGGCGTACGCCGCACTGCGCCGCCGTGCCGTCGGCTCGCGCAACAAGACGGTGGTCGGTGACATCGTGGCTCCCGTCAGCTCACTGCCCGCGGACACCGGACGGGCGTGAACCGGCCGTCCGGTCAGCGCCCGCTCGATGTCCGCCCGCATCTCGGCAGCGCTGCCGTAGCGGTTGACCGGATTCTTCGCCATCGCGACCAGCACGATCGCGTCGGCCGCCTTCGGCACGTCGGGCTCGACCGTCGATGGCGAGACCGGGTCCTCGCGCACGTGCTGGTAGGCGACTGCCACCGCGCTCTCGCCGGTGAAGGGCGGGGCTCCGGTGAGGAGCTCGTAGAGCAGGCACCCGGTCGAGTACACGTCGCTGCGCGCGTCGACGTGCTCGCCGCGCGCCTGCTCCGGCGAGAGGTAGTGGGCGGTTCCGACGACGGCGGCGGTCTGGGTCATCGTCGAGGTCGAGCTGGTCAGCGCACGTGCGATGCCGAAGTCGGTCACCTTGACTTCGCCGGACGTCGTGACCATGACGTTGCCCGGCTTGATGTCGCGGTGGACGATGCCCGCGGCGTGCGCCTGCTCCAATGCCATGCAGACTGCGGCGGTCGTCTCCAGAGCCCGCCGCGGCAGCAGCCGGCCTTCCGCCGCGAGGATGTCGCGCAGCGTCCGCCCCTCGACGTACTCCATGACGATGTACGGCGTGGTGACGCCGTCGACCACGTCCTCGCCGGTGTCGTAGACCGCGACGATCGACGGGGAGTTCAGCGACGCCGCCGACTGCGCCTCCCGGCGGAAACGCGCCTGGAAGGTCGGGTCTCGCGCCAGGTCGCGTCGCAGCAGCTTGATCGCGACCGGACGGCCGAGGCGCACGTCGCGGCCGCGGTGCACCTCCGCCATGCCGCCGTGGCCGATCACCTCGCCGATCTCGTACCGGTCGGCGATCAGGCTGCGCTTCCTAGCCACGGGCGCCTGCGCGACGGGTGAGGAGACCGGGCACGGGCTCGACGCTACCGGCCGTCGCGGGCCGCGCCGGAGTGGTCGGCGCGGCCATCAGCCGGGGCCGAGAGCTGACACCGTCAGCCGCACGACGGAGCCCACCTTCGCCTGCTGCCCGCTCACCGGATCCTGCGCGATGACCGTCCCCTCGGTTCCGGTCGGGCCGGTCGTGATCGTCTCGCTGCCACGCAGCCCGACCTCGTTCAGGTCGTGCTGCGCCTCGACGTAGGGGATGCCGACGACGTCGGGTACGGCGGTGTGCCCGGCCCCGGCGCTGAAGATCCGAAGCAGCACGGCGCCGCCGAGCACCACGATCGCGCCCAGCGCGATCAGCCGGTTGCGCACCCGCTTGCGCTCCGTCTCGTCGTACCAGGGCCTCCGCGGATCGGTGACGGCGTCATCGTCGGCGCTGTCTGCAGCTGCCGGCTCGGGCCGGATCGGGAGGTTCGCGCCGGCCCGCGCCGCCGCGGCGAGCGCCAGGGTGGTGCGGCCGATGTCGCCCGGGTCGTCCCAGTCCCCGGCATCGAGCAGCCGAAGCAGGTCGGCGATGTCGGTGTCGGCGCCGGCGGCGTGGTCGAGCAACTCGTGCGCCAGTCGCGCCAGGGCGGCGAGGTCGGCTCGCGGTGCGGGCGCGGTTGCGGTCATCGCGAACCCCAGCAGCGCGACCGATCCGTCGGGGCGTACCTGGACGTGGTCGCCGTCGAGCGCACCGTGGCCGATCCCGACGCCGTGGGCGGCGGCGAGCGCGAACGCGGTCTGCCCGATCACGGCGAGCGCGTCGTCGGCGGTGAGGTCGTCCTCGGCGCGCATCGCCGTGACGGTGATGCCGTCGACGTACGCCACTGCGATCCACGGCGGCTGGTCGTGCGTGTCGTGCGCCAGCACGCTGGCGATGCCCGGATCGGAGAGCGCTTCCAGCTGCCGGGCGCGCCGCTCGAAGCCGGTACGCCACTCGTCGGTGACGTCGTGGAACCGGGTGATGACGACCTGCCGCCCCGCGTGGTCGTCGTGACCGCGCCAGGTCTCATGTCGCTCGCTCGCCGAGAGCTGCTCGACGAGGACGTAACGCTCGCCCACCGACTGCAGCGGAGCGGACTCCTCCGGCGTCGTCATGGACACCCGAGGACCGCGCACATCACCGACCGGGCAATCGGAGCAGCGACCGCACCGCCGGTCGCGTCGCTGCCGAGGCTGCCACCGTCCTCGACCAGCACCGCCACGGCGACCTGCGGGTTGTCGGCAGGGGCGAACGCGACGAACCAGGCGTCCGGCGGCAGGTGCTGTGACTCGAGCCCGTGCTGCGCGGTGCCGGTCTTGCCGGCGACGGTGATGCCCGGGATCTGCGCGGCGGTGCCGGTGCCGGACTGGACGACCAGCTCCATCATCGACTTGACCTCGTCGGCGACCGAAGCGCTGACCGACCGTCGCAGCTCCTGCGGTTGGGTCTGGGAGAGCACTTGAGCGTTCGCGCCGCGCACCTGCGAGACGAGGTAGGGCTTCATCTCCACGCCCCCGTTGGCGATCGCCGCTCCGATCTGCGCAGCCTGTAGCGGCGTCAGCGCGTCGTCGTACTGGCCGATGGCCGACAGGGCGGTGTTCGGGAGGTTCGCGTCGGCGGCGAACTGGCTCGCGGCCACCGGGAGCGGGATCGACTCGGACCGGCCGATGCCGAAGGCCCGGGCCTGCGCCGCGAGCGTGTTGATGCCGACCTTCAGCCCGAGCCCGGCGAAGGCGGTGTTGCACGAGATCCGGAACGCGTCAGCGATCGTGTCGGTGCTGCCGTTGCCGCAGCTCTCACCGCCGAAGTTGTGCAGGTAGACGTTGGTCTCGGGAAGCCTCAGCTCGGTTGGCGTGGCGATGGTGCTCTGCGGTGTGTAGCGACCGGTGCCGAACGCGGCCGACGAGGTGACGATCTTGAACAGCGACCCCGGCGGATAGGTCTGCGACAGCGCCCGGTCGATCAGCGGGTCGCCCGGGTCGTGGAGCAGTCGGCGATAGGCGCGCGTGATCCCCTGCGGGTCGTGCGACGAGAGCACCGACGGGTCGTAGGACGGCGAGGTGGCGAGGGCGAGGATTGCGCCGGTCGATGGATCGAGTGCGACGACAGCGCCGCGAACACCGTGCAGGCCCTGGTACGCCGCAGTCTGCGCCGCAGGGTTGAGCGTGAGGACGACCGACCCCCCGGAGGGGGTCCGGCCGGTGATCTCGTCGGAGATCCGTTGCAGGAACAGCCGGTCGTCTGAGCCGGACAGGATCGGGTCCTCGGCCTGCTCGATGCCCGAGGCGCCGATCACCAGCGAGTAGTAGCCGGTCACCGGCGCGTAGGCCGCGCCCCCGGGGTAGGTCCGCAGGTACTTCAACGTGTCGTGGGTGGCGACCGACCTGGCGATGTCCTTGCCGGCCACCACGATCGGCCCGCGATCCCGGTCGTACTCGCCGTACAGGACGCGTACGTCGTGCGGGTTGGCACGCAGCGACGAGGCCTCGCCGACCTGCACGACGTTGGAGTTGACGAGCAGCGCCGCGAACATCACGAGCACCGCGATGGCGACATGGCGAAGCGGCTTGTTCATAACCGGATCGCCACTGTCGCGTGCTCGTCGGGCGCCGCCGGCCGTTCCGGCGCCGGGCGCCGGGCGGCGTCGCTGATCCGGATCAGCAGCGCCATGACCATCCAGTTGGAGACCAGGCTCGATCCGCCGTAGGACAGGAACGGGAGGGTCAGCCCGGTCAGGGGGATCAGCCGGGTCACGCCGCCGACCTGGACGAACACCTGCAACGCCAGCCCGAAGCCGAGGCCGGCCCCGAGCAGCTTGCCGAAGTCGTCGCGGGTGCCCAGCGCGGCCCGCAGCCCGCGCATGACGATGAGCAGGTAGATGACCAGCACTGCCATGAGCCCGGCGAGCCCGAGCTCCTCGGCGATCGTCGAGGCGATGAAGTCGGTGTTGGCGTAGGGGACGATGTCGGGTCGCCCTTGACCCAGGCCGGTGCCGAAGATCCCTCCAGTGGCCTGCCCGAACAGTCCTTGCGCCAGCTGGTAGCTGGTGTTTGTGATCGTCGCCGGGTTGAGCGGGTGCAGCCAGATCTCGACACGCTCGTGCACGTGCGCGATGAACTGGTTGGCCGCGAGCGCACCCACGGCGAACAGCCCCAGACCGATCAGCAGCCACGAGCGTCGCTCGGTGGCGACGTAGAGCATCACGACGAAGATGCCGAAGAACAGCAGGCTCGAGCCGAGGTCGCTTTCCCGGGTGAGGACCAGCAGGCTCGCGCCCCAGGCGACGAGCACCGGGCCGAGGTCGCGGGCCCGCGGCAGGGTGATGCCGAGAACCCTTCGTCCGGCCAGCGCGAGCACGTCGCGCTTGCTGACCAGGTAGCCCGCGAAGAACACCTCGAGGGCGAGCTTGGCGATCTCCCCGGGCTGGAAGGAGAACCCGCCGAACCGGATCCAGATCCGGGCCCCGTTAACGGTGCTGTGGCTTGCCGGCAGCAGCGCCGGAAGCACCAGCAGCCCGAGGCCGACCGCCATGGCGGTGTAGGTCAGCGACTGCAGCCGGCGATGGTCGCGGATGACCGCCAGCACGGCGACGAACAGCCCGATGCCGATGATCGTCCAGACCAGCTGAAGCGGCGCCGCGGCGGTTCCGGCCGAGGTCCCCGCGGCTTTCGCGTTGCTGGCCGCGCCGAGGTCGAGCCGGTGGATCAGGACAAGGCCGAGACCGTTGAGCGTCACGGCGGCGGGCAGCAGCACGGGATCGGCGTACGGCGCGAACCGGCGTACCGCGAGATGCGCCACTCCGGCCAGGGCGATGAAGCCCAGCCCGTCGCTGACCAGGCCGCTCGGCAGCTTGTCCGAGTACGCCGCGCTCGCCGAGGTGAAGGCGACCATGGTGAGGACGAGCCCGAACCCGATCAGGGCGAGCTCGGTGCCTCGCCGCTTCACGCCGAGCGGTGCAGCGATGTCGGTCATTGGCCGGTCTGGCACCAGCTCGGCGGCGTGGGCTGCGGTGCGCTCGGCTGTCGGGCGACGGTGTGCCGGTGCCTCCTCGGCTTGGACGGCGCGGTCCGCTTCGCGCGGTGAGCCGCGGTCCAGGCGCTGCACGCGTCGCTGCGCAACGTGTCGATCTCGGTGTCCGCCTTGGCGTCGCTGGAGACCTGGCCGCCGGTCAGGAGCGCCCGGTCCGCCTGCGTCACCTGGTCGGTCGGCAGGTCGCTGGTGTGGCTGAGCCGCGACAGCGCGACGCCCGCGAACTGGCCGCGGACGCCGTGGAACACCGCGACGGAGCCATTGCTGTCCGCGACGTACCACTCCCGGCTCACGTAGAGCGCCGTCCCGCCGATCGCCAGCGCGATCAGGAGTACGACGAGGGCGGCGACGACGATGAGACGCCGGGCGATCCCGCCACGCGGCCGAGCCGGGCTGGCGGGCCGGCTCTGCGCTGTGTCGTTTGGATGTTGCGGGGGCGGCTCGCGGTCGGGAGCGGCTGCGGCGCCGGCGATGACGGGTGGCCGGGCGGGCGGCTCGCCCTCGACCGGCTCGGCAACCACGCAGGTGACGTTGTCCGGTGCGCCGGCCTGCAGGGCGAGCTCGACCAGCCGGTCGCAGATCTCCTGCGGGTCGCTGCCTTCGGCCAGTGTCGACGCGATCGCGGATGAGTCGACGTAGTCGGAAAGGCCGTCGCTGCAGAGCAGGTAGCGGTCGCCGGCGACCGGGGTGAGCGGCATCAGGTCGGGCTCGGCCTCACCCCTGCCGTCGAGGGCGCGAAGGATCCACGAGCGCCGCGGGTGGACCAGCGCCTCCTCGGCGGTGATCTGGCCTTCGTCGACTAGCGACTGGACGAGCGTGTGGTCGCGGGAGAGCTGCGTCATCTCGCCGCCGCGAGACAGGTACGCCCGCGAGTCGCCGACCTGGGCGAGCCCGACGGCGTCGGCAGCACCGAGGATCGCGGTGAGCGTGGTGCCCATGCCGGCCAGCTGCGGGTCCCGCTCGATCGCGTCGCGGAGGAGGGAATCGGCGTGCAGCACGGCGCTGCGCAACGACGCGAGCGGGTCGGTGATCGCGGCGTCGTTGTCGAGGGGCGCAAGAGCCTGCACCGCGAGCTTGCTGGCGATCTCACCGGCGACCGAGCCGCCGACGCCGTCGGCGACGACCAGCAGGCGGGTGCCGGCGTACAAGGAGTCTTCGTTCCCGTCGCGCACCAGACCGACGTCGGTGCGCGCTCCGAAGCGCCATCCGCCCATCAGGCCTGCAGCTCCAGAAGCGTCCGCCCGATCCGGATCCGCGCGCCGGCGCTGACCTCGGTGGGAGTCGTGATCTTCGACGAGCCGAGCAGTGTGCCGTTGGTGGAGCCGAGGTCCTCGATCAACCAGACGCTGCCGTTGGGCACCAGCCGCGCGTGGTGCTGCGAGACGTAGTCGTCGTTGATCGCAATGGTCGAGCTCTCCGCCCGGCCGATGGTGACGGGCAGCGAGGACAGCGGGACGGTCTTGCCGGCGAGCGGCCCGTCGACGATCGCGACGCGGGTCGGCGGGACAACTGCCTGCCGCGACGCCCGGGCTCGCTTGGGCTTCGGTGGAGGGGGTGGCTGTGCGACGGCGGGGCCGCGGGTGGCGCGGGCCGGCTTCGAGGCGCGCCTCGGCGCCGTGCCGAAGATGTCATGGCGTACCGCGACCACCGCTGCGATGACGAAGCCCCACAGCAGGATGAGGACGACTGTCCTCAGCAGGAAGACGACAGCGACCGGCAAGGTGAATCAGCCTTCGTCGCGCCGGAAGATCAGCGTCGAGTGGCCGATGTCGAGGCGATCCCCGTCGTTGAGCTCGACGCGCTCGACGCGTTTGCCGTTCACCGCGACGCCGTTGGTCGAGCCGAGGTCGACCACGCCGACCCGGCCGTCGCTGTAGCGGATCTCGGCGTGGTGACGGGAGACCCCGGCGTCCTCGAGGCGCAGGTCGCAGTCGCTGGCCCGCCCCACGAGCGTCACCGCGTGCGTGAGGAAGTACGCCGACTCGTCGGCGTCGCCATTGACGATGAGCCGGGGGCGCAGCGGGAAGGCGCCGGCGGGGCTCGGTGCTGCTGATGGTGTCCGTGCGGCCGGCTCTGCCGGAGCCGCCGGACCTGAGGCTGCCTCGACGGCGCTGCGAACCCTGAAGACGCCGGTGGTGATGCCGGGCTGCTGCTCGAAGCCGACGACGACAGGCCCGACGAAGGAATAGCCCTGCTCTGCTGCGTGCTCGCGGACCATCGCGGCGAGCTCCTCGCCCAGCGGTTCGGCCCACTCCGCGAGGCGGCTGTAGTCGCGGTCGCTGAGCTCGACGATGTAGGAGTTGGGAGCCAGCACCCGTTCGCGGGAGATGACCTCCTTGCGGTCGTCGGCCTCGCGCTGGAGCGCGCCGGCGATCTCGGCGGGCTGCACCTCGGCCTTGAAGACCCGTGCGAAGGCACCTTCGACCAGCCCACCGAGACGGCGCTCGAAGGTTTGCAGCACTCCCACGACGCGTCCCTTCCCGGACTGTCCGGGGCGCACGCCTCGCGGCGTACGACAGGTTCATCGTGCTGCGCCCAGGCGTGATCGTAACGGGGAAGACTGATCATCCCTGCGTGCTAGCGTGAGCGTCCCCGCGGGCGAGTGGCGGAATGGCAGACGCGCACGGTTCAGGTCCGTGTGTCCGTAAGGACGTGGGGGTTCAACTCCCCCCTCGCCCACCATCCACAAGTCGCAGCTGACCCGGACCTTGGTTCGCTGAACCTTCGTGCGGTCGCTTCCATCTCGCACCCACCGACATCGCGAGGCATAGCGAGCATCTACGACCGAGCGGGTGTCGGGGCGCGCGCCTGCGTTTCGCCCCGCTCCTTTCCGGCTCGCTCGTTTACCGGCGCCTGCCGCCTTTCCGCCCGCCGGCTGCTCCCGAGCGATAGACACAGTGGTATCTGGAATACGGCACCGGAACCGTCGGTGCCGGTCAGTAACGTCGCACCAAAGTCTGCGATGTGGAGATGGATGGACGACATTCGCGGCAGGGCGCTCGCCGCTCTTGCTGCCGTCTTTGGGGATGCGGCGGAGTTCCGTGAACAGCAGCTTGAGGCGATCGAATCCGTCGTGGATCGGCGTGCTCGCACTCTCGTCGTCCAGCGCACCGGCTGGGGCAAGAGCGTCGTCTACTTCATCGCAACGCGGCTACTTCGGGACGACGATGCCGGCACGACCTTGATCGTCTCTCCGCTGCTGGCCCTCATGCGAGACCAGATCGCGATGGCCGAGCGCCTGGGAATACGTGCTGTCACGATCAACAGCGCCAATGCCAAGGATTGGGACCGCATCGAGCAGCGGCTACTCGACGACGAGATTGACGTCCTCCTGATCTCGCCCGAGAGACTCAACAACCCAGGCTTCCGCGAGCGTCTGCTCGAGCCGTTATCGCGACGCATCGGGCTGCTAGTCATCGATGAGGCACACTGCATCAGCGACTGGGGGCACGACTTTCGCCCTGACTATCGGAGGATCGTTCGGCTGTTGGAGCTGCTCCCTCCGAACGTTCCGCTTCTCTGCACGACTGCAACCGCGAACAATCGCGTGATTGGCGATATCGCTGCGCAACTTGGCGACCGACTGGTGACCATCCGCGGGCCGCTCGACCGGCCGAGCCTACGGCTCGAGGTCCGCCAGCTCGACACCCAAGCTCAGCGCCTTGCGTGGCTTGCGACAGCATTGCCGCTGATGGAAGGTAGCGGCATCGTCTATTGCCTGACGGTCGCGGATACCGAACACGTCGCGGACTGGCTAGTGAGCAGGGGTATCTCGTCGACGGCATATTCCGGCGACACCGACCCCGCCGCCCGCCTCGAAGCCGAGGCCGCTCTTCGGGACAATGAGGTGAAGGCACTAGTGGCAACGTCCGCACTAGGCATGGGCTATGACAAGCCAGATCTGGGGTTCGTCGTTCATTACCAGTCGCCCAACTCGCCGATCGCCTATTACCAACAGGTCGGGCGGGCCGGGCGGGCCGTCGCCCACGCAGACGCAGTGTTGTTGATCGGCGCGGAGGACGCCGATATCTGGGAGTACTTCCTTCGAACGTCGTTTCCTCCGCAACGCGACGCCGAGCTTGTTGTCAATCTGTTGCAGGAGTCGGGCCGGCCGGTGCCCCTAGCCGAGATCGAGCTATCGGCGAACATCCGCCGGGGGCGCCTCACCGCGATGCTGAAGCTGCTTGAGGTGGAGGGCGCGGTCGAACGGGCCGGCTCGCAGTGGCTGCGGACCCTGCGACCGTGGACATACGACCGCGAGCGGGTCGATCGCGTGACCCGCGAGCGCGTGGCGGAGCAAGAAGCGATGCGTGAGTACGCCGTGACCACCGAATGCCGCATGAAGTGGATTCGAGAGGCGCTCGACGATCCAAGCGCAACTCAGTGCGGCCGCTGTGATCGGTGCACAGCGGCTCGATTCGCTTTCGATATTGATCCGGCACTTGTCGCGGAAGCCGCCCGGTTTCTCCGACGACGACCGGTGGAGTTCGACCCTCGTAAGCGGTGGCCCGGCAGTCCGCGGGCCGGAGCCATCGACGCCGACCGTCGGGCTGAGGTTGGCCGCGCATTGAGCAGGCTGGCCGACGGCGGCTGGGGACAGGTCGTCCTCGACTGCAAGCACGCGGAGACGGCATTCCCCGACGATCTCGTCGAGGCACTGGCGGATCTTGCGCGAGGGTGGAGCCCAGAGCCCGCGCCGGTCGCGATCGCGTACATCCCGAGCCTGAACCCGGGTAGGCAACTAGTGCCGGATCTTGCCCGTCGACTAGCGGCATCTCTCGGACTGCCGACAGTGGATTGGGTGCGGAAGGCCCGGGCGACCGAGCCCCAGAAGCTGATGGAGAACAGCTCCCAACAACTGCGAAATGTCCTCAACGCCTACACCGTCGACCAGAAGCTAGCCGGGGAGCCCGTCTTCCTCGTGGATGATGTAGTTGATTCGCGGTGGACCATGACCGTCGTGGCGTACGAGCTGCGATCTGCAGGTAGTGGGCCGGTCTTCCCCCTGGCGCTTGCACGAACGAAGGGGTAGCGGTGACCGCACAGTCACTCACAACGCTCGCGCTGACGACGCGCATGGTGCCGTCGGAGATTAAGCCACTCTCCTCGCGGGAGTTCTGGCCACTGACACGGCGCGTCGCCCTCTCCCAACTCGCGGGCAAAGATGCGGCCGATGTTGCGGAAGAGGCGGCGATATCGATCGCCGATTCCGAGCGACTGCTCGGACTGCTGGATCGGTCGACCGCAGTAGCGCTAGCCATGGAGCGCCTTGAGCAGGCCGGCGTGTGGACCGTCACTCCTGAGGATGACGCGTACCCGAAGCGACTCATCGATCGTCTCGGTGATTCCGCGCCGCCGGTTCTCCACGGAGTTGGCCAGCCAGGAACGCTGGAAGCTGCCGCTGTCGGGATCGTTGGGTCTCGCGACGTCACGCTCGAAGGCGCCGATGTGGCTCGCCGTGCAGCGAGCGCTGCGGTTGACGCCGGCTTGGCGGTCATTTCGGGCGCGGCGCGTGGGGTGGATCAACAGGCGATGGCGTCCGCCTTCGAGGCCCGTGGTGTCGTACTTGGAATCCTCGCCGACGCGCTGGTCAAAGTCGTGCGCCAGCCGGACATGCGGGCAGCCGTGCACGACGGTCTGGTCACTCTGGCCACGCCGTACTCGCCCGAGGCCGGCTTCAGCGCCGCCAACGCGATGGGCCGAAACAAGATCATTTATGCCTTGGCCCGGACGACATTGGTCGTGTGTACCGACCAGGGACGCGGTGGCACGTGGGCGGGCGCAACAGAGGCGTTGAAGGCAAGGAACGGTCGAGTCCTTGTGTGGCGTGGTCTCGGACAAGGTCCGGGTAACGAGGCCTTGGTGGCGCTAGGAGCTGAGCCAACTGACGATCTTGCGTCGCTCACGGAGCGGCCGCCGCCGGAAGTAGGGCGCGTCACTGCCGATCAACTCACGATGAACATCTAGGGCGATTACGCGCTGAGATGACCTGCAGCGTATGCACGGAGCCGCGCGCCGACGTCGAGAAGCAGGTCCGCGACGTCTCCCGGTGCCATGGACTCAAACAACGCGTCCGAGCCGTGTAGTTCCGCTGATAGCGCGAACTGACGGAAGGCGGCAGGCGTCGTCGTCCATCAGAAGTACGAATCCGAAGGCCGCCGCTACGTAGTACGCGCGAAGGACGTCTATCCGGTCGGCTATCGCTATCGCTGCCGACCGTCCTTCCGAGGACCGATTCGCCCCGTTCGACATGAGCCGACCGTACGGCAGCTTCAAGATGATCCGTTATGCCTCGGGGCATAACGGTGCGGCGCGCAACGGCGTCGAACGGTGGGCAACGACGAGAACCACTGCGCTGACCTGCAGTCCGTGTAAACGCGCAGGTAGGAAGCGCCGGTCGAGTGGTCCAACTCCCCCCCTCGCCCACCAAGTTGTCGCTAGATCGTCGGTGGGTGTCAGGCGTCGTCAGCGCATCGGGTACGAATGGGTCATGGCAGATCGACTCGATGGCACCGTCGCGCTCGTCACCGGCGCAAGCAGCGGGATCGGTGAAGCCACCGCCCGGCGGCTGGCACGTGAGGGTGCGAGCGTCGCGCTTGCGGCGCGCCGCAAGGACCGACTTGACGCGCTCGCCGCCGAGATCACGGCCGCCGGCGGCAACGCACTGGCGATCGAGACGGACGTGACCGACCAAACGCAGGCTCAGGCCGCGGTCGAGCGCACCGTTGCGGAGTTCGGTCGGCTCGACACGGTGATCAACAACGCCGGCGTGATGCTGCTCGGTCCGATCGAGGATGCGCCGCTAGAGGAGTGGGACCGGATGGTCGCGCTCAACGTTCAGGGCCTGCTCTACGTCGCGCACGCTTCGCTCAAGCACCTCATCGCGGCCGCTGAGTCCGGACCCCGCCGGGTGTCGGACATGGTCAATGTCTCCTCGGTCGCCGGGCGCATGGTGCGCCTCGGCTCCGGCGTCTACAACCTCACCAAGCACGGCATCGGCGCGTTCTCGGAGTCGCTGCGCATGGAAGTGCACGGCCGTCACGTGCGGGTCAGCCTGGTCGAGCCCGGCGCGGTCTCGACCGAGCTGGCGAGTCATGTCCGCGAAGAGGTCCAGGAGTCCCTGCGGGCCCGAATCGGGCACATCGAGCGGCTCGAGGCCGATGACATCGCCGACGCGATCGCCTACATCGTCACGAGCCCGCGGCACGTCTCCATCAACGAGATCCTGGTCCGCCCGACCGAGCAGGACTGACTCGCCACAGGAGCTTCCGCTAAGCCGTCGCCACCGAATGAGTCCCGTTGCCTCAGCGGAAGTCGCAGCGCGCGGACTAGAAGACCGAGCGCCGCGCCGCGCCGCCGAGCTCCTTCAGGCTTTGCGCGTCAGAGGTAGGACATCGCGGTACGCGTCGTGAGGCTGTGCCAGCGGTGCGGCCGCAGCAACATCGCGTGGTTGTCGCCGTGGACGAGGTGGTAGCTAATGTCGGCGCCTACGGCCTTCGCCCGCCGCGCGAATCGCCGTGACGCGCGAGGGCTGGTGACGAAGTCGAGATTGCCGTGCGCGATCAGCGCCCGGACGCCGCCGAGATGCTGGACCGGCTCGTCGGCGGGTAGCCACGGCGCCAGCGCGACCACCCCGACGACGCTCGGGTCGTCGGCCACCCGCAGCGAGGTGCGACCTCCCATGGAGTGGCCGACGAGGACTACCGGGATGCCGCCGTGGGTCTCCCGGATGGTCTCGAGGGCCCAGCGCGCGTCTGCGGCCGGAGAGGCCTCCTCGCCGTTCCATCCTCGGTAGCGGTAGCGCAGCATGGCGACGGCCAGCCCGCGAGCCGCGCCGGCGCGTGCGAGACGCTTGGCGAACGGACGCATGCGCACGGCGGTCAGCTGCCGAGGCGCTGCGGTCTCGAAGCTGTCGGCCTTGCCGCCGGGCAGCACGAGCGCCACCGCTTTCACGGTCTCGGGCGAGGAGTACGCCGTCAACGCGGCGCCCGAGGCTTGCTCGGTGGACTGCTCCGGCACACCTCGATTCTCGGCCACCGCGGGACCGTCGTGACTGCGAGGTGCGGTTGAACGTCCCGCACACGACGGGAACGCAGTCGTAGCGGATCGGAAAGGCGCCCGTTACACGACGGGGTCAACATCGTGCGATGGGTGGCACCTTCGCGCGGCTGCGGATCGACGTACCGGATCATCCGGGGGCGCTCGCCGCGGTCAGCCGGGTGCTGGCGGCGCAAGGGATGAACGTCGTCGAGGTGTCCATCCACGAGGTCGAAGGCGAGCGGGCGACCGACGAGATCGTGGTGCACTGCGCGGAGATGCCGTCGTACGACGTCCTTCGCGCCGCCGTCAGCGGAAGCGGTGCCGAGCTGTTGTCGGTCGGACCGTGCAGTCCGCGCAGCGACCCGATCGTGGCCGGGCTGACCTGGGTCAGCGCGATGCTCGATGCGCCGGATCGGCGTAGCACGCTCGCGGCGGGGATCCGCTCGCTCGCCGGTATCGACCCGGTGCACGTCATTCCCGCGGCTGCGGTCCACGAGCTGTCGATCGTCGCTGCCGCGACCTCGACCGGCAGAGTCGTCGTGCAACACGTCGCGAGGGTCCCGGAGCTGCTGCGTGACGCCTATGCCGCGCCGGATGAGTCCGGCGCCTGGCTGCTGGCCGCGACGGTCGGGGCCCCTGGCGAACTGGTCGTCCTCGCCGCCAGGCCGTATGCGATCCGGTTCACCGCGACCGAGCTGACCAGGCTCTCGGCGATCCTGGACTGCCGATGGCTGCTGGCCGGCAGGCCCGGGTCGGCGGCTGCCGCTGCGGGCTAGCAACCACCAGGCGGCAAATACCCTGGGTTGGTGCGGCTTCCTCAGGTGTCACCTCTGCTGTTCCGGAGGCTGGCTGCCGTGTCCGCCGTCCTGTTGGGCCTTATCGTCGTCAGCGGCGCGGCCGTGCGGCTCACCTCGTCAGGTCTGGGGTGTCCGGACTGGCCGCGGTGCACGTCGGACTCGCTCGTCGCGCCGGCGACCTATCACGCGCTGATCGAGTTCATCAACCGGGTCGTGACTTCTGCCGTGGGTGTCTTCGTCGGCATCGTCGCCGTCGCGTCGCTACTGCGTACGCCGCGACGCCGCGACCTGGTCTGGCTGTCCTGGGCCTTGATCGCCGGCTTCGTCGGCCAGGCAGTTGTCGGCGGGCTCTCCGTCCTCTACAAGCTCTCGCCCGGCTGGGTGATGGCGCACTTCCTGCTGTCGATGCTGCTGGTCTGGGACGGGCTGGTCCTGGTCCATCGCGCGCATCCCGAGTGGGTGCCCCGTCGGCCGGTCGTCCCGAGAGAGCTGCTCGTGCTGGGACGAGTGCTGGTCGGCGTCGCCGGGGTGGTGCTCTTCCTCGGCACGGTGACGACGGGGACCGGGCCCCACGCCGGTTCCGGTGGCCACGTCAAGCGGCTCCCGTTCCCGCTCGAGCGGGTGACGCAGCTGCACGCCGACTCGGCGCTGCTGCTCACGGGCCTGGTCGTCGCGACGCTGTTCGCGGTGCGTCTCGCCCGGGCGCCGCGGCTGGCTCACCAGCGCGCGTGGTGGCTGGCCTACGCCGTACTCGCACAGGTCGCGATCGGCTACACGCAGTACTTCCTCAACCTGCCGCCGAGCGTCGTCGCCCTTCACGTCGCCGGCGCGACCCTGCTGTGGAGCGCCACGATCTGGCTGCAGCTCGGATACACCGCGCCTGAGCCGATCCCCGATGAAGTCCTGCTACCCGCAGTGGTTGGCGAAGTCCATCACGTTCACCTCTGACGAGGTCCCGTCTCCGTTCGGCACCGCGACAGTCGCGATCCCGACGTCGGTGTAGGCCGGCACGTTCGGGGCGTTGTACTTCGGGCTGAGGTTGTTGTCGCGGTGCGCCGGATCGCTCATGTACAGCTCGAAGAGCTGCGAGGAGTTGGTGGTCCCTTGCTCGCCGACGTTCTCCCCGTCGGTCAGCGCGTGCGGGCAGCCCGACGCGGCGCGGAACGCCTTGATCGAGTAGGTCTGCGGATTGTGTTGGAGGCTGCGGGTGGCGACGATGTGCCGCGCCCACTTGAGTGCCATCCGGTAGAGCCGGTTGCTCTGGTGGTAGGGAGGGAGGCCGTTCTGGCGCCGTGCCCGGTTCACGTCCGCGAACAGCTGCCTGTCGTAGGGCCTGAGTTGCGCCGACGGCGTCGAGTGGGACATCACCTCGGCGCTGCCCATCGCGCCTGCCGGAAACCCGAGCAGCGCGACGGTCAGGGTGAGAGCGGGCAGCAGCCGGCGCACCGGGCCTCCTAGTCGCAGTTGCTCGACAGGTCTATGACGTTCCATTCCACGCGAGCGCCGTTCTCATACGTGGTCACCGTCCGGATCCCGAGGTCGGTGGCCGGACGGAGCATCAGCACCCGCTCGTCGGACGGTTTGGCGGAGTACGTCTGCCACAGCCTGGCGGCCGTGTCGTGCCCGGCGTTGTCGACGAGCTCACCGAGGGCCTTCCAGTGCGGGCAGCTCGCCGTGACCTGCGCGCCGAGGTGCGGATTGTCCTGCGCGCGACCCGTCGTGGCCATGTGGCGGGCCCAGGCGCTGGCGATGCCGCTCAGCTGCCGGCTCACCGCGAGCGCCGAGAGCCCGTGCACCTCGCGCTGATGGTTGATCTCGTTGACCAGCTGACGGTCGAACCGGCCGAGATGAACGGCGCCGGTGGGTCGCGCCCCTGCGGCACCCATCGGTACGACGGACAACGCGGATACCGACGCGGCAATGAGTGCGGCTCGGCGGATCATCATCGGACTGTCCCCTTGCGGTCTTGGTGCCCAACTTTGCCCTATGTCGCCCGGCGATCTGCAGGTACGGCGCGGGCAGAATCGATGTGTGCCCGAGCTGCCCGAGGTTCAGTCGCTCGTCGACTTCCTCGACAAGCGTGCCGTCGGGCACGTGATCGCTCGGATCGACGTGGCCTCGATCGCGGTACTCAAGACCTTCGACCCGCCGGTCACGTCGCTTGCCGGCTTGACCGTGACGGCGGCAGGCCGGCGCGGCAAGTTCCTGGACCTCGACGTCGACGGCCTGCACCTCGTCATCCACTTGTCTCGCGCCGGCTGGCTGCACTGGCGTGACGAGCTTCCGGCGCTGCCGCCGAAGCCCGGCAAGGGCCCGATCGCGCTGCGCGTGCATCTCGACACCGGCGGAGGCTTCGACCTCACCGAGGCGGGCACGCAGAAGCGGCTGGCGGTCTACGTGGTACGGGATCTGCAGGACGTGCCGGGCATCGCCCGGCTCGGTCCGGAGCCCTTGGACGACGACTTCACGCTGGAACGCTTCGCCGAGCTGGTCGCCGGCCAGCGGACCCAGATCAAGGGGCTACTCCGCGACCAGGGCGTGATCGCGGGAATCGGCAACGCGTACTCCGACGAGATCCTCCACGTTGCGAAGGTGTCGCCGTACCGATTGGCAGCGACGCTCGGTCCCGACGACATCCGTGCCCTGTACGACGCGATGCGCACCACGCTCACCGATGCGGTGGAGCGGGCGAGGGGACTCGGCGCCGGAGAGCTCAAGGCGGAGAAGAAGCTCGGGATGCGGGTGCACGGCCGTGCCGGGCAACCCTGCCCGGTGTGCGGTGACACGGTGCGCGAGGTGTCCTTCGCGACGTCGTTCCTCGACTACTGCCCGACCTGCCAAACCGGCGGCAAGGCGCTTGCCGACCGGCGGATGTCCAAGCTGTTGAAGTAAGCCCGGGTCAGCGGATCGGGCCAGCGCGGGCAGGAGACACTGGTCTGGTGGAACTGCCCTCAGCGACCGTGGACGAGCTCACTGAAGACGTCGTGCTGCTCGACGTCCGGGAGGATCACGAGTGGGAGGCCGGCCACGCGGTCGGCGCCCTCCACATCCCGATGGGAGAGGTGCCCAGCCGGTTCGGCGAGCTGCCGACCGGCGCCGACGTGGTCGTCGTGTGTCACGTAGGCGGACGTTCCGCGCGGGTCGCCCACTGGCTGCTCGAGCAGGGATACCCGTGCCGCAACCTCTCCGGCGGGATGCTCGCGTACGCCGCGGCCGGGCGCGAGCTCGCCAGCGAGAACGGCCAACCGCCCAGGGTCGACTGAGGTTCCGAGATGACCATGACCGTCGAGACTCCGGCCGTCCGCGGCGAGGTGCCGCTCACCCTCGACGAGCCGCCCCCGAAGGTCCTGGGCTGGCTCGACCAGATTGGGTTGTGGGGCAACCTCGGCGTGACCCTGCTTGCGCCGGTCGGGGCCGCCGCCGTCCTGATCCCGGTCAGCGGCGGCCCGCGGCTTGCGTTTGTTGCTGCCGGTGCCGCGGTCGTCGTCGGTACGGTGCTCGGCGCATTGCTGCTCGCCGCCGCCGCGGTGCCCGGCGCGCAGACCGGCGCGCCCTCGATGGTCTTGATGCGCGGCCTGTTCGGGCGCCGCCTGTCGTACCTGCCGACGGTGGTCAACGTCGTACAGCTGCTCGGCTGGACGGTCTTCGAGATCGTCGTCATCGCCTCCGCGGCCCAGCAGATGTTTCCCTGGCACGCCCATCGCTGGCCCTACGTCGTCGTGGCGGGGGTGCTCACGGCTGCGATGACCATCAGGCCGCTGGGGGCCGTACGGATCCTGCGCCGCTACGCCCTGGGCGCCGTGACGCTGGTCACGGTCTACCTGTTCGTCGAGCTGTTGCGGCATCCGTTGCCCTCCCTGACCCACGGCTCCTGGTCGGGCTTCTGGCCCGCGGCAGACATCCTGATCGCGGTGGCGGTGTCGTGGGCACCGCTGGCCAGCGACTACACCCGTCACGCGCGCTCCGCACGCAGCGCGTTCGGCGGCGCGCTCCTCGGCTACTCCGTGACCCAGATCGCGGGCTACGCGCTCGGGCTGGTGGCCCTCGCGACCGTGGTGACAGCCAGCGACGCGAACCTCCAGCACGACATGTTCGCGGCGTTTCTCGCGGTGCCGGTGGGCTGGTTGGCGTTCGGCGTCCTGGTGCTGCGCGAGCTCGACGAGTCCTTCGCCGACGGCTACTCCGCAGTCGTGTCGCTGCAGAACGTCTGGCCGCGCGTGGACCGGCGGCTGTTCACGGTGGTCGTGTGCGGACTTGCGACGATCGGGGCGCTCGCCCTCGACATCAACAACTACTTCGACTTCCTGCTGCTGCTCGCCTCGGTGCTCGTCCCGCTCGTCGCCGTCTTCCTGGTCGACTACTACGGGTCCCGCGGCGCCGTGGAGTGGGACGTCAGCGGCGACGCGCCGCTGCGGCTGGCGATGGTGGTCCCGTGGCTGCTCGGCTTCGCCGCCTACCAGCTGATCGACCCGGGAGGCATCGGCTGGTGGGCGCGGGCGTGGTCGCACGTCGACGGCTGGCTGCACCTCACCGTCCAGTCCTGGATGAGCGCGTCACTGTTCTCGTTCGTGATCTCCGCGGTGGCGACGGTGCCGCTGGTCTGGTCGCGACGCCGCCGTGTGGTGAGCCGGTGAGCAACCTCAACCGGACCCAGCGGGCGTTGGTCTACGGCCTCGCCGGGTGGTGCAGCGAGATCGTCACGACCGGCATCCGCAGCCGGGGTCGTGACGGCAACTGGCGACTGACGGGGACGACGTACCTCTGGATGCTGCCGGTCTACGGATCCGCGGCGTACCTGTTCGAGCCGGCGTACGCCGCGACGAAGCGGGCCGGGACTCCGCGGTGGGCCCGGGCCCTGCTGTGGACCGCAGGCATCTACGCCGTCGAGGCCGCGAGTGGGGAGGCGATCCGTGCGTTGACCGGCGAGGTGCCGTGGGACTACTCCCGACCCAGGGGCCGCAAGCGGGTTCCGGCGCACTGGCGCGGACTGGTCCGCCCCGCCTACGCGCCGGTCTGGCTCGCCGTCGGGCTCGGGATGGAGCAGCTGCACGACCTGCTCGACCGGGTCGCCGTTGCGCCGCGCGCGGAGTGACCGTCCGGGCTCCCCGCCCCCTGGTGATCGCGCACCGCGGGGCGTCGGCACTCGAGCCGGAGCACACGGCGCAGGCCTACCGCCGCGCGCTCGACGACGGGGCCGACGGGTTCGAGTGCGACGTGCGGCTCACCCGCGACGGTGTCCTCGTCTGCCTGCATGACCGCAGTGTCGAGCGCACGTCGAACGGGCGGGGCGTGGTCTCGCGCATGACGCTCGCCGACCTGCAGAAACTCAACTTCGGCAAGCGCCACCGCACCACCGCGTCGGTGCTCACCTTCGAGGAGCTGCTCGAGCTCGCCTGCGGAGCCGGGCCCCCGCTGCTGTTGCTGGTGGAGACCAAGCATCCGGTTCGCTACGGCGCAAAGGTGGAGCGTGAGGTCGTCGCCCACCTGCAGCGGGCCGGCCTCGCCGAACCGGCGGGCCCCGACGGCGTGACGGCGCGCATCATGAGCTTCTCGCCGGCGGCGGTGCGCACCGCCGGGCGGCTGGCGCCGGGACTGCCGACCGTTGCCCTGATGTCGAGGCTGCCGCGCGGCGCCGAGGCCCGCCCGCTGTTCGGCGGCGCATCGATTGCCGGCCCTTCGCTGGCCGGGGTGAAGGCAAACCCGGCGTACGTCGAGCGGGTGCGCGGGCGGGGCCAGCAGGTCTACGTCTGGACCGCCGACGAGCCCGACGACATCGCGCGGCTCGTGGAACTCGGGGTGGACGCGATCATCACCAACCGGCCTGACGTGGCCCGCCGGGTGGTCGACGGCTAGGTGGTCGGGCCGTCGGGCCAGGCCGGCCCGAGCGGGTCACGGGCGATCGGGCAGGACATGCATCGCGGGCCGCCGCGCCCGCTTCCCAGCTCGCTTCCCGGGATGCGGAGCACCTCGATCCCCGCGGCCTCCAGCCGGGCGTTCGTGACCACGTTGCGCTCGTAGCCGACGGCGACCCTCGGCGCGATCGCCAGGGTGTTGTTCCCGTCGTCCCACTGCTCGCGCTCGGCCGTCACCGGGTCGAGGCCGGTGTCGATGACCCGCAGGGCATCGATCCCCATGGCTTTGGCTGCCGCCGGCAGGAACGGCTGCGGGCCGCTCGCGACGTGGGTGCCGTCCTCGGCGGTGACCACCACCGTGACCAGCGAGTCGGCGACCGCGGGATACATGACCACGGCGTCGACGTCCACCATGGTGCACACCGTGTCGAGGTGCATGGTGGCGCGTTCCTGCGCGATCGGGACCGCGAGCACGGTGTGCGCGAGCCCGCTGGCGAATGCTCGCCCGGCGAGCGTCTCGACCGCCTCGGGGTGGGTTCGTTGCCCCACGCCGACCGCGATGACGCCGGGCGCCAGCAGGAGGATGTCGCCGCCTTCGAGCCAGTCATCGGTGGGCTGGTAGAGGATCGGGGCGCCGGCGAAGCGCGGGTGGTGGCGGTAGACGATCTCCGTCAGCCAGGCCTCACGACGGCGGGCCGGCATGCTCGGGCTGGTGATCGCGACGTGCCCGCCGATCCACACGGCGGAGTCGCGCGTGAACATGAGGTTCGGCAACGGCGCCAGCACCAGGTCGTTCGCGCCGAGCAGGCGAGCGACGACGCCGGTGCCGGCGCCGAGCTCCTCGTAGGACAACCCGTTGATCATCACGTCGGCGAGCCCGCTTTCGGACAGGCCCTCGAGGTGGCAGCCCAGTGCCTCGCGAAGCTCCGCGCCGATCCGGCAGTCATCCAAGGTTCGCGTGACGAGCGTCGTACGCGCCGCCTCCACCGCGAGCGTCTCGACGATGAGGTCACGAAGCTCGAGCACCTCGACACCGCGTCCGGCAAGGGTCGCGGCGAACACGTCGTGCTCCTCTTGCGCCCGCTCGACCCACGGGATCGCGTCGAAGAGCAGGTCCGCGGAGTTGCGCGGGGTGAGGCGTTTGATCTCATCACCTGGCCGGTGAAGGACGACCGTGCGAAGGGCTCCCACCTCGCTGTCCGCGCCGTACGCCACCAGGCAACAGTAGGCAGGTTGCCGCCTAGCTCTTGAACACTCCTGCGACGAACGCCTCGGCGAGCTGCTCGACGGTCCGGTGGTAGCCGATCGGTCGCTGCGCCTCGATGGTCGTGGAGTGCCCGCTGCCGCGGACGTGCACGGTTTCGTGCGGGACGCCGTCGCCGGCAAGCCGGCGGGTCAGGTCGGCGACCTGCACCGGCGGCACGAGCGGGTCGTGCAGGCTGATCGCCTGGAACGTCGCCGGGTCGCGCGAACGCACCAAGGACACCGGCGAGGTGAGCCGGTAGCGGGCCGAGCCCCGCGCCGCCGCTGCCCGCGGGGACAGACCTTCGAACCGGAGCACCGCTCCGAGGGCAGTCTCGGCAAGCGAGGAGAACTCGATCCGCATGTTGGTCGGCCCGCTGATCGACACGACCGCACTGACCAGCCGGTGAGAGCTCAGCGCGTCCCGGTAGGCGGCGAGCAGCGCTAGCTGCCCACCTGAGGACTCGCCCCACAGCGCGATGTGCGCAGGATCGACATCGGAGCGGTCGGCCAGGTGCTCGATTGCGGTCCGGACCGCGTGTGGCTCGACGGTGCGCTCGCGCGGGATCTTCGTCGGGTAGCCGATCACCGCGACGACCCAGTGGTGGCTCCGGGCGAGCCGATGGGCGAACCGGAACTCGTAGATGTTGGGACTCGACCGGCCCCACGCGCCGCCGTGGATGAACAGCACTGCCGGGTAGGGACCGGGTCCGCTCGGCGAGAAGGTGCGCACCGTGTCGGCGGGGTCGGGTGCGTAGTTGCCGCGGCTGACCAAGATCCGGACCGGACCCGACGGAGCTGGAGCCGTATCGGTCGGCGTAGGAGTTGGTGTGGCAGTCGGACCGGGGCTCGTCGGCGACGGGGTTGGACTGAGCGTCGGGCTGGTTGTCGGGACCGGCGACGGCGTGGCGGAGTCCGTCGGAGCCGGAAGCGGGTCGTCGGCCGGGGTTGCGCTGACCGATGCCGCGCACACCAACGGCATCGCCGCGGCAGCGGCGATCAGCGGCATCAGCCGCCAGTGGGTGCGCACGTTCAAGCTCCAGGCAGATCAGGACTGCGTCGTATCAAGGTTCGCACGCTTTCTGCGAACTCTCCCTTGACGAGGAAGGACAGCGAGAACGCCAGCACGCACACCGTCTCCACCCAGAACAGCACCGGATGGCGCCGGCACGTGCCGGGAAAGAGGTTGCTGACCAGCGCGTAGCCAGCGATGCCGACCCAGATGACGAGCCCGCACGCGCGGTAGAAGCGGTGTTCGTGAGCCCGGCGTTCGGCGACGGACTCCGCGCTCGGGAAGAACTGGAACGAGATGTCGCCAAGGATGACGAACAGGATCGTGGCGCAGGTGAAGTGGACGTCTGACCGGACCCGGACCGCCGTGGTGACCGCGCCGGCGGGCGCCGTGTGGAAGAAGGCCACCCCCAGTGCCGCCAGCCCGCCCAGCTTCGCGAGCCATCCCTCCGCGTGCGGCGCCCGGAACCGGTAGCAGAACAGGAAGACGCCGATCACGCACAGCGTGCCGGTGAAGTAGTCGCGCAGGTCGGAGTAGTAGTACGCGCTCATCGAGATTTTGAGGTGCCCGTCGACGATCGCGGCGAGCCCGAGCACGAACGGCAGTGCCAGCCCGGCGAGGCCGATGACGCGCCGGATCGCGGCGTAGGACAGGGCGGTGTCCTCGCCGAGCGGATCGCGATCGCGGTCGCCCATCCCGATCACACCCCAGACCCTCGGGCAGCCGGCCTACACGACGCCGGCCGCGTCCAACGCAGTGACTACAGCGATAGCAGCGAACGCAGCCCCGGCGATGCGTCGGATCCACAGCATCGGGAGGACCCTGAGCAATGCCTTGCCCCCAAGGACCGCGATGCCCGCGACAGCGATCAAGCCCGCCGCCGATCCGATGAAGACCGAGACGGGCTCGTCGTACTTCGCCGAGAGGGATGCGGTGAGCAGCTGGGTGAGGTCGCCCCATTCGGCGATGAACAGCACCACGAACGTCGTGGTGAAGATGCGGGCGGTGGTGGGCTCCGGTGGGACTTCCGCGAGCTCCTCCGCGACCTCGCGTTCTTCGGCCGCCGGGTCCTCGCTCGACCGGAGCATCAGCACGGCACCCAAGGCGAAGATCGCCGCGCTGACCGCGTGCACCGGTGTCTTCGGCAGCTGTGCGACGGCGCTGCCCGCGGCGACCGCGATAAGCGCCTGCACCGTGAGGCCGAGGGCGGCGCCCAAGAAGACAGGAAGCGCGCGGAAGCGGGTAGTGAGCACCAGCGTTGCGACGAACGTCTTGTCGGGCAGCTCGGCCGGCACGATCAGCGCGAAGACCGTCGCCATCACCGCAAGACTCACGCGCTGCCACCTTCGCGCGGTTGCATGAGGGCGTTGCGGACGGCGGCGTTCGCGGCGGCGAGCATCTCCTTCACCGGTACGCCGAGGGTGCCGGCGGCAGCTGCGACGTCATCGAACTCCGGGGCGGCGCTCACCATCCGGCTGCCGTCGAAGGCGAGCTTGACCCGGATCGTCAGCCCGTCGATCTCCACCGAGATGACCTCACGATCGAGCGCGTGCTTGCCGACCGCGTGCCACCGGACGCCGATCGTCGAGGTCTCGGCGAACATCTGCTTCCGCACGGCAGGAAACGCTGACGCCTCGGTGAGCGCGCTGAGGGTGTGCGCCGGGCGGCCCTTCTTCATGACGATCGGCGTGAGCCACGCGTCTGCCGCTCCGGCTTGCAGAAGCCTCGCGATCACCCCCGGCCACAGCCTCGGGTCGAGGTCGTCGACGTTGGCCTCCACGACCAGCCACTCGCCGTCGGCGGGTTCTTCGACCGACTCCCCGACTACGAGCCGTACGACGTTGGGCCGCTCGGCCAGATCGCGGCTGCCGGCGCCGACGCCGGTCGCGGCAACCCGCATCACCGGCATGGGCGCGGTGCCGGCCGCCCACTCCACCAGCAGCGCGATCCCGGTCGGTGTCGCAAGCTCGGTGCTCCCACCGCCGCTGGTCGCCAGTGTCGTGCCGACAAGCAGCTCGAGTACGGCGGGCGCCGGGACGGGCAGGCTGCCGTGCGCGGTCTGAACAACGCCGCCGCCAAGGGCGACCGGTGAGGTGATGAGCCGGTCGAGGCCGAGGGTGTGCAGCCCGAGGCAGGCCGCGATGACGTCGACGATCGAGTCGACTGCGCCGACCTCGTGGAACTCGACCTGCTCGGCGCTCACTCCGTGGACGCGGGCCTCGGCCTCCGCGAGCCGGGTGAAGACGCTGGCAGCCCGCTCGCGGACCTCGGCTGGCACCGCGGCTCGCTCGACGATGGCCAGCACGTCGGCGAGATGGCGATGCGGCTGGTCGGCGGGTGCCTCGACGGTGACCGCGATCGCGCGCAGCCCGGCCCGGGTCGTCGGCTCACGCCGTACCTGCACCTCGAGGGAGCCCAGCGAGTCGACCAGCTCGGTCAGCCCGTCGAGCGCACCGAGGTCGGCCAGGGCGCCGAGGAGCATGTCGCCACTGACTCCGGAGCTGCAGTCGAGCCAGCCGATCCGGCTCACCGGCCGCTGCTTGCCGCGCAGCGGCGCGCGACGCGGGCGGCGAAGACCCCGGCGCCGAAGCCGTTGTCGATGTTCACCACCGTCACCCCCGGCGCACAGGAGTTCAGCATTGCCAGCAGCGCCGCGAGCCCGTTGAACGACGCGCCGTACCCGACGCTGGTCGGGACGGCCACGAGCGGCGTGCCGACCAGGCCGCCGACCACGCTCGGGAGTGCGCCTTCCATCCCCGCCACCACGACCAGGCAGTCCGCGGCGGCGAGTGTGTCGCGCTCGGCGAGCAGCCGGTGGATGCCGGCGACGCCGACGTCGCAGATCCGACGCACGCCGGCCCCGAAGCAGGTCGCGACGAACGCCGCCTCCGCGGCGACCGGTTCGTCGCTGGTGCCCGCCGAGACGACCGCGACCTGACCGGTCGCAGTGGGCATGGATCCGACCGCCGCGCAGCGGGCGGCATCGTCGACTATCGCTTCGGGATAGGCGGCGCGTACGGCGGCGAGCGCCGCGTCACCTAGCCGGGTCGCCAGCGCCGGGCGGGAGCCCGCGCTCGTGCTCAGCGCGCCGAGCAGCGTCACGACTTGCTCCACTGTCTTGCCCGCGCCGTAGACCACCTCGGGATCGCCAGTGCGGATCCCTCGATGCTGATCGAGCCGCGCGAAGCCGAGATCGGTGTAGCCCGAAAGCGCCGAGTCACCCAGCGTCTTGACCGCCGCGTCGACGTCGGTCGCCCCGTCGGCGACCTCGCGGAGCAGCCGCCGCAACTCCACCTCGTCCACGCCGCGACCATATGCCGGGAGCCACGCCCAGCCGCCGGTAGGCTTCCCTGTTGTGCTTCCGCTCGATCGACCACTCCTCGACGAGATCAGTCTCGGAGCCGCCGCCGGCGCGTTTGTCGCTCTTGTCGCCGGCGTGGTCGCCAACCTGCGGATCGGCACCCTGCGCCGCAGCCTGAGCGTCCTCGACGGCCCGGAGGGCCCCGAGAGCGTGCTCGACGCACTGCGCCGCGCCAACGCCCACACCGACGCGCTGCGCGAGGAGCTGGCACATGCCAAGGCCGACCTCGACGTCGCCCGCGCCGACCTCGCCGATGCGCTGCGTCACGTCTCCGTGGTGCGCTACGACGCGTTCGGCGACATGGGCGGTCGGCTGTCCTTCACTGCCGCGCTGCTCGACGACGCGGGTGACGGGCTGGTCATCACCTCGATCAACGGGCGCACCGAGTCGCGCGCCTATGCCAAGGGCGTGAAGGGCGGGCACAGCGACCAGTCGCTCTCGCCGGAGGAGACCCAGGCGATCGGTCTTGCGCTCGGTCGCAAGGTCAAAGGCTGAGCAAGCCACCGCCGTGTCTGCCCGCTACGCCTACCTCGGCCCGGAGGGCACGTTCTCCGAAGCGGCGCTGAGGTCGATCCCCGAGGCCGCCGACGCCGAGCGCCTGCCCTGCGTCTCCGTGGCCGACTCACTGGACGCGGTACGCCGCGGCGACGTGCGCGCGGCTCTCGTGCCGCTGGAGAACTCGATCGAGGGCTCGGTCTCGGAGACGCTCGACGAGCTCGCGTCGGGCGATCCGCTCCAGATCATCCGTGAGGTTCAGCTCGCGGTGTCGTTCGCGTTGCTGGTCCGGCCGGGTACGACGCTCGAGCGCATCTCCACCGTCACGACGATCCCCCACGCCGAGGCGCAGGTCCGCGGCTGGCTGCGCCGTACCTTGCCCGACGCGAGGTTCATCGCGGCGGCCAGCACCGCCGGCGGCGCAAGTGCTGTGGCGGCAGGCGAGGCCGACGCGGCGGTCGCCGCGCCGCTGGCAGCCGAGCGATACCGCCTCGAGGTCCTCGCGGACGACATCGCTGACAACCCCGGCGCGGTCACGCGCTTCGTCCTTGTGAGCCGTCCGGTGCCGCCGCCGCCGGTGACCGGCGCGGACCGGACGACGGTGGTCGCGTTCATCGCCGACGACCACGCCGGCGCGCTGCTCGAACTGCTGACCGAGTTCGCGGTACGCGGGGTCAACCTGACGCGCATCGAGTCACGGCCGACCGGCGTGGGGTTGGGTCGCTACTGCTTCTCGATCGACGCCGAAGGGCACATCGCACAGGCGCGGGTCGGCGAGGCCCTAGCTGCGATGAAGCGGATCTGTGCCGACGTCCGCTTCCTCGGCTCCTACCCGACGGCGGCCGGGGACCCGATCGCCGAGCGGCGCGGAACCTCGGACGAGGCGTTCCGCTCCGCGCAGCGGTGGGTCGAGGATCTGCGCCAGGGCCGCTAACCATCGCCTGAGACAAGGCAAGACCCCCGCGCCCAGCCGCGGGGGTCTTGCTGCAGTAACGATGCCTTAGAAGATCGCTACCCGTCGAGGCAGGTACCGATCGACGACCTCCTAGGCTGGCTGCTCGTGATCGACCTTCGCGCGTTGCGAGACGGCCCGGAGGCGTTTCGCGCCAGCCAGACCGCGCGGGGCGGTGACCCGGCCGCGGTTGACGCGGCGCTTGCCGCCGACGAGCGCCGGCGGGCCGCCGTCACCCGCGCCGACGCGCTGCGCGCCGAGTCCAACGCGGCGAGCAAGGCGATCCAGTCCGCGTCGGCCGACGAGCGCCCCGCGATGATCGAGCGCGCCAAGCAGCTCAAGGAGTCGGTGAAGGCGGCGGAGGCCGAGCAGGACGAGGCCGATGCGGCACTGCGCGCCGCCGCCTACGCGATCGCGAACCTGGTCGAGCCCGACGCACCGGTCGGCGGGGAGGCGGACTCCGTCGTCATCGAGACGGTCGGTGAGCTTCCGTCGTACGACTTCGCGGTGCGCGACCACGTCCAGCTCGGCGAGCTGCTCGGGGCGATCGACCTCGAGCGCGGTGCGAAGGTGAGCGGCTCGCGGTTCTACTTCCTGACCGGTGTCGGCGCGCTGCTCGAGCTCGCCCTGGTCAACCTGGCGATGGAGCAGGCTGTCGCCGCCGGCTTCACGCCGGTGATCGCGCCGGCTGTGGTTCGGCCCGAGGCGATGGAAGGCACCGGGTTCCTCGGCGCGCACGCGGCTGAGGTCTATCGCCTCGAGGCCGACGATCTCTATCTCGTCGGCACCAGCGAGGTCGCCCTCGCCGGGATGCACGCGGACGAGGTGCTCGACTCGGCGAACCTGCCGCTGCGCTACGCCGGGTTCTCCTCATGCTTTCGTCGCGAGGCCGGCTCCTACGGAGTCGACACCCGCGGCATCATCCGCGTGCACTGGTTCGACAAGGTCGAGATGTTCTCTTACGTCCCACCGCAGGAAGCGGCAGCAGAGCATCGCCGCCTGCTGGCGTGGGAGAAGGAATTCCTGACAAAGCTCGAGCTGCCATTCCAGGTCCTCGACATCGCGACCGGTGATCTCGGTTCGAGCGCTGCCCGCAAGTTCGACTGCGAGGCATGGTTCCCGTCGCAAGGCCGCTACCGGGAGCTGACCTCCACCTCGAACTGCACGACATTCCAGTCCCGGCGGCTGAGCATCCGCTACCGCACCGATGACGGACCGGCTCCGGTCGCGACCCTGAACGGCACGCTGTGCGCGATCGCGCGGACCATCGCCTGCCTGCTCGAGGTGCATCAGCAGGCGGACGGTTCGGTCCGGGTGCCTGAGGCGCTTCGCCCGCACCTCGCCGGCCGTGCGGTGCTCGAACCCGTCACGTGACTTCACGCCGGCGGCCGCAGTGAGGCCGAAGGTCATCGCGACCGATCTCGACGGCACCGTCGTACGCAGCGACGGCACGATCTCGCCGCGCACCCGTGAGGCGATGGCGATGGCACAGGCCCAGGGCGCCCGGCTCGTCGTCGTGACCGGCCGCCCGCCGCGGTGGCTGACCGGGATCCGGGATGCGCTCGGCCACGACGGCACCGCGATCTGCGCCAACGGCGCGCTGACCTACGACCTGGCCGACGACCGGATCGTGGCCGCTCGGCCGATCGGGCTCGACGTCGTGCGCCGGCTGATGGCGCAGCTTCGGGCATCCGTGCCGGACGTAGTCTTTGCCGTCGAGCGAATCGACGGCCGGTTCGCCCACGAGTCGGCGTACCAGCCGAAGTGGGAGCCAGAGGCGAGCACGATCGTCGGCGATCTCGAGCAGGTCTTCGATGTCCCGATCGCAAAGCTGCTCGGACGCGTGGAGGGCGTCGACTCCGACGGGTTGCTCGCCGCCGCGCGCGCTTGCGTGGACGACGGTCTCGCGACGCTGACGCACTCGTCGATCGATGGCCTGCTCGAGGTCATGGCGTACGGCGTGTCCAAGGCGAGCACGCTCGCCGGTTGGCTGGCGGGGCAGGGCTTGACGGCCGGCGACGTGATCGCGTTCGGCGACATGCCCAACGACCTCGAGCTGCTCACCTGGGCCGGACGAGGTGTGGCGGTGGCCAATGCCCATCCTGAGGTGCTCGCCGTCGCGGACGAGGTCACGCTGAGCAACGACGAGGATGGCGTCGCCGTCGTGCTCGAGCGGGTGTACGGCTAGGCGAAGCGGATGATGCTGGCCGCGCCGGCGAGCATGCAGTAGAGCGCGAACGGGTTGAGCCGGTTCGTCTGGAAGTAGCGGGTCAGGAACTTCGTCGCGATCAGCGCACCGACGAACGCTGCGGCAGCGCCGGCGAGCGCCTGGCCCCGGATCCCGTCACCCAGGGGACCGGTGAAGTCGGGGATCTTCAGCAGCCCGGCGGCGAGGATGATCGGGGTGGCCAGCAGGAAGGCGAAGCGGACCGCCTGCTCGTGGTCGAGGCCCCGCGCCAGTCCCATGACCATCGTCACGCCCGACCGGCTGATGCCGGCGAACAGTGCGAGCACCTGGGCGAGGCCGATCCAGATCGCGTCGACCGGCTTCACCCGCGTGACGACGGCCTCGTCGAGCTCGTCGCCGGAGAGCTCCTCTGCGGGTCGGGTCTCCGCCTCGGCGCGCTGGAGCGCGTGCCGTCGCAGGCGCTCGCCGCCGAGCAGGATGAACCCGTTGACCGTCAGGAAGATCGCCGCGGCCAGCGGCTTCGCGAACACGACGCGAAGCTCATGCTCCAGCAGCAGGCCGGTGATGCCGGCGGGGATCGTCGCGATGACCAGCAGCCAGGCCATGCGCTCGTGCACCGTCTCGATCCTGCGCTTCCCGATCGAGCGGAACAGCCCCTTGACGATGGCCACCCACTCGCGCCAGAAGAACAGCAGCAGCGCCAGCGCTGTCGCGACGTGGAGCACGACGATGAAGGCGAGGTACGGCGACTCGCCGACCGACTCGTCTCCCACTGCCCTGGCCCAGCTCCCGCCGATCCAGTGCGGCAGCAGCACCGCGTGGCCGAGGCTCGACACCGGGAACAGCTCGGTGACGCCTTGCACGGCACCGATGACGATGGCCTGCAGGAAGGTGAAGTGATGGTGGATCACAGGTAGAGTCCCGGGCCGGAGCCGCCCTGCTGAGCCGCGCCCGGCGCCGAGGGCAGCGCGCGCTGGCGCATCTCCTCGAGCTGTGCCCGGGCCGCCATCTGCTGGGCGAACAGGGTCGCCTGGATGCCGTGGAAGAGGCCTTCGAGCCATCCGACCAGCTGCGCATGGGCCACCCGCAGTTCGGCGTCGGACGGTGCCTCGTCGCCGGTGAACGGCAGGGACAGCCGCTCGAGCTCCTCGCGGAGGTCAGGCGCCAGCCCGGTGGAGAGCTCCTTGATGGAGCTCTCGTGGATCTCCTTGAGCCGCAGCCGGCTCGCCTCGTCGAGCGGCGCCGCACGCACCTCCTCGAGCAGCTGCTTGATCATCGACCCGATCCGCATCACCTTGGCCGGCTGCTCGACCATCTCCCCGACGCTCTCGCCGTTGTCGGACTGGTCGTCGCGGTCCATCTCCACTGGCGATCCATCCGGACCGACAGTGACGATGCGCACGGGCTCACCGGGCTCAGCAGGAGTGGTCATGTCCCTATCGTCTCCCGCCAAGCGGGTCGCACCCCTCCCTGGGGTCTGTGCCGACCCTGCCGCCGCGTGGGCGGCACAGTGCTGTCAGCTCAGCTTGGGAAGCACCTGGGGGTGCTCGAGGACGCCGGTGAACAGGTCGCCACACTCCTGCAGGCGAGGCAGCATCGAACGAATCGTGAACAGGTCCGGACGCAGGTCCGGCCGGTCCAGCTCGCTCCACGCGATCGGGGCGGAGACGGGGGCCCCCGGCGCAGGACGGGGGCTGTAGGGCGCGACGAGGGTCTTGTTGATCGCGTTCTGGGTGTAGTCCAGGCGGGCGAGACCCTGGCGGTCGCCGACCTGCCAGCGCCAGCTGACCAACTCCGAGGCGACCCCGCCGACCGCGCGTGACACCCCCTCGACCCACTCGCGAGTCTCGTCGAAGGACGGTCCGACCGCGATCGGGATCCAGATCTGGATCCCCCGCCGTCCGGTGAGCTTCGGGATGCCCTCGACCCCGAGATGTTCCAGTGCGGTGCGATGCAGCCGCGCGAGCTCCAGCAGCTCGCTCCACGTCGTCCGCTCGCCCGGATCGAGATCGATGAGCGCGTACGTCGGCTGGTGCGGCTGGTCTACCAGCGAGGTCCACGCGTGCCACTCGAGGGCGCCGAAGTTCGCCGCCCACAGCAAGGCGGCGGGCTCGTCGACGACGAGGTAGGTGTGGGACTCACCGGGATCAGCCTCGGGGTTGTCCCAGCGCGGCAGCCAGTCCGGCGCGTGACCCGGCAGCTCCTTGTGCCAGAACCCTTTGGTGTCCGCGCCCGAGGGGTACCGATGCATGTTCAACGCCCGCCGCTGCAGGTACGGCAGGATCGTCGTACCGATCTGGGCGGTGTAGCGGAGCAGGTCGCGCTTGGTGACAGGGGCCTCTCGGCGGCGCGCCGGGAACAGCACCTTGTCCAGGTTCGTCACCCGCAGCTCTCGACCGAAGATCTCCCACGTGCCGGCCGACTTGAGCTCGTCCAGCGCGGCGAGCTCGTCGGGGTCCGGCGGTTCGAACCGGGCGGGCTTGAGCCCCACGGAGGCTTCAGCCGCGGGCAGGTCGGAGCGCCACAGGCGGTCGGGATCCTTCTTGACCTGGTCGTTGGTACGCCCGGACAGCACGGAGCGCCCGTGGTCCTCGGGGTTCCATCCTGCGCTGGCGAACTCGTCCCGCTTGTGCAGCATCAACCACTCCTCCTTGCCGGAGGAGTCGGTCTTTGTCCGGACCAGGACGAATCGGCCATGCAGCTTCTCGCCGAACACGTCGAAGTGCAGCTCGCCGTTGGCGATGGCGCGCGCGGGGTCGTTCGTGCGGTGCGGCTGCCAGGTCCCGCGGTCCCACACGATGACGTCGCCGCCGCCATACTGTCCGGCCGGGATCACGCTCTCGAAGTCGATGTACTCCAGCGGGTGGTCCTCGACGTGGAACGCGGCGCGGCGGATGGTCGGATCCAAGGTCGGGCCCTTCGGAACCGCCCAGCTGACCAGGACGCCGTCGACCTCCAGCCGGAAGTCGTAGTGCAGGCGCCGAGCGCGGTGACGCTGTACGACGAACCGCGCCGCCGGTGCCGCCCGGGCCGCCCGTGCGGGGGCGGCGCGACGGGTCTTCCCCCCGGCCGGTTCTGCGGTCTTCGTGAAGTCCCGCTTCGCGCGGTAGGTCCGCAACGGGTCTGCCGCCTTCTTCTTGACCGGGGCGGACCTGCTCACGCCTAGTCCGCTACCCGCGGATCTGGTCCGCATGCCCTTGCGGTGCCCGGGTAGGCAATCGTCGTCATGGCAGGACTGGGCTGGCCGCAACGGCTGTGGTTCGTCCGCCACGCCGAGAGCCTCGGCAACGTCGCCAACGCTGAGGCGCGCAAGGCACAGGCGCTGCGCCTGACTCTCGAGGCGAACGACTCGTCGATCGCGCTCAGTGAGCGCGGGGTCGCGCAAGCCACAGCGTTCGGGCGCTGGATGGGCGGGCTGCCTGCCGAAGAGCGCCCGACCCAGCTGCTGATCTCGCCGTACCTCCGCACGCGGGACACCACCCGCCTGCTGCTCGAGGCGGCCGGTCTCGACGCTTTGCCGGTGACCGTCGACGAGCGGCTGCGCGACCGCGAGCAGGGCACCCTCGACCGGCTGACCGCCGCCGGGTTTCGCGACCGCTACCCCGACGAGGCCGCGCGGCGCGATTACGTCGGCAAGTTCTGGTTCCGGCCGCTCGGCGGCGAGTCGTGGGCGGATGTCGCGCTTCGGCTGCGCGCCGCGTTGCTCGAGTGCCGGCTCACGATGCCCGACGAGCGAGTCCTGGTCGTCACGCACGACGTCGTCATCCTGCTGGCGCGCTACGTGATCGAGCGCCTCACCCCGGAGCAGGCGGTGGAGTGGTCGGGCCAGCTGCGCAACTGCTCGTTGACCGCGTACTCCCGTCACCAGAACGGTGACCTGGCACTCGAGCGGTTCAACGACACCGCGCCCCTGGAGGAACTGCTCGCTGGCACCGGATCCGATGGCTGAGCCGGCGGTCGTGGACGGCGCCGCGCTGATGCAGGGGTGGCCGCTGCGAGCTCCACAGGAGCACAGTGACAAGGAGGAACGGGGCACTGTCCTCGTCGTCGGCGGCGCGCCGGGCACCCCGGGCGCTGTCCTGCTCGCGGGTCTCGCCGCGCTGCGAGTCGGTGCCGGGAAGCTGACCGTCGCGACGACGGAGGCGACGGCCGCGGCGCTCGCGGTCGAGGTTCCCGAGGCGGGCGTCCTCGGGCTTCCCACAACCCGCACCGGCGGCATCAAGCCTGGCGCGGCCGACGACCTCGCCGACGCGGCAAGAAGCGCCGACGCCGTACTGATCGGGCCCGGCATGGCCGATGCCGACGCGGCCCGAGACCTCGTCGCGGCGCTGGCCGGTCAGCTGGGACCCGAGACGGTGCTCGTGCTCGACGCGATGGCAACGACGTGCGGGGCCCTCAGCGACCCGCCGCCGGGGTGGGCGTCACGGGCCGTGATCACCCCGAACCGCACCGAGGCGGCTCGGGTGCTCGGCCACGGGGAGGACGGCTCCGCTGCCGAGAGTGACGACGCAGTCAGGCTCGCTGAGACGTACGGCGTGACGACCGTGCTCGGGTCGCACGTCGCGGATCCCTCAGGTTCCTGCTGGCGGATCCCGAAGGGCAACGCGGGTCTCGGCACCTCCGGGTCCGGCGACGTGCTCGCCGGCGCGGTCGCCGGCATCGCGGCCAGGTCGGGCCATCCGCCGACCGCCGCCATGTGGGGTCTGTCGCTGCACGGCGCTGCGGGCGATCGGCTGGCTCGACGCATCGGCCCGGTCGGCTACCTTGCCCGCGAGCTGCTCGACGAGCTGCCGGGTTGCCTGCGTGACCTCAGCCTCGACGCCGCCTGACGGTGCGTCCCACTACCGGTACGGCGTCTCGATCCAGGTGCGACCGCCGTCGTCACTGCTGACGAAGCCGGGCGCCATCCCGCTGGTGACGCCCACGATGTGGCTGCTGCTGATGTACGCCGCGAACGACACCACGCCCCGGATGTCGGCGGGGAGCCAGCGGTGGCCGTGGGAGTAGGTCAGGTACGGCGCACCGAGCCCGGTGGTGACCAGCAGGTGGTTGGCACTGCCCGCCGACAGCGTTCCCACCGCGGCGCGGACCCGCGGCAGGTTGGCGATGTCGGTCCAGTGCCGGCCCGCATCCACGGTCTCGAAGAGGCTGCCGACCCCGCGAACGGGGGTGCACTCCGCCGCCAGGCCGCTCGCGCTCCACGCAGCGAATGCCTGACCCCCGCCAAGGCACGGGTTGGTCTCATGACGCCAGCTGTAGCCGTCGTCGTTGCTCGCCCAGAAGTCCTTGCCGCCGCTGACGTAGATCGCGTGCCCCCGCAGGGTCAGCGTCGCGTCGTAGCTGTCGATCGGCTTCACCCTCGGCACGCGCACCAGCTGCGGCGCGGTCAGCGTCGCCTGGAACAGCCGGAGCCGCTCGCAACGAGCGCAGGAGCGCACCAGTGCCCAGATGACGCCGTTCGAGGTTTCTAGATCGGCGATGAAGCCCGGGCTGGGCAAGGTCTGCCAGGTCAGCCCGCCGTCGTTGGTGGCCTGGTACGCCGAACCGAAGCTGTAGCCCTGGTCGGCGTCGGCGAACCGCACCACGCCCTGCGGCGCGGGATGCGGTGTCTCGATCGACCAGGTGAGCCCGCCGTCCGTCGTACGGGCCAGCCCGCCCGCCACCGTGCCGCCGACCACCTCGAGCCCACCCGTGACCCAGCCTTCGGTCTGGGTGACGAAGCTCAGCGAGCTTGGCACCAGCAAGGACAGCGAGGGATGCACCACCGGGCTGTCCGCGGTGATCCCGAGCGCGTTCGGTGATCCGCTCTGCACCGGCGCTGCGACCTGGAGCCGCTGGTCGGTGCTCGAGTGGTGGATCGAGACGGCCACCGGCGTGAGTGCCCCGACCACGGCAACGACCGCGGCTCCCGCCAGCA
Source organism: Mycobacteriales bacterium (assembly GCA_035547515.1). GTDB lineage: Bacteria > Actinomycetota > Actinomycetes > JAFAQI01 > JAFAQI01 > DASZTV01. Next base: position 127,873 of record DASZUS010000026.1, read on the forward strand.
TCGTCTTCATCCGGCGGCGGCGACGGCCACGGCGGCTGATCGCCTCCCACGCGCCGGGCGGTGGCGCCAGCTCGTCGCCGCGACCTCGCAGCAGCGCGTCGAAGTCCAGGTCGTCGTTCATCTGGAGTCCTCGAGCAGGGTGGCGAGCCTCGCGCGAGCGTCGTACAGATCCCGCTTGACGGTTCCGGACGCGATGCCGAGCTGGCGGCCGACTGCCTCGACCGGAAGATCCGCGAAGTAGTGCAGGACGACGACCTGAGCCAGCCGCCGCGGCAGGCTCTCGACCAGCATCCGGATCTCGGTCCCCGGCTCCGCGGCCTCCACCGCGGAGGTCACCGTCTTGCGAAGCGCAACTCGCTCTCGTTCCCCGCGCCGCCACCGGTCGCGGATCAGGTTGAGCGCCGTCATGTAGAGGTAGGCACGCGGGTCCTGGACGCTGCTCCAACGGCCGAGCAGGCGTACGAAGGCTTCTGCGGCGATGTCGTGAGCGACCTCGTCGTCGTTCGTCATTCGCCGGCACCACCCGGCGAGCGGGGCGTAGTGAGCCCGGAAGATCGCCTCACCGGTGGGCGCGGCGTCCACGCTGGCACCCTCCACCACTCGCCGGGAGCGCCCAGTATCGAGTACCGGGACAGCGACGTTCACGAATCTTCAGACGGCCGAAGCCGCCATCTGGTTGGGCCTGACTATGCCGGGGTCAGCACGACTTTGCCGATGTGCTCGTTTCTCGCGACGAGCAAGTGGGCTTGGGCGACCTGGTTCATCGGAAGCGTTGTGTGGATGACCGGCTTCACCCGTCCGTCGGCGAACATCGGCCACAGGCCGTCGACGACGGCACTGCAGATCTCGGCCTTCTCCTCCGGAGGACGGGCCCGAAGCGAGGTCGCGTGGATGGTGGCGCGCTTGGCCAGCAGCGCGCCGAGGTCGAGCTCGGCCCGGGCCCCGCCTTGCAGCCCGATCACCAAGAGGCGCCCGTTGTCGGCCAGTGCGGTGACGTTGCGTTCGAGGTAGGCCGCACCCATGATGTCGAGGATCACGTCCGCACCTCGCCCGTCGGTCGCCTCGCGTGCGGCCGCGGCGAAGTCCTCGTCGCGATAGCTGATGGCGACATCGGCACCCAGCTCACGGCAGCGCTGGACCTTCTCGGCCGGCCCTGCGGTGGTGATCACCCGCGCGCCCAGTGCGTGGGCGACTTGGATCGCGATCGTCCCGATCCCGCTCGCGCCGCCGTGGATGAGGACCGTCTGGCCGCGCGAGAGGCCGGCGATCATCACGAGGTTCGACCAGACGGTGGCGCAGACTTCCGGGAGCGCTCCGGCGGCGACCAGCTCGACGCTGTCGGGCACCGGCATGACCTGGCCTTGCGGGGCGACCGCCAGCTCGGCCTGCCCGCCGCCGGCCAGTAACGCGCACACCTCGTCGCCCATCGCCCATCGCGTGACGCCGTCGCCGAGCCCGACGATGCGCCCGCTGCACTCGAGGCCGAGGACATCGGTCACGCCGGGCGGAGGCGGGTAGACCCCGAGGCGCTGCAGCAGGTCGGCGCGGTTGACGGCGCTCGCGGCGACCTCGATCAGGACCTCGCCTGGCCCCGGCTCGGGATCGTCGTGGCGACTCCAGTGCAGGACGGCAATGTCGCCGGCGCCGCTGCAGCGCACCGCCTTCATGACGAAGACGCTACGCACCGGGTGTCGCCGCGACTACCCGAATGTTCGACGGCTTTTGGGCATGTTCTGTTGTGAGTGGGCACAACGCGTGATGATGGACGTTATGAGCGCGGAGGATTCGCCCCTCTTTGCCCGGGTGGAGCGCGACATCCCGAAACTCGCGCGGCGAATGCTGGACCGGTTCGTCACCGAGATCCCGCTCTACGGAATGCTTCCTCGCGAGCAGCTAGAGGGTGAGATTGCCCAGATCACCGTCGGAGCGCTGCGGCTGTTCTTCCACTCGCTGCGCTCGACCGAGCCGATCTACGACGACGAGCTGATCGACTTGCGCAGCTCCGCGGCGCGCCGCGCCGAGGAGCGGGTGCCGTTGGACGCGGTGCTCGCCGCCTACCACGTGGGCGGCCGCATCGGCTGGCAGGCCTTGGTCGAGAGCGCGCTGCCCGACGAGCGCGACGAGCTCATCGTTGCCGCCGGCCGCGTGCTGGAGTTCGTTCACCAGGTGACCGGCGCGGTGGCCTCGGCCTACCTCGAGGAACGGCAGAGCATTTACGGCGAGGAGCGCGACGCGCTTCGCGCGGTTGCGTCGGCCCTCCTGGCCGGCGATCCCGCCGACAAGCTCGCGGCTCGGGTCGGGCTGGCGGTGGCCCCGGCCTACGTCGTGCTCGAGATGGCGATCGGCGAGCATCCGGACGAGGTGGAGCGCGGAGTGGGCGGCACGGTCGCGGCGCGTCGCAAGCTGCGACGCGTGCAGGGCCGACTCGAGCGCTGGGCGGGCCAGCCCGTCGTCGGCCTGCTCGAGCCCGCCGGCGGACCCGTGCTGATCTCCACCGCGCCCGAGGACGCGGACAAGGTCGTGGCCAGCTTGTCCGAGCTGCTCATCGACCTCAACGAGGCGGCGGGCGCGCCGGTGACCGCCGGTGTCGCCGTCGCGTGGACCGTTGCCGATGTCGTCAACGCGAGCCAGCAGGCGGGTGACGTCCTTGCCCTCGCTACCGGGCTGCGCCGCGGTCCCGGTGCGTACTCGCTGTCAGACGTGCTGCTCGAGTACCAGCTCTCGCGCCCGAGCGACGCGTTGCCGGCACTCGGCGCGTTGCTCGCTCCGCTGGAGCGGAACCCGGACTTGGTGCTGACCTTGCAGACCTACCTCGAGCACGACCTCGATCGCAGAGGTACGGCGGCGGCGCTGCACGTGCATCCGAACACGCTGGACTATCGGTTGCGCCGCGTCGTGGACCTCACCGGGATCGACCCGTCGACCTCGCGTGGTCTGCAGCTGGTCGGCGCTGCGCTTGCCGCTCGCCGGCTGCGCGGCGACTGCTGAGCGCGTGCCGAGCTCGGCTACGAGATGAGTTCGCGCAGCTGAGCGATCATGTCGGCTACTGCCGCGGAAGCACCGGGTGAGTACGCCGCGAAGCCGAAGAAGCCGTGGATCATCCCGTCGTACCGGCGCGCCCTGACCTCGACGCCCGCGTCCGCGAGCGCCTTCGCATAGGCGAGGCCCTCGTCGCGGAGCGGGTCGAACTCGGCGACCCCGACCACCGCGGGCGCGAGGCCGGACAGGTCGGCTGCGCGAATCGGCGAGAGCCGCGGGTCGCTCTTGTCGACACCTGCGGGGACGTACTGCGCGTCGAACCACAGCATGTCCTCGGCCGTCAGGAAGTAGCCCTCCGCGTTCTCCACGCGTGAGGGGTAGGCCCCGTCCGGGTCGAAGTCGACGGCCGGATAGATGAGGAACTGCGCAGCGAGCCTTGGCCCGGTCTCCCGCACGACCTGTGCCACCGCAGCAGACAGGTTGCCGCCGGCACTGTCGCCGCCGACGAGGATCCGGTCGCCGTCACCGCCGAGGTCGGCGACGTGCTCTGCGACCCATCTGGTTGCTGCGAGGCAGTCCTCGAAGCCGGCGGGGAACGGATGCTCGGGCGCGAGCCGGTAGTCGACGCTGACGACGACCATCTCGCCGTCGCGGCAGATCAGGCGGGCTTGGTCGTCATGGGTCTCGATGCTGCCGATGACGAAGCCGCCGCCGTGGAAGAAGGCCATCGTCGGGACCGGGCCTGAAGCGTCGGGCCGGTAGATCCGCGCTGCCATGGCCCCCGCCGGCCCGGGGATGGTGATGTCCTCGACCGACCCCACCTGTGCGAGCGTCGCCGGGTCGCGGACTCCCGTCGTCGCCGCGGTGAAGCCGTCGCGGGCTTGCTGCGGGGTGCCGGACGCGAGCGGCGGAGCGCCGGAAGCGGCAAGGAAGTTGAGGATGTTCGCGAGGTCTGGATCGAGCGGCATGTGACTCCTGTCGGGTGCGTCGCCGCTCAGACCCGCGACGACGAGCTGAATGCCCGCCACATCATGGCGTACGGGCCGTCCTGTGCGATGAGCGTGTGATGGTCGCCGTCCTCGACCACGCGCCCCGCGTCGACGACCAGGATCCGATCGGCGGCGCGTGCGGTCTGCAACCGGTGGGCGATCAGGATGGAGGTCCGGTCCTTGGCGACCACCTCGATCGCCCGGGTCACGACTGCCTCCGCCGCGAGGTCGAGGGTGGCGGTCGCCTCGTCGAGCAGCAACACGGCCGGGTCCACCAGGAGCGCGCGGGCGAGGCACACCAGCTGGCGCTGTCCGGCTGACAGCGAGCGGCCTCGTTCCGCGATGGCCGTGTCGTAGCCGTCGGGCGCCGCGGCGACCCAGTCGGCCAGTCCGACCTGCTGGCAGACCGTCGCCACCTCCTCATCCGTGGCATCCGGCCGGCCGTAGGCGATGTTGTCGCGCAGCGTCCCGGTGAACAGGAAGGGCTCCTGCGGCACGTAGCCCAGGCGGCGCCGGTAGTCGATCGGGTGGATGTCGCGAAGGTCGTGCCCGTCGAGGAGTACGGCGCCCCCGGTCGGGTCGTAGAACCGTGCGGCGAGTTTCATCATCGTGCTCTTGCCGGCACCGGTACGGCCGACGAGCGCGACCCGCTGGCCGGCGGGAATCGTGATGTCGACGCCGCGCAGCGCGTCCACCGCCGCCCGCCGGTAGCGGTAGACCACGCCGTTGAAGCGCAGCTCCCCGCGGACCGTGCCGAGCGCGAGCGGCGTCTGCGGGAGCGGCGTACTGGTCTGCTCGAGCAGCAGCGTGCGGATCTTGCGCATCCCGGCGCGTGCCTGCTGGTAGGAGTCGAACACCTGGGACAGCTGCTGGATCGGCGCGAAGAACTGGGACAGCCACAGCACGAAGGCGATCAGCACGCCGGCGAACGCCGGGTCGTGATGCAGGCGCCCGACGCCGAGCCCGAGCACCACCGCTGTCGCGATCTGCTGCATCAGCTCAGTGGCCGCGACGTACCAGATCTGGATCGACAGCGCGGCGAGACCGGCGTCCCGGTTGTCGGCGCACAGCTCGGTGTAGTTGGCGAGGTCGCCCTGCTCGCGGCCATGAGCCTGGGTCACCCGGACGCCGCCGAGCGACTCGGCGAACGCGGCGTTGACGATCGCGATCGTGTCGCGCTGGTGGTCATAGGCGACGGTCGAGCGGCGCTGGTAGATGACGGTGGCGATGATCATCGCCGGCAGCACGGCCATCGCGGCGAGCCCGAGTCGCAGGTCCGTGACGAGCAGGAAGATCGCGATGCCGACCAGCGTCGCGAGTGAGACGACGGCGTTGAGCAGGCCGTTCTGGACCAGGTTGGACAGCGTGTCGACGTCGCTGGTCACCCGGGTGAGGATCCGGCCGGAGAGCTCTGTCTCGTAGAAGTCCATGCCGAGGCGCTGCAGGTGGGCGAAGACGCGCACCCGCAGGGCGGCGAGCAGCCGCTCCGAGGCCTGGCCGGTGGAGACGGCCGAGGCCCACATGTCCCACCAGTCGAACAGCGACACCGCGGCGAAGACGACCGCGACGAGCAGGAGCGCCGAGGTCGAGTGCTTCACCACGCCGTGATCGACACCGATCCGGATCAGCTCCGGCTGCGCGAGCGTCGCGAGGGCGTCGCCCACGACGAGGGCGAGGCTGACGGCGAGGATCATCCGCTGCCGGTGCAACAGCCGTCGCAGCGTGACCGCGCCCTCGTCCTCGGCGGCTTCCTCGATCAGGCCAGGGGGCAGCGTGTCGGTCGCCGGAGGCAGCGAGTCCAGCTGCGCCTGCAGCTTCGGGTTGAGTGAGAGCAGGCCCGCGAAGCGGCCGCCGCCACCCGCCGCGCCGCCACCGCCCGGCATCCACGGCCGGGGCGCCGATGCGACCGCGGCCGCAGGCTTGCGCTGGCGGGGCGCCGCGTCGGCCCGGGTCGTGACGGGACTGAGCAGCGGCTGCGGCTCCGGCGCGGAGTCGAGCAGCTCGCGGTAGCGCGGGTTGCTCACGATCAGGTCGTCGTGGCGGCCGACCGCGGTGATGCGTCCGGCTTCGAGCAGCACGACCCGGTCGGCGAGCCGCGCGGTCGACTCACGATGCGCGACCAGCAGGGTCGTGCGGCCCGCGTGCCAGCCGCGCAGCGCGTCGTGGATCTGGGCTTCGACTGCGGCGTCGACCGCGCTGGTCGCGTCGTCGAGGACGGCGACGTCGGGATCGGCGAGGAGAAGTCGGGCGAGTGCGATCCGCTGCCGCTGCCCGCCGGAGAGCGTGAGTCCCCGCTCGCCGACGACGGTCTCGTACCCGTCGGAGAGCTCGTCGATGAACTCCGCGGCCTGCGCGGCTTCGGCGGCCGCCCGGATCTCTTCGTCGCTGGCGTCGGGGCGTCCGTAGGAGATGTTGGCGCGGATGGTGTCGGAGAACAGGAATGCCTCTTCGAAGGCGATCCCGACGCGGTCGCGGACCGAGGCGAGGGTCGCGGTTCGCAGGTCCGCGCCGTCGAGCGAGACCGTCCCGGCAGAGGGGTCGTAGAAGCGCGGTACCAGCATCGCCAGCGTCGACTTCCCGGAGCCGGACGGCCCCACCACCGCGACGACTTCGCCCGGTTCGATGTCGAGGTCGATGCCGTCGAGCACGGCGGGGCCGCCCTCGGCGTACCGGAAGGAGACGCCCCTGAGGCTGAGCGCGCCCGGGCCGGACGGCAGCGGTCGGGCGTCTTCGGCGTCGACGATGGTCGGCGCGGTCTCGAGGATCGCGACGATCCGCTCGACTCCCGCACGGGCTTGCTGCGAGAGCGCCATGACCGCGCCGATCATGCGAGCCGGTGCGGCGAGCTGCACGAGGTAGGTCGTGCACGCCAGGAACGTGCCGAGGCTGATCCGATGGTGCAGGGCGAGCCAGCCGCCGATGAGCAGGACGCCGAGCTGGCCGAGGGTGGGGACGCTCTGCAGCATCGCGGTGAACGACGCGCGCTGGCGGGCTGCGCGCATGCGCCCGGCGTACATGCTCCGGGCGGCGTTCATCACGCGGCGGATCTCGGCGTCCTCCTGGCCGAACCCCTTGACGACGCGAACGCCGGAGATCGACTCCTCGACGGTGTTGGTGAGCTCCGCCTCTCGCTGCGAGGCGTCCCAGCTCGAGGCGAAGACGCCGGCGCGGGTGTGGGAGCCGAGGTAGGCGGTGAGCGGTACGACGATGCTGGCGACGAGGCCGAGTGGCCAGGACAGGACGAAGATCGCGACCACGCTCGCGACGAGCTGCAGCACGTTAGCGAGCACCTGCGGTCCCCACGCGAGGAACTGCTGCACCAGTGACAGGTCGGCGCTTGCGCGTGACACGAGCTGCCCGGTGCGCAGGTTCTCCGCGGCGGTTGGGTCGAGTGATGTCAGGTGTGCGAACAACCTCGCGCGCAGCCGGAACTGCACGTCGTAGCTGACCCGGCCGGCCCGCCAGCGTCGCGCGCGGGTGGCGAAGAAGCGCACGATGCCGAGCGCGAACAGCGCGATCAGCCAGTCGCGTACGGCGGGATGCGTCGGGTCGAGACCCTTGTCGACCACGATCCGCGAGACCAGCGGCGTCGCGGTGATGATGGCCGTGGTGAGCATGGCTGCGGCGATGCTGATGACGAGCATCCGCTTCGCGTCGCCGACGAAGCCCCAGACCAGCCGCAGCCAGCCCTCACTGCGGTCGGTGTCGGTGGTGTCAGGCGCCGGGGAAGTCGAGGTCACGATCCCTCGATTGTTTCATCGCGCAACGACTACCGGCCCTAGCGCGGGCGGGTCAGCTCGGGACGGTGAAGATGCTCGACAGATTCTGCCGGCCGGGCGGGCACAGCACGTCGTAGTCGCGCTTGCCGATCCACCACTGCACCATCCAGTCCGGTCCGCCGGACGGGCCGCGGCTGCACTGGCGGTGGGCAGCGGGCAGACGACCGGCACCAATGGTCGACCACGTCGGCAGGCCGGTGAGCTGAGCGCTGCCGACCACTTGCGGCCAGCCGTTGGGATTGGTGTAGATCCCGACCTGGTAGCCGGCTGCCTGGTAGGCCGCAGTGACAACGGAGACCACCGTGCGGTTGGCGCCCAGGTTGTGGCTCCAGGGAGCGACCGGATACGGCTCGACGTCGACCCAGATCATCGGCACGGTCAGCTCGACGGCGGACATGGTCGACAGGTTGTACTCGGCTTCGGCGTACGCCGCGTTCTTGAGCGCCGAGCGGTACGGGCCGGCGCCGCCGTACGTCGTGATCTCGGATCGCGTGGGATAGGTCGTCATCGCGTACGCCGCGATCAGCTTGTCGTGGTTGGTGGCCCAGCGCAGTTGCTGGACGAGGCACGGGTTGGGGTAGAAGCCGGGGCCGTTGGTGAGCCCGATGACGACGAACTGCGCCGACGGCCGTGGCAGCGGTTCGCCGGTGCTGCGCCGCGACGGGATGCCCTCGCCCTTGGGACAGTTCGGCCAGGAGATGTCGCCGCCCTGGATCACCGCGGTGGCGGCACTCGCGGGTGCCGGTGTTGCGATGGCCGCCGTCGAGATGAACAGGGCCACGCAGAGCATGCTGCGCACGGCTGCGATGACTGGGACACGCATCCGCCCAGTATTGCCAGAGACAGCCGCTTCGTCGCCGCGTACGGTGACGAAGGCAAGCAGCTCACAGCTCGACCCCGACCGGAGGCACTGATGGGCAGCAAGGACAAGGGTGGTCGCGAGGCGCGCAAGCCGAAGGCCAACAAGAAGCCCAAGGGCGTGCCGGTCCCGAGCAGCTCGGTGATCCCGCCGAGCACGCACGGCAAGGACCAGCCCGCGAAGTAGCCGGCTCGCCTAGCCTTGGGCCCCTGGAGGGCTCGCCTAGCGGCCGATGGCGGCGGTCTTGAAAACCGCTATGGCGCGGAAGCGTCATCGTGGGTTCGAATCCCACGCCCTCCGCTGATCGGGGCTCGCCGCCCCGGTGCTGACGCGCAGTCGTATGGTGCGGTCTGTGGCGGCCGGGGCGCGGGTGTGCGTGACGACTACCACGTGGTCATCCGAGCAGGACGAGTTCGCTTGGGTAGCCCTCCGCTCGCAGCGCAAACGGCTCCGTGACCTGTTGGCTGCTTTCGACGAGGATGCCTGGCGGGTCCAGAGCCGCTGCAGTGAGTGGACGGTCCATGAGGTCGTGCGTCATCTCTGCGATGTGACGGCGAAGGCCGCGGCTCTGCTGGCGGGAGCGCCGACCGAGGACGTCGAGGCATCGGGCATGGATCCGCGAACGTCGCCACGCGATTGGCTCGCTCACTCGCGCGGCGAGACTCCGGACAAGACGGTGCACAGATTCCTCGAAGCCGACCAGGCCCTGTTGGCACAGGTTGCGCACTGCCGAGTCAGCCCGCGCGACGTCGGCTGGGTGTACGGCGCAGTCCCGTGGAGCATCGCCGTCCTGCACCTCTTCTGGGATGCATGGATCCACGAGCGCGACATCCTGCTGCCGCTAGGTGAGCAGCAGACCTCGCCAGCGCACGAACAGCGTGCCGCCGCCGCTTACGGCATCCTCATCGCCAGTCTGCCGAACGTTGCCCTGGGTCGCTCGTTCGCCGAGGAACTTGTCCTGTCCGGTTCCGGTGGTGGATGGTTCGGGCTCGAGGTGCGCAGCGGCGGCGGCGACGCTCGTCAGCTCACCATGGTCGGCCTGCCGGCCTCCGGCACGGTCAGTGTCACGGCGGCCGAAGACGTTGATCCCGAGTCGGCGTCGGCGGCGCCCCTGACGGGACGGTTGGTAGACGTCGTTGACGCCCTCGTCGGACGTGACCCAGAACTGCTCGCGGCGCTCGCCGGGCCGTCTGAGCGTGTCGAGCGGCTGAGCATCTTCCGCAACTTCATGCTCGCGCCCATCGTCTGACGACCTCGCTGACACGGGGTGTCAGCGGGCCGCCGCGGCGTCGATGAGAACGGCGGCCGCGGCTTTCGCGGCCTGAGCGGCCTTCTTCTTCCTGTCGAGGCGCGCGCTGATGATGGCGCCGTCGTAGAGCATGCCGAGCTGGTCGCCGAGTGCCTTGGCGTCCTTGATGCCGGCATCCCGCGCGAGATCGGTGAACAGCTCACGCAGCCAGCCCCGCGCTCTTGCGGATACCGCTTCCTCAACGCCGCCGGGCAGCCCCTCGGCGCTCGCATTGATGAAGGCGCAACCGCGGTAGGTCGGTTTGGAGATAGCAGCATCCGCGACGTCGAACACTGCGAGCATCTTGGCCCGCGGCTCGTCGTGCTTTGCGATGCCCTGCCGGACCCGTTCGTTGCGCTCCTCGAAGCGCTGGACGAGGTAGGCCTCGATCAGAGCGTCCTTGCTGCCGAACGTGCTGTAGAGACTGGCCTTGGCGACACCGGCCCGTGCGATCACGGTGTCGATTCCGACCGTGTGAACTCCATGCTCGTAGAACAGCTCGTCCGCCGCGGCGAGCAGCCTCTCCCGGGCGGAGCCGCGGTCGACGACGCGCTTGTCAGAGGCGGTCGCGCTCATATCATTTGACAGTAACAGACAGGTCTGTCTAGTGTCCACCCTCTGTGGCAGACAGACCTGTCTGTCGGAGTACGGAGGACCCGATGAGCAGACACCAGCCGGATCGCCGCCGGTTCCGGGTCCCGCGCTGCAGCTCACGGGTCGCCTTCTGGCTCCAGATCAGCATCCTGGTCGAGCTCCTCGCGTCTTCCAGCGTGCCCACCCCGCTCTACTCGATCTATCAGGCCAGGTGGGGCATCACGCCGATCACCATCACCGTCGTCTTTGCGGTCTACGCCTTCGCGGTGCTGTCCGCGCTGCTTGTCGTCGGAAAGCTCTCCGACCACATCGGTCGGCGGCCGGTGCTGTTCGCGGCGCTGGCCGTCCAGCTCGTCGCACTCGTCGTGCTCGTCTCCGCGTCCGGCATGGGCATGCTCACGGCGGGCCGCGTGCTGCAGGGCTTGTCGACCGGCTCGGCGGTAGGCGCCATCGGTGCTGCCCTGATCGACATCGACGCTGCGAGGGGGACCGTCGCCAACGGCGTGGGACCGATGACCGGGACCGGGAGCGGCGCACTGATCTCTGGCGTCGCCATCCAGTACCTGCCCGCGCCCACGCACCTGATCTATGTGGCTTTGATCGGCGTCGTGGTCATCCAGCTGGTTGGCCTCACCCTTGTCGGAGAGACGGTTACCCGCAAGGCGGGCGCGCTTGCGGCGCTGAAGCCGGAGCTCGGCATCCCGGCGCGCGCCCGCCGCGCGTTCCTGGCCGCGGTCCCGGCGCTGATCGCGGTCTGGTCGATCGCGGGGTTCGACGGCTCGCTCGGTCCTTCGCTGGCCCGCGAGCTCGCGGGATCGTCGTCGTACGTTCTCGGGGGCCTGCCCCTGACGTTCCTCGCGAGCGGTGCAGCGACCAGCATCTTCCTGACACGAAACGTCGAGCCGCAGCGCACGATGCGAGCCGGCGCGATCCTCATCGGAGTCGGGATGGGTGGTGCGCTCGCGAGCATCGAAGCGGGCTCGGCTGTCGGGTTCTTCATCGCCACAGTCGTGGCTGGTCTTGGCTTCGGCGGCGGCTTCCAAGGCAGCATCCGTACGGTCGTACCGCTTGCGCATCCTCATGAGCGCGCCGGGACGTTGTCAGCCCTCTACGTCGTGTCCTACCTCGCGTTCGGCCTTCCGGCGATCGTCGCGGGAGTCCTGGTCGAGCACCTCGGGCTGCTGGCTACCGCTCGCGGTTACGCGGCCGTCGTGACAGTGCTCGCGGCCGCCGCTCTCATCGGTTCGATTCGAGGTCGTGAGGCGCCACCCGCGCCAGGGTGCGGGACATCTCTCACAAGCCGCGAGCATGGATATGGTTCGCCTCGTGGAGCGCCGCGAGCTGCAGGCAGTCATCTACGAGCGGGAGCCACCGATCGCCCGGATCGTCCTCAACCGCGTCGAGAAGGCCAACACGAAGGACGCGCAGCTGGTCGAGGAGGTCGACGCCTGCCTGCACGAGGCTGATCGCGACAACGACATCAAGGTCGTGATCATCAAGGCCAACGGCAACGGGTTCTGCGGCGGCCACGTCGCGAGATGGGGTCCCGACGAGAAGCCCTACCCGGACTTCGGCGACACCTTCGAAAGCCTCTACAAGGGAACCGCCGACCTGTTCCTGTGGCCCACCTTGTATCTGTGGGAGTTCCCCAAGCCCACCATCTCCCAGATACACGGCTACTGCCTCGGCGGCGGCATCTACCTCGGCCTGCTGACCGACTTCTGCGTCGCTTCAGACGACGCCTACTTCCAGATGCCGCTCGCGCAGAGCCTCGGCGAGCCGGGCGGCCACACGATGATCGAGCCCTGGCTGCTGATGAACTGGCACCGGACGATGGACTGGCTGCTGCTCGCACCGGAGCTCAGCGCGCAGCAAGCGCTCGACTGGGGCCTGCTCAACAAGGTGGTCCCGCGAGCTGAGCTCGAGTCGACGGTCGAGGACATGGCGCAGCGGATCGCGCAGATCCCGCTCACCACATTGATGGCAGTCAAGAACAACGTGAAGCGGGCCTACGAGCTGATGGGGATGCGAGTCCATCTGCAGGTCAGCCACATCCTGACGAACATGGTCGGCGCCGCGAGCGACGTACAGGCTCGTCGTGCCGAGATGATCCGGTCCAATCTCAAGCCGCGTGCGTTCATCGCGCAGGACACCGACACGGCGGCAGGCCAGTGAACATCGCCGACCACGCGGCCAACCGCCCGGACGCGATCGCGCTGCTCGGTCCGGGCGACGAGCGCGTCACGTACGCCGAGCTGCACGAGCGTGCGATGCAGGTAGCCGGCCTGCTGCACGAGGCGGGATTGCGCCGCGGTGACGCGGTCGCGCTGATGCTGCCCAACCGGCGCGAGTTCCTCGAGGTGACGTGGGGCTGCCAGCTGTCGGGCCTGTACTACACGCCGGTCAACACGCACCTGACCTTCGACGAGGTGTCCTACATCGTCGACGACTGCCAGGCACGCGCGCTGTTCATCGACGGGTCGATGACGATGCTCGGCGCCCAGCTGCGCGGTCGCAACGCCGGGGTCGGGACGTGGATCGTCGTCGGCGCCGACTGGGAGGACTGGCAGTCCTACGAGTCCGCCCTCGCCGGGGTGAGCGAGCGAGCCGAGCTTTCCGACGGCTGCGAGATGCTCTACTCCTCAGGTACGACGGGACGCCCGAAGGGCATCCGGCGGCCGCTGCCGACCGAGAACGGGTCGTGGGCGCAAGGCCTGCTGGAGCAGGCGGCGCTTCACCTCTACCACGTGACCGACCAGAGCGTTTACCTGTCGCCGGCGCCGCTCTACCACGCCGCCGGCGTGAACTACACGATGGCGATCCACCGCATCGGTGCGGCAACGGTGATGGTGCCGAGGTTCGATGCCGAGGAGACCCTGCGGCTGATCGAACGCCACCGAGTCACTCACGCCCAGTTCGTGCCGACGATGTTCGTCCGGATGCTCAAGCTGCCCAAGGAGGTCCGCGAGAGCTACGACCTGTCCAGCCTGCAGTGGGTGGTGCATGCAGCGGCGCCATGCCCGGTCGACGTGAAGCAGGCGATGTTCGACTGGCTCGGGCCGATCATCTACGAGTACTACGGCGGTACGGAGGGATTCGCCGGAGCCACCATCGGACCGCAGGAGTGGCTGGCCCACCCGGGCTCGGTGGGCAAGCCGATGACCGCTGTCCACGTGCTCGACGAGAACGGCGAGGAGCTGCCGGTGGGTCAGGCCGGCGAGCTGTTCTTCGAGGGCGGCCCGGAGTTCGAGTACTGGCGCGACCCGGAGAAGACGAAGTCGGTGTCGAACGACCGCGGCTGGCGCAGCCTCGGCGACATGGGCTACCTCGACCCGGACGGCTACCTCTATCTCACCGACCGGGCCACCTTCATGATCGTGTCGGGCGGGGTCAACATCTACCCGCAGGAGACCGAGAACCTGCTGATCATGCATCCGAAGGTGGCTGACGCCGCCGTCTTCGGGATTCCTAACGACGAGTTTGGCGAGGAGGTCAAGGCGGTAGTCCAGCCGCTCGACGGCGTCGAGATGACGCCGTACCTCGCCGAGGAGTTGATGGAGTACTGCCGGACCCACCTCGCCGGATACAAGTGCCCGCGCTCGATCGACTTCGACCCCGAGTTGCCGCGTGACCCCAACGGCAAGCTCTACAAGCGCAGGATCCGCGACCGCTACTGGGAGGGTCGCACCTCCCGCATCCTCTGAGCGCGATCGTGACCGACGCGCTGCGTGACGAGCTGCTGGCCAAGGTGGGCAAGCCGATTGGGCTGTCCGGCCCGTCGGTCGCCCCCGATCCGGTCAACATCGCGATGATCCGGCACTGGGTTGACGCGCTCGACGACCGGAATCCGGCGTACGACGAGGGCAGCGCCGGGTCGACCCGGTTTGGCGAGCTGGTCGCGCCGCCCGCGATGCTGCAGACCTGGACCATGGGGCGCCCGACGATCGCCGGGATCCGTGAGCGCGGGGGATCGGCCGGTGAGGTCGGCCCTGACAGCCCGCTCTCGGTGCTTGCCGCGGCCGGCTACGCCGGGACGCTCGCGACGAACACCGAGCTGACCTTCGACCGCTATCTGCGCCCCGGCGACCTGCTGACCTCCGACACCGCATTCGAGTCGGTGTCCGAGCAGAAGCACACCGGGCTCGGCAGGGGCTACTTCATCGCGTGGTCGAACAACTTCTACGACGAAACGGGCGCGCGGGTCGGCAGCCAGCTGTTCACGGTCTTCAAGTTCGCCCCCGGCCCGCCGCCGGAGCAGCGAGAAGCCCGGCGAAAACCAGCACCCGCGACGCCGGCAGGTGAGGCTCTGCCGCCGTTCGACCTCGAGGTGACCGCAACGGTGATCGTCGCCGGAGCGATCGCCTCGCGCGACTTCATGCCGGTCCACCACGATCGCGACTACGCGCAGCAGCAGGGCGCGCCGGACATCTTCATGAACATCCTGACCAGCAACGGATACGTCTCTCGCTATGTCACCGACTGGGCCGGCGGCGACGCGCGGCTGGCGAAGATCTCGACGCGGCTCGGTGGGCCGGCGGTGCCAGGGCTGCCGCTGCACTTCCGCGGCCAGGTCGTCGCCGAGAGCAGTCGCGACGGCGAGCGCGGCCTCGACGTTCAGGTTCGTGCCGACAACGACCTCGGCAACCACCTCACGTCATCGGTCCGGCTCAGCCTTCCGACGTGACCGCCGGGGTCAGGACTCGAGCCACTTCAGTACGGCGAGAACCCGGCGGTGGTCGTCAGCCGACGGCGCAAGGTCGAGCTTGTTGAAGATACTCGTCACGTACTTCTCCACGGAGCCGGCCGACAGGTAGAGCGTCGAGGCGATGGCGCCGTTGGCACGCCCCTCGGCCATCAGCCGCAGCACCTGCCGCTCGCGCGCCGTGAGCGCGTCCAGGGTGTCGGTGCGCCGGGTCGCACCGAGTAGCTGCGTGACGACCTCCGGGTCGAGCACCGTCCCGCCTGCCGCGATCCGCTCGAGAGCATCGAGGAACTCCCCGACGTCAGCCACCCGCTCCTTCAGGAGGTAGCCGACGCCCTCGGCGCCGTCGGTCAGCAAGTCGGCGGCGTACCTCGTCTCGACGTACTGCGAGAAGACGAGTACGCCGAGGCCGGCGTGCTTGGCACGCAGCTCGATCGCCGCGAGCAGACCTTCGGTGGTGTGGGTCGGAGGCATTCGGATGTCGACGACGACAAGGTCGGGGACGTCGTCGTCGACCGCCTTCATCAGCTCTACCGCCGTCGGGACCGCCGCGACGATCTCGTGACCGCGGGCGGTGAGCAGTTGGGCGAGACCGTCGCGCAGGATCGCGGCGTTCTCGGCGATCGCGATGCGTATCAGTGCGCCGCCGCCTCAGCCACCGGTATCGAGATCGTGACGTCGGTCGGGCCACCGGCCGGGCTCACGACCTCCATGGTCCCGTCGACGGTCGCGATCCGGTCGGCCAGCCCGGACAGCCCGCTGCCCAACCGAGGCGCGGCGCCGCCACCACCGTCGTCGTGCACACGCAAGTAGAGCGTGTCGGCAACCCAGCGGACGTCGACCGACGCGCGGTGGGCTCCGCTGTGCTTGACGGCATTGGTCAGCAGCTCTGCGGTGCAGAAGTACACGATCGACTCGATGGCCGGAGTCGGCCGCCTCGGCAGGTCGACCCGCAGCGAGGTGGCGAGGGCGGCGCGCGCTGTCAATGTTTGTAGGGCGTCGGGCAGACCGTTGTCGAGTGCCGGCGGGTGGATTCCGCGCGCCAGGTCGCGAAGGTCGGCGATCGTGCCTTTGGCCTCGCGGTGGGCGGCGTCGACGAGCTCCCTGACGCGGGTGAGCGCGACATCGGAGTCCGCGCCCGCGAGTTCGTCCTTCACCATTCCCAGGCTCATTGCGAGCCCGACGAGGCGGGCTTGGGCGCCGTCGTGCAGATCCCGTTCGATGCGGCGCAGTGCGGCGGCGGACTCGTCGACTGCGATGGTGCGCGTCTGTTCGAGCGACTCGATCCGCCGCTCGGCCTCGCTCGGCCCGAGCAGGCCGCGGATCAGGGCGCGATCAGCGCTGACGAGGCCACGCAGGACCCATGGCCACAACAGCGCGAGCGCGAGCCCTCCGGCGAAGACCGCCGCGATCCACGGTGTGGTGTTGGCAAACTCATGCGGCCCGCCGCCGAAGCGCAGCCCATAGACCGGTTCGTGGTCGACCTTCTGGCTCACGTCGTGCCACCAGATGGGGTAGGTGAGGCCGCCCCAGCTGTAGATGAAGAAGCTCACCGCGACGACGAACTCGATGATCGCGAGCGGGAATCGCAAGAACAGGAAGAGGATCGCTCGCCAGCCGTTGCGCTCCCCGATGTATCCGAGCAGGCCCGGCCGCCGGCGAACCGTCGGCGCCGCGACGTCGACATCCAGGAAGGCGCGACCCATCCCGCGGTACGCCGCGCCCCAGCCGCGCGACATCGCGACCGCGAGCCCCAGCAAGGGCAACCCGATGAGGGTGACCGAGAGGCCCACCGAGACGCTGAGCGAGACCACGACGAAGACGAACCCTGCGATCGCGAGCGGGAAGCCGAACAGGCAGTAGCCGAGGGCAGCCCAGGTACGGCGCTCGGCGTATACCTTCAGCACTCGCATGGCGACCAGCGTGCCGCAGCCCGGGTCGATCATCTAGCCGGTCGACCCCCCAGTAGTCCGGGGGTTGTCCCTACCCCGATTCGGGGGTGGTCCGGCTGGTCGGCCACGGCCGGAATCCAGAGGCTGGCTGTCATGGATGCAATCGAGGTACGCCAGCTGACCAAGCGCTACGGATCCTCGCTCGCCGTCGACGACCTCACCTTCACCGTCGAGCCGGGCAAGGTCACGGGTTTCCTCGGCCCGAACGGGGCCGGGAAGTCGACAACGATGCGAATGATCGTGGGACTCGACCGCCCGGATGCCGGGTCGGCGCGTATCGGGGGTCGCGCCTATCGCGACATCCGAAACCCGCTGCGCCACGTCGGCGCCCTGCTCGAGGCGAAGGCCCTTCACCCCGGCCGCAGCGCGCGCGAACACCTGCGCTATCTCGCCGCGAGCCAGGGCATCGGCTTCAAGCGCGTGGACTACCTGCTCGACCTCGTCGGCCTCGCGAATGCCGCGGACCGTCGCGTCGGCGGGTTCTCACTCGGCATGGGGCAGCGCTTGGGAGTGGCTGTTGCCCTGCTGGGAGACCCCGGCGTGGTGATCCTCGACGAGCCGGTCAACGGACTCGACATCGACGGCGTTCGCTGGATCCGAGAGCTCTTGCGCTCGCTCGCCCAGGAGGGTCGCACGGTTCTGCTGTCCAGTCACCTGTTGTCAGAGGTGTCGGTGACGGCGGATCACCTCGTCGTGATCCAGCGAGGCCGGCTGATCGCCGACTGCCCGACCGGGCAGCTCACGGCGGACGGGGCCGGGACGGTGCTGGTCGTGGCACCGCAGCGCGACGAGCTCGCTGCAGTCCTCCGCGAGGCCGGCGCGGCCGTCGAAGTCTGTGACATCGACTCACTCGTGGTCAGTGGCATGGCGGCGTCGCAGATCGGCGACCTGGCACTGGCCGCCCGACTCGCCGTCCATCAGCTCACCCCCCGTCAGACCTCGCTCGAGGACGCGTTCCTCGAGCTGACCGAAACGCTCGGGAGCGCGTCATGACAGAACTACGCCAGCTGATGCGAGCGGAGTGGATCAAGCTGCGATCCCTGCGCTCCAGCAAGTGGACGATCCTCGCGCTGGTCACGACGACGGTCGGCCTCGGCGCGCTGATCAGCTTCGAGGCCGCGTCCCACTTCCACACGTTCTCGGCGCATGACAAGCGGACCTGGGACCCGACGAACAACAGTCTTGCCGGAACTGCTTTCGGCGAGCTGGCGGTCGCCGTCCTCGGCGTGCTTGCCATCACCGCCGAGTACTCCAGCGGGACGATTCGCAGCAGCGTCGCTGCGGCACCCCGGCGTACCCCGTTGGTGATCGCGAAGATGCTGGTCTACGGCGGCGTCGCCCTCCTGGTCGGTGAGGTGATCTCCTTCGCCTCGTACTTCATCGGGCAGTCCCTGCACTCCGGCCGGGCGCCGATGAGCCACATCGGCGATCCCGGAGTGATCCGGGCGGTGGCGATGACCGGTGGCTACCTCGCGCTGGTCTGCTTGATGGCGCTGGGTGTCGGGTTCGCGTTGCGGCACACTGCCGGCGCGATCTCGTCGATGGTGGCACTGCTGATCGTCCTGCCGAGCGTCTTCGCGGCGCTGCCGACCGGTGCCCAGAATGCGGTCGAGCGGTTCATGCCGGAGCAGATCGCCGCGAGCTCGACGGGCGCGGTGTTGCCGGAAGCGCACTTCTTCGGACCTTGGACCGGCCTCGGCCTCCTGTGCCTCTACACGACAGTCGCACTGGCCTTCGGCTCGTGGCGGTTCGTCGGTCGCGACGTCTGACCTCGCGGTGCTGGGCTCGTCAGTCGGAGCCCGGCGTCGCCCAGGTCGTGATGCGCGTGCCGTCGCAGTCGGCAAAGCCGTTGACGTACCACGTGATCAGCTGTCCGCCACCGGCGGCCTGCGCGACCTCCAACGACCACGCGCCGTTGAGGTCGAGCGGTCCGCCGACCCGACCCACGTGTTGCGGCGCCACGGTCGCGTGCAGCTTCGAGCGGTTGTGCCGTCCCAGGTACACCGTGCCGGAGCTATCCCCGACCAAGGTCTCGTTGCCGTTGTCGCTGCCCGGGACGAACTGGACATGCACCGAGTCGCAGGGTGCGCGCTTGACGACGAGGGCGGTGTAGGTGCCGCGGCCGTTGTAGAACTGGAATGTGTAGTGGAAGTTCGCGCTCGGCGTGCTGTAGGCGTGCACCCCCAGGCCGAACAGGTCCGCGAAGCTGACGCGGCCGAACACCCGCAGCTTGCGCCCGGCCGCGCTCACCAGCTTGCCTGACTTCGTGTACGCCGCGAGCCGCACGTCGTACACGCCGATGGGCAGCGCGCCCAGGGTCGCGGTGCCGCTGGCGGAGTGCAACTGCCGGACGGTCTTCCAGGTGGTCCCGGCGAGCCGCTGGAGAACCAAGCGGTCCGAACCGGCGCCTGTCGCGCGGTAGGTGAGCGTCGCGGGTTGGTTGGCGCGGGCATGCGCCGGCACCTTCAAGTGCAGTGTCGGAGCGGACGCTGCCGGCGCGGGCAGCGCGGTCGCTACCACCGAGGCGGCTAGCGCTAGCCCGGCCAGACCAGCAATCCGTCGCATCGCATGCTCCTTTTGAGATGACCGCACGTGGTGAGCGCGCCCCGATGATCGTCCTACTTGGCTAGATCGTTTACCCAAGCGGCGTCCGGGCACAACAGGGAGCACCTACGAACGACTCAGCAGCGAGCCGGTCGTCAACTACCAAGACCGTGTGTCGTCGCACCCCGCGGGAGTGCGCGTACCGCCGTGGGAGTGATTCTTCATGTCGGAGCCGTCGCCAACAGCGGCACGATGCGTACCGATGGAACGTTGCTGCCCGAAGCATGCGGACTGGCGCGTCCTCGCCGACCACCTGCTCAGCGATTTCGCGACCGAGCCCGCCGAACGGGTGCTTCGCTATCTCCTCGATGCGCG
The DNA here is from genome assembly GCA_035547515.1 of Mycobacteriales bacterium. Classification (GTDB taxonomy): domain Bacteria; phylum Actinomycetota; class Actinomycetes; order JAFAQI01; family JAFAQI01; genus DASZTV01. The sequence continues at coordinate 147,934 of DASZUS010000026.1, forward strand.
CGTACTCACCGAACGCATGGCCCTCACTGATGAGGATGCGCTCGAGACGGCTGAGCTCATGGCGCGATACACGCTGATGGTCGGGCTGGGCATGTTGGCGGACTCCGCGCGGACCGACCCGCAGACGCATCGGATGAACCCTGCGGCAGAGCGCGACCTGGCGCCGGTCTAGATCTCGCTCGCAAGCCAGTCGAGCATCGCCGCGGCCGGCTCTTCCCGTGTCGCGCGGTAGCCCGTGCCCGCCCACAGGTTGACCAGCTCCGGATCGCCCGCTGCGGCAGCCGCCTTGCGGAGTGGGCTGGTCAGATGGTGGATGGCGGGATAGCCGTACGGCGCGATCGCGTCGAAACGTGAGATGAACTCGTTGGGAAGCCCCCGCGCGGGCCGGCCGGTGAAGGCGCGGGTGACCACAGGGTCGCCTCTGTCGTGATCTGCCAGCGCGGCGCGATGCACGGCCGAGGCGCCGCTTTCGGGACACCGGAGCAAGAGGGTCCCGACCATGACCGCGTCGGCGCCGGCCGCGAGTGTGGCCGCCACGTCAGCGGGCCCTCCGATCCCGCCGGCGGCGTAGACCGGGAGGGTGCTGACCTTGCGGACCGCGGCGACGAGCTCGGGGAGCGGCCGGTCGTCGCTCGGCCGCGTCGGGTCCAACGTGCCGCGGTGCCCACCGGCAGCCGTGGACTGCACCGCGAGGGCGTCGACACCTGCATCTTGTGCCGGGCCGACTTCGGCGGGCGTGGTCACCGTCTGGATCAGGTAGCTGCCGGCTCTGGCCAGCACCTCGACCACCCGCTTGTCCGGGATTCCGAAGGTGAAGCTCACCACCGGCACGGGTGAGTCGACCAGCAACTCGACCTTGTCGGACCACGCGTCGTCGTCCTCGAGAGGTTCATCGCCGGACAGGTCGACGCCGTACCGCTGCGCGGTTGGCCGGAGCGCGTCCGCGTAGTGGCGGTACTCACCGGGGTCTACCGGGACCGGGTTGGGAGCGAACAGGTTGACTCCCACGACCTCGGTAGTGACGCGGACCTCTGCGAGCTGGGTGGCGAGCGCCTCGGCGGTCTTGTAGCCAGCGGCAAGGAAGCCGAAGCTGCCCGCCGACCAGGCTGCCGTCACGAGCCCGGGAACTGTGGGTCCGCCAGCCATGGGAGCGGCGATGACCGGACTGCTGACACCGAGTGAGGCGAGCACAGGGGGAATGGGTGAGGCGGCCACGCAACAAACCGTAGACATGTCATCGTTTGCACGTGCTGCGGCTCTTGGCGGTGCTCGCGCTCGCCGGTGCCGGCATCGTCGCCGTCCGGGGCTACCTGCGCCGCTACGACGCACTGGGGCGCCGGCGGCCGTTGCCGTGGATCAGCGTCTGCCTGCTCGTCGGGATCGCCATCGTCTTGGCGTTGCCGTCGTTCCTGCGTCACCGCGAGGAGGCCAGGCTCGACAAGGCCGCCAGCGTCCTGGTCGGTGCACCGGTGACCGTCCACTGCGAGACGCTCGCCAACACGTTCACCGACACCAGCGGTGATCTCGGCTTCGTGAAGTACGGCGCCGACGGCGTACCCGAGCACCACGCGACCATCGCGCGTGCCCAGTGCGCGTACCTGAAGAACTACTACGACGGCGACCAGCTGCATCCGAGTCTCGACGAGGTGGTCGCGGTCCACGTGTTGACTCATGAGTCGATGCACATGCGCGGCCAGCCGGTCGAGGCGCTCGCCGAGTGCGAGGCGATGCAACGAGATGCCGAGACCGCGCAGCTGCTCGGCGCGACGCCGCAGGAAAGCGTCGCCCTGGCGCGGGAGTACTGGATCGAGTACTACCCGAACATGCCCGCCAGCTACCGGTCGTCGGACTGCGCGCCGGGTGGCTCGCTCGACGAGCATCTCCCGGACCCACCGTGGACCACAGGCAGCTACATCGGGGTGAAGCTGCCTAGCTGATGCCTGCCGGCCGGATGAAGATCGGGCTGGTGAGCGACTCCATCAGCCGCCACCGGTGACCTCCCTCCCGCCGGCACGTAGCGTGAGTCAGTGCCGATCCCCAGCGGCCCATCGTCTGCGGCCACGGTCCTGCCCGCTCCGGCTCGTCCGCGTCCCCTGCGTTGGTTGCGATCGGTTCGGCTGACTCGTCCGGCAATCGGACTATCGCTGGCCATCGTGATCGGAATCGCAACGGCGGTTGTAGCTGCGCCGTCGTCGAGGTTGCCGGGCGTCGCTCCGCTGGGTCTGACCGCGCCGGTTCGCGACCGGCTCAACGCCTCGATCGACGACTCCGATCTGCACCTTGCCGCCACCGCGCTGGTCGACCAGGCCGTCGCAGACGGCGTCCTCGCCGCGCCGCCGGACGATCTGCAGGCGCAGCCGGCAGCGGCGATCATGACCGCGGTGGACGCCACGCTGCAGCAAGCCCGCGCCGACGACCCGTCGTTGCAGCCACGCGACACCGAACGGCTCATGGGCCCCGTGCCGTTCAACCTGACTCATCAGATTCACATCAGCGCGCGCCATCCGTGGCATCCGCTGACCCACGCCCTGCACCGCTTCGCGCACGCGGTCGCGGTCGGCGTCTCGCGCGGCCTTGGACTGGGCCGCACCCACGACGCGGTCTACCCGGCACAACCCCAGCGGCCCGACGGGGTCTACGTTCACCCGGCGCTCCCGCCGGTCCCGTCCGATCCGAGCATCGCGATGGTCGCGATTCATGCGGCGATGACCCGACTCGGTGATCCCTACGTGTGGGCAGCGGCCGGGCCGCACACCTTTGACTGCTCAGGCTTGGTGCGGTGGGCGTTCGGCAAGGCGGGTCTGAGACTCCTGCACTACACCGGCTTTCAGTGGGAAGAGGGCCGGCTGATCCCGGCCCGCGACGCCTTGCCCGGCGACCTGGTCTTCTTCTACCGCGACCTCAGCCACGTGGGCATCTACCTCGGCTCCGGGTGGATGCTCAATGCGCCCTACACCGGTCAGTACGTCAACGTCGTACCGGTCCACGGCAAGGTTGCCGGCATCGTTCGCCCTTAGGTCGCTAGAAGGTGCGCGTCGCAAGCGGGCTTACCGACGGCGAGGCGGTGATGGTCGGCACTCCGGTCGGTAGCAGGCTCACGGTCGGCGTCGGCGTCGGCGTCGGCGTCGGACTCGCTCCGGGAGCGTTGAGAGGCTCACCCTCCCAGGCGATGGTCACGGCTTGCCAGCCGATCGACTTCTCACCAGTCGCGGTAGGGGCTCCACTGCGATAGACGTGCGCCCGCCAGGTGGCCCCGGAGGTCTGGAGGGCGCCGATCACGTCGCGGTGGTGGGAGCAGTGGTAGGCAAGCAGGTTGCCTTCGACGCGTAGCACCGCGCCGACGTCTCGCAGGCAGCGGATGCGGGCGCCGATGCGCAGCCCCCATGGCTGCGACGCCGGGTGCGTGCTCGGCCCGCCGGCGGCGGTTGCGGCAACGTGCACCTCGACGACCTTCGCCTGCCAGGGCTTGGCCTGGCACACCATCGTCGACGGGTCGGCAGCCAGCGGCCAGCACGGGTCGAGGATCACCGGGCCGGCTCCAGGGCTGGCGCACCGGTACGCCGCGCCGACCTGGTACGAGCCGAGCTGGCAGGTCCCGTGGCCGAGCCGGCGGGTTACCCGGTAGGACGGGTTCAGTGCGCCGTTCGCGTCGAGCGGCCCGACGGTCTGCACCACAGTCTTTGCGGTGGCTGACGCGGGCGTGATCGCGAACAGCGCATAGGTGCCTGCCGCCGCCGTCAGCAGCGCAGCAACCGGAAGGGCTCGGGTCGCGATTGCCTTCCAACCCATGGCCCGACGGTAAACCCAGTGGCCGGAGTGCGCGTCGTACGTTGGTGATCGACGCAGTGGCCACTGACCCGAGGGGATGCCTGGTGACCGCCACGGAACTCCCTGCGAGTCAGCGGGACGCGGATGAGGCGCTCGTCGCGCTCTACACCGCCCACTACCACTCGCTCGTCCGGCTCGCCGCGCTACTGCTGCACGACACCGCCGCTGCCGAGGACGTCGTGCAGGACGCGTTCGTCGCGATGCACAGTTCGTGGCGTCGGCTGCGCGACCCGGAGGCTGCGCTCGCCTATCTACGCCAAGCGGTCGTGAACCGCTCGCGATCCCGGCTGCGCCACCTCAAGGTCGTCGACCGCAAAGCACCTGCACCCATGCCGGACGTACCGAGCGCGGAGCACAGCGCGATTCATGAGGTCGAGCGCGCCGGGGTCATGCAGGCGCTCCGAGCTCTTCCGCGCCGGCAGCGCGAAGTGCTCGTCCTCCGTTACTACTCAGACCTGACCGAGTCCCAGATCGCCGACGCGTTGCAGATCAGCAACGGCGCGGTCAAGAGCCACGCGTCCCGCGGCATCGCGGCCCTGCGCGATTCCTTGGAGTCACTGTCATGAGCGACGACCGAACCGAAGACGTGCTGCGTCGCGCGCTCTCCCTCGAGGCGCAGCAGGTGCAGCCGACAGGCGATGGCCTCTCGCGCATCCAGCAGAGGGTGGCCGCCCGGCAGTCGCGCTACCGCTGGCTGCGTCCCGCTCTTGCCGGTGCCGCGGCGGTCATCGTCGTGGGCGGTGCGGTCGGCGGCTACGCGGTCGCCAACCATGGCAAGGGTGACGCCACCGTCACGCCGGAGAACAGCGGCACGCCGACCCCTGTCGTCACGGCGAGTAGCTTCCCGACCACCGCGATCTTTCCGTTCACCAAGGTTGCCGACGAACGGGCCTGGGAGGCGGAGTACGCGCAGGGCAGCATGCCTTTCGCCTCCGACCCCACGGCGGTCACCGAGTCGTGGATCGAGCACTACCTGCTGGAGAAGGGTCACTTCAGCTTCACCGCCCAGACCGACGGCGGGCAGTCCGATGTCACTGTCAGCCGCACGATCGGCGCGGCGAAGCAGGCAGTGACGGTCGTACACCTCGTGCAGTACGACCACGCCTGGCTCGTGACCGGGGCCAGCGACGCCGGCGGTGCGCTTCAGTTCAGTGCGCCGCTCCCCGGTACGGCGGTCAGCTCGCCGGTCACGGTGACCGGTCCCGCGTACGGCGTCGACGAGCAGGCCACGGTCGAGGTCCGCGACGGCGAAACTCCTGACCTGTTCGGTGAGGCCCAGACCGGGCCGTTCGGGAACGGCTCCGCGCAGTGGTCGGCAACTGTGCCGTTCACCGCGACCTCCGACTCCGGCGTACTCGTCGTCACCGTCGCCTCGCCGGCAGACGGCAAGGTGGGGGAGCTCGCCGCCGAGAAGGTCACCTTCGGTGCCACCACCGGCCACACGGCAGCTCCCGAGACGGCCTACGCGGTCGAAGGCGGCAGCCTCGTCAAGCTCAACCCGACAACAGGAGCAAGCGAAGGCTCAGTAGCGGCGGCGAACGCCGAAGGCACGGTCACCGAGGTCCACGTCCAAGATGGTTCGCTCGAGTTCACCGCTGGGCCGCCGGGCTGTGCGGCGACGCTTTACGCGATGCCCGTGGCCGGCGGCACGCCGGCTGTGGCGGCGCGGGCTGACTCGGGCGATGAGATCACCGGCTTCACCGTCGGCGTCCAGGGCCGGGTGGTCTACTTCGAGCGCGGCTGCGGTCCTGATGCGGGCCAGGGCAAGCTTGTATTCCCGACGTTCGGGCATGGTCCAAGCGGCTCGGAAGTCTCGTTCCCGAGCCTTCCGCCGCTCGTCGTCGGCGACCCGGCGGTGGAGCCGGACAACCTCCACGTCGACGCGTTCGTCCGGACTGGAAACGAGGGCTACCTCGCTCGGTACGACATAGGCACGACCAAATCCGCGACGCCCAGCACCAGCGCATGCCCAGGCTTCGACCCCGCCGGCGGTCTCGCGGCCGCCGCCCTGACAACGGATGCGAACGGCACGCTCTGGTTCGCGTGGCAGACCGGCACCGGAATCCAAGTCGTTCAGTGCGCAGACAACCGTCCCGCGGTCGCCTTCACCACAACCGAGAACGACACCCCCAGCTCGCTGTCGATCAACCCCCAAGGCCAAGCCCTCCTAGCAACAACAACCGGCAAGCTCTGGCGCTGGAACGGAAGCGGAGACCCAACCGAGCTCAGCGACGTAGCCGGAGCAACCTCCATCGCCTGGCAGTAGGTGGCGGGGCTGGGTCCGGAGCGGCGTTGGACGCGTAGCGAGCGCGTAGCGCGCGAAGTCGTCCACAGCCGCGGAGGACTCAGCGTCGCCACCGGGTCCATAGCGGCGAAGGGCGGACAACTCACCCAACCTGAGTGGTATCAGGACGAGCCGGGTGGTGTCGGATAGGCCGAGATGACTAGCCCGAAACCATTCGAGCTCGCCATGGTCACGAGCGTCCCATTTGTCGAGTCTTGAGGAGGGCCTCGACCAGAGGTCTGACAGCCTCAGCAGGGAGACGACAGTGGGCGGCCAGCACACCCGTACGACGATCGCAACCGGCGCCTTCGCAACTCTCGGAGTTGCGCTGGCGGTCACGCTCGGCGCAGTCCCGCGGATCGCGGACGACAGCCACGCGCAGGTGAGAGCGGTTCAGCTCGCGAGCGTCATAAAGGTCGGCGCCGATGCGTTGCACAGCCACGAGCGGGTCGCCCCCCACGGCTCCGTCGTACCCCACTCAACGCACCACACCGTGCACCTCAAGACCGCGACCATCGAGGTCGCGCCGGCGGTGCAGTCCGCGACCACTCACGCGGTGACCGCCGAGAACGTCTCGGCGCGGGTCGCCTCGGACGCCGCGGCCAACCCGACGACCAAGAAGCCCGCCGCGAAGCCGGCGAAGAAGCACCACGCGAAGAAGAAGCACCACAAGAAGGCGCCGAAGAAGACCAAGCCCGCCGCGCCCGCGAAGGCGGCACGGACGGTCCCGTCGGCTGCGGAGGTCGCGGGCGCGGTCTCCGGGCTGAAGCAGTACGTCCACACCGTCTTCTCGATCACGAGCTCGGAGGTCGCGCAGTTCGGCAACGACGTCTGCTCCGCCTTCGACAAGAACGAGAGCTACTCGAGCATCAAGTCGCAGATCACCGCAAAGGTGAAGCAGCTGCCGTTCACGACGGTCTCGGCGGGCGCTGCCGACTACGTCGTACGCACGGCTGTGAAGCTGTACTGCCCCGGCTACACCTCGCGCACCAACTAAGCCGATGCCGACGCCGGAGCAGACAGTGCACGCAACGTCAACGATCCCCGGACAGCGGGTCGACTCATCGCAGGTGACTCGCGCCGGATCCCTTGTCGTCGACGGTCTCGTGGTCGACGCGCCCAGCGGGGCGCGACTTCTCGACAGCGTCGGCTTCGTCGTTCCCGGCGGGTCGATGCTCGCAGTGGCGGGGCCGACCGGAGCCGGTAAGACGACTCTGGCACGCGCCCTCGTCGGCGCGGTCCCGGTTGCCGCCGGAGAGATCCGCGTCGGTGGTCGCCAGGTCACCAACCTCGACCCGAGCCGGCGCGGGATCGGCTACGTCCCGCAGGAGGACGCGCTTCACGCCGGGCTCTCGGTACGCCGGACCCTGGACGACGCGGCTTCGCTGCGGATGGCCGGTGCGGACGCCGGCGAGCGCATGCAGCGCGTCGGCGCGGTGCTCGAGGAGACGCGGCTGACCGGCCAGGCTGCTCTTCCCGTGAGCGCCCTGTCGGCCGGCCAGCGCAAGCGAGTCGCCATCGCGATCGAGCTGCTGAGCCGGCCCGCCGTACTCGTGCTCGACGAGCCGACCTCGAGCCTCGACCCCGGTTACGAGGACAGCGTCCTGACGACGCTGCGCGGGCTCGCCGACCGCGGGCACGGCGTGGTCATCGTGACCCACAGCCAGGTTGCGGTGGCGAAGTGCGACCGCGTCGTGCTTCTCGCCTCGGGTGGCCGGCTTGCGTACTTCGGTGACCCGGCGCGGATGCACGAGCGATTCGGAACCTGCGGCGCCGGTGAGCTGTTCACGGCGCTGGATGCCGCGCGTCCGGCCCTGGTCCCGGGACATCCTTCAGCGGCCTTCCGGGCAACGTCGGATCCGGCGGAGCCGGCCGGCACTGCAGCGCGGCCCGGCTTCCGCAGCCAGCTTGCGGTGTTGAGCCGTCGCTACTGCCACCTGATGTTCGCCGACCGCCGGCGAGCCTGGCTGCTCGCCGTACAGGGGGTCGTCCTGGGCGTCCTGCTGATGGCGTTCGTGACTCCGGACGGGCTCGCCCGACCCGTCGACCAGCTCTCCTACGGCGTCCCGGTCTCCGCCACCGGGATGGCGGTGCTGCTGGTGACCTGCCTCACGTGGCTGGGCATGTCCAACGCGATCCGCGAGATCGTCAAGGAGCGCCAGATCCTCGCCCGCGAGCATCGTGCCGGCCTGTCGGCGGCGGCGTACGTCGGCTCCAAGCTTGCGGTGCTCGGCCCGCTGCTTGCCGTCGAGGCGACCATCGTGGGGATCTTCGCGGTGCAGCGCCAGGAGGTGCCTCGCACCGGCGCGCTCCTGCCGTCGGGCATCGTCGAGATCGTCCTGGCGCTCGCGCTCGCGGGAATCAGCGCGGTCGCGCTGGGCCTGCTCGTCTCCGCGGTCGTGCGCAGCGCGGACAAGGCGCTTGCGGTCCTTCCGATGCTGATCGTCGTCGAGTTCGTGCTGTCCGGCTTGACGCCGTCGGTCAGCTGGCCGGGACTGGCGCAGCTTCGCGACCTGGCCGGCACGCACTGGGCGGTTCAGGCCATCGAAGCCACCGTCACGGGCGACCGCCACTCCTGGCTGGTCGCGATCGCCGCGCTGGTTGCGCTCACCGTCGCGTCGGCTGGCGCGACGTTGCTCGTCGTACGCCGGTCGCTGCGCCTCCCGGTCGCTCGGCCCGCGCGGCAGCCGCTCGGCCAGCGGATCCGGCAAGCGGGTCGGCGCTGCAACCCCGAGATGGTGCGCCTGGCGCGAGTCGGTGTCGCCGGCCTGGCCGCGGTCGCGCTGCTCATCGCCGGAGCGCGCATGGTGATCCCGAACAGCGCGATCGGCGGGACGGCGCCGATGACCACGGTGGCCGCCGACGGCGCCGCCGGACCCACGTCGCTCACCGACGAGCTCCCCGGGGTGATCGGCGACCTGTGGTGGATGTGGCAGACCGGCACCCACGTCGGGATCGCGGCAACCGAGGCGGCGTACCTGCGCGCCTCACTGTCCTGACATTTCCTCGAAGTAGCACATCACCGGGGCCGCAGCGGCCCGCAAAGCGGACACTGGCGGCGAAAGCGACCCAGGTGCCGCCCGGTCATGTGCTACTTCGAGGAAACCGATGCACTGGCGAGCACTTCTGCCGTGTCACGCGGGCCGCGGCGGAGGGCCTCGATCGCTCCCGTGAGCAGTCCGCGGAGCAGCAGCGCGCGGTGCGGTGAGTGCAGCAGCCAGGTGATCCAGCGGCGCAGGGTCGCGCCGCCGTAGACCAACCGCTCGCGCGGGCTCAGTGCGGAGCTCCGGGTGAACAGCCAGAGCTTGTTGCGGACCTCGAAGTGCATCCGCGGCCCCGGGTCGCCGGTGGGCTTCGCGGCGTGACGGGTGACGCTGTCCGGGCACATCAGGCCGACCGAGGAGCGCAGCACCCGCGCGGTGTACTCGAAGTCGTCGTTCCAGATGAAGTAGTCGGCAACCGGCAGGTCGTTGCGCCGCGCGGCGAGCCCGTCGACGAGGACCGAGACGAACGATGCCGAGCGGATCGGCAGGCATCCCGCTGTCGCCGCGTCGGCGCGCTCGCGGTCGGAGACGAACGGCCGCTCGCGCGGCAGGTTCATCGGGATCGGTTCGCCGTCGAGGCCGACGACACGGCTGGCGACGATCGCCGGCGTCGCGCCGGGGTAGCGGTCCCGGGCGGCAAGCAGCTTCTCGAGCGCGTCTGGCAGGGGCGCTGCGTCGTCGTCCATCAGCCACAGTGCCGAGGCGCGTGGCCGCGCGGCAGCTACCCCGAAGGCGAAGCCGCCGGCCCCGCCGAGATTGGCCGGCAGCTGATGCAGCGTCACCGACGGGTAGTGCTCGGCGAGGGCCGCCCCTGTGCCGTCGCTCGACGCGTTGTCGACGACCACGATCTCGTCAACCGGCCGCGTCTGCGAGGCGATCGCGGCGAGGCACTCCAGCAGCAGCTCGCGCCGGTTGAAGGTCACGACCACCGCCACGACGCCGTTGGCGGCGCTCACCTCAGGATCGATGCCGGCGTACGACGTCGGCGAGCTTCCACGCCGCCGACCTGCCACGGCGAAACGGCGTGTAGCGGAGCACGCTGGGGGCGGCGTTGCGGGCGAGCTTGTTGAGCCGGGACACGTCAGAGGCGCGGGCGTACCGGCGCTGGTACTGCGTCCCGAGGGTGTCCAAGGCCACCTCGAGGACTTCGGCGTCGGTGATGTCCTCAGGCTGTACGCCCGGCGGGAACACCTTCGGTGCCGCGAGCTCCTGCAGGTCCCCGATCACCTCGACGCCGGTCTGGCGAAGCCGGCGGATCCGGCGGGCCGACTGCTCGCGCACCCACTCCTGACGCTCCTCCGGGACCTGCAGACGCTTGCCGCGCCCCCGCTCGGCGAGCAGCCCGTGGGCGAGCTTCCCTTTCACGTGGCGCGAGTAGAACCACAGCGGCACATCCGCCAGTCGTGCGTTCAGCCGGCGAAGCATCTCGACCTCGGCGACGCCGAGTGACTGGTTCGCCTTCGTCTCGCCGAGCTCTATCTCGATGTCGCCGACACCGATCGCCTGGGCGAAGCGCCGCCACAGCAGGTCCCGGGGCGCGGACGACGGTGGGACGGTCACCACGTGGACGTGGTCGGTGCCGACCAGCGCGGACCAGCGGTTCACCACCCGGACGGTGTCGTGCGCCGCCCAGAACCACCTCGCACGCGGCCGCCGTCGCCGGGGTGGAGTGTCGATGATGTCGCCGAGCCAGTCGTGCCAGGTACGCACGTTCTTGTGCTTGACCGTCTCCTGCCACTCGGCGGGGAGCAGCCCAGCGAGGTCGCGAATCGTCAGGATCACGTGGACGTCGACCCCGGCGAGGCTGCCGATCGCTCTGGCGGCTTGCGCGTCGTCGGCTCCGCAGAAGAGCTCGTGGGTGATGATCGCGGACCTGCGCGAGGTCGACTTCGCGGCCTTCGCAAGCGCATCCCAGGCACCCGCCCACGTCCCGCCCGGGTCGTCGGGCGCCTGCTCGGCACCCAGGATGTCCTGCGCGGCGCGGAAGTGGTCGTTGATGTCGATCCCGGGGACCTCGAGCCCATGATGGGCGAGCTCGTCTCGATGCTGGAACAGCACGTCCTGCAAGAAGGTCGTCCCGCACTTCGGCTCGCCGATGTGCAGGTAGACGGTCCCCGTCGTCACTGCCGCACCCCTTGCCTGCCGCGCCTGCGCCGGCGGGCGGCGTTCGCGAGGTCCCAGTAGCCGCGCCGCAGCCCGTGAATCGCGCGCGACTTGTGGCTCGCGCGGATCAGGGCGCGCTTCACGGCGGACTGCCTGGCCGGCTCGACCGGCTCCACGCGAGGTTGGATGCCTTGTTCGGCCGCGCGCTCCGCCAGCAGCGAGGTGATGATCGACAGCGCGGGACGCAGGAGCTCCTCGCCATCGAGGTCGTCGGGGCTGCGCGAGACGTGCCGTGCCGCCGCCCGCGGGCGTACCGGGGCGAGGTCGGAGAGGTCACCGACGATGTCGACGCCCGCGGCCCGCAGGCCGGCCGCGACCCGCTTGGACTCCTTCGCCGCCCACGCGAAGCGGTCCTTCGGCAGCTCCAGCCGCTCGGGCTTCGGCTCGTTGGCGAGGATCTGCGCAGCCAGCTGGTCCTTCACCACGTTCATGTAGAACCAGTTCGGCAGCTCTTCGGGCAGCGCGAGGTTGATCTGGCGGAGCAGCTCGGTCTCTGCAAGGCCGAGTGAGGCGTTGGCGCCCCCGACCGTCGGGTCGACGCTCTTGTGGCGCGCCCCGATGATGCCCGCGAACCGCTGCCAGAGCAGGTCCGGCGCGCTGCCCCGAGGCGGCACGGTGACCACGTGCACCCGCTCGGGCGGCAGGCCCTGCGACCAGATCCGCAGGATCTCCAAGGTGTCGTGGACCCGCCAGAACCAGAACTGCCGGCGGTCGTCGGCGTCGGCCTCGTGGTCGATGATGTCGCCGAGCCAGTCGTGCCAGCCGCGGGTGCTGCGGTGCTTGACGCTCTCCTGCCACTCCGCGGGGATCAGCGTCGCGAAGTCGCGTACGCCGAGGATCACGTGGACCTCGGCATCGCCGAACGAGGCCAGTGCCCGCTTCGCCTGGTCCTCGCTGACCGCCGCGAAAAGCTCGTGGGAGATCACCGCGGCGCGCGGCGCGCGCTGCGCCTGGCGGGAGATCCGGTCCCAGGCACCGGCGTACGAGCCGATCGGGTCGTTCGGCAGCTGCTCCACCTCGCGCAGGTCCATTGCCGCGCGCCAGTGGGCGAGCGGGCGCGGGCCGGGCAGCATCACGCCGTCGAGCGCCAGGGCGGCGCGGTTGCGCCACATGACCTGCTGAAGGTGCGTGCTGCCGGTCTTCGGCTCACCGACATGCAGAAAGATCTGCGGCGGCTTCTGCTGCCCAGCCTCCGCCCGCACCGCCCTAGGATAATCGCGGTGCACGAGCCCTTCGCGCTGATGCTGCCGGTGTTCGGCGGTGACCGCCCGGAGTTCCTCAAGCAGGCGTTTCACAGCTCGGTGCACGACCAGGAGCTGCGACCGAACCAGGTGGTCCTGGTGCGCGACGGACCGGTCGGCGAGGATCTGCGCCGCACCCTGGACCAGCTTCGCGAGAGCTCGCCGGTGCCGGTCACCTACGTCGAGATCGAGGTCAACGGCGGGCTCGGCCCCGCACTCGACGCCGGGCTGCACGCATCCAAGTACGACGTGGTCGCCCGGATGGACGCCGACGACATCTCGATGCCGAACCGGTTCGCCGTACAGGTGCCGCTGATCGAGGAGGCCGACATCGTGGGTTCCGGTCTGCTGGAGTTCCACGACGACATCACGAACGTCGTCGGCCGCCGGGTGCCGCCGGTCGGGGCGGAGGCGATCCGCAGCTACGCCCACCTGCACGATCCGTTCAACCACCCGACGGTTGTCTACCGCCGCCAGGCGGTGCTGGCCGCAGGAGGGTACGGCGGCACGGTGCCGCTGATGGAGGACTACTGGCTGTTCGCGCGGATGCTCGCCGACGGCGCCGAGGCGGTCAACGTCGCCGAGCCGCTGGTCTACTACCGGGTCAGCAGCGGGGCCTACCAGCGACGCGGCGGCCGGGACCTCTTGCGGGCCGAGCTGCGCCTGCAGCGGGGGATGCGCAAGGCCGGCATCACCACCCGCGCGGAGTACGTCCGCAACGTCACGATTCGGGGCGGCTACCGGCTGGTGCCGTGGCGGCTGCGGCGTAGCCTGTACACCACCATGGTGGCCACCCGTTTCGCCAAGAAGTCGGACGACTCGGCAGCCGACGGCTCGACCCCTCCGGTGACTAAGTGACCGACCTCGTCGTCGTCGGATCGGGGTTCTTCGGTCTGACCGTCGCAGAGCGCTGCGCGACCGAGCTGGGTCTCAAGGTCCGCGTCATCGAACGCCGCCACCACATCGGCGGCAATGCCTACACCGAGCCCGAGTCGCAGACCGGGATCGAAGTACACATGTACGGCTCGCACCTGTTCCACACCTCGAACAAGCGGGTGTGGGACTACGCCAACCTCTACTCCGCCTTCACCGGCTACCGCCACCACGTGTACTCGAAGTACCGCGGGCGCATCTATCCGATGCCGATCAACCTCGGCACGATCTGCCAGTACTTCGAGAAGGCGATGTCGCCCGACGAGGCGCGCGCCCTGGTCGCCGAGCAGGCCGGGGACGCCTCCGCGGAAGCCAACAACCTCGAGGAGAAGGCGATCTCGCTGATCGGACGCCCGCTCTACGAGGCCTTCATCCGCGGCTACACGGCCAAGCAGTGGCAGACCGATCCGCGTGAGCTCTCCGCGGAGATCATCACGCGCCTGCCGGTGCGCTACACCTTCGACAACCGGTACTTCGCCGACACCTACGAGGGCCTGCCGGTCGACGGCTACACCAAGTGGCTGGAGCGGATGGCCGGCCACGACAACATCGAGGTACAGCTCGGGATCGACTTCTTCGACATCCGCAAGGACATCGTCGGTCAGGTTCCGATCGTCTACACCGGTCCGCTCGATGCGTACTTCGACCACGTCGAAGGGACGCTCGGCTGGCGGACTCTCGACCTCGTGACCGAGGTCGTCGCGACGGGTGACTACCAGGGGACGTCGGTGGTCAACTACGCCGACGAGGACGTGCCGTTCACCCGCATCCACGAGTTCCGCCACCTGCACCCCGAGCGCGACTACTACCCCGACGACGCATCGGTGATCATGCGGGAGTTCTCCCGGGTCGCCGACGCCAGCGACGAGCCGTACTACCCGATCAACACCGCCGAGGACCGCGAGCGCCTGCTGAAGTACCGGGAGCTGGCCAAGCGTGAGCCGCAGGTGGTGTTCGGCGGCCGCCTCGGCTCGTACAAGTACCTCGACATGCACATGGCCATCGGCGCGGCGCTGTCGACCTTCGACAACAAGATCCGGCCGCACTTCGAAAACCACGAGCCGCTCGCCTCTGGCGACGACGACTGAGACGCCGGGAGACGACGAGATGAGCATCACCGAGCAGCGCACCGACCCCAAGGTCGCGCCGACCGTCGACGTCGGTGACGAGTCTGTCGGCCTGCGGGTGCTGCAACGGGTCGTCCTGCCGATGTCGGACGACATGGACGTGCTGCCGCTCTACGTCGAGACCGACCTCGACCGCGGGTCAAACCTCGCCGTCCTCGATGCCACCGACATCGAGGAAGAGGAGAAGAAGAAGAAGACGCAGTCCTCGGCGGTGGTCAACGCAGCCGCCGGCACGTCGCAGTCGCTGATTCGCGCGCTTGGCAACCCGTCGGGGATGGGCGACCTCGCGAACCGGCGCTCAGCCGTGATCACGGCTGGCGAGCGGGTCTCGTTCGGCACCTACTTCAACGCCTTCCCCGCGTCGTACTGGCGACGCTGGAGCGTCATCGAAGAGGTCGTGCTGCGGGTCCGGGTCAGCGGCGAGTGCACGGTCGTCGTCCTGCGCTCCAATGCCAAGGGCCACGCTCACCCGGTCGAGTCGATCCAGGTGGCCGACAAGGGCGATCTCACGATCAAGCTCCCGCTGTCGACGTTCGTCGACGGGGGCTGGTACTGGTTCGACATCGTCGCGGGACCCGAGGACGTGACGCTGGAGTCCGCGGAGTGGGCGGCACAGACCGACCGGCAGGCGAGCGGCCGCGTCTCGATCGGCATCACGACCTACAACCGAGCCGACTTCTGCGTCGACGGCCTCTCGGTCCTGTCGACGGCGACCGACGTGCTCGACCTCGTCGACAAGGTCTACGTCATCGACCAGGGCACCGAGAAGGTGCAGGACCACCCGGAGTTCACCGAGGCGACCAAGGGCATCGGCGAGCGACTGGTTGTCATCAACCAGGGCAACCTCGGCGGGTCAGGCGGCTTCTCCCGCGTCATGGATGAGACCGCCAAGGCCGGTACGAGCGACTACGCGCTGCTGCTCGACGACGATGTCGTCACCGAGCCCGAGAGCATTATTCGTGCGGTCACGTTTGCCGACCTCGCCCGCAAGCCGACGATCGTCGGCGGCCACATGTTCAGCCTCTACGACCGCAGCGTGCTTCACGCGTTCGGTGAGACCGTCGCGCCGTACAGCTGGTGGTGGGGCCCGGCGCCGCGGACCTATCACGGCCACGACTTCGGCCGTCGGTCGCTGCGGCACACCTCCTGGCTGCACCGGCGGGTCGACGTCGAGTACAACGGCTGGTGGATGTGCCTGATCCCGACCCACGTGATCCGGGAGATCGGCCTGGCGCTGCCGGTCTTCATCAAGTGGGACGACGCGGAGTACGGCATCCGCGCCAAGGCCGCCGGCTTCCCGACGGTGTCGATGCCAGGTGTGGCGGTCTGGCACGTGCCGTGGCAGGACAAGACCGACGCGGTCGACTGGCAGGCCTATCACCACCTGCGCAACCGGCTGGTGGCCGCCTTGCTGCACTCGCCGTACAAGCGCGGCGGGTCGCTGGTCAGCGAGAGCTCGCAGCACCAGGTCCAGCACCTGCTGTCGATGCAGTACTCCACCGCGAAGATGCGGCTGATGGCCCTCGAGGACATCCTGAGCGGTCCCGAGCACATGCACGCGACCCTGCCGACCAAGCCGGCCGAGCTTCGCCAGGTGCGCTCGACGTTCAGCGACGCGCAGGGCAGCAGGGACGTCGAGGCGTTCCCCGCCGCCAAGCGCAAGAAGCCGCCGAGGCGCGGCAAGGAGCCAACCTCGCCGTCGAACCCGATCGACCTCGTGATCAAGGCGACGGTCGGTGGTCTGCGCCAGCTGCGCCCGGTCGACCCAGCGACGAAGGACCGCCCCCAGGCCGTGGTGGCGAGCCAGGACGCCCACTGGTGGATCCTCTCGCCGCTCGACGGCGCGATCGTGTCCGCGGCCGACGGCGTCACCGCGTCTTGGTACAAGCGCGACCCGAAGCTGTTCCGCGAGCTGATGCAGGCGAGCGCCGTCGCGCACGCCCGCCTCTATCGCGAGTGGCCGGCCCTCGCCGAGCGGTACCAGCAGGCGGCGGCGGACGTCACGTCGCCGGAGCAGTGGCGCCGAGCATTCGAGGCCTGACCCCGGTTCGAGCACGGTGACGGCGAAATGAGCACAGGCACGGGCGGGCTTTCTCTTCCGCCGGGTTCGCAGATCATGCTGAGCGCGACCACACCGGGCTGCAACGGCGACTGCCTGCGCCATCGCGAGGGCAGGGTGCTGCTGTCGCCGATCTCGCGTAACAGCTCTTCACTGGATCGAGCGGACGCGACGTGGGTGGTGCGCGCGGGGTTGGCTGACCCCTCGAAGCTGTCGCTGGAATCGCTCAACCTGCCCGGCAACTTCCTGCGCCACCACCACGGCGAGCTCGTCCTCCACTACAACGACGGCGACCGGCAGCACGCGTTGGATGCCACGTTCGACGTCTCGCCGGGCAAGAACGGGCAGGGCATCTCGTTGTCGTCGCCCGACTTCCCGTCGCGCTTCATTCGCCACTATGCGGGCGAGGTGTTCCTCGCCGCGCGAGGCGGCCCGGAGCACTGGGCAAGCGCGACGTCGTGGGAAGACGACGTCAGCTGGCTGGCGCGCCCGCCCTGGACTGTCTGACCGGGTAACCGGCGTGCCTGCGGGAGCTCAGCCCGCCGAGCGGGTGGCCGCGGCGTCCGCTTCGGCGGCGTCCCAGATCTCCCGGGCCCGCACCCAAGCCGGCTTCCACGGCTTGAACCGGCCGGCCCAGTGCACCACCTTCGGGTGCTCGAGGTCTTCCAGCCGCGGGCACCAGTTCCACCCACGGTCGAGAACGAACCTGTCATTGCCGGCGTAGGCATTGAGGACCGCTTGGTCGTTCATCTCGTACCGCTCGACGTACGGGAAGAACTCCTGGCAGAAGCGATCGGCGCGCATGCGCGCGAGGTCGAACACCATGACCCCGGCGTTGAACACCCCGAAGTCGAACTTGTGTCGCAGGTGGGTGCGGGCGATCAGCTCCTCGGCGAGCTCAGGGTGTCCCTGCGCCCGCAACCGGTACGCCGTACCGCGGAGCTCGTTGAACCCGCTCAGGTAGCGCCAGCGGGTCGACGAGGCGGCCGCCAGCGGGCTGCCCTGCAGGTCCAGGTCGGCGAGCTCCGCGATGTCGGCGAGGCACACGGCGTCGATGTCGTGGTGCACGACTCGGTCGACGTCCTTGAGAACCTCGGGGAGCAGCAGCCGGTCCATGGTCGCGATGGTGATGTGCGCGATCATCGAGGCGAGGTTGCCGTAGTCGATGCTGTCGGTGGGAAGCCAGACGAACGACACCGTCGGGAACATCTTCGCCAGCCGGTCGAAGTCGGACCGGCCGTGGTCGCGGCACATCACGAACAGCCGGATCGAGCGGCTTGCTCGCCGCACGATCGAGTCCAGGCAGACTTCCATCTGATGCTTGAGGTTGCCGTCAAGGGAGAACTCGAGGTTGATCTCGGGGCCGCCCGGCCCGGGCTCGGTGCGTTCGACGACTACCTGCTTGGCCCGCACCGAGCGGCAGACCGCGTCGATGTTCAGCTTCAGCGGAAGCGGTGCGGCGTAGTCGGCGTCGCGCGCGATGCGGGTCTGGACCGCATCGGCGCATGCCGCCCGCCAGGCGTCGTAGACCGCCGCCTCGTCGTCGCCCGCGATGATCCGGGTGATCGCCGCGCCGATGCTGCCGGGGGCATCCGAGGCCAGGAACGCGGGGACGTCAGCCGCCCGCATCAGGTAGTAGGTGTCCCAGTCGGCGCAGCCGACGGGCCCGTAGCGGCGCAGGTACTCGAGGGTCTCTGGGGTGAGGGTGCGCAGGCCCGCGACTCCGTCGACGGTGATCGACGCGAAGACCGGTCGGTAGCGCTCGTCGAACGGGAAGTTCGGTGTCATCCCGAACAGCGGCAGCGGCAGCCGTCCGATCGCGAACAGCCAGGTCCCTCGCGGTACGTCGGCGTACGCCGTCGCGTTGCGGCCCGCCGCGTAGAGCCAGACGGTGGTGTCCGCTGCGTCGAGGGCGCGATCGGGGTCGGTGCGCGCGACGAGGTCGTTGGCGCGGCGGACCAGTGCCGGGTCTCCGTCGAAGCGGACATTGCGGCGGACTAGCCGGCGGAGGATGGCCCGCGGCTGCCGCGGCCCTGCCTGGCCGGCCCTACGCCGCTGGTGCGGCTGCGGGCTGCTGTCGTCGAGCAGGACGAACGCGATCGGCCGGTCGGCGTCGAGCTCACTGCGCTGGGATCGGCGGCCGTACCAACGGCGTAGCTCCGCCGCTCGGGCGAGGATCGCCTCGTTGTCACCGGCGCCGGCTACCGCCTGCTCGAGCGCCCAGGCGGACAGCTCCTCCTCGCCGCGGGCGAAGCTCACGTTCGCGATGCCGCGCCAGCCGACCGCGGTGATCGGCGGAGAGAGCTTTCCGGATCGCAGCTGCCGGAGGACGCGGGCGCCCTCGTCGGGGGCCACGGCGAACGCGGCGCGGAAGAACTCGCCCGGCGCGAGTGCCAGCACCTTGGCTACATCGTGGCGGCGCAGCAGCTCCCAGGCGAAGCCGGGCTGCCAGTCGTAGAGGGCCAGGATGGCGCGGCAGACATCGCCGGCGAGAGCGGTCTCGGGGTTGTGTTGGATGGCCAGCGCCAGGGTGCGTGCGCGACCCTCTCGGCCGCGGTTCATCATCGTGCGCCAAGCGGCGACGGTCGCGGCGTGGATGTCGGCGGTCTTCTCGAGCGTGGTCGTGAAGTCGTCGTAGGTCCGGGTGGTGATCAGGGCGTGCTCGACCTGCTCTATCCGGTCGATCGGCGGTACGTCGATCCCGCGTCCGGGCCGCCCCGCCGGCAGGGTGCGGGCATGGCGCGCCTCGAGTCGCCGGTACATGAGGACCAGCCGCGCGATGCGCCGTTCGCGCTCGGTCAGATGCTGTGATGCGAGACGGCGCCGAAGCTCGGGGATCACGCGGAGAAGTCGCCTCTTGCCGGGGGCTGAGATGCTCGACGTTAGCGGAGTTCCCTGCGAGGTTTCTGAGCGCTTCCTGAAAGCGCTGGCGCTCAATAGATTTCGCATAGCCGGGCGCTCGTGACAAAATAGTAAGACAACGAAAGTATCTTGTTGGTCGGCCGCCAGCGGATGCGCGGACGGGGAGGTGCAGCCGTGACCCCGGAAGGCGTCGATCTCGCCCTCTCGAAAGAGTCCCCCGCCGATGACACGCTCTTGATCGTGCGGACCCCGCCGGCCGGACCGGTAACCCAGCCGCAGCGGCTCGGCTGGTATGCCCGCCTGCAGGGACACCGCCGGACCTGGATGGCGATCCGCGGCTTCCGCGAGATCCTGCTGGTCGCGGGCGTCTACTCGCTCTACGACGCCACCCGCTACCTCGTCGCAGGAAAGTCGAGCGAGGCCTTCGAGAACGGTCACTCGCTCCTGCGGGTCGAGAAGGACGTGGGGCTCGCTCCCGAGCACTGGCTCAACAAGCTGTTCTCTGCCCACCTCGCGCTGGGCCTGCCCGCGGACTACGTCTACGCGACGTTGCACTACATCGTGACGCCCGTCGTGCTCGTGTGGCTGTGGCGGCGGCACGGCTC
Source organism: Mycobacteriales bacterium (assembly GCA_035547515.1). Lineage (GTDB taxonomy): Bacteria > Actinomycetota > Actinomycetes > JAFAQI01 > JAFAQI01 > DASZTV01. Next base: position 168,080 of record DASZUS010000026.1, read on the forward strand.
GGCGTACTCACACGCTCGCTCGGTCCTGATGGTCGCCACGATCATCGGCCTGGTCGGGTTCTCGCTGCTGCCCGTGGCTCCGCCGCGCCTCCTGCCGGAGTTCGTCGACACGATGGCGAAGTTCTCCCACTACGGCTGGTGGAGCAACGCGGCGAGTGCGCCGCGCGGTCTCGGGGCGGACACCAACCAGTACGCCGCCCTGCCCTCGCTGCACGTGGGCTGGGCGCTGTGGTGCGGCTGGCAGCTGGTCCGCTACGGCCGCCATCGCATCACGCAGGTGCTGGGCGCGCTCTACCCGATCCTGCTCTCGGTCGTGGTCATGGCCACGGCGAACCACTACCTGATCGACGTGCTGGCGGGCGTCGTGGCAGTGGCGTTGGCCTACGGCATCGTGCGGCTGCTCACGATGGCGGGCCTCGTGCTGCCGCCGGGCGGCACATCGCCGGGGGTACCCGCTGGTCCGGAGCCGGCGACCACCTAGGCATCCTTGCCAGATGCCCTCGACGTACGCCGGCATCGGCGTCAGCACCGGCATCGCGGTGGGCCCGGTCGGTCGGGTGCACGGCCCGGTCCCGCCACCGCGCGACGGGGCGCCCGTCGACGTGCCCGCCGAGACCGACCGCGCGCGCGAGGCCTTCGCCGCCGTGGGCGAGGAGCTCGAGGCACTGGCGTCCCGGGCCGGGGCGTCGGGCGCGGTGCTGGTCCGTCAGGCCCGCATTGCCCGCGACCCGTCGCTCACCGCACTGGCGTCGCAGCTGGTGAGCTCCGGCCGGGCTGCGCCGCGGGCCGCGTGGGAGGCGTTTGCGGCGTACCGCGACATGCGGGCCTCCGACCCGATGCGGGCGGTGCCCGACCGGGCGGAGCTCGACGACATCCGCGACCGCGTGGTGGCGCGGCTGCTCGGTGAGCCGGCCCCCGGCATCCCCGATCCGGGCACGCCCTTCGTGCTGGTCGCGCGGGACCTGTCTCCGGCGGTCACCGCCGGGCTGGATCCGCAGCGGGTCCTCGGCATCGTGACTGAGCGGGGCGGCCCGACCAGCCACACCGCCGTGCTCGCGAAGTCGCTCGGGATCCCCGCGGTGGTCTCGTGTCCGGGGGTCGCGTCGCTGCGGACCGGACAGCGGGTGATGGTCGACGGCGCGACAGGTGAGGTCACCGCCGATCCGGACTCGGGCACGGTGGGCGAGGCAGTGAAGGCGCCCGTCTCGACCGAGCCGGCACCGCTCGGTCCCGGCCGCACCAAGGACGCGCGGCCGGTGCAGCTGCTCGCCGCGATCGGCGGTGCGGCGGACGTCGAGGATGCGATCGCGGCGGGCGCGGAGGGCATCGGCGTCTTCCGTACCGAGTTCGCGTTCCTGGATCGGGACGAGCCGCCGTCGGTCGCCGAGCAGGCTGCGGCGTACCGCGAGGTGCTCGATGCGTTTGCGGGACGTGAGGTCACGGTTCGCACGCTCGACATCGGCGCGGACAAGCCGGCGTCATTCGTCCGCCTCGGCGACCAGCCCAACCCCGCACTCGGCGTGCGCGGGCTGCGGGTGGCGCGCCGGCACCTGGAGCTGCTGACCGACCAGCTGACCGCGATCGGGATGGCGTCGCGCGGGTCGGCGGCTCAGGTTCGCGTGATGGCGCCGATGGTCGCCACTGCTGCGGAGGCGGCGTGGTTTGCGGCGCAGTGCCGCGAGCACGGCGTCGCGACGCCCGGGGTGATGGTCGAGGTCCCGGCGGCGGCGTTGCGAGCGGGCGACCTGCTTCAGGTCGTCGACTTCGTCTCGGTCGGCAGCAACGACTTGGCGCAGTACACGTTCGCGACCGACCGGGCGGACGGGGAGCTCGCCGACCTGCTCGACCCGTGGCAGCCGGCGTTTCTGGACCTGGTCGCGACGGTGCTGCGAGCCGGTGCGCTGGCCGGCCGGCCGGTCACGGTGTGCGGCGAGGCGCCGAGTGATCCGCTGCTCGCGCTCGTGCTCGTCGGGTTGGGCGCTGGCGCCCTGTCGATGACCTCGCGGGCGCTTGCCGACGTACGCGCGACGTTGCTGCGCCACACGTCGGACGACTGCGTCCGGTACGCCGCGGCGGCACTGTCCGCTGATGGCCCGTCCGAGGCCCGGGCCCGAGTGCGAGACGCCCTCGATCGCTCCTAGAGCGCATGGCACATCGCTACAGCTATAGCGATAGCTATGTGCCATCCGCTCACGCCGGGGTCTCGAGCTCCTCGATCTCCTCGGGTGCCGGCAGCCCCATCGCCTCGGCGACCTCGAGGCCCTCGCTGAGCTGAGCACCCTCTGCGGGGCCATATGCCGTGCGCAGCTTGACCTCCTTGAGCATCAGCGCGCCGATCACGCCGAGGGCCGCCACCGGAAGGCAGCCGAGGAAGACCACGTGGAAGGAGTCGGTGAAGCCCTGGTGAACCGGGTTGAGCAGGACCGGCGGAAGCTTCTTCAGGGCTGCGGGGTTGGCCGTGACGGAGGCGCCGTTGATGTGCGAGAGGCCCGCCTTCACTACCGGGTTGTCGCGGATCGCGGCAGGGATCTGCGCGATCTGTTTGGGCAGGTTGTGAGCGAGCCGGCTGGTGAAGATCGTGCCGAACACCGCCGTACCGACCGCACCGCCGATCGAGCGGCCGAACGCCGCCAGCGAGGTGGCGACGCCGAGCTCGGTGTACTCGACGGCGTTCTGCGCGACCAGCATCAGGACCTGCATCGTCATGCCGAGGCCGGTGCCCATGAGCGCCATGAAGATCACGGTCTGCCAGAACGGCGTCGTCGTCGTGAGGTGGGAGAACAGGTAGATCGCGAGCGTCATCAGGATCGTGCCGGCGATCGGGAACCGCCGGTAGGTCCCGGTCGCGGCGATCCGCCGCCCGCTGACGATGGACATGACCAGGACGAAGGCCATGATCGGCGCCATCTCCAGGCCGGACGCGGTTGGCGAGGCTCCGTGCACCACTTGGAGGAACAGCGGCAGGAACGTCAGGGCGCCGAACATCGAGAACCCGACAGTCCCGCCGGTGATGAACGACGTACGGAACACCGAGTTGCGGAACAGGCTCAGCGGGACGATCGGCTCCTCGGCGCGTTGCTCGATCCGCACGAAGATCGCGAACAGCACCAGCGCGCCGACGCCGAGCCCGATGATCGTCGCGGATCCCCACGCGTAGTTCACGCCGCCCCAGGTGAGCATCAGGATCAATGCGGTGACGGCGACGGAGAGCACCGCCGCGCCCAGGTAGTCGATCTTGTGCTCCACCTTGGTCATGTCCCCGTGCAGGAAGGCCGCGACGGCCACGAGCGCGATCGCGCCGATCGGGAGGTTGATGTAGAACACCCAGCGCCACGTCAGCGACTCCGTGAAGAACCCGCCGATCAGCGGGCCTGCGACGCTCGCGACGGCGAACGCCGATCCGATCAGGCCGGTGTAGCGGCCGCGCTCCGCGGGCGGGACGACGTCCCCGATGATCGCCTGCGCGCCGACGATCAGGCCGCCGGCGCCGAGACCCTGGATGGCGCGGTACGCGATGAGCTGGTCGAGGTTCTGCGCGATGCCGGACAGCGCAGACCCGATGAGGAAGATCACGATCGCGGCCTGGAAGAAGCCCTTGCGGCCGTACAGATCGCCGAGCTTGCCCCACAGCGGCACCGTCACCGTCGAGGCGAGGATGTACGACGTGACCACCCACGACAGGTGGTTCAGCCCTCCGAGGTCACCGACGATCGTCGGCAGGGCCGTGGCGACGACGGTCTGGTCGAGCGCAGCGAGGAACATGCCGAGCATGAGCCCGACGAAGACCAGCCGGATCTGACGCTTGCTGAGTTCGACAGGCACTAGTGCCCCACTTCGCTTTCTTCTAGTTCGTCGGCGAGGAGCTGCAAGCCGCGCACGACTGCGCGCTGTTCGGCGGGGCGCATCCGGTCGAGAGCTCGTTGCACCGGCCGCAACCGGGTGTCGAGGATGGTCTGGGCGAGGCCGCGGTGGGTGTCGGAGATCTTGATCAGCGTCCGGCGGCGGTCGGTCGGGTCGGGGTAGCGCTCGACCAGGCCACCGTTGTCGAGGTCGGTCACGACCTGGCTGGCGGTGGCGAGCGAGATGCCGAGGCGGGTCGCGAGAGTGGTCACGCTCATGCCCTCGTCGCTGACGATCTGCATCAACGCGGCGATGTGGCGCGGCGCCGGGGGCGCGTCACGCCAGGCGGCCTCCCGGGCCGGGTCCGGGGGCTTGATCTGCGTGCGCTCGAGGCGCTTCATGACCGTTCGTAACGCGGAGAGCAGATCCGCCGCTGTGGCTGACGGCGGGGATGCGGTGGCCGGCCTGCTCACGAGACGAGGGTAATCCGATTACTTCGTACAACAAAACCGTTTGGCTGTGCGAATCATCACACCGGGCTGCTCCGGCTGTGCAACAGCGCGCGTCGGCGCGCTCGGCCGGCGCGTCCCGGCTTAGATTGGGAGCTCGCCGTCTCGCTTCCCCCAGCCGGAGCCGTCAACGCATGCATCGTCGTCTGCGGATCGCCGCCGTGGTTACCGCCGCGCTCGCGCTCGGATCGGGCGCGCTGCAGCTGACCCCCGCAAGTGCCGCGACACCGACGCCTGACTTCTGCACGCTGTTCTGCCCGCCGACCACCCCGACGCCGACGCCCACATCGACACATGCGGCGACCGACTCCCCGACACCTACGCCGAGCCTGACGACGACGCCCACCGGTACCCCCACCGGTACGCCGACGGCGTCTCCCAGCCCGACGATCACGCCGACCACGATCAACGGCCCGGACGTCGCGTCCTACCAGCACCCGGCAACCGCCGCCTATCCCGGCGGCAAGCCGATCAACTGGAACGCCGTGGCCGCGGCGGGGATGTCGTTCGCGATCGTGAAGGCCACCGAGTCGAACAACTACACGAACCCGTTCTTCGCGGACGACTACGCGGGTGCGCTCTCCGCCGGCCTCGTGCACGGCGCGTACCACTTCGCCCGCCCTGCCTATCCGGTCAGCCAGACCGCGATGGCGCAGGCGCAGTACTTCGCGAAGCGGATCGGGGCGGTCGACACGCCGGACACGCTGCCGCCCGTGCTCGACCTCGAGGTCACCGGTGGGCTGCCGCGCGCGGACCTCGTCACGTGGGCGCAGATCTTCCTTTACCGGCTGCGCACGCTGACCGGGCGTACGCCGATGCTCTACACGTACCCGTCGTTTTGGACCGACGTCCTCGACGACCCTTCCGCGTTCTCGCGGTTCCCGCTCTGGATGGCGTCGTACGGCTCGTCGGCGCCGTCCGCTGACATCTGGCAGTACACCGACTCCGCGACGATCAACGGCATCAGCGGCAAGGTCGACGAGTCGACCTACCTCGGCACCGGCGGGTCCGAGCTGCCCTGGTCGACCCTGTCGGACGGGACAGCGGCCGTCCCGTGGCCGACCGCGGTGCCGAAAGCGCCGCACGCGGTGACTGCGGTCGCCGGTCCCGCCACGGCGACGGTCTCCTGGGTCCCGGGTAACGACGGCAGCGCGCGTACGACGTCCTACGTCGTGACCGCGAGCCCGGGCGGCCTCACCACCAAGGTGTCCGGCGCCGCGACCTCGGCGACGGTGAAGGTGCTCGATCCCACCGTCTCCTACACCTTCACCGTCACCGCGGTCAGCGGAGCCGGCTCGAGCGCTCCGTCGACCCCGACACCGCCGCTGTCGCCGGTCGTGCCGACCCAGATCGCGCCGGTGCAGCCCGCCTCGATCAACTACGGCCAGCCGCTGGGGATCTCGGCGGTGCTCTCACGCACCGACACGACGCCGGCGACGCCGATCAGCGGCCAGCCGGTCACGGTGCTGCGCAAGGCACCGGCCGCGAAGACGTGGAAGACCTTCGCTACGACGACGACCGCCTCCGACGGGAGCGTCAACGTGACCCTGCATCCGCCGAGTGCGGTCGAGGTGGAGTTCGTCTTCAAGGGGGCCGCTGGCTACGAGCGCGCGACCGCGACCTCGACGACCGTCGTCCATGCCGTCGTCACTGCAGCGTTGTCGAAGACGAGGATCAAGCACGGCAAGACGGTCACCTTGACCGGGACGGTATCGCCTGTCATCGATGGCGAGCAGGTCATGCTCGAAAGCAAGGTCAACGGAAAGTGGCAGACCGGGCCGGTCAAGACCGTGAACTCGCAAGGCGGGTTCACCTACCGGATCAAGGCTGCCAAGAAGGGCGTCGCGCAGAGCTACCAGGTGCTCGCCTCGCCCGGCCACGGCGTGGCGTCCGGCACCTCCGCGCCGGTCACGCTGACCGTCACGTGAGGCAACCGCCGTGGCGGGCAAAGTGCCGCGGCAGCACAATGGCCCTGGCCCGCCCCTGACGCCCGGGAGATGAACGTGCGCAGCACGATGCAGGACTTCCCTCTCACGATCGGCTCGATCCTCCGCTACGGCCGGGATGTCTTCGGCGACAGCGAGGTCGTGACACTGATGGACGGCGGCCGGCGACGGCGGCGCTCCTACGCCGAGACCACGGCCCGCGCCGCGCGGCTGGCCAACGGGTTGCGCGAGCTCGGCGTCACTGGCGACCAGCGGGTCGCGACGTTCATGTGGAACAACGCCGAGCACCTCGAGGCCTACCTCGCCGTGCCGTCGATGGGCGCGGTGCTGCACACGCTCAACATCCGGCTGTTCCCGGAGCAAGTGGTCTACATCGCCCAGCACGCCGAGGACGGCGTCGTCATCATCGACGACTCGTTGATCCCGGTCTTCGCGAAGGTCCTGCCGGACCTCACGACGGTGCACACCGTGCTGGTCAGCGGCGACGGCGACCGGTCGGCGCTCGAGGGCGCCGGCAAGCAGATCCTGTCGTACGAAGACGTGCTCGCGTCGTCGTCGGAGAGCTTCGACTGGCCCGAGGACGTGGACGAGCGTTCCGCCGCAGCGATGTGTTACACGAGCGGCACCACCGGCAACCCGAAGGGTGTCGTCTACTCGCACCGCTCGTGCTGGCTGCACTCGATGTCGATCTGCACGGGCAACAACAACAACCTGTCGGCCGACGACCGCGCGCTGCCGATCGTGCCGATGTTCCACGCCAACGCGTGGGGCATCCCGTACGGCGCGTTCATGTCGGGCGCCGACCTGATCATGCCGGACCGCTTCCTGCAGGCCGAGCCGGTGATCGAGCTGATCGAGGCCGAGCGCGTGACGGTGTCGGCCGCCGTACCGACGATCTGGAACGACATCCTGCAGTTCCTGCGCAACAACCCGCGGCCGGGTGTCTTCGCCTCGATTCGCGCGGTGTTGTGCGGCGGCTCCGCGGTCCCGCGGTCGCTGATCGAGGCCTTCGACTCCGAGTTCGGCGTCACGATCATCCAGGGATGGGGGATGACGGAGACCTCGCCGGTGGCCGCGGTGGCGAAGCCGCCCGTCGGGGTCACGGGCGATGCGGCATGGGACTACCAGGCGAAGGCCGGCCGGCTGCAGTTCGGCGTCGAGCTGCGGCTGGTGGACGACTCCGGCCAGGTGCAGGAGCGCGACGGCAAGGCGGTGGGCGAGATCCAGGTTCGCGGGCCGTGGGTCACCGCGGCGTACTACCGCGACGACGACCCGGAGAAGTTCGACGACGGCTGGCTCCGCACCGGCGACGTCGGGACGATCGACCCGATGGGCTACATCACGATCAGCGACCGCTCGAAGGACGTCATCAAGTCCGGCGGCGAGTGGATCTCCTCGGTCGAGCTCGAGGGCGAGATCATGGCCCACCCGGCGGTGCTCGAGGCCTGCGTGGTCGGCGTACCGGACGAGAAGTGGCAGGAGCGGCCGCTGGCCTGCGTCGTGCTCCAGCCGGGCGCCGAGGCCTCGCCGGAGGAGCTGCAGGCGTTCCTCGCCGACCGGGTCGTGAAGTGGTGGCTGCCCGAGCAGTGGACCGTCATCGAGGCGGTGCCCAAGACGTCCGTAGGCAAGTTCGACAAGAAGGTGCTGCGCCAGCAGTACGCCGACGGCGAGCTGTCGGTCACGACTTTGTGAGCCGCCGCCCCGCGACTTATGGGGCATTTGTTCGTTGTCTTTCTCGAGATGTACCTGTTCTGGCGGTGGCGGGACCTTCGGGTTCACAGCCATCTGGCGATCGCCGCCGGAGCGCTGATCCTGCTGCTCGTCGACTCGACGGTGGCGGGGGTGCGCGCCGGCAGCCCACCAGCCGCCGCCGCGCCACCGTCTCTTGCTTCGCGTCACGAAGTGCTCTCACCGCGCCGCGGGCTGCGCGGTGAGCTGGTCGTGAGCGGCTCCGGCTGGCTGTGGCTGCTCGCCCGCGACGGCAAGCACGCGCACTCGCTGGAACAGGTGGATCCGCGCACCGAGCAGATCCACTCGTCCACCCGGGTGGCCGGTCCCGCGTCGTACCTCTTCTACGGCGCTGGTCGGGTCTGGGTCACGGGCGGCTCGACGATCCGGGCGCTCGACCCGCGGTCCGGGCGACTCAGCGTGCTGCGCGCGGCCGGCGGCACGGTGCGCTCAATGACGTTTGCGAGATCGAAGGCGTACGCCGTCGTCGCCGGGCGAGACGAGGTGCTCGCGATCTCGCCGGGCCGGCGGCTGCGGGCGCACACCATCGTGGAGCATGGCGGTCCGTCGACCGCAGTCGCCTTGTCGGACGCGATCGAGATCACCAACCACCGCGCGAACCTCGTCCCGGTGATCTTCCCGCGAGCCGACACGTCGTTCCTGGCGGCGCTGCAGCTCGGACGCGCGGTGATTGCGGCGGCAGGTCCGCAGGCTGCGTGGGTCCGCCGCGGCCACGAGCTGGTACGCGAGACGCTGAGCCGGGCAGCCGGGTCGGCCAGCCGTCCGGCGCGCCACTACGTCGACACGCTCGGCCGGCCAGAGCATGTCGTCATGACGGCCGACGGCGGGTGCTACGTGTCGATCGGGCGCACCAGCGGGCGGGCCCGGCGGACGGACGTGCTGTACTTCTCCCGGTCCGCGCTTCGGTCCCGGCACCCGCGGCCGAGCGCGGTTCACCGCGGCCCGCATGTTCGGTCGCTGGCGCTCGACCCGGCGGGCGGTGTGGTGTTCACCGATGCCGTCGGCGACCTCGTGCGGTGGGTGCCCACAGTCAAGTCGCTGCGGTAGCCTCGGCGGTCGCGGCGGTGACGTCGCGAGGAGGCTTCGCCTAGTCCGGTCTATGGCGCCGCACTGCTAATGCGGTTTGGGGTAACCCCCCATCCCGGGTTCAAATCCCGGAGCCTCCGCCAAACCCCGCCGAGTGGCGCAGATGACTAGTCCACAACTGCTCTAACTGGTCATACAGCCGCAAGCTGGGTATGTCGAAG
>DASZUS010000027.1:0-285399 GCA_035547515.1 Mycobacteriales bacterium
CAGGTCGTGGTCGCCGGCGAGGGCCCGCAGCGGGCCGCGCTGCAGTCCCAGATCGAGGAATCGCGAGCACCGGTGAGGTTGCTCGGCGCGCGGTCGGACGTCGGCGACCTGCTCCGCGCGGCAGACGTCGTCGCGCTGCCCAGCGTGTGGGAGGCGCGCTCTCTCGTTGCGCAGGAGGCGCTTCGGACCGGTGTGCCCCTTGTGACCACAGCTGTCGGGGGAGTGCCCGAGCTGGTCGGCGAGGCCGCGCTGCTGGTGCCCGTCGGGGACGCCGCCGCGCTCGGCGACGCGATCGACCGCCTGCTCGCCGATCCCGGCTTGGCCGCGCGGCTGTCCGAGCTCGGTCGCGTGCAGGCGGCGACCTGGCCGACCCTCGAGGAGTCCGTGGCAGAGCTCGCGGCGACGTACCGGGAGCTGCGCGGCTGACCTCCCTGGTCACCCTGGGACACGCGGTACGGCGTTAACCGCGCTGTCACACCCGGGTGTTAGCGTGACAGTCCGTGAGTCGAAGCGCCCTGGATCGGTCAACCGGAGGCGGTTCCGCCGCCGTCCGGCATGTGTTCGTCACCGGAGGCGTCGCCTCCAGTCTGGGCAAGGGCCTGACTGCCTCGAGCCTCGGCAGGCTGCTGAAGTCCCGCGGGCTGCGGGTCACGATGCAGAAGCTCGACCCCTATCTCAACGTCGACCCCGGCACGATGAACCCGTTCCAGCACGGCGAGGTCTTCGTCACCGAGGACGGCGCCGAGACCGATCTCGACATCGGTCACTACGAGCGCTTCCTCGACGAGGAGCTCTTTGCAGCCGCCAATGTCACGACCGGTCAGGTCTACTCGGACGTGATCGCCAAGGAGCGGCGCGGCGAGTACCTCGGCGACACGGTCCAGGTGATCCCGCACATCACCAACGAGATCAAGGCGCGGGTCCAGGCGATGGCGACCGAGGACGTCGACGTGGTCATCACCGAGATCGGCGGCACGGTCGGCGACATCGAGTCGCTGCCGTTCCTCGAGGCGGCACGCCAGGTGCGCCAGGACGTCGGCCGGGACAAGGTGTTCTTCCTGCACGTCTCGCTCGTGCCCTACCTCGCACCGTCGGGGGAGCAGAAGAGCAAGCCGACTCAGCACTCGGTGCAGTCGCTGCGCTCGATCGGCATCACGCCGGATGCCATCGTGTGCCGATCCGACCGGCCGATCCCCGACGCGATGAAGCGCAAGATCGCCCAGACCTGCGACGTCGACAACGACGCCGTGGTCTCCGCGCCGGACGCCGCCTCGATCTACGACATCCCGAAGGTCCTGCACGCCGAGGGCCTCGACGCCTACGTCGTACGGCGGCTCGGCCTGCCATTCCGCGACGTCGACTGGACCGAGTGGGACGACCTGCTGCGCCGGATCCACCGGCCGAGCCAGCGCGTCACCATCGCGATGGTCGGCAAGTACGTCGACCTCCCCGACGCATACCTGTCCGTGACCGAGGCGCTGCGCGCGGCGGGCGCCGCCAACGACACCGCGCTCGACATCCGGTGGGTCACCTCGGACGACTGCGAGTCGCCTGAGGGTGCTGCCGCCACGCTCGACGGGGTGGACGGCGTGCTGGTCCCAGGCGGGTTCGGCGTACGCGGGATCGAAGGCAAGGTCGGCGCGATCCGGCACGCCCGCGAGGCCGGGATCCCGGTGCTGGGGCTGTGTCTCGGCCTGCAGTGCATGGTCATCGACGTGGCGCGCAACCTTGCCGGGCTCACCGGCGCGAACTCTGCCGAGTTCGACCCCGACACCCGGCATGCGGTCATCGCCACGATGGCTGACCAGCTCGACGTGGTGGCGGGGGACCGGGACATGGGCGGGACGATGCGACTCGGGTCCTACCCGGCAGTGCTCACTGCGGGCTCGCTCGTCGCAGAGGCCTACGGCGCGACGCAGGTCACCGAGCGCCACCGCCACCGTTACGAGGTCGCCAACGACTACCGCGAACGGCTCGAGGCGGCGGGCATGGTGTTCTCCGGACTCTCGCCGGATGGCCGCCTCGTCGAGTACGGCGAACTGCCCCGCGAGGTCCATCCGTTCTTCGTCGGGACCCAGGCCCACCCGGAGTTCAAGTCGCGCCCGACCCGGGCACACCCGCTGTTCGTAGGCTTCGTCGCCGCGGCGCTGACCCGCGCGGCCGCCAACGCCGACCCGAGCGTGGTGCGGCTGCCGTCCAGCGGCATCTCGGTCGCGAACTAGTCGCCGCCCGCGACGGGCAGACTCCTGGCGTGTCCGAGCACCTGCGCGACGAGTCCACCGACGAGTTCCCGACCGTAGAGACCGAGACGGCGTTCCGCTCCGGCCGGGTCATCGACGTACGAGTCGACCGCGTCGCGATGCCGGGCGGCAACGTCGCGACCCGCGACGTCGTCGTGCATCCAGGCGCGGTCGGGGTCATCGTGATGAACGAGCGCGAGGAGATCCTGCTGCTGCGGCAGTACCGCCATCCGGTCAAGCGCTACCTGTGGGAGCCGCCGGCCGGGCTGCTCGACGTGGCGGGCGAGGACCCTCTGGCGGCGGTGAAGCGCGAGCTGCACGAGGAGGCGCATCTCGAGGCAGGCCGCTGGGACGTGCTCGTCGACGCCTTCACCACGCCGGGCGGCAGCGAGGAGGCGGTCCGGGTCTACCTGGCGCGCGATGTCCGCGAGTCCAGCGGGGACCGCTTCGCCGGCGAGGACGAAGAGGCGGACATGCCGACGCAGTGGGTTCCCCTGGGCGAAGCGGTCGCCGCCGCTCTGGAGGGACGCTTGCACAACCCGCTGGCGATCATGGGAATCCTGGCGTGCGCGGCCGCCGCGGGCTCGTCGTACCGTTCGCTGCGCCCGGCTGACGCGCCGTGGCCGGAACGCCCGGGTGCGCGGTCGCGGTGATGCTTCGATAGCCGTATGAAGGTCGGCGTCCCGCGCGAGGTCAAGGACAACGAGTTCCGCGTGGCGCTCACCCCGGCCGGGGCGCACGAGCTGAGCCGGCTGGGGCACGACGTCCTCATCGAGCGCGACGCCGGCGCCGGTTCCTCGATCCCGGATGCGGAGTACATCGACGCCGGTGCTCGGATCGTGCCGGACGCCGACGCCGCCTGGGGAGAGGCCGACCTGGTCTGCAAGGTGAAGGAGCCAGTCGCCGAGGAGTTCCACCGGATGCGGTCCGACCAGGTGCTCTTCACGTATCTGCATTTGGCGGCAAGCGAGGAGTGCACCCGCGCGCTGGTCGACTCCGGGATCACCGCGATCGGCTACGAGACCGTCCAGCTCGCCGACGGATCGCTACCGCTACTCGCGCCGATGAGCGAGGTGGCCGGCCGGATGGCACCGCACGTCGGGGCGAACTACCTGCAGCGTGAGCATGGCGGCCGCGGCGTGCTGATGGGCGGCGTCTCCGGCGTCTACGCGGCGAAGGTGGTGGTGCTCGGGGCCGGAGTCTCCGGGATGAACGCGGCCGCGATCGCGCTCGGCATGCAGGCCGAGGTGCTGGTCCTCGACAGGAACATCGACCGGCTACGGCAGGCGGACCGGATCTACCAGGGACACCTCCAGACCATCGCGTCCAACGCATACGAGGTCGAGCGGGCGTGCCTGGACGCCGACCTGGTGATCGGCGCGGTCCTCGTGCCGGGAGCGAAGGCGCCCACGCTGGTCACCGACGCGCTCGTGGCCCGGATGAAGCCCGGCGCCGTACTCATCGACATCGCGGTAGACCAAGGCGGTTGCTTCGAGTCGACGCGGCCCACCACCCACTCGAAGCCGACCTTCAGGGTGCACGACGCCGTCTTCTACTGCGTGGCGAACATGCCCGGCGCCGTGCCTCACACCTCCACGCACGCGCTCACCAACGTAACCCTGCCTTATGCCGAGCGGATCGCCGAGCTCGGCTGGCGGAAGGCGGCACTCGCCGAGCCGGCGCTGGCCGCCGGGGTGAACGTGACCGGTGGCGAGGTGGTCTGCGAACCCGTCGCCGCCGCGCACGGCTTGCCGTTGCGAGAGCTTGCCGACCTGCTCGGCTGACCGATGGGCGACGCAGACCGGCCGGTGGCGCCTACCGAGGCGATCCGGACCTACCTGGACCACCTCACCGTCGAGCGCGGCTTGAGCAAGAACAGCATCGCTGCCTACAGCCGCGACCTGCGCCGCTACGACGCGTTCCTCGCCGAGCGCCGGATCGACGATCTCCGCCAGGTCGGGGAGTCCGACGTGGCGACCTTCCTGGCCGAGCTGCGCCAAGGCTCGCCCGAGCGGCCGGCGCTGGCAGCCTCGTCTGCTGCTCGCACGGTGATCGGGGTGAGGGGCTTGCACCGGTTTGCTCAGCGTGAAGGTCTGACCGCTACCGATCCCGCCGCCGCCGTCCGCCCACCGAAGCCGCCCGCCCGGCTCCCTCACGCGCTGCCGGTCGACGACGTCCTCGCCATGCTCGAGGCGGCGGGCTTCGACGGTACGCCGAAGGCGCTGCGCGACCGCGCGCTGCTGGAGTTCCTCTACGGCACCGGCGCGCGGGTGAGCGAAGCGGTCGGCCTGGACGTCGACGACTTCGACCCGCCATCGCGGGCGGTGATGCTGCACGGCAAAGGGGGCAAGGACCGGCTCGTGCCGATCGGAGGTTTCGCGATCGACGCGCTGCAGGACTATCTCGTGCGCAGCCGGCCGGCCCTAGTCGGCAACGGGAAGGGCCGCGCGGCGCTGTTTTTGAACCTGCGCGGTGGCCGACTGTCCCGGCAGGCCGCTTGGACGATCCTGAAGGAGGTCGCGGACCGCGCGGGTGTGCGCGCCGAGGTCAGCCCGCACAGCCTGCGCCACTCCTTCGCCACGCACCTGCTCGACGGCGGCGCCGACATCCGGGTGGTCCAGGAGCTGCTCGGCCATGCCTCGGTGGCCACCACGCAGATCTACACCCTGGTCACCGCGGAGCGGCTGCACGAGGTCTACCGGGAGGCGCACCCTCGGGCGCTCGACCCTCGCTAGCAGCGCGGCCACTGAGGCCGCTGTGACTGCAGTTATCCCCGTGGCGGTTGCCAAGATCGCGGGTGGACGGCTAGGTTCCCGTCGCTGAAGCGCCATCGCGAGAAATCGCAGAATCGGCGTAGCTACATGTTGAGAGGACGATATGTCGACTTCCCCCGTCACGAAGTCCCGCCCGCCGCGGGTCAAGGGGCCGACCGGGCGCCCGCTGCCGAAGCTGCGCGACCCGAAACCGCTCACCGAGCACGGCCCGGCGGTCGTGCTGGCGATGTGCAACCAGAAGGGCGGGGTCGGCAAGACCACGACGACGATCAACCTCGGGGCGGCCCTGGTCGAGTTCGGCCGCAAGGTCCTGCTCGTCGACTTCGACCCGCAGGGCGCGCTCTCGGTCGGTCTCGGGGTCAACCCGATGGAGCTCGACCAGACGATCTACAACGCCCTGATGGAGCGCTCGGTGACCGCCGACGACATCCTGCTCAAGACTAACGCCGGCATGGACCTGCTGCCCAGCAACATCGACCTCTCCGCCGCCGAGGTCCAGCTTGTGGGGGAGGTGGCGCGGGAGCAGACCCTGAAGCGGGTCCTGGCCCCCTTGATCGACGACTACGACGTCATCCTTATCGACTGCCAGCCCTCGCTCGGGCTGCTAACGATCAACGCGCTGACGGCGGCCAACGGCGTGATCGTGCCGCTGGAGTGTGAGTTCTTCTCCCTTCGCGGCGTCGCACTGTTGATTCAAACTATAGAAAAAGTCAGCGAGAGGTTGAACCCTCAACTAGAGCTTGAGGGGATCCTCGCCACGATGTACGACAGCCGCACGCTCCACGGGCGCGAGGTGCTCGCCCGGGTGGTCCAGGCCTTCGGCGACAAGGTGTTCCACACCGTGATCAACCGCACCGTCCGGTTCCCTGAGACGACGGTGGCGGGCGAGCCGATCACCAGCTTCGCGTCGTCGTCCGCGGGGGCGCAGGCCTACCGCGACCTCGCCCGAGAGGTGGTGGCCCGATGCCTCGCCGCGTGACGCTGCCCGGCGCCGACGAGCTGTTCCGCTCCACCGGCGCGGTCAACCGCCCGGCCGAGGACGACGACTCCGCGTCGTACGCCCCGCCGGCGTACCCGGCACCAGCCACCGCCTCCACCGAGGTCCTCGAGCGGCCGGCAGGGACGACGCAGCGGCCGACCGGACCGCGGCGCCCGAGCGGTCGCCAGCGTCACGAGGAGAAGATCACCGTCTACGTCTCACCGAGCGAGCTGGTCGACCTCGAGCACGCCCGGCTGGTGCTGCGCGCCGAGCACGGGCTGGCAGTCGACCGAGGGCGGATCGTCCGAGAGGCGCTGGCGGTGGTGCTGGCGGACCTGGAGTCGAAGGGCGAGCAGAGCATCCTGGTGCGCCGGCTGCGCGGCCGGTAACCGCGAGCGATGCTGTTCGCACTGCGTCAGCCCGAGACCCTGCTCGGTCTGCTGCTCGGCTACGCCGTGAGCCTGATCGCGCTCAGCGGCGTCACTCGCCTGCTGGACCGCAACCTCCGGCATCCGGCGCCGTTCTGGGACCCGAAGTCGTGGCTCGACCCCTATGCGGCGGTGGCGGCGCTGCTGGGCGGCGTCGGCTGGGCGCCCAAGGCGGAGGCGCGGCGCGGCTTCGGCCGCAGCCGCAACCGCCAGCTGTGCCTGCTCGCGGCTCTTTCGTGCGTCGTGCCCGCGGCCCTGGGTGCGGGTGCGATCGCCGGGTATCGCGCGCTCGCCGGACGCGGTGCGCTGCCGTTGATGGACTCGATGTCCGTCCTGCACGGCGGCGACTTCACGAAGCTGATCGCGCCGACGTTCGCCGAGAAGCTCCTGCTCGGCTTCGGAGTGGAGAGCGCGGCGATCGGACTGCTGAGCCTGGTCCCGATCCCGCCCCTGCCGACCGGAGTCGCGGTCTGGACGATCCTGCCCCGCACCGCCGGCGCCCGCCAGATGGCGTACCGGCTGCTCGAGGAGTACTGGGGCGTCATCATCCTGCTGGTGCTGTTCATCGTGCCGCTGGCTGGGGAGCAGCCCCTGCTGCTCGCCCTCGTGACGAGCGTGATCGACGGCATCGTCCACTCGATCTAGGGCGGCGCGGCGGCTCGGGCGGCGCTGAGGGCTGGGCTACCGTCGAGCCGTGGCCGGCTCTCCGACTGTCGAGGACGCCGTGGCCGGCGGCGCCGAAGCCGTACCAGGCTCCGGCCGGGCTGCCTTCGAGGTCCATCTCGACGTCTTCGAGGGGCCGTTCGACCTGCTGCTGTCGCTGATCGCCAAGCGCCGCCTGGACGTGACGCTGGTCGCGCTGGCCAAGGTCACCGACGAGTTCGTCGGCTACATCCGCAGCCACGGCGACGGCTGGGACCTCGACACGGCGAGTGAGTTCCTCGTCGTGGCCGCGACGCTGCTCGACTTGAAGGTCGCCCGGCTGCTCCCGTCGGCCGAGGTCGACGAGGAGGACCTGGCGCTGCTCGAAGCCCGGGACCTGCTGTTCGCCCGCCTGCTGCAGTACCGCGCGTACAAGGAGGTCGTCGGCGTCATCCGGACGCTGATGGACACCGCGGCGCACCGCTACCCGCGCCTCGTGCCGCTCGAGCCACAGTTCGCGAACCTGGTGCCCGAGGTGACCCTCGGCGTAGGCCCGGCCGAGCTCGCGGAGCTTGCCGCCAAGGCCATGGCGCCCAAACCGGTCCCGATCGTCGACATCGGGCACCTGCACGCCCCGCTGGTCAGCGTGCGTGAGCAAGCCGTCATCCTCGCCGAGCGGCTGCGGGCGGGCGGTGCTGCGACGTTCCGAGCGCTGGTTGCCGACTGCCCCGACACCATGACCGTGGTTGGGCGCTTCCTCGCGCTGCTCGAGCTGTTCCGCGAGGGCGTCCTCAGCTTCGAGCAGGTCACGCCGCTCGGCGAGCTGCACGTCCGCTGGGTCGGCGGGGACGGCCCCGCCCTTCAGCTGGGCAACGAGCTCGACGCGGAGTACGAGCTCGCCCCGGAAGACGTACCCGCTGATGCCTGAGCCGGACCAGCCCGCGGCTGCCGACGCGCCTGCGGAGGGCATACCGAGCGGCTTCATGGCCGACCTGCCGCCGCTGCGCGCCGCACTCGAGGCGATCCTGATGGTGGTCGAGGAGCCGGTCGAGGAGGGCGTGCTCGCGCAGGTGCTCGAGCGCCCGCGCGAGGAGATCGCGGCCACACTGCACGAGCTCGCCGCCGAGTACGACGATGCAGGCCGCGGCTTCGAGCTGCGGGGGATCGCAGGCGGGTGGCGGTTCTACAGCCGCACCGACTGCGCGCCGTACGTCGAACGGTTCATCCGGGACGGCCAGCCCACCAAGCTCAGCCAGGCAGCCCTCGAGACCCTCGCGGTTATCGCCTACCGGCAGCCGACGACTCGCTCACGGGTCGCCGCGGTGCGCGGAGTCAACGTCGACGCGGTGATCCGCACCCTCGTGACCCGTGGTCTGGTCGCCGAGGTCGGCATCGAGCGCGAGTCCGGGGCGATCCTCTACGGCACGACCGACCACTTCCTCGAGCGGCTCGGGCTCACCTCGGCCGAGGAGCTGCCGCCGCTTGCGGAGTACCTGCCCGACCACACTGCCCTCGAAGACGATGCCGCCGCGGGCTGAGCCCGAGCCGGAAGGCGTTCGACTGCAGAAGGTGCTCGCCGCGGCGGGACTGGGCAGCCGGCGGGCGTGCGAGGAGCTGATCGCCGCGGGCCGGGTCAGTGTGAACGGCCGGATGGCGCGTCTGGGGGTCCGCATCGACCCGGAGCGCGACGTCGTCGCGGTGGACGGCTCGCAGATCCCGACCGCGAGCGGTCTGGTCTATCTCGCCATCAACAAGCCACGGGGGATGCACTCGACGATGGCGGACGACCGGGGCCGCCCGTGCGTGGGCGACCTGGTGGAGGACCTCACCGCGCAGCTTCACCACGTGGGCCGGCTCGATGCTGACAGCGAGGGCCTGCTTCTCCTCACCAACGACGGCACGCTCTCACACCGCCTCACCCACCCGTCGTTCGGCGTGGCCAAGACCTATCTCGCGGAGATCGAGGGATCGGCCGGCCGGGGCCTGGAGCGTGCGCTGAAGGCCGGTGTGGAGCTCGAGGACGGGCCGATCCGCGCGGACTCGGCCAAGGTCGTGGAGTCGACGACTGCCCGGTCGGTGATCGAGCTCAGCATCCATGAGGGCCGCAAGCACGTCGTGCGGCGGGCTCTCGCCGAGCTCGACCATCCCGTGACCCGCCTGGTCAGGGTGGCGATCGGGCCGATCCGGCTGGGCGATCTCAAGCCCGGAAAGCGGCGGCACCTGCAGCCACAAGAGGTCCAGTCGTTGTATCGCGCAGTCGACATGTCGGCATAGCGCTATCCCGACAAGCCGATCACGCTCCGGGCCCGCCTGCCACGCGCGCCGGCGCCGGAGCGGCAGTGCAACCGGGGCCGCGCAGCAGCGGCAGTAGAGAATGATCCCGGCCGAGGACCGGGCAGCTGAGGAGGCGGGATGGCGGTGCGCGCGCTGCGAGGCGCGACCCAGGTCGATGTCGACGACCGCGAGGCGATCATCGAGGCCACGGCGGAGCTGGTGCGCGAGGTCCTCGATCGCAACTCGCTGAGCGTCGACGACCTGATCAGCATCGTCTTCACGACGACGCCCGACCTGGTCGCTGAGTTCCCGGCGTACGCCGCCCGCACCATCGGCATCACCGACGTGCCGTTCCTGTGCGCTTCGGAGATCGCGGTGCCGGGCTCGATGCCGCGGGTGGTGCGCCTCATGGCCCACGTCGAGGCGAGCTTCTCGCGTGCCGAGGCGCGCCACGTGTACCTGCGTGGCGCCCAGGCGCTTCGCACCGACCTGCCCCGCGACTAGGGCGGAAGGATGACCACCGCCGCGCCCGGCCGCCTGCTGATCGTCGGCACCGGCCTGATCGGCGCCTCCGTCGGGATGGCGGCGCGTCGCGCCGGCTACGACGTCGTGCTTGCAAACCGCGACCCGAGCCGCCTCGCAGTGGCGGTCGACGTCGGTGCGGGGGACCCGTGGGACGGCGGCGCGCCGGTCGACCTGGCCGTGGTGTGCCTCCCGCCTGCGCTCATTGCCGCGGAGACCGGACGTCTGCAGCGGGCAGGGATCGCTTCGACTATCACTCATGTTTGCAGCGTGCAGCTACAACCTCAACTCGAGGTTGAGAGAGATATCGGCCCCTGGCCCGGGTTTGTCGGCAGCCACCCGGTAGCGGGCCGCGAGCGGTCGGGCCCCCATCACGCCACCGTCGACCTCTTCGAGGACCGCCCCTGGGTGGTCTGCCCGACGGCAGCGTCGGCGCCCGAGGCGGTTGCCGCGGTCGAGGGACTCGCGGCGGCATGCGGCGCGCGCGTCAGCACGATGCCGGCAGCGGCGCACGACGCGCTGCTGGCCCGGCTTTCGCACGTGCCTCAGCTGGTCGCCTCCGCGCTGGCTGCGGCGATCGCCGACCTGGATCGCGGCGACGTCGCGATCGCCGGCTCCGGTCTGCGCGATACGACCCGCATCGCTGACAGCGATCCCGCCCTGTGGGCCGAGATCGTCTCGGCCAACGCCGCTGGCGTCGCGGCAGCGCTGGACGCGGTGCTGGCGCCGCTCGAGGCGCTGAAGGCCGAGCTCGCCGACGGCGGCGTGGCAGGCGAGGCTGCGCGTGCCCTGGTCGAGCGCGGACGGATCGGGCGCCAGCTGCTGGCGGGCAAGCACGGCCAGGCGGCCGTGCGCTGGGCGAAGGTGTCGGTCGTCGTACCCGACCAGCCCGGCAAGCTGGCTCGGCTGCTCGCCGACGCCTCCGACTGCGGGGTCAACGTCGAGGACATCCACGTCGACCACTCGCCGGGGGCTGCGCTCGGCCTGGTCGACCTCGATGTCGCACCGGGCAGCGGAGCCACCCTCGCGGGGGCGCTCGAGGCGCGGGGCTGGCGAGCCACCGCCACCGAGCCGCTCACCTAGACTCGGCCGAGCGCCCCAGCGGGTGCGACGTCGGTGGGAGGTTCGGTGCAGCGGCGCAATCTGGTCGTCGCGATCGACGGACCGTCCGGCTCCGGGAAGTCGACCGTCGCACGCGGGGTCGCGAAGGCTCTTGGCCTCCGCTACCTCGACACCGGGGCGATGTACCGGGCGATGACCTGGCTCGCGCTGCAGCGCGGCGTCGCGCTCGACGCCACGTCAGGCCTCGCCGCCCTGGCGCTGGAGGCGCGGCTCGAGGTCGACGCCGACCCGGGCTCCCCGGCGATCTCGATCGAGGGAACTGACGTCACGACCGCCGTACGGGGCCCGGAGGTGACCGCCGCGGTGAGCGCGGTGAGCGCGGTGCCTGAGGTACGCGCGGAGATGGTCCGCCGGCAGCGTGAGCTGATCGGGGAAGGCGGGATCGTGGTCGAGGGCCGCGACATCGGCACGACCGTGGTCCCCGCGGCTGCGGTCAAGGTGTTCCTCGTCGCCGACCCAGCGGCCCGCGCCGCGCGACGAGCCCGTCAGGACGAGCACCTGGGGCAGGCCACCGCCGACCTCGCCGTCACCCAGGCCGACCTCGCCCGCCGCGACACCGCCGACAGCACCCGCGTCGCCTCCCCGCTGGCGCAGGCGCCCGACGCGGTCGTCATCGACGCGACGGAGCTCGACGCCGACGGCGTCATCCGTGAGGTGCTCGACCTCGTGGCGAAGGTCGAGGCCGGATGAGCGCGCGCAGCGAGGATCCGACGCGGGAGTCGGTGCCGCTCTTCCTCGCGCGAGCCCTTGCCCGGCTGCTCCTTCGGGCGTACTTCCGGCTGCGAATCGTGGGGATGGACCACCTGCCGCGGACCGGGCCGGTCCTCATTGCGGGCAACCACTCCGGCTTCCTCGACGGCCCGATCGTGATGATCATGCTGTCCCGGCCGTCCTCGTTCCTGGCCAAGTCCGAGCTCTACAAGGGTCCGCTGAAGGCGGTGCTGGAGTTCGCCCGCCAGATCCCGATCCATCGCGGTACGCCGGACCGCGCCGCCCTGCAGGCCGGGCTGCGAGTCCTGGGCGGCGGCGGTGTGCTCGGGGTCTTTCCCGAAGGGACCCGCGGGTCCGGCGAGCTCGCCAACATCCAGCACGGCATCGGATACCTGGCACTGCACGGCCAGTGCCCGATCGTGCCGGTGGTGTGTGCCGGCACCGCTGACGCGCTGCCGAAGGGCAAGGCCATCCCGCGGCTTCGCGCGCCGATCGACGTGGTGTTCGGCGCGCCGTTCACCCTGGAGGTGAGCGGCGACCCGCGGACGCGTAAGGCGGTTGCCGAGGCCGCCGAGCAGGTTCGCGCCCGGCTGCTCGAGCATCTCGCTGCCGTCACGTCCCAGACCCCGGCTTCCCGGTGATCGCCAGCCTTCCGGTCGTCGCGGTCATCGGCCGGCCGAACGTCGGGAAGTCGACCTTCGTCAACCGGGTGCTCGGCCGCCGCGAGGCCGTCGTCGAGGACGTTCCGGGGGTCACCCGGGACCGGGTGACCTACGAGGCGGAGTGGTCGGGCCGCCGGTTTACGGTGATCGACACCGGCGGGTGGGAGCCGGATGCCCGTGGCATGGCGGCGCGGATCGCGGAGAACGCGGAGATCGCCGTCGAGGCGGCCGACGTCGTCGTACTCGTGGTCGACGCCACGGTCGGGGCCACCGAGACCGATCTGGCCGTGGCGCGGGTGATCCAGCGCAGCGGGCGGCCGGTCGTGCTCGCCGCGAACAAGGTGGACTCGGCGAACGTGGAGTCCGACGCGGCGGCGCTGTGGTCACTCGGTCTCGGCGAGCCGATCCCGGTGAGCGCGCTGCACGGCCGGGGAAGCGGGGACTTGCTCGACGTCTTGATCTCGAAGCTCCCCGACAGCCCGCGGCAGGTCGAGGTGGATGCGGTGCCCCGCGTAGCGCTGGCCGGCCGTCCCAACGTCGGCAAGTCCAGCCTGCTCAACGCGCTCGCGGGCAGTGAACGAGCGCTGGTCGACTCGGTCGCCGGGACGACGCGGGACCCGGTCAACGAGCTGGTCACCCTCAATGGCGCGACCTGGCGGTTCGTCGACACGGCAGGCCTTCGCCGGCGCGTCAAGGAGGCCAGCGGCGCCGAGTACTACTCGAGCCTGCGTACGTCGTCGGCCATCGCCGCGGCCGACGTCGTCCTGCTCCTGCTGGACGTGACCGAGCCGATCAGCGACCAGGACCTTCGAGTGGCCGACGCCGTGGTCGAGGCCGGCCGCGCCATGGTGGTGCTGCTGAACAAGTGGGACATCCTCGACGAGGACCGGCGCGAGCGCCTGGACCGCGAGATCGAGCGCGAGCTTGCGAGGTTCGGGTGGGCATCCCGGCTGGCGATCTCCGCCAAAACCGGGCGCGGTCTGCAACGCGTCGAGCCGGCGATGACCGCCGCTCTGCAGAGCTGGCGCAAGCGGATCCCGACCGGGGAGCTCAACGCCTTCTTCGCCGAGATCGTGTCGGCGACGCCACCCCCCGTGCGCGGCGGGAAGCAGCCGAAGATCCTGTTCGCGACGCAACCCAGCATCGAGCCGCCGAAGTTCGTGCTGTTCACCTCTGGCCCGCTCGAGGCGTCGTACCGGCGATTCCTCGAGCGGCGGCTCCGTGAGCAGTTCGGCTTCGAGGGCACCCCGATCGACCTGTCGGTGAAGGCACGCGAGAAGCGGAAGCGGTAGGGCACTGTGAGCAGAGCGGTTCGGCTCGAGCGCTTCGGCGGTCCCGAGGTCCTCGCGATCCACGAGGTGCCCGCGCCGGTCGCCGGCCCGGGGCAGATCCGGGTGCGGGTCACCGCGGCGGGGCTGAACCCGATGGACTGGATCATGACCTCCGACGCCCAGACCGCAGCCCGGTTCGGGCTGAGCCTGCCCGCCGGGTTCGGAACCGACTTCGCGGGCGTGGTGGACCAGGTCGGCGAGGGCGTCTCCGGGTTCGCGGCGGGTGATCGGGTGTACGGCGGGGCGGTCTCGCGGGCGATCGCCGACTTCGTCGTCGTCGCTGCGGCCGGGACCATCACGGAGGGCGTGGCGCATCACACGCCCGCCGGGGTGGACGACCGCACCGCCGCCACGCTGACCATCGCCGGTTCGACAGCCGCCGCCGCGCTCGCTGTGGTCGATGCGGGCCCGGGCGACACTGTGCTGATCGGCGGCGCCGCCGGCGGGGTGGGGGTGTTCGCCGTCCAGCTCGCCCGTCTTGCCGGCGCCCGCGTGATCGGGACGGGGTCGAGCGCATCAGGCGATTTCCTGCGCAGCATCGGCGCCGAGCCGGTCGCGTACGGCGAGGGGCTCGTCGACCGGGTTCGCGCCCTCGCCTCCGTCACTGCCGCGATCGACCTGTACGGCACCGAGGTGGTGGACGCCGCGCGGGCGCTCGGGGTCGCCGACGAACGGATCACCACTATCGCCGCTCAGGTCGACGGCATCACGCCGGCCAACGGCGCGAATGCCGCGCACGGCGCGCTGGAACGCGTGGCCAATCTCGTCGAGGCGAACCAGGTCCGGGTTCCGATCGCGGCCACCTTCCCGATCTCGCAGATCCGTGCCGCCGTCGAGCTGCAGGCCGGCCGCCACGTCCATGGAAAGGTCGTCATCGACCTGGCCGGCCGAGGCTGACCCGTTGGAAGACCTCCGGGCGTGAGCGTGGAGACGGCTGGTGCCGTCCGGGCGCGGCCAATGTTGTTGCGCCGAGGACGCCGCCTGGAGGTAGTCACCCTTGGGTGGAACGTCGCCGGGGTTGCCGTCCTCGCCACTACGGCGGTTACCGCTCGCTCGGTCGCTCTCGCCGGGTTCGGCATGGACTCGCTGGTCGAGATCGGCGCGAGCACGGTTGTGCTCTGGGAGCTCTCCGGCGCACGCCGCGAGCGCGAGCAGCAGGCGCTGCGACTGATCGGTGCTGCTTTCGTCGCTGTAGCGCTGTACGTCGTGACCGAGTCCACGTGGGCTCTGGTAGCGAGATTTCACCCTCACCACAGCTCGGCAGGCATCCTCTGGACCGCCCTCACCGCCGCCGCCATGTTCGCCTTGGCCCGGGGCAAGGCGAACATCGGCCGGGCGCTGCATAACCCGGTACTTGTCACCGAGGGCCGGGTGACGGCCATCGACGGCCTGCTCGCGGTGGCGGTATTGATCGGGCTGGTTCTCAACGCCGCGTTCGGGTGGTGGTGGGCTGATCCGGTCGCGGCCTACGTGCTCGTCTACTACGCCGCCCGCGAGGCCAGGGCGATTTTCACGGGGACTCACTGGTAGCGGCAGCTGGGCTACGCGCGAACGCCTCGACAGCGACACCTCCTGCCGTGCGGTACTTCCAGAGCCTGTTGCCGACCTCAGTCGGCCCGCCCTCGCGAACAGCTGCTCTCGAGGACGGTCTCTAGGACGGCAGCTTCGGCGCGCAGTTGCGCTGCGCGAACCGGCTGCTGCTGGTCGTCGTACATCGCTGCCGCGTCGAGTCGATGGTCGATCTCACGCCGCACGAGCTGATACACGTCGTCGTCGCTCAGCACCAGCCGCGGGATGTCGGTGGCGGCGGCCCCTTGTGGCGCACCCTCTATCGCGACGCCACGAAGGTCGTCGGGAGTCGGTGGCGGAGCAGCCGCGTTGTCCAGGGCCGCGATGGTCGTCCGTAGCGCCCTTACCGCGTTCACGTCGCGCGTCTTCATCGCTGTCACGAGGCTGGTGCGTAGAGCCCCCTCGACGTCACTGCTCATGCAGCGAACGGTACGCCGGGGACATGTTTCCGTCGGTCTTCGGCGATATCCAGAGCAGGTGGGTCTCGAGCATGGTGTCATCGCCCCCCGGCCTGGTCTAGTGCGACCAGTGTCGGTCGAGGAGCTGCGCAGGGCGGTCGCCGCGCAGCAGTCCTGGCGGGGGTCATGCGAGCGTTGGGCTTCACCACGTCGCGTACGGGGCGAGTCCTCAAGGACGTGTGTGACGAGCTAGGGGTCGACTACACGCACTTTCAGCCAAGCAGGCGCCGAATCGAGCTCATCGAGGACGCTGTTCGGTGTTCAAGAACCTGGGCGGAGGTCATCGACCGGGTCGGCTTCGCCCCTGGCTCAGGGTCCGCACGAGCGACGATCCGACGCCACTGCGAGCTGAACGGAATCGACATCACCGCTCTCTCGCGACAGGAAGCCCCGTCGGGTCCGTCACCAGCACTGGTTCCGCGCCCTGACCAACAGCGTCACGCTGCGCCGTACCTGGTCGCGGCGGCGTTGACTCTCGCGGGTGTGGCCGTGAGCTTCGCGCCGGAAGGTGTCGCGTACGACCTCATTGGCGACTTCCCGCGACTTGGACGACAGCGGATTCAGGTGAAGACAGTCTCGTCCGGTGTCGACTGCAGGTTGTCCCGGAAGGAGTACTTCCGTGACGGTCATGGCGGCCATCGGCGAGCCCTCTATTCGGCCGAGGAGATCGACTACTTCGCATGCGTCACCTTCGAGCAAACGATCTATCTCATTCCCATCGCTGCGGTCGAGGGCAAGGGAAGCGTGTCGCTTCGCAAATATGACGCCTACCGCCTTCCTGATGCGAGGCCCGGTCGGTAGACTCGCGCGGGCTACGGGCTGTAGCGCAGTTTGGTAGCGCATTCGGCTGGGGGCCGAAGGGTCGCAGGTTCAAATCCTGTCAGCCCGACGAAACGGTGAGGGTTCGGTGCGCGTGCGCCACCTCGTAGAGTTCGGCGCGTGACGGTGACGAGGCCTTCGAGCGAGAAGGTCTGGACCGTCCCAAACGCGCTGTCCGCGCTGCGGCTGGTCGGCGTACCGGTTTTCTGCTGGCTTGCGCTCGGGCCGAAGGACGACGGCTGGGCGGTGATCCTGCTGATGGTCGCCGGGTTCACCGACTACCTCGACGGCAAGATCGCGCGCCGGTTCAACCTGACGAGCGAGCTCGGCAAGCTGCTCGACCCGGCCGCTGACCGGCTCTACATCCTTGCCACGCTGGCGGTCCTCACGGACCGCTCGATCATCCCGCTGTGGCTCACCGTCCTGCTCGCCGCCCGCGAGGTCGTGCTCGGGCTCGCGCTGCTCGTGATGCGCCGCTTCGGGATCGGCCCTCCCGACGTCACCTTCCTCGGCAAGGCAGCCGCGCTCGCCCTGATGTACGCCTTCCCGCTCCTGCTGCTCTCCGTCGGCAGCTCCACACTCGACCACGTCGTCCGCCCGCTCGCCTGGTCCTTCGCCTGCTGGGGGGCCGCCCTCTACCTCTGGACCGGGGCGCTCTACCTGGTCTACGAAAGCCGGCTGGTGGCTGCCGCCCGCGAGGAGCGTCTAGGCTCCGCGGCGTGATTCCAGAGGACCTGAGCTACACCGCTGAGCACGAGTGGGCCAAGCACGAGGCCGACGGCACCATCCGGGTCGGGATCACCGACTTCGCCCAGGGGGCCCTCGGCGACATCGTCTACGTCTCGCTCCCCGCCGCGGGCACAACTGTTGCCGCCGGGGGAGTGCTCGGCGAGGTGGAGTCCACCAAGAGCGTCTCGGAGATCTACGCGCCGCTGGCCGGCGAGGTCGTCGCCGCGAACGACGCGCTCGACGGCCGGCCCGAGCTGGTCAACTCCGACGCGTACGGCGAGGGCTGGCTGGTCCTGATCCGTCCGACGGAAGGCGCAGACGCCTCGAACCTGCTGGACGCTGGCGGCTACCAGGCGCTCCTCGACGCATCCGCCTGATCATCCACCGCGGCGTCCTGCGCGATTGACCGCGCTGGGCGGGACGCTTACCGTTTGATCCCTCGACCTGTGGTTGAGGTTTCGTCTGGTCGTGCCGATCGTTTCGAAGCGGTCGCCCAGTTGACGACGAGGGAAGCAGGCGCTTTCGATGCCCAGCGTGTTCTGCGACAAGTGCGGACACCAGAATCCCGATGACGCGCTGTTCTGCGCGCGGTGCGGGAACCAGCTTCGCCGCGGCGGCGGCGCGGTCGCGGGGACGGCTGACCAGACCAGCACGCTCGCGCTCAGCGGAGTCGACGCGGACGGCGACGACGAGACGACAGCCGAGATCCTCGATGAGCTTCCTGCGGGCTTCGCGCTCCTCGTCGTGCAGCGCGGACCCAATGCCGGCAGCCGCTTCCTGCTCGACCAGGAGGTGACGACGGTCGGGCGCAACCCGGACAGCGACATCTTCCTCGACGACGTCACCGTCTCCCGCCGGCACGCGACCTTCACTCGCACGCCCGACGGCTACACGCTCAGCGACGCCGGCAGCCTCAACGGGACCTACCTCAACCGGGAGCGGATCGAGAGCGCCGCCCTCGGTAACGGCGACGAGGTCCAGATCGGCAAGGTCCGCCTGCTGTTCTTCTCCAGCGTGCCCGGCGGCGCGGCATGACGATGCCCGAAGGGGCGAGCCGGCCGGCAGTGGCGCCCGTGTCGAGCGTGGGCGGCAGCCACGCCTTCATGAGCATCGGCGAGGTGCTCGGGCAGCTCCGCGGCGAGTTTCCGGACGTGACCATCTCGAAGATCAGGTTCCTGGAGAGCGAGGGCCTGATCACCCCTACGCGGACCCCATCGGGCTACCGCAAGTTCTCGCGAGACGACGTCGGCCGCCTGCGCTACGTGCTCGCCGCCCAGCGCGACCAGTACCTTCCGCTGCGCGTCATCAAGGAGCAGCTCGCCGCACTCGACCGCGGTCTGCAGCCCGCCACACCGGGCCAAGGCGGCCCGCAGGTCCCAGCCGGCGCGGGCGAGGAGGCCGGCATGCCGACCGCGGCGGACTTCCTGCCCGAGGTCTCCGAGCTGCGGTTGTCCCGCAACGAGCTGCTGGACGCCGCCGGCCTCGAGCCTGAGCAGCTCGACCAGATCGAGAGCTTCGGCTTGATCGGGCCGCGCCCCGGCGGGCACTACGACGGCGACGCGCTGGTGATCGCCAAAACCGTCGCCGCAATGAGCCGGTTCGGACTCGAGCCGCGCCACCTGCGGTCGTTTCGCACCACCGCCGAGCGCGAGCTCGGCCTGGTCGAGCAGGTCGTGGCGCCGCTCGCCCGTCAGCGCAGCCCGGAAGCGCGGGGGCGGGCCGACGAGGTTGCCCGGGAGCTCGCGAGCCTGTCGGTTCGCCTGCACGCAACCCTCGTGCGGGCCGGCCTTCGTCCCCAGCTCGGCGGCTGACGCGTCGGCGTGAGCGCGCCGGCGGAGGGCAGGCACCCCCGGGTGTAACGTCGCCTGCGCAGGCGATGGACGCGGCGAGCGGAGTGGCAAGTGAACGAGCTCACGGTCGTCGGGGTGCGGGTCGAACTGCCCTCGAACCAGCCCATCGTGCTCCTGAAGGAGACCGCGGGCGACCGTTACCTGCCGATCTGGATCGGGGCGGTCGAAGCCACGGCCATCGCGTTCGCGCAGCAGGGAATCGTCCCGGCGCGCCCGCTGACCCACGACCTGCTCAAGGACGTCGTCGAGGCCCTCGGCGCGCGTCTGGAGTCGGTGCTCATCACCGACCTGCGCGACGGCGTCTACTACGCCGACCTGCGCTTCGGTGACGGGACGACGGTGTCGGCCCGCCCCTCGGACGCGATCGCGCTAGCGATCCGCATCGGTGCCCAGATCTACGCCGAGGAGGCCGTGCTGGACACGGCGGGGATCGCGATCGCCGACGAGCAGGAATCCGAGGTCGAGCGCTTCCGCGAGTTCCTCGACCAGATCTCTCCGGAGGACTTCGAGACGGAGGGCGAATCCTAAGTCTCGAGTACGGATTGAGATATAGGACTCGCGACACCCCTGGACCGCGTTGTCATTGACCGCGCGCGGGCGACTGCCTAACGTCATCGGCGAAGTTCCACCGGTGAGGTTCGCGCCGACTCGCACGCGAGCCCTTCCCGCCGCCGGACGTACGGAGGGCACGTTGACAGGCAGGAACCCAGGCTCGGACGGCCAGTACGGCGTGCAGACGGCGCTGTTCGGCAAGGAACAGGCCGGTGGCCCGCCGATCGGCTACCGCGGCCCGACGGCCTGCACGGTCGCCGGGATCACCTACCGCCAGCTCGACTACTGGGCCCGCACGGGGCTGGTCGAGCCGTCGATCCGGCCGGCCGCAGGATCCGGCAGTCAGCGGCTGTACTCATTCCGCGACATCCTGCTGCTCAAGATCGTCAAGCGGCTGCTCGACACCGGGGTCTCGCTGCAGAACATCCGGCTCGCGGTCAACCACCTGCGCGACTCCGGCGAGGCCGACCTGACCGGGATCACGCTCATGAGCGACGGCACGACCGTCTACGCCTGCACCTCGCCCGACGAGGTGGTCGATCTGGTCCAGGGTGGTCAGGGCGTCTTCGGCATCGCCGTCGGCAGGGTGATCGGCGAGGTCGCCGGCAGCCTCGCTGAGCTGCCCTCCGAATCCGCGGAGCCCGCCGCGGGCGCTGTGCCGGTCGCTGGCGACGAGTTGGCCGCTCGCCGCATCCGTCGTACCGGCACGTAGCCGGGAACCGCTCTACGGCCCGTACAGCGGGCCGAAGAACCGGACATTTCGCCCGCCACGCCGACGTGCTGTTCGGCGCGATCGCGGCTTTCGGCTGCTAGCGTCGCGGTGCCTCACAACCCGCGTGGGAGAGACCCCGGCAAGCCAGTCCGGGGCGCCGAAGGAGCAACCTCCCCGGAACCTCTCAGGCCGACGGACCGCGCGGGCAGGCACTCTGGAGAGCAGGCGTCCCGAACGCCTCACCGACGGGGCAAGCCGGCAGCGATGACCGGTGAAGCTTTCAGGTCGAAGGACAGAGGGGGAGCCAGGCCGCCGTCCGGCGGTGCCCAGCGCTGGGAGGCTCCGCATGACCGCTCCGACCGCTCGTCGCGGCACACCACGAGGCTTCGTCGATCGCCACATTGGCCCGTCTGCCGACGAGCGAGCCAAGATGCTCGCTGTCGTGGGCTACGGCTCGCTCGACGAGCTGGCCGCGGCGGCGCTGCCCGCGGCGATCCGGACCGCCGAGGAGCTGGCGCTGCCATCCGCAGTCAGCGAGACCGACGCCCTCGCCGCGCTGCGGGACCTTGCCGGCCGTAACCAGGTCCTCACCTCGATGATCGGGATGGGCTGGCACGACACGATCACCCCGCCCGTCCTGCGCCGGGCGATCCTCGAGAACCCGGCCTGGTACACCGCCTACACGCCCTACCAGCCGGAGATCTCGCAGGGCCGCCTGGAGGCGCTGCTCAACTTCCAGACGGTCATCTCCGACCTCACCGGCCTCGCGCTTGCCGGCTCGTCGTTGCTCGATGAGTCGACAGCAGCTGCTGAAGCTATGGCGCTGTGCCGACGAAGCGCTAAGTCGACAAGTCGATGCTTCGTGGTCGACGCCGAATGCCACCCGCAGACGATTGGAGTGCTCCGGACGCGGGCGGAGCCGATCGGTATCGAGATCGTGATCGCCGACCTCGCTGCGGGCGGCTTGCCGGACGGCGGCTGTTTCGGGGTGCTGATCGCCTACCCCGGCAGCACCGGGCGGCTGTTCGACCCGCGTCGACTTGTCGACTTGGCAC
This sequence comes from Mycobacteriales bacterium, assembly GCA_035547515.1. Taxonomy (GTDB): domain Bacteria; phylum Actinomycetota; class Actinomycetes; order JAFAQI01; family JAFAQI01; genus DASZTV01. The sequence continues at coordinate 21,430 of DASZUS010000027.1, forward strand.
ACGAGCAAGATGCCCTCGTTGCCGTGACCAGTGACCCGCTGGCGCTGACCCTGCTGACGCCGCCAGGGGAGTGGGGCGCCGACGTGGCGGTGGGCTCGGCGCAGCGCTTCGGTGTCCCCATGGGGTTCGGCGGCCCACACGCCGGGTTCATGGCGGTGCGAGCCGGCCTCGAGCGCGGACTGCCCGGCCGGCTGGTCGGGGTCAGCGTGGACGCAGACGGGGCGCCGGCGTACCGGCTGGCCCTGCAGACCCGCGAGCAGCACATCCGTCGGGAGAAGGCCACGAGCAACATCTGCACTGCCCAGGTGCTGCTCGCGGTCGTGGCCGGCGCCTACGCCGCCTACCACGGCCCGACCGGCCTCCTCGAGATCGCCGAGCGGGTCGCCGGACACGCGGCAGCGCTGGCCGCTTCGCTGGTCGCCGGGGGAGTGGAGCTCGCCCATGGCGCCGGCTTCGACACGGTCACTGCGGTCGTGCCTGGCCGCGCGGACGATGTCGTCGCGGCGGCTCGCGAGGCGGGCATCAACCTGCGGCGGGTGGACGCCGACCGCGTCGGCATCACCTCCGACGAGCGCACCACGGCCGACCACGTGGCCGCGGTCTGCGCGGCGTTCGGGGTCCCGGTTGCCGGCCAGGCCCCGGGGGAGCCGGCCATCCCGGAGGAGCTACGGCGTACCTCGCGGTTCCTCGAGCACCCGGTGTTTCACGAGCACCACTCAGAGACCTCGATGATGCGCTACCTGCGCCGCCTCGCCGACCGGGACCTGGCGCTGGACCGGACCATGATCCCGCTCGGCTCGTGCACGATGAAGCTCAACGCCGCCGCCGAGATGGAGCCGATCACCTGGCCGGAGATCGCCGGGATCCACCCGTTCGCGCCGCTGGAGCAGGCGGTCGGCCATCTGCAGGTGATCCGTGACCTGGAGACCTGGCTGGCGGCGATCACCGGCTATGACGCGGTCTCGCTGCAGCCGAACGCGGGCTCGCAGGGGGAGTTCGCCGGGCTGCTGGCGATCCGGGCCTACCACCGCGGGCGGGGCGAGGCCCACCGCGACGTCTGCCTAATCCCGTCCTCCGCCCACGGCACGAATGCCGCCAGCGCGGCGATGGCCGGGATGCGGGTGGTCGTGGTGGCCTGCGACGAGGCGGGCAACGTCAGCCTTGACGACCTGCGCGCCAAGATCGCCGAGAACCGGGAGGCTCTCGCGGCGATCATGGTCACCTATCCCTCGACCCACGGCGTGTTCGAAGACGGGATCACTGAGCTCTGCGCGCTGGTGCACGAGGCAGGCGGCCAGGTGTACGTCGACGGCGCGAACCTCAACGCGCTGGTCGGGCTGGCCCGACCGGGGGAGTTCGGCGCGGACGTGTCGCACCTGAACCTGCACAAGACCTTCTGCATCCCGCACGGCGGCGGCGGGCCGGGCATCGGCCCGGTCGCCGTACGCAGCCACCTCGCGCCGTACCTGCCGAACCATCCGGTCGTGGCCGAGGCGGGCCCAACGTCCGGCGTCGGCCCGATCAGCGGCGCGCCGTGGGGCAGCGCGGGGATCCTGCCGATTCCGTGGGCCTACGTCCGGATGATGGGTCCGGACGGTCTGCGGGAGGCGACCGAGGTCGCGCTGCTGGCCGCGAACTACCTCGCGCGGCGCCTGGCGCCGCACTTCCCGGTGCTCTACACCGGGCGGGGAGGCCTGGTGGCCCACGAGTGCATCGTGGATGTCCGGGGGATCACCCGCGAGACCGGCGTGACCGCCGAGGACATTGCGAAGCGGCTGATCGACTTCGGGTTCCACGCCCCGACGATGTCGTTCCCGGTGGCCGGCACCCTGATGATCGAGCCGACCGAGTCCGAGGACCTCGCAGAGCTCGACCGGTTCTGTGAGGCGATGGCGCAGATCCGCGCGGAGATCGACCGGGTTGCGGCCGGGGAGTGGCCGCTGGAGGCAAGCCCCCTGCGCAATGCGCCCCACACGGCGGAGTGCCTGCTGGGGGACTGGGATGCTCCCTACACTCGGGAGGAGGCGGCCTATCCCCTGGCGATGGTTCGCAAAGACAAGTACTGGCCGCCGGTCCGGCGGATCGACGGCGGGTACGGCGACCGCAACCTCTCCTGCAGCTGCCCGCCGCCCGCCGCGTACGAGGACTGACCCCGCTCAGGCAGCTTGCTCAGGCGTGGCTCGGGCTCATGCGGCGTGGTGCCGTTGCGGTGGGACCGAGCTGCCGTCGGGCAGCAGGTCGCCGCGGTCGTCGAAGCTGACGACGCCGTTGCAGAGCAGGTTCCAGCCCTGCTCGGGGTGGCTGGCGATCACCCGCGCCGCGTCGCGGTCGGCGGCTGTCGCGGAGGGGCAGCACGGCTGGTGCTGGCAGTTGCCGGAGGTCGCGAGCTGGCTACTCGCATCCAGGTGGTTCATTGCCCGTGCCCTTCGTCCTGGGTTGAGTGGCGCCGTCGGGCGGCGGCGTCACATGTTCACTATCGGCATTCGCGCGCGGATCAGTAGCCGTTTGACTCGAGTTGTGGCCGTGTCGTTACGCGACGCGCCCTGTGGCGACCGGTCGGCGCTACTAAGCGGATGAGAGGGGGATGCCGTTACTCCGGCCCGATCTCCTCGACCTGACATAATGTCCATTATCGGCACTACGTACAATGGTCGGCAAGACCGGCGGGGCGAACCATCGGCCCCCGGCGGACGTCCTATCAGTTGGGCGGCGTACCTGGCCGCGGTAAGGGAATCCTCAGCCGCGACTGGCACGTTGTACCTGGCAGACGCCGCAACGCGCGTTCGACGATTCAGGAGGCCGACATGGGTGAGCGAGTCCTGCGGGGCAGCCGCCTGGGCACCACCAGCTACGAGACCGACCGCAACACGGACCTGGCGCCGCGGCGCGAGGTGGTCTACGACTGCCCGTCCGGCCACGAGACCCGCATGCTGATGGCCAGCGATGCCGAGGTGCCGGCGACCTGGGAATGCCGCAGCTGCGGCGTAGTGGCGTCGCTGCGCGACGGTGACTCGGTCGACCCCAAGGCGGCGAAGACGGTGCGCTCGCACTGGGACATGCTGCTCGAGCGCCGGTCGATCGCGGATCTCGAGGACGTCCTCAACGAGCGTCTCGCCGAGCTGCACCCGGCTCCGCGGTCCCGGAAATCAGCCTGACATAACCTTTACGTCGCCGTCCTAGACCGCCGCGGGGACCTGCGGGTCACTGACTGTCGAGTCGACGTCGAGAGTCGGCGTCGTGTGCGCGTCTCGTCTGGTGGCTACGGCGGCGGCCAGCAACGTGAGCAGGGCGGCGGTGGACAGGATCCACTCCGGCCAGGCGCCCACTCGGTCGGCAAGGGTGAGCGGGTCCCGCAGCGGCACCCGAAGATCCAGCACGGCAGGGGTGAAGACCCCGGTGCGGGCCAGCACCTTGCCATCCGGGGCGATGACCGCGCTCACCCCGCTCGTGGCGGCCACCACCACCGCGCGACCGCTCTCCACGGCCCGCAGCCGCGAGATGGCGAGCTGCTGAGCGGTCTCGCCGCCGCGGCCGCTGTCCCCCGGGTGCTCGTAGCTGGCGTTGTTGGTCTGCACGACCAGCAGTCGGCCGCCGCCGGTCACCGCCTGGCGGACGACCGTGTCGTCGGCGACCTCGAAGCAGATCGCGTCCGCGATCGTGACGCCCCCGATCTGCAGTACGCCGGGCTTCGACCCCGGCACGAAGTCCTTGCCGATGAGGTCGAAGCGGCTGTTGATGCGGGTGAGCAGCGAGCGAAACGGCAGGTACTCCCCGAAGGGCACCAGGTGGCGCTTGAGGTACATCTGGCCCGGGCCGGTCACCGGCGACCAGACGATCCCGGCGTTCTGGACGTGGTCGGGTCCCGGGCCGTTGATTACGGCGCCGACCAGGATGGGTACGCCGATCGCGGCCGCCGCGGCGTCGACCATCTGGCGCGCGATCGGGTCGGTGCGGGGGTCCTGGTCCGAGGCGTTCTCCGGCCACACCACGAAGTCCGGGCGCGGCAGCTTGCCTGCGGCGACGTCGGCCGCGAGCACCTCGGTCTCCCTGAGATGGTCCTCCGTGACGGCGCGGCGCTGCTCGAACTCCTCGAGGCCCAGGCGCGGCACATTGCCCTGGACGGCGGCGACGACCGCAGAGCTCGGCGCACCGCCCTTGGAGGTGCCCGCCGTCGGCAGGCTGATGGCCAGCGGACCCGCGACAACCGCCGCAAGCCCGATCACCGCTAACAGCGCGCGACGGCGGCGGGTGAGGCACCCGTAGGCGAGCAGGCCGCCGCCGAGCGCGACCGCGAAGGTCACCAGCGGTGCCCCGCCGAGTGCGGCCAAGCGCACGAGCGGCCCGTTCGACTGCCCGAACGCCAGCCGGGCCCAGGGAAAGCCATCGAAGGGCCAGCGGTCTCGCAGGAACTCCTGCCCCACCCACATCAGCGAGCAGGCAATAGGCCACCAGCTCAGCCGTCCGGCGAGCGTGAGCGCCGGGCCCAGCGCGAGGAACCACAGCGACTCGATGATCGCGACGGCCGCCCAGGCCTCGAGGCCGAACGGCTGCAGGAACGACACCGTCGGGACCCACATCCCAAGCCCCGTGAGCATCCCGAGGGCTGCCGCTGCGCGCAGCCGGCGCCCTCGGACGGTGAGCGTGAAGCCGGCAACGCCCACCAGGGCGACCGGCCACCAGCCCAGCGGCGGGAACGCCGTCCACAGCGCGACGCCCGAGGCGGTCGCCGCGACGGCTCTGGGGGCTCTGCGCCGAAGCGCGGAGCGGGTGGGAAGGATCCGCTTCACTTCCTCGGGAACGGTATTACATCCGCTCCCCGTGCCCACCTGCGCGGATCGCTCGTGAACCGTGCGGTTCGGTCCGGATGCCCTTCGGACCGACGCCGTGACGGCCGGCCGCCGCCCAAGCGCCGTTGTCTACTGGGCACCCGGACCGCTCCCGAGTGGTCGCACCACGCCTGGCTTCGGGCCGGCGGCTCACCGGAGGCCGACTGGACCTGGCACCACTCGGCCTCGGCGGGTGCACGCCGTGACCGATAGGCCAGCCGGTATCTCGCGATGGTCGCCTTGGTGAAGGCCATGCGTCCCTGTGGTGGACGCGACGGAAACTAGCGAGGAGCCGCCTCAACCTGTCAACTGGCCCTTGACCTGGGCAAACGCACGAAATTGCAGGTCAGAGCGCCGGTGAACGGCAAGAAAACTTGCCCGATTGGCTCAGCCGGCGCTACTGCGGCTGCTCCCCGATCCCGGTGACCTCAGAAGCACTGAACCTGAAGTCGAGAGTCAGGCTGAATCTCGCCCCTCGGACTCGTCTTGCAGCCATGCCGGAGCATCAGCGCCCCACAGGCGCCGCAGCCGGGTCGAGTCGGCATGCAACGCCCGGTGCAACTGGGCCACGAGGCCAGGCGGCACGACCAGCTCGTCGGCGGCGACCTCGCGTCGTACCAAGGTGGAGTCGCCCTCGTTGAGGCGCACCATCCAGGCCGGGACTCGGTCGGTCGATCCGGTGCGGAGCGTGAGCTCACCGAGCGCCCGCCACCAGGCGCGGGGAGGTCGCTTGCCCTCGCTGGCGTTCACCACGGCCGCTGCCGTCTCGGTGGGCCGCCACGCGCTGTCGATGCCGAGGAAGTCGCAGACCCGGGCCAGTGCCGCGTCGCGGTCGGCCTCGAGCTCGTCGAGGCTGAGCAGGAGCAGGCGGTCGCGTGGGACCGCGGCCAGCCACTGCTCGGCCTGCAGCGCGTAGCTCGTGGTCAGCAGGTAGCGCGGGTCCTGGGTCAGGGCCTGGGCGATCGGACGGGTCTCACTCCCCCAGGTCAGGGCGTGCAGGTACGCCGAGCGCATCCGGGCGATCGGCTCGCGCAACAGGTAGATCACCCGCGGCTGGGACACCACGGAGGTCAGCCGCTCGACCACGCCCGAGTAGTGCGGGTACATGGAGTACGTCGTCGACGCCTCGCCGATGGCGAGTGCATCGCCGGCGTCGGCGAACAGGGACCGGTACCACCGCTCCCCCCGCTCCCACGCCGCCGGGTCGGAGAAGTAGTGCGGCTCCTTCGGGTCGCACAGGTAAGCCTGGGGATGTCCTTGAAGAAGGCGGTGCAGGGTGCTCGTACCGGACTTCTGAGCGCCGATGATGAAGAACCCGGGCAGCGGTCCTTCCACGGTCCGCACCCTAGTCGGCTGACGAGCCGCCCTGCCGGCTCAGCGCAGCTAGGGCGGCGAGGCTGATGGCCGCGATGACGCCGCCGAACACCTCGCCGGTGTGGACCAGGCCGTACTTGTCACTGGCCGCCCCGATGGCGACCACGGGTAGCGAGATCCCGACGTAGCAGACCGCGAAGAACGTCGACGCGACCTTGCCCCGCTCCTGGGCGGGTGCCTCGCCCGTCACCGCGCCGAGCGCCGCCCGGAAGCTCAGCCCCTGGCCGAAGCCGGCGACGACGCCGCCGACGACCAGTAGGGTCAGCGATTCGAGCCCGATGGCGACGCCGAGCAGCGCGCTGCCGACCACCAGGACCCCGGTGCCGGCCAGCAACGCGGCACGGGTAGGCGTGCGCAGGGACACCGCCTGGCCCACCGCCGAGGCGGCAAAGACGGCGAACACGACCACGCCGGTCAGGAACGGGTTGTGGTGTCCGAGCAGGGCGAGGGTGGCGGCGCACACCGCCGTGAAGAACCCGAGCACAGCGAACCCGGCGAACCCGGCGGTTCCCGCCTGGGCGAAGGTCGCCCGCAGCGAGGCGGGGATGCCGAGCGCTTGGAACCGCAGCCGCCGCGGGCCACTGACCTGCACCGGCTCGGGCATCGTGGCGATCACGACCAGCCCGATCGCGATCAGCCCGAGATGGACCGCGTAGGGCACGGTTATCGGGTCGGCGACCCACTTGGCGAGGATGCCCGCGAGCAGCGGTCCCAGGCCAAGGCCGAGGATGTTGGCCAGCGCCGCGCACAGGCTCGCCCGGGTCTTGTGGTCCTCGCCGGCGAGGTCACCGAGCGTGGCGGTCGCGGTACCGGTGAAGACGCCTGCCGACAGGCCCGAGAGGACCCGGCCGACGAGAAGCAGCGCGAGCCCGAGATCGTGCCCGTTGACCTGCGCCACGATCAGAAACACCACTGACGACAGCACCGCGGCGACCAGACCGGCTGCCAGCGACGGCCGGCGCCCGATCCGGTCGGAGGCGCTGCCGAAGCCGGTCAGCGCGGCGAGCACGCCCACCGCGTAGGCAGCGAAGACGATCGTCACCGCCAGCGGACCGATGCCGAATCGAGCCTCGTAGGCCGGATAGAGCGGAGTCGGAAGCGTCGTCCCCAGCATGGTGAAGGCGAAGACCGCCATGACCAGCCCGAACGCCCGAGGCTTGCTCAGAAGATCTTGCACTCCGTGATGCTGCCACCAGTCAGCCGCGCGAAACGGCCGGCGACGAATCGCTGGGCGGAATGCGGCGTACCCGGACCGGCATTGACCGAGAGTGACATCGCACGATCATGGCTCTCTTCCGCTCGCCGTCCTGGACTTCGTCGGCATCGAGTACGGCGAGACCGCGCATGCGTCGATCGCGGGCGCGGTCGGTATCGCGCAGGCCGTCGAGAACGCGGGCTACCGGCGCTACTGGGTCTCCGAGCACCACAACATGCGCAGCCTGGCCTGCAGCGCACCGGAGATCCTGACCGCCCACATCGGGGCGCTCACCAGCCGGATCCGGGTCGGCGCCGCCGGGATCATGCTGCCGAACCACTCGTCGCTGAAGGTCGCGGAGACCTTCCGGACCTTGCTGGCCATGTATCCGGGCCGCATCGACCTCGCCCTCGGCAGGGCGCCGGGGACCGATCCGCTCACCGCTCACGTGCTGCGCCGCGGCATGGTCGCCGACCCGGGCGCGGAGTTCCCCGGCCAGGTAGGCCAGCTGCTCGCCTTCCTCGAGGACGCCTTCCCGGACGACCACCCGTACCGCGCACTGGTCGCCGCACCGGTCGTGGACGAGGCTCCCGAGCTGTTCATCCTCGGGTCGAGCGGCTACGGCACGAAGTTCGCCGCGGTCAACGGGATGAGTGCGGTATTCGCCCACCACATGAGCCCGGACATCGCGATCGACGCGCTCGTGGCGTACCGGCGCGAGTTCGAGCCGCGGATTCCGGGCTCAAAGCCCTACTCAGCGATGTCGGTCCTGGCATTCGCCAGCGAGGACGACGAAGCCATTGCGGAGTTCGAGGCCGGCTGGACCCTCACGATGCGCAACATCCGCTCCGGCATCCGTGAGCCGCTTCGCCCCGAGCAGGTCAGGGAGTACGCCCGGTCCGCGGAGTTCCGCGGCAACCGCAATCCCGATGGCCGGATGGTGACGGGCTCCCCTGATGCCGTCGTGGCGCGGCTGCGCGACCTGAAGACCGCGGCCGCGGTGGACGAGATCGTCATCGTCACGCCGGGCACCGACCGGGCACGGCGGACCGGCAGCTTCGTCGCCATCGCCGACGCCTGGCGTCGCTCCGAGTAGTCCGAGCAGTCGGGATCGGGAGTCAGGCGCCGTTGCGGACTGCGCGCCTGCGGCTGAGACGCACGATCGGCCCCAACGCCGTGCGGGCGGCCTGACGATCCTCGGCGCGGATCCGGCGCCGATCTGCGTCGCTGAGGCCCCGGGGCACTGGCTGGGCGTCCAGCTGCCCGCGACGGGCCGTGGTAGCGATCTTCGCCATGTTGTTCATCGTAGCCAGGTCGGCTGACAAGACTCGGAGGTTCACTCGGGGAGACCCATGATGTCGATGAGAACTCGAGCGACCGCGTCCGCCAGTCGGGCGTGCTCTCGCTCGCCGTCGACCGTGGTGATGTACAAGGAGCGTTTCTCCGAGCTCGCCGTGAGGACACCTAACGTGGTGCCCAGAGCTGACTTGATCGGCATCGCGGCGACCACCCGCAGGTGCTCATGCCGCGCTCGACGAACGTCGTCAAGCTCGTCGGGCGGTACCGGGTACAGCGTCGCGATCTCGTGGTCAACGGCGTACTGGCTGATTCCGGTCGCATACGCGACACCGGTGACGCCCACCCCGACGGGCCACGTTGTGTTTGACGTCACCGGCGCATGGGGCGGGACGATCAGTCTCCGCGGATCATCCGGATCTGGAAGAAATAGCCGCCATTGATACCGGCCCAACGCGCCGGGCGGCGTCAGCAGTGCGCCGAGGATCAGCTCGGTGGCCTCCTCCTGCATCTCGGTCCGCTCGCGGCTACGTGGCCCGACCAGCTGCTCCACGAGCGAGCTCTGCCGTAGGCCGGAGAGGACGGCGAGGAGGGCTGCGCACAGCCAGATGATGACGACAACGATTCTGACCGCAAGTGCCCGCGAACCGATCTCCGGAGCGAAGACCGTGTAGACGGTAGGCACCAGCACGATCACAAGGCCGGCACCGAGGATGGTCCACAGGTTGAGGGTCAACGGATCGAGGCGGCGAAGAAGCCAGCTGGTCGGCCTGAGTACGGCGGTCGCGCGGGCCGTCACCGCGCGCACCACTTCAAAGCTTCACGCCTCGACCATCCAGGTCATGCGAGTAGCGACCGACCGATCACGAGGCGCTGGATCTGGTTGGTGCCCTCGAAGATCTGCATGACCTTGGCCTCACGCATGTAGCGCTCGACCGGGTACTCGGTCGTGTAGCCGTAGCCGCCGAAGATCTGCACCGCGTCCGTCGTCGTCTTCATCGCGGTATCTGTGGCGAGCAGCTTCGCCATGGCGGCCTGAGCGCCGTACTTCAGCCCGGCGTCGCGCCGGCGGGCGGCGGCGAGGTACGTCGCGCGCGACGCCTCGATGCCGGTCGCCATGTCGGCGAGGATGAAGCTGACTCCCTGGTTGTCGGCGATCGGCCGGCCGAACTGCTTGCGCTCCTTGGCCCACGCGACGGCCGCATCGAGAGCGGACTGCGCGAGACCGGTAGCGACAGCCGATATCCCGAGCCGTCCGCCGTCGAGAGCGGACAGCGCGATGCGCATCCCTTCGCCTTCCGCCCCGATCAGCCGGGCGGGGGGCACGCGCACGTTGTCGAGCACGATCTGCGCGGTCGGTGACGAGCGCAGCCCCATCTTCTTCTCCGGCGGCTGGGGATGCAGGCCCTCCGCGTCGGCCGGGACCAGGACTGTCGACACTCCCCCACGCGCGTCGTCGGAGGTGCGGCAGAACACGTTGTAGTAGTCGGCCACGCCGCCGTGCGTCACCCACGCCTTGGTGCCGCTCAGCACGTAGTCGCCGCCCTCGCGCCGCGCGCGCGCCTGCAGCGAGCCGGCGTCGGAGCCCGAGGTCGCCTCGGACAGCGAGTAGGCGCCCAGCTGCTCGCCGCCGAGCATGTCGGGCAGGTAGGCCTTGCGCTGCTCGTCGTCGCCGAATGCGGCCACCGGGTAGCAGCTGAGCGTGTGCACGCTGACCGCCAGGGCCACCGCCGCCCAGCCTGCCGACAGCTCCTCGAGAACCTGCAGGTAGACCTCGTACGGCATGCCGCCGCCGCCGTACTCCTCCGGGTAGGCGAGGCCGAGCAGCCCGGAGCGCCCGAGCAGGCGGATGATCTCGCGCGGGAACTCGCTGCGCTCCTCGTACGTCGCGGCGTGCGGGGCAACCTCGTCGCGTACCAGGGTGCGGACGAGGTCCAGCAGCTCCCGCGACTCCTCCGTGGGCAGGACGCGCTCGACGACCACTCAGGCTCCTACGACGACGAGGTCGCGCTCGATCGTGTCGAGCCGCTCCACGCCGTCCTCGGTGACGACGACGATGTCCTCGATGCGCGCGCCGTGGCGACCCGGCGAGTACACGCCCGGCTCGATGGAGAAACACATGCCGGGCTCGAGCACGACGTCGTTCCCCTCGACGATCCACGGCTCCTCGTGCTCCTCGAGCCCGATGCCGTGGCCGGTGCGGTGGATGAACAGCTCGCCGTAACCGGCCGCTGCGATCACCTCGCGGGCTGCCGCGTCGACGCTGTGCGCCGTCACGCCCGGCCGGACGTGGGCGCACGAGGCCTGCTGGGCTTCGAGCAGGACCTTGTAGTAGTCGGCGAAGTCGCTCGGTGCCGGCCCGCCTGCGACATAGGTCCTCGTGCAGTCAGAGCAGTAGCCGTCGGGCATGGTCCCGCCGATGTCGACCACCACCGGGTCGCCGGCTTCGATGATCCGGTTGCTGACGTGGTGGTGCGGGCTGGCGCCGTTCGGCCCAGAGCCGACGATGACGAAGTTCACCACCGCGTGACCTTCGGCGAGGATCGCGTCCGCGATGTCGCGCGCCACCTCAGCCTCGGTCCGCCCCGGTCGCAGCCACTCTCCTATCCGGGAGTGCACGCGGTCGATGGCAGCGCCTGCGCGCCGCAGCGCATCGACCTCGTCAGGGAGCTTGCGCAGCCGAAGCGGTCGCAGCACCTCACCCGCGAGCCGCTGCTCGGCACCCGGCAGCACCTCGCGGAACCGCAGGACCTGCTGCGCCCACATCCGGTCTGACACGCCGACCGAGCGCGGCGTCCCGCCGAGCGCTTCGGACAGCGAGCGCGACAGCAGCTCGAAGGCGTCGTCGGTTTCGCCGTGCGTCACGGTCGCGACGTACGCCGTCGCCCCGCTCGCCTGCGCGGCCGCAAGCTCGAGCGCCGGTACGACGAGTACCGGCTCACCGCTTGCGGGGACCGCGAGGCAAGTGAGCCGCTCGAGGGGCAGTGCCTGGTAGCCGACGAGGTAGCGAAGGTCCGCACCCGGCGTGATCAGCAGGGCGTCGATGCCGGCCTCGGCGGCCGCAGCCGCGGCGCGTGCCAGCCGGTCGGAGAAGGGCGCGTCCACCGGGTCAGGCTACGACGGCCGGTGCACGACAGAGAGCTTCTCGACCGCCTCGCCGTACATCGTCGACTTGATCGCGGTCATGACCGGATGCGCCTTCGCGGCAAGGGGCCGGACGAGCTCCAGCGCGGCCGGCAGCACCTGGTCCTCGGGGACCGCCCTGGTCACGATGCCCGCCGCGGCCGCCTCCGTCCCGCCGTACCGGCGTCCGGTGACCATCGCCTCGAAGGCGGTCTCGACGGGCAGCTTCGCGCGCACCAGCGCGTCCATGCCCGGCGGGAACGGCAGCCGGATGTCGACCTCCGGAAAGCAGAAGAAGCCACGGTCCTCGCGCATGACCCGCCAGTCGTGCGCCAGCGCCAGCAGTCCGCCGGCGGCATAGCAGTGGCCCTGGATCGCCGCGACCGTCGGCATCGGAAGGATCAGCATCCGGGAGAACAAGCGCTGCACGAGATCGACATAGCGCTCAGCTTGCTCCGCATGGGACATCAGCCAGTCGAGGTCCAGCCCGTTCGACCAGAACTTGCCCTCCGCGACGGTTACCAGCGCTACCGGTGAGTCGAGACCCTCGGCCTCGTCCAGGCAGGCGTGCATGGACTCCAGCCAGGCGATCGTGAACCGGTTCTCGTCGGCGCCAATGTTGAGTACGGCGATCTCGCCGTCGCGAGCAAGTGCGGGCATGTCGTTAGTGTCCCTGGTGTGCCTGCCCTCCCCGGTCAGCGACTCATGCTGCTCGACAGTGCGTCGATGTACTTCCGCGCCTTCTACGGTGTGCCTGACAGCGTCGTTGCACCGGACGGGACGGTGGTCAACGCCGCGAAGGGCTTCCTCGACGCGATCGCCTACCTGGTCTCCCAGCGCCGCCCGACCCACCTGGTCGCGGCGATGGACGCCGACTGGCGGCCGGCGTGGCGGGTGGCGGCGGTGCCGTCGTACAAGGCCCATCGGGTCGCCGCGGACGGCGGCGAGGAGGTGCCGGACGCGTTGACCCCGCAGGTGCCCATCATCGAAGCGGCGCTCGACGCGCTGGGCATCTGCCGGATCGGAATGCCCGACGCGGAGGCCGACGACGTCATCGGCACCCTCGCCACCACAGCCACGATGCCGGTCGAGATCGTGACGGGCGACCGGGACCTCTTCCAGCTCGTCGACGACGATCGCGATGTCACCGTGCTCTACATCGCCAAGGGCTTCGGCAACGCGGAACGGATCGACGAGGCGGAGATCACCCGCCGCTACGACATCCCGGGCCGCGCCTACGCCGACTTCGCGACGATGCGGGGTGACACCTCCGATGGTCTACCGGGCGTGCCGGGCGTCGGCGAGAAGACCGCCGCGGCGCTGCTGCGGAGCTTTGGCGACCTGGACGGGATCCTGGCAGCCGCGGCGCGCTCCGACGACGGCTTCCCGCGCGGCTGCCACGCGAAGCTGCTCGCGGCCTTCGACGACATCCCGGCCATGCGGCGCGTCGTTGCCGTCGCGCGGGACCTTCCGATCCCAGCAATCGAGCCCGTGATCCGCGCGGAGCCGCCCGACCGCGCGGTGCTCGATGTGTTCGCCGAGCGTTGGGGCCTGCGCAACGCGGTGTCGCGGGTCCTGGAGGCGTTCGCCTCAGTCCACGCCTGAGTACGCGACCACGCCCCGCCGGAGCTTCGTGACCGCGGTCTTCGCAGTCGCGTGGACGGGCGATGACTCCGGTGCCGCTCGTGCGATCTGGTCGAGCAAGTCGATGAGCTGCTTCATCCACCGTACGAAGTCCCCGGCGGCCAGCGAGGCGTCGAGCAGCACCGCGTCGAGGGAGTGGCCCTTCGCCCATCGCCAGGCGAGCCAAGCGAAGCCCGGCTGCGGCTGGCGCAGGAAGGACAGGCCGGCGGAAGCCTCCTCGCCGCGCAACGCGTCCCAACGGCGCTCGAGATCGGCGAGTGCGTCGCGCACGCGGCCCGGCGGCAGCTTCGGGTGCGACTCGTCATCGCGGCGCGGCTCGTATACCAGCGCCGACGCGACGGCGGCGAGCTCAGCCGCATCGAGCTCGGCCCACGCACCGTCGCGTACTGCTTCGGCGACGACGAGGTCGGACTCGGAGTAGATGCGGGCGAGGATCGCACCTCCCGGCGTCACCGTCTCACCGGCCAGGTAACCGAGCTTGTCGAGCACGTCGCACACCGCGTCAAAGGTCTTGGCGATCGACCCGGTCTTGCCGCGCACCTTCTTCTCCAGCGCGGCGGTGTCTTTGGCCAGGCGGTCGTAACGCTCCGCCCACCGAGCGTGATGCTCGCGGTCCGCGCAGCCGTGACAGGGGTGCTGGCGGATGGCGGCGCGCATCCGTGCGATCTCGGCGTCGTCGGCCGCCGCGCTCCGCGTGCGCTGCCCGCGATCGCCGAGGTCTTCGAGACGCAGCGCGCGCAAGCTCGAAACCAGATCGCGTCGCGCCTGCGGCGATCGCGGCTGGAACGTCTTGGGGATCCGCACGCGGCCGAGGGCCGTGGCCTCGCTGGTGAAGTCGCCAACCCCGAGGCGCTTGAGCTGCCGGCCGTCGGTGACCACGGTGAGCCGGTCCCCGAGACCGCCGCTGCTCGAGTTCTCGACCACGACGCCGAGCTCCCCACGCCGGCTGCCGGGCAGCCGGATCACATCCCCGACGCGCAGGGTCTCCAGCGAGGTCGCCGCCGCGGCGCGCCGGGCGGCGGAGCGCTTCCGGGCCAGGTCCGCCTCCCGGTCGGACAGCGCCCGCCGCAAAGCGGCGTACTCCGCGAAGTCACCGAGATGACACGACATTGCGTCGCGATAGCCGTCGAGCGCCTCGCGGTTGGCGCGGATCTGCTTCGTCAGCCCGACCACCGAGCGGTCCGCCTGGAACTGCGCGAAGGATCGCTCGAGGAGCTCGCGGGTCGCGGATCGCCCGAGGCGGCCGACCAGGTTTACGGCCATGTTGTACGACGGGCGGAAGCTCGACCGCAGCGGGTAGGTGCGAGTCGACGCGAGCCCAGCGACGTGACGAGGGTCGAACCCCGGAGTCCAGAGGACGACGCCGTGACCTTCCACGTCGATCCCGCGCCGGCCGGCGCGTCCGGTGAGTTGGGTGTACTCCCCCGGGGTGAGGTCGACGTGCGCGTCGCCGTTCCACTTCACGAGCGACTCGAGGACGACGCTGCGCGCGGGCATGTTGACGCCGAGGGCGAGGGTCTCGGTAGCGAAGACGGCCTGCACGTAGCCGTCGGCGAACAGCTCCTCGACGACCTCTTTGAACACCGGCAGCATCCCGGCGTGGTGGGCGGCGAAGCCCCGCTCGAGTCCTGCCGCGAGCTCGTCATACCCGAGCAGTGCGAGGTCTGCCTCGGGGATCGATGCGGTGCGGGTCTCGAGCACATCGCGGATGTGAGCACGGTCGGTCGGGTCGGCCAGACGAAGCCCGGAGCGCAGGCACTGCCGGACTGCGGCGTCGCAGCCGGCGCGGCTGAAGATGAACACGATCGCGGGCAGCAGGCCCGCTCGGTCCAGCCGGTCCAGCACATCCGGTCGGTGCGGTGGCGCGCCGCGGCGAGCGTGGCGGCGCCCACCCCGCTCGGCCCCCCGCCGGTCGCGCTCGAACTTCGCCTCCTGCGCGGCGAGGCGGGTCAGGTACGGGTTCACCTCGTTCTGGTCGTCGTCCACGAAGAGGTCGTGCAGCTCGTTGCCGACCAGGACCGACTGCCACAGCGGGACCGGACGGATCTCGTCGACGATCACGGTGGTGTCCCCGCGTACCTCTTGCAGCCAGTCGCCGAACTCCTCGGCGTTGCTGACCGTTGCCGACAGCGACACCAGCTGCACGCTCTGGTCGAGATGGAGGATGACCTCCTCCCACACCGCACCGCGGAACCGGTCTGCGAGGTAGTGGACCTCGTCGACGACGACCGTCCGCAGCCCGTCGAGGGTGCTCGACTCGGCGTAGAGCATGTTGCGAAGGACCTCGGTCGTCATGACGACGATGGGTGCTTCGCCGTTGACCGAGTTGTCGCCGGTGAGCAGCCCCACCCGGTCGGCGCCGTAACGGTCCGCGAGGTCGTGGAACTTCTGGTTCGACAGGGCCTTGATCGGCGTCGTGTAGAAGCACTTGCCGCCCTTGGCGATCGCGAGGTGCACCGCGAACTCGCCGACGACGGTCTTCCCGGCGCCAGTCGGAGCCGCGACGAGGACGCCGTGGCCGCCCTCGAGCGCCTCGCAGGCCCGCCGCTGGAAGGCGTCCAGGTCGAACGGGTAGCCGAGCAGGAAGTCGTGCAGCACCGGGGTGGCCGCCCGTCGCTTCGCCGCGGCGTAGCGTTCGGCCGGGCTTGCCACGCCTCACCCTACGTCCGCCCGGGGTGCGGCCGGCGCGATCAGGCGAGGACCTGGACCGCTCCCGGAATGCACTCGCAGCGGATCGGCAGGTCGGCGAGATACTCGCCGTCGGCGTACGCCGTGACGCCGGGTGAGGAGACCTCGACCACCCTCGCGCGGCGCATCGTGACCGCGGGGTGGTCCACGTGGGTGCCGTTGAAGACCTTCGGGAAGGTCTTGAGGAACTCGGGCTTGCTTACCGGTCCGAGCACCATGACGTCGAGCAGGCCGTCGGTCACCTCGGCGTCCGGCGTGACGTGCATGCCCGCGCCGTAGGACTTCGCGTTGCCGACCGCGACCAGCATGGCTTCGGTGCTCAGCCGCTCGCCGTCGATCGTGATCTCGAACGGCAGCGGGGCGAAGACGCCGAGCTCGGCGAGGATCGCGACGTTGTAGCGCATCCGCCCGCGCGGCCAGGTCATGCGGTTCGCCCGGTCGTTGACCCGCGAGTCGAACCCCGCACCCAGCACGCAGCCGAACCACTTCTCGCCGACCCGGACCGCGTCCATCGGCCACGCGCCGCCGCTGAGCAGGCGATCCGCGACGACCCCCGCCGCGGCGACCGGATCCTTGGTCGGCAGGCCCAGGGTCGCGGCCAGGTCGTTCCCGGTCCCCGCCGGGATGATGCCGAGCGGGGTTCCCGTCCCGGCGACCGCGTTGAGCGCGAGATGAACCATCCCGTCACCGCCGAGCGCGACAACCGCGTCCGCGCCGTCGAACGCCGCCTTGCGAGCGATATCGACGGCGTCCTGCGCGTCGGCGCCCACCAGGATCGAGACAGTCGCGCCCGCATCGCGCAGCGTGCCCGCGACGGCTGCAACCTGTCTGGCCGCGCGCCCCTTGCCTGCCGTCGGGTTCACGACAAGGGCGACCGACGGTCGGGTCACTGGACCGCCGGCTCGTCGTCGATCGGAGAGAGCTCGTCGTCGGCGAGGTTGGCGTAAAGCGGGCCTCTCGCAGCGACGCGGCGGTCGTGAAGCGTCGCGACCACCACGGCGACACCGTAGAGCAGGCACATCGGGAACGCGAGGGCACTCATCGTGAACGGGTCCTGGCTCGGCGTCGCGACGGCGGCGAAGACGAAGATGCCGAAGATGACCGCCCGCCACCAGCCACGCAGCTTCGACGCCGGTACGACGCCGACCAGGTTGAGCATGATCACCAGCAGCGGCAGCTCGAAGGAGACCGCGAAGACCAGAACCATCGCGGTGACGAAAGACAGGTAGTTGGAGAACGTCAGCAACGAAGAGATGCCCCCGTGGGCAAAGCCGAGCAGGAAGTGCAGGCCCTCCGGCAACGTCAGGTAGGCGAACGCGGCGCCCATCGCGAACAGCAGGACCGATGCGCTGACGAAGGTCGTCGCGTACCTGCGCTCGTGGGCGTAGAGGCCCGGGGTGACGAAGCGCCATAGCTGGAACAGCCACACCGGTGAGGCTGCGATGACCCCGACGTAGAGCGAGAGCTTCAGGGTCAGCATGAACGGGTCGAGCACGCCGAACGCGACCAGCGTGCAGTGGCCGGAGATCGCCCGGTAGTGGTTCGGGAGCTGGCAGTACGGATGCTTGACGAAGTCGAGGATGTGGCCGTGGAAGACGTACGCCACGATCGTGGTGAGCACTACCGCAACGAGGGAGATGACGACGCGACTGCGCAACTCGGCGAGATGCTCGCCCAGCGTCATCCGGCCGTCAGGCGACCGATCTCTCCCCGCCCGCGCCGGGCGCGGCATCCTCACCGGCCTGGGTGCAGCGAAGGACTAGCTGCTGGCGGTGGTCTGCTCGGTCTTGGCCGGCTCCGCGTTAGCAGGCTTGGCGGAAGCCAGCTCTGCCGGTGCCGCGGGGGCGTCGTCCTCGTGAAGACCCTTGATCTCAGTCTTCATGATGCGCATCGACCTGCCGAGTGAGCGCGCCGCGTCGGGCAGCTTCTTCGAGCCGAAGAGCACGAGTACGACAACGGCGATGATGGCGATCTCTGGCCAACCGATGTCCATGACCTGGTCCTCTCGCTGGCCCCCGGGGCGGAGCCCAGGTCGATTCTATGCCCCACGCGCCACCGCCGAGGCCGATGACGATGCTACGGGCGGGGCGTCCGAGCCGCGGACTCGCGCGCGAGCTGGTCGCTGAGCGCGGTGATGCGCTCCCCAGCGGCCTTCACGTCGCGGGCAAACGCGCGAACCTGACGGTAGAGCCGGAAGCCGACGGCGCCGAGCACCGCGACTCCGAGCACGCCGATCCCGACGTAGAACACCACCCAGGCCACGGCTGCAGGCTACGTGGCCGGCTCAGCGGCGCGCCGCCTCCGTGGCCCGCGCCGCGAGCATGTCGTCGCGGGTGAGCTGCAGCAGGAAGTCGAGCAGGTCGTCGTAGCTCAGGGCCTCGCCCGGCTTGGGCTCGAGAGCCTCGGCGGGCACCTCCCACACCTCGGCGGCGACGCCGCCCGACATGAGCAGCGAGACGATGTGGTCGTCGGCGGGCTTGCGGACCTCTTGGACGCAGCCCGGGCAGACGAAGGTGTAGTACGAGAGGGCACCGTGGCTGCACACCCGAAGCCGGATGTCGTCGCTGGTGAGCTCCACCTCGCCGCAGGCGGGGCAGGACGCCTTGATCGTCGTCATGCCAGGCCCTCCTCTACTGCCGTGTCTGCGCGCCACCGGGGATGTGACGTTCTGTGACCTTCGGCAGTAGATGCCGTCGCCTTGATGCGCCGAGTGCCGCGGGATCTACGCGTCGTACGCCGAGAGGGCAGCAACCGCCGCAGAGCGGACCTGTTGGGCAAGTTCGGGCGGATCGGTCAGTGCCGCCACTCCGGCAAGGCCGAGCGCCAGCCGGCGTACCCAGGCCTCGTCGCGCGCTCGCAGCGTCACGATGAGCCCCCCATCGCCACGCTCCTCGACCGTCTCGCACTGGTAGTAGTCGGCTGCCCAGCGCGCCGCCGGGTCCAGCGAGAAGGTGACGAGCGGGTCGTCTGGCGAGGGCGTGAACAGCTCGGTGTCGAAGGCACGGGCGCGCACTTCGTCGGGAACGTCGATCGGGTCGTCGAGGAGACGGGCTTCCAGAACCCGGTCGAGGCGGAAGGTGCGCAGGTCTTCCACGGCGCGGCACCAGCCCGACAGGTACGCGGCGCCGTCGCTGGTGAACAGGCGGATCGGGTCGACGTCGCGTTCGGTGGCCTCGTCCCGAGCCGGCACCCAGTAGCGGAGATGGACCCGGCGAGACTTGGCGACCGCGTCAGTGATCGTCGTGACGACTGTCGTGTCCGCTACGGCTGCGCTAGCCGCGACGATTTTGTCCGCGGGAGTAGTGCCTCCGGCCGCGGCCTCCAGCTTCGCCAGGGCCCGGTCGATCGCGTCGGTGGACACGATCCCCGGTACGCCGGAGAGGGCACGCAGAGCCGAGATCAGCGCGAGGGCCTCGTCCGGGGTGAGCCGCAGCGGGCGCTCGATGGTCTCGGCGTTGGACAGCGTGACGCGATCACCACTCCAGGTGACGTCGATCAGGTCCCCCGGGCCGTAGCCGGGCAAGCCGCACATCCAGAGCAGGTTCACGTCCGCGCGGATCTGCGCCTCGCTGACGCCGAACTCCTTCGCGACATCGCCGACAGAGGTGTCCGGGTGGGTCAGCAGCCACGGCACGAGGGCAAGGAGCCGCGGCAGGTGGTCGGGCGCCCCGCTCACGCCGTGGCTCCGGCCAGCCGGCGCAGGCGGGTGACGACCGCGTCCCGGGCTTCGGCGGGCGAGAGGATCACCGCATCGGCGCCGTACCCAAGAACCTGCTCGGCGAGACGATGGGGATCCGGGCAGGGCACGGTCACGATGTCCCAGCCGTCGCCGTCGTCGACCACATCGATCGTCTGGCGGCGCAGCCCCATCGCCCGGTCGTGGCGCACCTTGATCCGCGCGTGGGCCTCGCTCTGCTGCCGGTCGGATGCCGACACCAGGGCGACCAGGTCGACACCATCCGGGACCTTGATCGAGCCGGGCTTGCCCTCGACGACCGGCTGCCCCGCGACTCGCGAGAGCCGGAACGCGCGGGACGCCTGGCGATCCAGGTCATGCCCGACGAGGTACCACCGTCCGCGCCAGCAGACCACGCCCCACGGTTCCACCCGACGCGGCGCCGCCGCATCGTCGTTGGCGCCGCGGTAGTCGAACTTCAGCCGCCGGCCGTCCCGCAGCGCCTCGTGGACTGCCGGCAACCCAGCGCCGCCGGCACCGAGGCGCGGTTGCAGGCCCTCGGGCAGAGGCACGAGGTCGACCCCGGCGGTCTCGAGCTTGCGGAGTGCACGGGTGGCCTGCGCGCCCTGCGTCGCGGCGGACCACATCCGCGCGGCAAGGCCTACCGCCGCTGCCTCGTCGGCCTCGAGTCGGATCTCGGGCAGGGCGTAGTCGTGGCGCGGGATCCGGTAGCCCGGCTCGTCGTCGAAGTGGCTGTGCGATCCCACTTCGAGCGGGATTCCGAGGTCCCGGAGATCCTCCTTGTCCCGCTCGAACATGCGCTTGAAGGCTTCGTCCGAGGGCGCTTCGGCGTACCCGGGGATGATCTCGCGCAGCCGTTCCGCGGTCAGGTACGCCCGGGTGTGCAGCAGGCAGATGACGAGGTTCATCAGCCGTTCGGTGCGCTCGGCCGCCATGGCCGACGACGCTACCGCGTGACCGGTAGCGTCCGGCGTTGTGATCCGCTGGCGTGAGGGCAACGTCGTCGCCGTGGTGCGCGACCGCCGGGACGCCCGGGAGCTGACGGTCGCCACCAGCAGCGGCGAGCTGCCCGCGCTGGCCTACCCGCGGCTCGTCGGCACACCGGAGGTCGGTGACCGCGTGCTGCTCAACACCACCGCGATTGCGCTGGGGCTCGGCACCGGCGGGTTCGCGCTCGTGGTCGCGATTCCGGACCGGCTGCCCGCTGACCGTGACGAGCCGGGGCACGTCGTGAAGGCCCGCTACACGCCGCTGCAGGCCACGGTGCTGGCGGTCGACGAGCAGGACTCCCCCGACTACGAGTTGCTGCGCGACGCCGACTCCATCGACAAGATGCCGGTTGTCGTCGCTGACCTGCACTCGGCGCTGACGCCGATCCTGGCGGGTCTGCGAGAGGGCGGCCGCAGTCCGAAGGCGGTCTATGTGATGACCGACGGGGGTGCCCTGCCGCTCGGGTTCTCGCGGTCGGTCGAGGAGCTCAGCGACGCCGGCTGGCTCGCCGCCACGGTCACCGTGGGACAGGCCTTCGGTGGGGACGTCGAGGCGGTGACCCTGCACACCGGCCTGCTGGCGGCGCGCCACGTCTTGGGTGCCGACCTCGCGATCGTGACCCAGGGTCCAGGCAATCTCGGCACGGGCACGCGATGGGGCTTCAGCGGTGTCGCGAGCGGCGAGGCGGTCAACGCCACCGCTGCGCTGGGCGGTCGGCCGGTCGCGGCGCTTCGCATCAGCGAGGCGGACCAGCGCGACCGCCACCGCGGCGTCTCCCACCACTCGCTCACTGCCCTCGGGCGGGTGGCGCTGGCACCTGCCGACGTCGTCGTACCTCGGTTGGAGGGCGCCATCGGAGCGGACGTCTCGCGCGCCGTGCGGCCGCTGTCGCCGCCGCATCGGCTGGTCTCCGTCGAGACCGGAGGGCTGCGAGACGCGGTTGCGGCGGCTCCCGGTCGCGTCTCGACCATGGGCCGCGGCCTCGACGAGGACCTCGCCTACTTCCTGGGCTGCGCCGCTGCGGGTCGCCACGCGGCCACGCTGCTACATGCTGGCGATTAGCTTCTCGACGCGGTCGTCTACTGCGCGGAACGGGTCCTTGCAGAGCACGGTTCGCTGAGCCTGGTCGTTGAGCTTGAGGTGCACCCAGTCGACGGTGAAGTCGCGACGCTTCTCCTGGGCGCGGCGGATGAAGTCACCTCGCAGCCGCGCGCGCGTGGTCTGCGGCGGGACCGACTTCGCCTCGAAGATCTTGAGGTCGGTGGTCACCCGGTCCACCGCGTCGTGACGCTCGAGCAGGTAGTAGAGGCCGCGCCGGCGGTTGACGTCGTGGTAGGTCAGGTCGAGCTGGGCGATGCGCGGTGAGGACAGCGGCAGACCGTGCTTCTCCCGGTAACGCTCGACCAGCTGGTACTTGATCACCCAGTCGATCTCGCGGTCGATCAGGCTCAGGTCCTGGGACTCGACGGCCTTGAGAGTCCGCTCCCACAGCTCGAGAACCCGCCGGGACGTGGCGTCCTCGCCGCGGCGCTCGACGAAGTCGCGGGCCTTGAC
Source organism: Mycobacteriales bacterium (assembly GCA_035547515.1). Classification (GTDB taxonomy): domain Bacteria; phylum Actinomycetota; class Actinomycetes; order JAFAQI01; family JAFAQI01; genus DASZTV01. The sequence goes on from DASZUS010000027.1 coordinate 43,817, forward strand.
GAAGTACTCCTGCTGGATGTCCAGCGCGCTCGCCTCACGGCCGTTGGCGAGCTTGACGGTACGGCGCCCGGTCATGTCGTGGCTGATCTCACGGATGGCGCGGATCGAGTTCTCGAGCGTCAGATCGCGCATGACGACACCGGCCTCGATCATGCGCAGCACCAGATCCGTCGTACCGATCTTGAGCAGGGTCGTCGTCTCGGACATGTTGCTGTCGCCGACGATCACGTGCAGGCGGCGGAAGCGTTCGGCGTCGGCGTGCGGCTCGTCGCGGGTGTTGATGATCGGCCGGCTTCGCGTGGTGGCCGAGGAGACGCCCTCCCAGATGTGCTCGGCGCGCTGGCTCACGCAGTAGACCGCGCCGCGCGGTGTCAGCAGCACCTTGCCGGCACCGCAGATGATCTGCCGGGTAACCAGGAACGGGATCAGTACGTCGGCAAGCCGGCTGAACTCGCCGTGCCGGCCCACGAGGTAGTTCTCGTGGCAGCCGTAGGAGTTGCCCGCCGAGTCCGTGTTGTTCTTGAACAGGAAGATGTCGCCGGCGATGCCCTCTTCGCGGAGCCGCCGTTCCGCGTCCATCAGCAGGCCCTCGAGGGTCCGCTCCCCCGCTTTGTCGTGGGTGACCAGCTCGACGACGTCGTCGCACTCGGGAGTCGCGTACTCGGGGTGGGACCCCACGTCGAGATAGAGCCGCGCGCCGTTCTTCAGGAACACGTTGCTGCTGCGGCCCCAGGAGACCACCCGGCGGAACAGGTAGCGGGCGACCTCGTCCGGCGACAGGCGACGCTGGCCGCGGAACGTGCACGTCACGCCGTACTCGTTCTCCAGGCCGTAAATCCGCCGGTCCACGCTGCGAGCGTACGGCGCGCACCGCAGGTTTCCGCTGGTGCGCCGCGCTCGCTTGACTCCCGGGACCCGCGGCAGGATCTTGCGTTCGGACGCCGAAACGTGATCTGAGTCACAAGCGTGGAGGTTGGAGTGAGGCCGCGGATCGCTCGCATGGTCATCGGCGCGTCGACCACCGGGCTGCTGGCGGTGACCGGCGTCACGGCGCTACCCGGTACGGCGGCGACGCCCGCTGCGGCCGCCACGATCCATCCTGGCAGCGAGGTCAACTTCGGCGGCATCAGCTGTGAGAGCGGCGCGGTGTTGCGCCAGGGTGCGACGGTGTACCTCGCGATCCCGGCCTCGTGCGGTGGGATCGACCTCGGCAAGACCCAGGACGGCTGCGTCGAGCCGGTCACCCCGGTCGGCATCCCGGTGTCGATCCAGGGCGCGCGCTACAACGGCCGGCTGATCTACAACTCGTTCTCGCAGATGCAGAAGACCGGCATCCGCAGCGCGAACGAGTGCTACTACAACGACCTCGCTCTGGTCCGGGTCGACCGCCGCGACCGCTCACGCGTCACGGCGGCGATCCCCGGCACAGACGGGCCGCGGCAGGCGCCGTGCTCGATGCCGTCGTCCGGCACGGCCCTGCGGCTGGGGACGGCGAGCGGCAAGGCCGGGGCCACCCACAATGCGGGGTGGGCTACCGACGTGAGCTCGATGGCGATGCTGAAGACGGCGGATGCCGGAGCACCCGTGACGGTCGGAGACAAGCTGTTCGGGATGCTCACGGTCCTACCGGTTGGCCCGATCCCGGACGTGCCGCTGATGGAGACCCCTGGCGCGGTCTACAACCTCGCCAAGGCCATCAAGCTGTTGAGGGCGCTACCGCGGTTCCGGCACGTGCGGCTGGTCCGGGCCGGGGACCGCGTCTAGGCCGCGGTTTCAGCCGGCCAGGATCTCGGCGACCGCCGCGTCGCGGAGCCGGCGGAACTTCCGGCGTGGCCTGGTGCGGTCCAGGATCGCGATCTCGAGCGCCTCTGCGGCGATCTCGCGAGCCTCTCCGTCGCCGGCTGCCAGGGCGCGCACCGCGAGCTTCACTGCCTCGCCGAGGTCCATGTCGTCGCGACGACCGTCACGCAGGACCGCGCCGATCTCGTCGGCAGAGGCGCCCATGACCACGATCCCCTGCTCGTCAGCGACGCTTCCGTCGTAGGTCAGGCGATAGAGCTGGTCGCCGGCCGGGTCGTCGCCGACCTCGGCGACGGTCAGCTCCACCTCGAACGGTTTCTCGCCGCCGCTGGAGAAGATCGTGCCGAGGATTTGCGCGTAGGTGTTGGCCAGGGCCCGGCCGGTCACGTCCCGGCGGTCGTAGGAGTAGCCGCGGAGGTCGGCCATCCGCACCCCGGCCACCCGCAGGTTCTCGAACTCGTTGTACTTGCCGACCGCGGCGAACCCGATGCGGTCATAGATCTCCGAGATCTTGTGCAGAGCGCTGGACGGGTTCTCGGTGACGAAGAGGATCCCGCCGCCGTAGCTCATGACGAGCACGGCGCGACCGCGGGCGATGCCCTTGCGGGCATAGTCCGCGCGGTCCTTCATCACCTGCTCGGGTGAGACGTAGCCGAAGGGCATCGTCATCGCTGGTCGTGGTCCTCTCTCGGGGCTTCGGGCGTACCGGGCAGCAGCTAGCGGAGCGGTGCCTGCGGCCCGCCTGGGCTGGTCATGCGCTCGGCGACGACCTGCTCGGTGATGGTCGCAACCTCCTCGTCGGAGAGGCGGCGGAACCCGTCCGCCGTCACCGTCGTGATGACCGGGTAGATGCGCCGGGTGAGGTCAGGACCGCCGGTCGCGGAGTCCTCGTCCGCCGCGTCGTACAACGCGTGGACGCTGGCGAGGATGGCGTCGGCCTCGGTGAAATCCTCGCGGTAGAGCTTCTTGAGGGCACCGCGCGCGTAGACGCTGCCGGAGCCGACTGAGTGGAAGTGGTGCTCCTCGTAGCGCCCGCCGGTCACGTCGTAGGAGAAGATCCGGCCCGCGGTCTCAGGCGACGGCGCCTCGAGGTCGTAGCCCGCGTAGAGCGGTACGACGGCGAGGCCCTGCATGGCCATTGGCAGGTTGTTGCGGATCAGCAGTGAGAGCCGGTTGGCCTTGCCCTCGAGGCTCAGGGTGGTGCCCTCGAGCTTCTCGTAGTGCTCGAGCTCGACCTGGAACAACCGCACCAGCTCGATCGCGACTCCCGCCGTGCCGGCGATCCCGACTGCGGAGAACTCGTCGGCCTCGAAGACCTTTTCCATGTCGCGCTGGGCGATGACGTTGCCCATGGTGGCGCGGCGGTCGCCGGCGAGGATGACGCCGCTCGTGTGCGTGACGGCGACGATCGTCGTGCCGTGCGGTGCCTCGATCGGGGTGGCGCCCGCCATCAGCTGGGCGCGCTTGCCGGGCAGCAGCTCGGGCGCGTGGCCGGATAGGAACTCGCTGAATGACGACGAGCCGGGCTGGAAGAACGCGGCCGGCAATGTCGTCCCGTCGGAAAGATCCACGCAACCACCCTGTCATGACTCGAGGGCGAAAGCGCGGCAGGGTTCACCGAGGGCGCAGCGGCGGTGTCAAGGCCTCGGCCGCCGCCTGCCGGCGTACACGACGTTGAGCGGGCGCAGGTCATGATCTTCTCGTGGCGGCCGGCCTGTTGCCGATCGTTGGGCGTCGAGATAGGCCATGAGCCCGCGCATCACGTAGACGTCGTCGCGGACGTTGCCGAGTGCCTGGTTGCAGTTGAAGCAGAGCAAGCCGCGAACCGCGCCGGTCGCATGGTCGTGGTCGACATGGCGCGGCTCGGCCTTGCGGCATGCCGCGCACACGCCCCCCTGCGCCGCCAGCATCCGGTCGAAGTCCGCCGAGTCGATCCCGTATCGGCGCCGCAGGTGGTAGTCGCGCGTGCTTCCGTGGTGCTTGATCCTGTTCTCCCGCCCGCGCTTGTTATGGCAGGGCTTGCAGTAACTCGCATATCCAATCGAGTCAGACCGGTTCCGCGGGAACTCGCTCAGCGGCTTGGCCGTCTGGCAGTCGCTGCACCAGCGCTCACCGTCGCCGACGTGCCGGGCTTCGCGGACCACTCGTCCTTCGGCCGCGCGCCGCTTTCGATAAGACGCCCTCGAGCGGCTTCGCATGCAAACCTTGCAATAGCTGCTCCGCCCGAGGGCACCTCGCGGCGACGGCGAGAAGGCGTCGAGGGCCTTAACCTCGCAGCAGTCCAGGCAGGTCTTTGTACCGCCCTCCCCCGAATCGGACATATCGGGAGATACCACCTATTCCCCCCCTTTCTGTATGTAACCACGCACGAACTCCTCTGCATTTTGTTCCAAAACACTGTCGATCTCGTCGAGGATGTCGTCGACGTCATCGGTCAGCTCGGCGTGGCGTTCCTGCACGTCGGAGGTGTCGAGCTCGTCGATCTCCTCGACCTCTTCGGTCTTGCGAGAGGCGCTCTTCTGGCCGCCGTCGTCACGAGTCGTCATTGCATGCCTCCTGAGGTTTTCCTTGCGTCAAACGCTACTCGGCAAGTACGACGCAAGCGCTCGGCGAAATGCTCACGCGAGGGTCAGCGCGAGCCGGTGATCTCGTCCACGAGCTGGGCTGCCGTGTCGCAGCGGGCCAGCAGATCCTCGACGTGCGCCCGGGTACCGCGCAGCGGTTCGAGCATCGGCACCCGCTGCAGCGAGTCGCGGCCGACGTCGAAGATCACCGAGTCCCAGGAGGCCGCGGCGACGTCACCGCCGTACTTCGCCAGGCAGCGCCCGCGGAAGTAGGCCCGGGTGTCTTCCGGCGGCTCCAGCACGGCGCGCTCGATCTCGGCGTCGGCCAGCAACCGCCGCATCCGGCCGCGGGCGACGAGCCGGTTGTACAACCCCTTGTCTTCGCGCACGTCGCTGTACTGAAGGTCGACGAGCTGCAGCTTGTGCGCGCTCCAGTCGAGCCCCTCGCGATCCCGGTAGCCCTCGAGCAGCGACAGCTTCGCCACCCAGTCCAGCTCGTCGGCCAGCGACATCGGGTCGTCGGCCAGCCGGACGAGGACCTGCTCCCACTCGGCCAGGACGTCCATCGTGTCTGAGTCGGCGTCGGACCCGTAGCGCGACGACACGAACTTGCGGGCCTGCTCGAGGAACTCGGATTGCACGTCGAGCGCCGTCACCGTCCGGCCGTCCCGCAGCTTGACCGTGTGCTTGAGCGAGGGGTCGTGCGAGATCGCGCGAAGCGCCGCGACGGGCGCTTCGATCCCAAGGTCCACCCCTGTCTCGGCGAACCAGCCTTCTTCAATCATCGACAGGACGATCGAGGTGGTCCCGAGCTTCAGGTACGTCGACACCTCGCTCATGTTGGCGTCACCGATGATCACGTGGAGCCGGCGGTAGCGCTCTGGATCCGCATGCGGCTCGTCGCGGGTGTTGATGATCGGACGCTTCAGCGTCGTCTCGAGTCCGACTTCGACTTCGAAGAAGTCGGCGCGCTGCGAGATCTGGAACCCGTGCGCGTGCCCGTCCTGCCCGATGCCGACGCGTCCGGCACCGCACACGACCTGGCGGGTCACGAAGAACGGCGTCAGATATCGGACGATGTCGGCAAACGCCGTCTCGCGGCGCATCAAGTAGTTCTCGTGGGCGCCGTACGACGCGCCCTTGTTGTCCGTGTTGTTCTTGTACAGCTGGATCTGGCCGGCGCCGGGGATGCGGACCGCGTGCTCGGCCGCGCGCGCCATCACCTTCTCCCCCGCCTTGTCCCACACCACCGCGTCGCGCGGGTTGGTCACCTCGGGCGAGGAGTACTCCGGGTGCGCGTGGTCGACGTAGAGCCGGGCGCCGCTGGTCAGGATCGCGTTGGCCAGACCCACCTCGTCGTCACCGAGCACGTCGGGCTCACGCGACGCCGCCCCGCCGGCATCGAAGCCGCGTGCGTCGCGCAGCGGCGACTCCTCCTCGAAGTCCCAGCGAGGGCTGCGCTCGCGTGACCCGTGGTTGGTCAAGCTCAGGTAGGCGTTGACGATCTGGCTCGACGCGAGCATGTGGTTTGCCGGGCCGTGTCCCGGCACCGCAATGCCGTACTCGGTCTCGGTGCCCATGACACGCCGCACGGCCATAGCCAAAGGCTAGTCGCCGGACGTGACGCCGCCCGGTTCTTTACAGGTACTGGCCGGTGTTCGCGACGGTGTCGATGCTGCGGCCGGACTCGTCGCCCTGCTTTCCGGTGACCAGCGTGCGGATGTAGACGATCCGCTCGCCCTTCTTGCCGGAGATCCGCGCCCAGTCGTCGGGGTTGGTCGTGTTCGGAAGGTCCTCGTTCTCCTTGAACTCGTCCACGCAGGCCGACAGCAGATGGTTGATCCGCAGGCCCTTCTGCCCGAACTCCAGGAAGTCCTTGATGGCCATCTTCTTCGCCCGCGCGACGATGTTCTCGATCATCGCGCCGGAGTTGAAGTCCCGGAAGTAGAGCACCTCTTTGTCACCGTTGGCGTAGGTGACCTCGAGGAACCGGTTCTCCTCGCTCTCGGCGTACATCCGCTCGACGGTCCGCTGGATCATCGCCTCGAGCGTCGCCTCGCGGGAGTTGCCGTTCTCCGACAGGTCGTCCGGGTGCAGCGGGAGGTCGCTGACGAGGTACTTGGAGAAGATGTCGCGCGCCGCTTCGGCGTCGGGCCGCTCGATCTTGATCTTCACGTCGAGCCGCCCCGGCCGAAGGATGGCCGGGTCGATCATGTCCTCGCGGTTCGAGGCCCCGATGACGATGACGTTCTCGAGGCCCTCCACGCCGTCGATCTCGCTCAGCAGCTGCGGGACGATCGTGTTCTCGACGTCCGAAGAGACCCCGGAGCCCCTAGTACGGAAGATCGAGTCCATCTCGTCGAAGAACACGATCACCGGTGTGCCCTCGCTGGCCTTCTCGCGGGCTCGCTGGAACACCAGCCGGATGTGCCGCTCGGTCTCACCGACGTACTTGTTGAGCAGCTCCGGGCCCTTGATGTTCAGGAAGTACGACCGACCCTCGCCCTTGCCAGCCGCGGCAACCTTCTTCGCCAACGAGTTGGCGACTGCCTTGGCGATCAGCGTCTTGCCGCACCCCGGAGGCCCGTAGAGCAGGATTCCCTTCGGCGGGCGCAGCTGATGCTCGACGAACAACTCCTTGTGCAGGAACGGCAGCTCGACCGCGTCGCGGATCATCTCGATCTGGTCGCCCAGGCCACCGATGTCCTCGTAGTCGATGTCGGGCACCTCTTCGAGGACCAGCTCCTCGACCTCGGACTTCGGGATCCGCTCGTAGGCATAGCCCGACCGGCCCTCGATCATCAGCGAGTCGCCGGGCCGCAACGCCACGTCGAGCAGCGAGTCGGCCAGCATCACGACCCGCTCCTCGTCGGTATGGCCGATCACCAGTGCCCGGTCGCCGCCCTCGAGCACTTCCTTCAGCATGACGATGTCGCCCTGGCGCTCGTACGAGAGCGCCTCGACCACGTTGAGCGCCTCGTTGAGCATGACCTCCTGGCCGCGCTTGAGCTGCTCGGCGTCCAGCGAGGGCGAGACTGCGACTCGCAGCTTGCGGCCGCCGGTAAAGATGTCGACGGTGCCGTCGGAGTGCAGACCCAGGAAGTAGCCGTAACCCGAAGGCGGCTGGGCGAGGCGGTCGACCTCTTCCTTCAGCGCGACGATCTGCTCGCGCGCCTCCTTCAGGGTGTTCACGAGCAGCTCGTTACGGCTCAGCGCTCCGGAGAGCTCCGCCTGCACCTGCGCCAGCCGTTCGTCGATGCCGAGCCCGCCTCGCGGCGCGACCGACATCCGGCGGCGCAGACTGGCGATCTCCGCCTCCAGGTAGGAGACCTGGTCGGCAAGCTCCTGAGCGCGTTCTTCAGACCTCGCGGCACGTGCCTCGGCGTCCTCGCGTGCGGGCACGGGCACCTCCTTGTTCGGGTCCGTTCTCGGCCTGGGCCGAGCCTATAACTGAGGGAAACGACGGATCAGGCAAATAGTCACCCGCCGCGAGTCGCTCAAACGGCCGATGCCGACCCGCTGCGCCACCGCTAGCCGTGGGCGCCCTTCGACGGCCGCCGGCGGCGGACCGGCGCCGTTACGCCCGGGGCCAGCCGCCGCGCTGTCACGAGGAACCCGGTGTGACCGATCATCCGGTGCTCCGGGCGGACCGCCAGGCCGTCGACGTGCCACCCGCGCACCATCGACTCCCACGGCGCCGGCTCGGAGAACCCGCCGTGCGATCGCAGCGCCTCGACGGTGGCCGAGAGCTGGGTGGTCGTCGCGACGTACGCGCACAGCACCCCGCCCGGCACGAGCAACCGGGCGGCGGGTTCGACGACCTCCCAGGGCGCCAACATGTCGAGCACCACCCGGTCGGCGACTCCGTCACCAGCGGCCTCGACGACGTCACCGATCTCGAGCGTCCATGTCGGCGGGAGCTCGCCGAAGAACCGCTCCACATTGGCGCGCGCCACGTCCGCGAACTCCTCGCGGCGTTCGTACGACGTGACCGACCCGGTCGCCCCGACGGCTCGCAGCAGGCTGCACGTCAGCGCCCCGGAGCCGGCGCCGGCTTCGATGACGTTGGCGCCCGGGCAGATGTCGGCCATCGCAACGATCTGCGCCGCGTCCTTCGGGTAGACGATGGTGGCGCCGCGCGGCATTGACAGGACGTAGTCGCTGAGCAACGGCCGCAGTGCCAGGTAGTCGGTGCCGCCGGCTGAGGTGACGACGATCCCCTCCGGCTTGCCGATCAGCTCGTCGTGCGGGATCACTCCGCGATGGGTGTGGAACTCCTTGCCCGAGGCGAGCTGGATCGTGTGCATGCGGCCTTTGGGGTCGGTCAGCTGGACCAGGTCGCCCTCGGCGAGGGGTCCGAGGCCGCGGCGCTGCGGGCTGTGCTTCACCCGAGGATGTCTACCGGAGGCGGGCAGCGGCTAGCGAACGCCCGATGCCCGCAGCAGCGCGATCAGGTCCACCCGTGCCAGCACTCCCTGCAGGGCCCCGTCCGCACCCGCGACGAGGTACTCGGTCGCGGGGACGCGCTGTACGGCGGTCATGAGGTCTTCGCCGCTGAGCGAGGGAGACAGCACGAGGCCTGCTTCGACCGGGCGGGCGAGGTCGCTTACCGACATCCACGGCTGACGTTCGGCGGGCGTGGCCTGCACGGCGGCCTCGGACACGATCCCGGACCAACGCTCCCGGCCATCGACGACGACCAGCGCGCGTGCCCCGATCTCCCGGGCCCGGCGTACCGCCTCCGCCAGCGGCAGCTGCGCCTCGACCGTGAGAGCCGGGCGAACCAGCCGGGACAGCTCCAGGCGCGGGATGACAGCCCCGACCCGCGCCTGCGCGATCGACATCGATGCGTTCCACCAGACGAAGTACGAGATGAGCAGGAGGTAGACCGCGGTCAGCGCCGCATCGCCGGAGTCGTAGCTCGGGGCGAAGATCGCGGCGGCGGCAGTCACCGCGGCGACACCGCGGCCGACCCAGCCGGCGATCAGCAGGGCGCGCATCCGGTCGCCCGTGACGTGCCAGAGCGCCGCGCGCAGCAGACGCCCGCCGTCGAGCGGCATGCCGGGCAGCAGGTTGAAGGCGGCGACGACACCGTTGATGGTGGCCGTCGAGTTGGCCAGCAGCCATCCGACGGAGTGCTCGGGGAAGCCCGCACCAACCGCGGCGAAGATGCCGGCAAGCAGCACCGAGGTCAGCGGGCCAACCGCCGCGACCAGATACTCGCGGCCCGGGGTCTGCGGCTCGTCGAGCACCTCGGAGACCGCGCCGAGCAGCTGCAGGACGACGCGGCCGACCCGCAGGCCCAGCGCCTTCGCAACCAGGACGTGGCTCGCTTCATGGGCGAGCACCGCGGCATAGACCAGAAGGATGAGCGCGAGCGCGACGAGGTAGCTGCCGGCGTCGCTGACGTTGACGTTGGCACGGATCTCACTCGGCCCGAGCATGGTGCCGACCACCACGAGCAGAATCCAGGCCGGCGAGATCACGAGCGGCACGCCGAAGATGCGCCCCGCCGGGATGCCACCCACAGGCCGGATCGGCTGCGGCGACGACTCCTCGCTCACTAGCCAATCGTAGGCGGGTGCGGCTGAGGGATCTTCAGCGTTGGCTGCAGCCGAGCCCGCGCGTCTCGCGAGATTGTCGGCGCCAGCGTCTACGGTCAGCTCATGTCAGAGATGCGCGAGCCGATCGCCGCCACGGCGGTCATCGATCTGACGTCGGCCCCGTCCTCGCCGCCCGCCGAGCCGACGTGGTCGCTGTCGCCCTCGCGCGCCCTTGACTTCAAGAACTGCGCCTTGCTCTACCGGTTCCGGGTGATCGACCGCCTGCCCGAGCCGCCCAGCCTCGACGCCGCGCGCGGCACGGTTATCCACGGCGTTCTGGAGCGGCTGTTCGACCGCCCTGCGGCGGAGCGCACCAGTGAGGCTGCGCGCAGCGACGTGGAGCCGGGCTGGCTGGCGGTTCTCGAGGAGGATCCGGAGCTCGCCGCCATGGTCGAGAACGAGCCCGGTGGGCTGACCGAGCTGATCGCGTCGACGCGAACCCTCCTCGACAGCTACTTCACACTCGAAGACCCCCGCCGGATCGAGCCGGCGGAGCGTGAGGTCCTCGTCGAGATGACCACGCCGACGGGCGTTCACCTCAAGGGCTTCATCGACCGGGTGGACCGCTCGCCTGCCGGAGACATCCGAGTGGTCGACTACAAGAGCGGCAAAGCGCCGAGCGAGGCCTTCGAAGGCAAGGCGCTGTTCCAGCTCCGCTTCTACGCACTCGTCCTGTGGCGCACCACCGGCGTCCTTCCGCGCCTGCTCCGCCTGTACTACCTACGCGATCGCGAGATCCTCGACTACGCACCGGACGCTGCCGACCTCGAGTCGCTCGAGCGCCAGGTCGAGGCGATCGCTGCGGCGATCCAGAAGGCGCGGAGCACCGGCGACTGGCGCCACAAGCCGAGCAAGCTGTGCAGCTGGTGCTCGTTTCAGTCGCTCTGCCCCGAGTTCGGAGGTACGCCGCCGGCACTGCCTGATCTGCCGACGAGCAGCAACAGTGAGTCGACGGTGAGCTCGGTCAGGCTCGAGACCAGCACCCTTCCGGGAGCCGGCTCGATCGGCACCAGCCACGGGACCGCAACTACCTTGCAGCCGGCCGACTCGGCAGAGGTCACCCCGCTGATCGCGTCTTCGAGCACCACAGCCTCCTGAGGGGCGACACCGAGGCGCCGGCAGGCCGTGAGGTAGGGCTCCGGGTGTGGCTTGCCCTGCCCGACCTCGTCGCCAGCAACGCTGACATCGAACCGATCGTGACCGATGACGTCGAGCACCGCGTCGACCAGCACGCGGTACGACGACGAGACCAGCCCGGTGGGGACCCCCGCCGCGCGTAAGCCGTCCAGCAGCTCTAGCGCCCCCGGCATCAGCGGCAGGTCGCTGCGATAGAGCTCGACCATGCGGCCAAGCAGGAAGGCCATCGCGGAGGCGACCTCGGTCGACCCGCGCGGCACGTCGTACCAATCGAGGATCGTGGCGATCGCGGTGTCCAGGCGGGTGCCGATGATCGCAGCCTTCAGCTCGTCGCTCCACGTCCCGCCGAGATGATCGGCGAGCTCGATCTCCGCGAGGGTCCAGAGCGGTTCGCTGTCGACCAGCAAGCCGTCCATGTCGAACAGGACGGCTGGCATCGCCTGCGATCCTAGGCTCCGTGACTGTTGCGGGCGCCTGGCGATACGGTGCGTGCACTGTCCGCCAGCAGCGACCGCAGCCAGGGGTGAGTACGTGGCCAGCTACAACAACATCCTCGTCGGAACCGACGGATCCGCGTCGTCGTTCCGCGCGGTGGAGCGTGCGGCGGCGGTTGCATCCGACACCGGTGCGACGCTGATCATCGCCTCGGCCTACCAGCCGATCTCCGAGCGCGATCGCAGCCGGGCCACCCAGGAGCTCGGCGACGCGGCGTACAAGGTCATGGGCGCCAACCCGGCGGAGGACGCACTTGCCGACGCCAAGGGCATCGCCACCAAGGCCGGCGCCAAGAGCATCAAGACGATTGCGGAAGCCGGCGACCCGGTCGACGTGCTCGTCGAGCTGATCGAGGCGCACCAGGTCGACCTCTGCATCATCGGCAACCGCGGGCTGAACAGCCTGGCCGGGCGACTGCTCGGCTCGGTGCCCGCCAACATCAGCCACCGGGCGGCCTGCGACGTCCTCATCGTCCACACGACCGGCGGCGGAAGGTCCTAGAAACGCACCCGCGACCGTCCTCGGCCGGGCATACCCTGGCCAGATGAGCGACTCCCGCGGCGCTGGTCCTCGCCGCGCGATGATCGCCGCGTTCGAGGGATGGAACGACGCCGCAGACGCGGCGACGAATGCGATCGAGCACCTCGAGCGGGAGTGGCAGGCGAAGCCGTTCGCTGCGATCGACCCCGAGGACTACTACGACTACCAGGTCAACCGGCCCACGGTTCGCCTCGTCGACGGGGTCACCCGGCGGATCGACTGGCCGACCACCCGGCTCGCCCTCGCGACGGTCGGCGACCGTGAGGTCGTCCTGCTGCGCGGGCTCGAGCCGAACATGCGCTGGCGTGCGTTCTGCGACGAGCTGGTCGCCTTCGCCGACGAGCTCGACGTCGACCAGGTCGTCTGCCTCGCGGCACTGCTCGCCGACGTCCCTCACACCCGCCCGATCGACGTCAACGGGTCAGCGTCGGACGAGGAGCTCGCCACTGCACTGGGGCTCACAAAGTCGCGGTACGAAGGGCCTACCGGCGTGGTCAGCGTGTTCCACCAGGCGCTCGCCGACACCGGCCGCAGCGTCGTGACGTACTGGGCGAGCGTGCCGCACTACTTCGCGCAGCCGCCGTGCCCGAAGGCCACCCTCACGCTGCTGCACCGGGTCGAGGACGCACTCGACATCACGATCCCGCTCGGCGAGCTTCCTGAGGCGTCGCAGACCTGGGAGAACGACGTCGATGCCCTGGCACAGGACGACGGCGAGATCGCCGACTACATCGCCTCGCTGGAGCTCCGCGACGACCAGTCATCGCTCCCGGAGGCCTCCGGCGAGGCGATCGCTCGGGCCTTCGAGCGATACCTGCGACGGCACGACTCAGCGGACTAGCTGATCCCCAAAAGGGCGTCGACAGCTGCTCGGGCCTTGCTCGGCGCGCCGGCGTCGCTCCCTTCGCTCAGGCTCCAGGTGTCGACGATCTCGAGCGCACGTGGGGTGTCCAGGCCGGTGCGCAGGGCTTGGCGGAGGTCGGCGATCATGGGCTCGGCTGGAGACGCTTTCGGCCGGGTGAGCGCGCTGCGCCAGCTCGTGAGGCGGGTCGTTGCGGTGGCGAGCTCTTCGTCGTGGAACTCCCACGCCTCGGTGTGGTGGTGGGCCAGCAGGGCCAGCCGGATCGCCATCGGGTCGACGCCGCCGGCGCGCAGCTTCGACACGAAGACCAGGTTGCCGAGTGACTTGGACATCTTTACGCCCTTGTAGGACAGCAGCGCCTGGTGGACGTAGACCCCGGCGAAGCCGGGTGCGCCGTTGATCGTGGCGGCTTCCGCGGCACTGAGCTCGTGGTGCGGGAAGACCAGGTCCTCGCCGCCGCCCTGGATGTCGATGGTCGCACCGAGGTAGCGCATCGCGATCGCGGCGCACTCGATGTGCCAGCCGGGTCGGCCTCGGCCGAGCGCGGACTCCCACGAAGGATCGCCCGGCCGTTCGTGCTGCCACAGCAGGCAGTCGAGCGGGTCCTTCTTGCCCGCCCGCTGCGGGTCACCGCCTCGCTCGGCGGACAGCCGCAGCATCTCTTCGCGGCCGAAGTGGCTGACCTCACCGAAGCCGGGTGCCGCGGACACCGCGAAGTAGGTGTCTCCGTCGAGCTCGTAGGCCGCACCGCTGTCGCGCAGGCGGACGATCGCGTCGACCACCGTGGGGATCGACTCGACTGCGCCGACGTAGTCGGCGGGCGCGAGCATCCGCAGCGCGGTCATGTCCTCGCGGAACAGCGCGATCTCGCGCTCGGCGAGCGCTCGCCAGTCCTCGCCCGTCGCCGCTGCCCGTTCCAGCAGCGGGTCATCGACATCGGTCACGTTCTGGACGTAGCGGACCGGCGTACCGGCATCGCGGCACACCCGCTGGAGCTCGTCGAAGAGCAGGTAGGTCGCGGCGTGGCCGAGGTGTGTCGCGTCGTACGGCGTGATGCCGCAGACGTACAGCGTCAGCTCGTCCTTCGACAGGTCGAGGGCGACGAGCCCGCCCCGGGCGGTGTCGCGGACCTGCACCGCGGCGTCGAGCGGTACGACGCCGTGGTCGGCGAGCGACGGCACCGAGGGTGAGTCCCAGGAACGCACGATCGGAGCCTACGGGTGGAGCATGCGGTGGCTAGAACGGCGGCCAGGGCATCGGCGGCCAGTCCCCGCTGGGCTGCGGGTGGCGGCCGGTCTCGAGCAGCCGGTTCACCCGGCGCCGCGTCGCCTCGACCTCCCGCCTCGTCAGCAGCTCCTCCAGCGTGCCACCCAGCCCGCCCGCGAGGTCGACCTTCAAGCCGCTGAGGACGTCGAGCGCCTCGTCGGTGAGCGGCTGGCCACGCCAGCCCCACAACACCGTGCGCAGCTTGTCGTCGACGGAGAAGCACACGCCGTGGTCGATGCCGTAGACGTGCCCGTCCGGCATCGGCAGCAGGTGACCGCCCTTGCGATCTGCGTTGTTGATCACCGCGTCGAAGACCGCCATCCGCCGGAGCGGCTCGATCGGGCTTCGCACCAGCTGCTCGAGGCTGACCGACTCGTCGGCGTTGATCCACAGCTGGCACATTCCCGGCCCGTAGGGCCCGTCGCGCATGACCGTGGGCGGGACGATGTCCCAGCCGCTTGCCGCCGAGACGGCGTACGCCGCGACCTCCCGGGCGGCGAGCGTCCCGTCGGGAAAGTCCCAGAGCGGCCGCTCCCCCGCGACCGGCTTGTAGACGCAGGCGGTCACCACGCCGGCGAGCGCGATCTCGCAGTAGAGCGTCGCGTTCGAGGCATCGATCATCTGGCCTTGCACGGAGAGCTCGCCCTCACGCAGCAGGCGCAGCACGTCGTCCGTGCCCAGCTCGCGCGCGGGTGCCGTCATGCTCTCAGTGTCACGGTGCCGGCACTGTGCCGGTCACCCGGCGTGCAGATGGCCGTTCTGCCGCGGACAGATGTGGCCTTCGGGATCCAGCGGGTTGCCGCACAGCGGGCACGGCGGCCGGCCCGCGGCAACCACGCGCAGCGCCCGCTTGGCGAACGCCCGGGCGACCGCGGGCGCGATCCGAACTCGCAGCATGTCGGCGTCGGTGTCGACATCGGACGGCGCGCCCTGCTCGGTGTCGGCGACCACCGACTGCGCCTCGATCACGACCAGCCCGTCGTCTTCGTCCCAGGCCAGGGCAAGCGTCCCGACCCGGAACTCGTCCTCGATCGGCGAGTCGAGCGGGGCGACATCCTCGAGCTGCGACGGCGCGACCGCAGGCACCAGCGACTCGTCGCCCTGTCGGCGGCGCACCTCGTCGAGCAGGTCGTCGAGCCGCTCGGCGAGCGCGGCGACCTGCATCTTCTCCAGGACGACAGACACCGTCCGCCCGTGACCACTGGCCTGCAGGTAGAAGGTTCGCTGGCCCGGCTGGCCCACGGTGCCCGCGACGAACCGCTCCGGCGGGTCGAACGCGAACTCCCGACCAGGCACGTCCTCTACCTTGCCCTTCACCCGAATGCGGCCCGGCTCCGCCGGTTGCGCCCACCATAGATGGCGGGTGGTCCGGCGCCCTCCGGCGTACTAGCCGGCGCCGCCGGCGCCCCCGCCGACCGCAGCGTCGGAGGATCGTTTGCGGCGCTTGCGAGGGCGCGGGATCAGCCCCGCGAGGTCACCGCCGATGTCGTTTGTCCGGACCACGAAGGGCCGCAGGTCGGTGTAGGTGACGATCGAGACCGACGCCGGATCCACCACGATCCGCTGGAAGGCGTCCAGGTGCAGGCCAAGCGCGTCGGCGAGGATCGCCTTGATCACGTCGCCGTGGCTGACGGCGACCCACGTGGCGTCCGGTCCCAGCCGCGCGTTGTGGTGGCGTACGGCGTCGACGGCACGGGCCTGGGTGTCGCGCAACGCCTCGCCACCGGGGAAGGTCACGGCGCTGGGGTGCGCCTGGACCACCTTCCACAGCGGGTCCTTGGCGAGGGTCTTGAGCGGCTGGCCCTGCCAGTCGCCGTAGCGGCACTCCCCGAGCCGGTCGTCGGTCTCTATCGTCAGCCCCTCGCGATCGCCGAGCAGCGCCTGGGCCGTCTCCTGACACCGCTCCAGCGGGCTGCTGACGATCGCGGTCAACGGGATCTTGGCCAGCCGCGCCGACAGCGCGGCCACCTGGTCGCGCCCCTTGTCGGCGAGGTGCACGCCGGGCGTCCAACCGGCGAGCGTTCCGCCGGTGTTGGCGTCGGTCAGCCCGTGCCGCACGAGCAGAACGGTGGTCACCGAACCGGCCGGCTAGTCACCGACGCCGGACTTGTCGAGTGCCTCGGCGAGGGATCGCAGGGTCGCGAGCCGTTCGTCGAGAGACCCGCCGTAGCTGCTCACGTTGACGGTGGTGACCCCGGATGCGGCCAGCGCCTGCATCCGCTCCGCGATCCGGTCGACCGGACCGATCAGTGAGGTGCGGTCGATGAACTCCAGCGGGACCGCCGCCGCTGCCTCGTCGTACTTCTTGTCGAGGTAGAGGTCCTGGATCTCGCCGGCTTCCTTCTCGAAGCCCATGCGGCAGGCAAGCCGGTTGTAGAAGTTCTGCTCGCGTGACCCCATGCCGCCGATGTAGAGCGCCGCGTAGCCGCGGATCGGGTCCGCGCAGGCTTCGACCGAGTCTCCGATGATCACCGGAGTAGTCGGCATGACGTCGAACGGGGCGTCGGCTCGTCCGGCCTTGTCCTTGCCGGCCTGCACGGACTTGAGCAGCTCGGGCGCGAACTCGGGGTCGTAGAAGATCGCGAGCCAGCCGTCGCATTTCTCCCCGGCCAGCTCGAGGTTCTTCGGTCCGATCGCCGCGAGGTAGATCGGTACGTGCTCCCGGATCGGGTGGATGATCATCTTGAGCGCCTTGCCGGGTCCGTCGGGCAGCGGCAGGACGTAGTGCTCGCCGTCGTACTGGACACGCTCGCGCGCGAGTGCCAGCCGCACGATGTCGATGTACTCGCGGGTACGCGCGACCGGCTTGTCGAACCGGACGCCGTGCCAACCCTCTGACACCTGCGGTCCCGAGACTCCGAGCCCGAGCCGGAAGCGGCCGCCGGACAAGGTGTCGATCGTCGCGGCCGTCATCGCCGCCATCGCGGGCGAGCGACCGGGGATCTGGAAGATGCCGCTGCCGAGCTCGATCTTCGTCGTCTTCGCGGCCAGCCACGCAAGGACGGTGGCCGCGTCGTTGCCGTACGCCTCAGCGGTCCAGACGCTGGTGTATCCCAGGCGCTCCGCCTCGAGGATGATGGCGACGTTGTCGCCGTCGCTGGTCAGGCCCCAGTAGCCGAGATTCAGTGCGAGTCGCATTGGCGCAGCGTAGTGGGCAGGTCGGATCAGGCCGTTCGGTGCGTCGTGCCGGCAGCCTGCGTAGCCGCGGATAGCGTGGCGGACGTGGGTGCCGGCGCGGGCGGCTCCGCTGGTGCGCGGTTGGCGGGGAGGTGGATGTGAGGCAGCGCAGGCTCGGTACGACGGGTCTCTACGTGTCGCAGCTCGCCCTCGGCACCATGGGTTGGGGGCGTGACACCGACACCGAGGACGCCGCGAACCAGCTTCGTGCCTTTCTCGACGCGGGGGGCAACCTGGTCGACACCGCGAACGTCTACGTCAACGGCGAGAGCGAGCGGATCCTCGGGAAGCTGCTGGGCACGGTCGTCAAGCGCGACGACGTGGTGCTGGCGACCAAGGCGGGCCTGCGCCGCGGCGAGGAGCGCGACCGTGACGCGTCGCGCCGCCACCTGCTCGACGCGCTCGATCAGTCACTGCAACGTCTCGACACCGATCACGTAGACCTGTGGCAGCTGCACCAGTGGGATCCGCGAACCCCACTCGAGGAGACCCTCGCCGCGCTCGACACTGCCGTCGAGACCGGACGCACGCGCTACGTCGGGATCAGCAACTACTCCGGATGGCAGACCGCCAAGGCCGCGACCTGGCAGAAGGCGTGGCCGGGACGGGCACCGATCTGCTCGACCCAGGTGGAGTACTCGTTGCTGCAACGCGGCGTCGAGCGCGAGGTCGTACCGGCGACGCTGAGCCTTGGCATGGGCATCCTTGCCTGGTCCCCGCTCGGCCGCGGCGTGCTCACCGGGAAGTACCAGGCCGGCACGCCCGCGGACTCGCGCGGCGCTTCGCGTGACTACGGCAACTTCATCCGGCCCTATCTCGACGAGCGAGCGTCGCGCATCGTCGGCGCGGTCCTGACCGCGGCAGACGGGCTCGGGGTGTCACCGCTGGCCGTCGCCCTCGCATGGGTCCGCGACCAGGTCGGGGTCACCGCCCCGGTGATCGGCGCGCGCACCACGGCCCAGCTGCGTGCCTCGCTGAGCGCCGACTCGACGACATTGCCGGACGAGATCCGCAGCGCACTCGACGAGATCTCTGCTCCGGAGATCGGCTATCCCGAGGCGCCGTCGCCGCGCGACCGCTGACCGCGTGGACTCTGCGTTCGAGGCATTCTGCGAGGCCGGGCTGTGGCCTGGGCTCGGCGCGCTTGCTGCTTCGCTCCCGGCCGCGCACATCAACTCACCCGACGACGTGACGCCCGGCGCCCTCGCTGCGATCGACGGGGTCTCGAAGCTGCGCGCCGAGCAGCTCGCAAAAGCCTTCTACGGCGCCGTTCCCCGGTTGGCCGTCGCCGAGCTGCTGTTTGCGGCGAGCCTGCCGGTACGTCCGGCGTTCGGCGCGGTGGAGCTGTTCGGTGCCGAGGCCCCGCACCTGCTGCGTGAGGACCCGTGGCGCCTGCTCGAAGTCGCAGGCGTCGACGTGCGCACTGCCGACCGGTTCGCTCTTGCCACGCTTGACGATCGGCCCGAGAAGACCGACCCACGGCGCGGCTGCGCCCAGGTCGTCTACGCGCTGACCCGTGCCGCGCGGGACGGCCACACCGTCTTGCCCGCGGCGACCCTCAGCGCGGCGCTGTCCGGCCTGGACGCGCCGGACCCGGAGGCTGCCCTCTACGCGGCCGTGGCGGACGGGAGGGTCCTGCGCTTCGAGGAAGCCGACGGAGCCGTCGTCTATGGGTTGGAGCGCTACGCGATCGCCGAGGACGCGATCGCCGAAGGCATCGCCCGGCTGGTCGCATCCGCGTCGGCCCTCTGCGAGCCCGAGGACGCCATCCGCAGCGAGGACGAGCTCGACGAGACCCAGCGCCGCGCCGTCGCTGCGCTTGCTGCGCACGGGGTGTCGGTCCTGCACGGCGGGCCCGGGACCGGCAAGAGCCGGACCGTCGCTGCGGTCGTCGAGCTTGCCGAGCGACTGGGCAAGCGGGTGGCGCTTGCCGCGCCGACGGGCCGTGCCGCTAAGCGGCTCGCGACCCTCACCAACCGCGAGGCGTCGACGCTTCACCGGCTGCTCGGCGCGCAAGGTCGCTCTGGAGAGTTCGCACGCGGCGAGGGCTGGCCGATCGATGCCGACGTGGTCGTCGTGGACGAGACGTCGATGCTCGACGTCGAGCTTGCCGCGGCGCTGATCGAGGCGTGCGCCGATCACACCCATCTGATGCTCGTCGGCGATCCCGCCCAGCTGCCTTCCATCGGCGCCGGCCGCGTGCTCGGCGATGTGCTCGACTCCGCCGCCGTACCGGCCACCGAGCTCACCACGCTCTACCGGCAAGCGGAGGGCGGCTCGATCGCCCGGCTGGCGACCGCGGTGCACCACGGCGAGCTGCCGGTGGTCGAGGACCCGACCCGAGAGGTGGTGGTGATCGCAGCCGACGGGCCTGCCGACGCTGCCAAGCGGGTCGCGCAGCTCGTCACCGACTCGATCCCCCGCGCCCTGGGCATCGACCCGTCGGAGATACAGGTCATCACTCCGGTGCACCGGGGCGCCGCCGGGACACAGGCGCTCAACGCCGTGCTCAAGGCCGCGCTCAACCCCGGAACCGGGTCGGTTCGCGGGTTCGGTGTGGGCGACCGGGTCGTCGCGACTGCGAACCACCTCGACGACGGGTTCGCCAACGGCGAAGTCGGCGTGGTCACCGACGACGGCCAGGGCCAGCTCGTCGTCGACTTCGGTGCCGGCCCAGTCTCGGTGCCGGGCAAGGCGTTGCACGACATCGTCCATGGCTGGGCGATCACGGTGCACCGCGCGCAAGGGTCGGAGTGGCCGGCGGTCGTCGTCGTACTCCCGCCAGAGGCCAGCGGGATGTTGTCCCGACCGCTGGTCTACACGGCCTTCACCCGGGCGCAACGCCACCTGTCGATCGTCCACGCGGCGGGTCCGGCGCTGGCCCGCGGCGTACGCGAGGTCGGGGCGCGCCCGCGGCGTACCAGGCTGGCGGGCCTGCTGCAGGAGCAGCGGCTGACGCGCTAGGCGTTCGCGAGGAAGCGGCTCAGCACCCGGGTGCCGAACTGCAGTCCGTCCACCGGCACCCGCTCGTCGACGCCGTGGAACATGCCGATGAAGTCCAGGTCAGGCGGAAGGCGCAGCGGCGAGAATCCGAAGCAACGCATCCCGAGCTCGGAGAACGACTTGGCGTCGGTCCCGCCGGAGAGCGCGTACGGGATCACCCGCGCATCGGGGTCCTCGTCGACGATCGCCGCCGTCATCGCTGCGACGAGGTCACCGTCGAAGGTGGTCTCATAGGCGATCTGGGTCTGGACCACCTCGATCGCGACGTCCGGCCCGACCACCTCGGCGAGCTGTCGCCGGAACTCCTCCTCACCTCCCGGCAGGAAGCGGCAGTCGAGGTAGGCGTAGGCGTCACCAGGGATCACGTTCTGCTTGTAGCCGGCCTCGAGCATCGTCGGGTTCGCGGTGTGGCGAACCGTCGCACCGACCATCCGCGCGAGCGGGCCGAGCTTGCCGAGTACTCCCTCGACGTCGTTCGGGTCGAACGCCAGGCCGAGCGCGTCGCACACTTCACGCAGGAACGTCTCGACCGTCGGGTTCAGCTCGATCGGGAAGGTGTGCCGGCCGACCCGCGCGACTGCCTCTGCGAGCGCCGTGACCGCGTTGTCGTCGTTGAGCATCGAGCCGTGCCCGGCTTTGCCCTTCGCGACCAGCCGCAGCCAGGCGATTCCCTTCTCTGCGGTCTCGACGGCGTACAGGCGGCGGCCGCCGACCGTGAACGAGAACCCGCCAACCTCACTGACCGCCTCGGTGCACCCTTCGAACAGATCCGGATGGTTGTCGACCAGATGGTGCGCGCCGTACACGCCGCCGGCCTCCTCGTCGGCGACGAACGCAAGCACCACGTCGCGCGGCGGTCGCTTGCCCTCGCGGGTCCAGTCGGCGAGGAGGGCCAGGACCATCGCGTCCATGTCCTTCATGTCGACCGCGCCGCGGCCCCACACGCAGCCGTCGCGCACCTCACCGGAGAACGGGTCGACCTGCCAGTCCGCGGCGTTCGCGGGGACCACATCGAGGTGGCCGTGGATCAGCAGCGCGTCGCGGTCCGAGCTCTCGCCCGACCATCGAGCAACGACGCTGGCGCGTCCGGGTTGCGACTCGTAGATCTCGGGAGTCAGCCCGCAGTCGGTCAGCCGGGCGGCCACCCACTCGGCGGCGGCGCGCTCGTTGCTGGTCGGGTTGGTGGAGTCGATCCGGATGAGGTCCCGGCAGATCTCGACGACCTCGTCGCCGGCGCGGTCGGTTACTCCCGGCTCGGTCATGGCGTGTTCCTCTCCAGGTCGTGCGGCGACGCTACGCAGCGCCGCCGAATGCGCCGAGCAGGCTTGCCAGCGTCGACGCATCCGCGGCGGTCGCTCCCGCAGGCGCCGCGATCTTGCCACCTGTCGGGGTCAGGCTCAGGTCGAGGGGCAGCGTCACGTCCGCGGTGGTGACGATCTGGCCGAGATCGAACCTCAGCGTGCTCAGGGAGCCGTGCGTGATGGTGGCGTCGAGGGTGACGGCCTTGTCCGGCAGGTGCGACACGTCGAGTGAGGCTGCGCCAGGGACCAGGGTTGCGAAGGTGGACGCGACGTCGCCAGCCAGCGAGCGGAGGTTTGCGGTCAGCGCCAGACGGTCGGTGATGCCCGAGCCGGTGCGCACGACGGTGACGTCCTTGGTGAGGAGGCCCTCGATCGCCGCGAGGAAGGCGTGCGAGGCGCCGGGAGCCGCCGATGCGGTCGAGCTGCCGTGTGAGAGCTGCTTCACCTCGGCGATGGGCAGCGACACCCACTCCCCCTTGACCAGCGCGGCGAGAAAGCTCGGAAGCTGGCTGGACGACGCGCTCAGAGTGCGGAAGGTCGAGGCCCGACCGAGGTCGTTCAGCACGTCCTTCAGGTCGGCTTGCAGATACAGCGTCCCCTTGACGGCGCGGATCGTCACAAGCTTCTTAGACCCGTCCGCCACCGCGATGTTGGCCGACCCGCCGTCGGAGATTCCGGTCAGCTGCGAGAGCTTCTCGCCGTTGGGTGCCGCGACCTCGAAGGATGCCGTGAGGCGCGAGATCACTGCGGCCTCGGTGGCGGTCAGATGGACGCTGGGATCGCGGGCTTTCAGGAAGGCCAGCACGTCGTGTCCACTGCCCTCGAGGTGCATCGTCCCGGTGAGGGTCGAGGCGGCGGTCAGTGCCTGCACCGAGTTGACCAGCTCGGCTTGCCCGCTCTGTGACGAGCTGTCTGCGGTGTTCGTCGAGCCGCCGGCCGAGCTTCCCCCGCCGCAGCCGGCGAGCAGGCCTGCCGCGGCGGTCAGAGCGACAGCGGCAAGCGCGGTACGGCGCGGCATGTACTTCCCCACGACTATCGGGTTGGGCGACGCCTGAACGTTACTCCGCAGTGGGCTACAGCCCGGCGGCATAACCGCCGAATCCCCCTCCGTGGGGGTTCTCACAGCGCTGCGTCGTGCCCGCACGGGGGTTCCCGTGCTGGCCGCGCTCGCGCTTGCCGTCGCGGGCGGCATAGTGCCCTTCGCGACCTCGTCGGCTGATGCCGCGACGAGCGGTGATGTCGCACAGCTGCTGGCGAAGGTGGACCGCCTCCAAGCCCAGGTGGACCGCGCCGAGCACCGCTACGCGCGATCGTTCACGAGCGTCACGCAGAGCGTCAGCCGCGCGATCAGCGCCGACCAGGCGAGCAACGCGGCGGAGGTGCAGGCTGCCAACGCCCAGACCCAGCTCCTCGACCGGGTCCGCGGTCTCTACGAGTCCGGCGGCCCGCTCGAGGCCTACGCGCAGCTGCTCGAGACCGGTGACATCACCAGCTCGCTGGATCGCACCATGCTGGCCAGCCACGTCGTGTCGGCACAGGTCGCCGACGTGCACGCGGTGCAGCAGCGTGCCGCCGTGGCACAGCACGCCGCGCGCCGGGCCGAGCACAACGAGCACGTCAGGATCGTGACCGTGGCGGTCATCGAACGGGCCGCGAGCCATGTCGCCGCGCTGCTCGCCCATCAGCGGAAGCTGCTCGCCAGCGCCAACCAGGCTCTTGCCGCCGTCCAGCAGGCGAACGCGACGCTGACCGAGCAGACGGCGCACTTCAGCTCGATCGGCACCGCCGCAGCCGCGAACACGTCGGGCCTGAAGATCCTGCCGCCGTCCCAGGAGTACCTGTCGCTGTACCAGAGCGCGGCGTCGTACTGCTCGGGCCTGTCCTGGACGATCCTTGCGGCGATCGGGCAGGTCGAGAGTGGCCATGGCCGCAACGACGGCCCGTCGTACGCCGGGGCGATGGGCCCGATGCAGTTCGAGCCGTCGACCTTCGAGGCATACGCGATCGACGGCGACCGGGACGGCGTGAAGAACATCGACGACCCGGCCGACGCGATCTACACCGCCGCGAACTACCTGTGCGCCAACGGCGCGGGCCGCGGCGGCAGCGCGCTGTACAACGCGATCTGGCACTACAACCACGCCGACTGGTACGTCAGCATGGTCGAGAACCTCGCGAGCCTCTATGCCACTGCGTACGCCTGAGCCGTCGCTTCGCCTCTTGTAGACTCGCCGAGCCGATTGCACGCGTGCATCGCGGTCGGCCCACGTCGGAGTGGCGGAATGGCAGACGCGCTAGCTTGAGGTGCTAGTGCCCTTTAACGGGCGTGGGGGTTCAAGTCCCCCCTCCGACACCATCTGCAAGCCCCCGACCTGCGGTTTTACCCGCGATTCCGGCTCGCTCTGGCGCTCGGGGGGTTTGCGGGGGGTCTATCACTACTTGAGGGTTGCGGCGTGCGCATCCTCTTCATGATCGCTCGTGTCAGTCGACGTCAACGTCGGGCAGCGTGCGTGCCAGCTCATCGTCAACGTCCAGGCCATAACTTGCTGCGACGATCGCGACCTGCATGCCAACGCCCGCCCTTAATTCGCCGAGTGCTTCTCCGAACCAGTAATCGTGCATAGCCCACCGACCATCTCGGTAGAGGTGGCGAGCTCTCGCCTCATCGCTATGTCGGGGCTCGCTTGCGCCAACACGCTCAAGGAACTGAAGGCAGTACCGGCGACCAATTCGTAGAGCGCGTTCGAGTTCCTTCGCGATGCCGCCCTCGCCGAGCAACTCGGTGATGAAGTCTCGAATTTGTAGCACTGACGTGACGCATTGCTCTGGCACTTCGTCGGAGTAGGTCGAGAACAAAACTCTGCGAGCTTCGACGAAGGTGATGAACTTGCGAGCGACCGCGACGTCGACTGTCGGCGGCGTCCACGAAACCCCGAAGATGGGCGTGCTCAACCCGTTCACGCGCGCCGCGATCTCTGCGAACTTCATTGCAGTTCGCCACTACTGGCGGGCTGCCCGTGCTGGGTCTCGAGTCGTAGCAGCGAGAGAAACATTGGAAGGTCGTTCCACCCGTCGAGCCAGATGGTGTTGACGTCGAGCGAGCGCAGGTACCGGTCCTTCACCGGACTACGCCGGCCCTGCACTGTGTAGGAAGCCGGCATGTTTGGACCGTAGAGCTGTCGAACGTCGTCATGAATCAGGTTGAAGTTCGGGTCGCTCAGGCTGAAACCTACGAATAGGAAGGCCGCGTCGCTCATCTCACTCCGTAGTAGGGACAGCATCTCCTGGCGCTCGCGCCTTGCCCTTGCGTAGTCGGACCGTGTGAGAACGATGGTGTCGGGCTGATCGATTGACCCATGAAGTTTGACCAGGTGGGACATGGAGCGCTCGGCCCGATGGGCTCGGAATTCATCTTCTGTGATGCTGACGCGCAAGGGCTGCGCGGCGTCCCTGTACGCGGCCTCAATGAGCTCGTCGAAGTTGGTCGTGAAGATGAGTGGAAGCTTCAGGCGGACGAGCTCGACGTGGCTCGGTGTCGTCTGGATGAATGGTTGTCGCGTCGAATCAAACTGCATTGCAAGGAATTCGCGGTAGTTGGCTTCGCCCACTGTCTGTCGGAACAGCTGCGCGCAGTCCAGGGGGCCTTCTTCGATAAAGAAGGCTCGCAGTGAGTCCTGCTCAGCGTCAGGGGTCTGGATGGCGATCTCCCGGTACATGCGGTTCACGAGCCATGGCCAGGAGGGCAGCGGCAGACCGTCGTCCTCTGGCGTGATTCCGCGGTGCGGAAAGTCTTGGGGCCACCACCTGTCGTACCGGTCGTAGTCGAAACGGGCGCGACCTTGCTGCCTCGCTGCGCCGAACGATAAGCCGGCACCGAGGAAGATCAGGAGGCGACCGCCGTCGCTGAGCGCGCTGCGCAGGCGGTGTAGAAGACCTAGATTCGCGTCGTCCTCGTGCCAGACAGTCATGGGTCGAGTCTCCCAAGCCACGGCGATTCTTACGCTTCGTCTCACTCGACTGGCCGGTCGAGGCGCCGCCTCAGTCGCGGCCGTTGCCTTCGCGGCTGCCAACGACGAGTTCCGTCATCAAGGCGGCAGCGCGCGCGGACCGCTCCTTCAAAACGTGGGAGTAGACGGTCCTGGTGACCATGACGCTGTTGTGGCCCAGCAGTTGGGCGACGATCTGGTCGTCGACGCCGGCGAAGATCATCGCGGTCGCCGTGGTGTGTCGAGTGTCGTGAAGCCGCAGCATCGGCAGCGGCTCGTCGGGGTGCTTCTTGTTGTACTGGGTGATCATTCGCTTGAAGGTCCGCGACAGCCGATCAGGGTGCAGCGGCGTACCGACTCGCTTGTCGGGCTGGTTGCGGCCGTCGCTGACGAAGACGTAGTCGCTCTCGACCCACTGGCCGGCTTCGCGCCCGGCGGCTCGTTCGGCGTCCTGCTTCGCTTTGTGCTTCTTTATGACCTCGATGAGGACGGCGTCGAGCGGGACGAACCGGCCCTTGCCTTGGCCCTTGGTGGTGTCGCGTTCGATGACCTTGCCGGAGTAGGTGGTGGTCCGATTGCGGGTGAGCGCGAGGGTGCCGTGTTCAAGGTCGACGCCGTCCCAGCGCAGGCCGAGCAGCTCGCCGCGTCGGGCGCCGCGGGTGAAGTACAGCCAGAACAGCGCGACCAGGCGGTGGTCGGCGTAGTGGGTCAGGAACGCGAGGATCTGTTCGGGCTGCCATATGTCGTAGCTGCCTTGGTCGGACTTCGGCGGGGTGCGCGGGATGTCGTCCTTGCCGATCTGTGTGCACGGGTTGGTACGCCGCAGCGGCGGGTCGGCCGTGATCGCGTCACGGAAGCACGCCCGCAGGATGTTGTGCACGTAGGCAACGGTCCGCTGCGACAGCGGCCCGCGACCGCCGGGACTGCCGTGGAGCATGAGCCGGTCGTAGAGCTTGATCAGGTCGCGCGGCGCGACGTCTCGGACCGGCAGGTGGCCGAGGTCGGGCGCGATGTGCAGTCGGATGTACTTGCGGTAGGACTCGTAGGTGGTCTCGCTGAACCGGCCGAGCCGGACCCGGCGCGCGAGGATCGTGTCCCACTCCGTGAACCACTCGCCCATCGTGAGCGCGGTCGTCGCGAGCGCGACGCCGTCGTGCCTGCTGTCGCTGTCGGTCTGCCCACGGATCCACCGGGTGCCGGCGGCGCGGGACGGCAGACCTTTCTTGCGCAAACGTCGGCCTCGGACCGTGACCTCGGCGGTGAAGGTGCCGGTGGCAGGGTTGGGGTAGACGGTGCCCTCGCCCCTGCTGCGCCGTCCCGCCATCAGTGTTGTCTCCCTCTACTTACAGTCGCCCCGCGGTGCGGGCCATCCAGGCACGCAGGTCGCCGGCTTCGAACCGCAGCTCGCGGCCGAGCTTGAGGGCCTTGAGTTCGCGGCGGTGCCGGTAGACCCAGTCCTTGCTCATCCGCAGTACTGCGGCGACTTCATCGACTGTCAGCAACGGCTCGACCGCAAGGGGTCTAGTGGCGTCTGTGGACAACGTGGTCATGCTGATCACCTCCTCACCGTGAGCGGCCGAAGCCGCGGTCCTGGTCTCGCGAGTAGCGCTGCAGGGTGCGCCACGGGTCGTCGGATCGTTGCCTGCGGGCGAGTTCCTGGCGGCGGCTGTCGCGGAGGCGCTCGATCAGCTCGCTGGTCAGGGTGCGAGTTCTGCGGTCCGAGCTCGCGCGGGGCGGTCCGCAGTCGATCGGGCTGTCGAGGTCTTCGGCGAGGTAGAGGTGGTTCGCGACTCGGCCGCGGGACAGTGCGACGTACCCGTGTTCCTTGGTGATCGGTCCGAGGCCGTAGACCAGGGTCGTGTCGACCGTGAGGCCTTGCGCCTTGTGGACAGTGGCGGCGTACCCGTAGGTCAGTTCGCCGTTGGTCAGCATCGTCCGGTCGAGCCTGACGGTGGCTCCGCTGTCGAGAGCGAGTTCGAGTCGGCCTGACCGTGGATGGACGACGGCGACGGTGCCGCGGGCACCGTTGACCAGACCGGCCCGTCGGTCGTTGACGGTGACGAGGATCCGGTCGCCGGCCCGGAACGCCGTCATCCCGTCGGGACTGGCGACGACGAGCTCCCGGGCGCCGAGTCGGCCGGTCGTAACCAGCTCACTGCGGATTGCGGTGTTGAGTGCGGCGACGTCGCGACGGCGCGCGGCGAGGACCAGTACGTCCTCGTCGCCGTCGGTGTGCTTGACGTAGTCGCGGGCGACGGTGGCGAGCAGATCCGCTCGGGTCGGCGCGGTGTGCACTCGGCCGTGCGCGCTGTAGGCGTCGAGCGCGGTGACCGGGTCGCCGTCCCGCAGCCTTCGTAGCGCGTCGCGTTCCCAGGGCTCGTGTTGGCGTTGGTTGCCGGACAGCCGGATCGCCTCAGGCCGTTCAGCGAGCGCGGCGAACAGTCCACCGGCGCCGATCTCGGGGAGCTGGTGCGGATCGCCGATGAGGGTGAGCTTCCCGTCGACGGCGATCACATGTTGTTGGAGGCGGTGATAGGTGCGGGTGTTGACCAGACTTGCTTCGTCGAGCACGACGATCGCTCCGGGTGGGAGGCCGTGCCGGTCGGCGTCGTGGACCAGTTTGGTGAGGCTGACGGTCGGGATGCCGGTGGCGGCTTCGAGCTGTTCGGCGGCGAGCCACGAGACGCATGCGCCGAGGACCGGATGTCCGGAGACGGTCCAGATGTTGTGGGCTTCAGCGAGCGCGGCGGTCTTGCCGGACCCGGCGGGGCCGGCGACGACGTCGACCCGGCGGCCGGAGCTGGTCAGCTCGGTGACCATCGCGACCTGCTCGTCGGACAGGTCCGCGAAGGCGAGTCGCCCGTCGCGGACCATCGACGAGGCGACACCGACCGGCCGCGCGGGTTCGGCGGTCGCGGCGGCGAGGGCGGCGTGTTCGACCAGGAGCAGTTCGCGTGTGGTGTAGCGGCGTTCGCAGCCCTCGCGGGTCGCGACCGGGATTACCTCGTCCGTGCCGATCAGTGTCAGGACGAGCCGGTCAACGTCGGCGAGTTTGAGCGGCGTTCCGGCAGGCACGGTGTCGCAGATCGCCCGCGTCAGTTCCTGTCGGGTGAACGTGGTCCGGTCGGCGGTCACACCGTCCGGGCCGAACAGCTCGGCAGCGAGCCGGTCGACATCGACCGCGCCGGTGAGACGAGCCTGGCCCACGAGACTGCGAACTCTTGTCGCCGGGAAGCCGATGGTTTTTGCGATGTCCGCCCATCGCTCGCGAAGCGCGACCTGACTCGTCCGGGGTTTGGCGGGACGGGTGTCCAGGCACGCAGCCTGGGCCGCTTTCGGTCCGCTGGTCCCGTGTCCGGTCATCGCGGCGACGATCTGTCGGCGACGTTGGGAGAACCCGTCGATGACCGGACGCGGGATCCCGACGATCTCCGCGATGCCCTTGGTCACCGGGGTCCAGCCGACCCCGAGCGTGCGGGTCAGCTCCCCGCGCAGCACCGCCTGGTAGAGGCTGCTCGCGGTCCGGGAGTACCGGTAGATCGCGGCGGTGTCCATCGCCGACCAGCGCCCGTCGATGCCTTGGACAAGGTTCGGGATGACGAGGTGCGTGTGCAGCTGCGGGTCGCCCGCCCGGCTGGACCGATGGTCGAACGCCGCCACGATCAACCCGGACGTGCCGATCCGGTCGGCCCGTTGCCCGTCGCCCTGATGCCCACGAGCCGCGGTCGCC
This sequence comes from Mycobacteriales bacterium, assembly GCA_035547515.1. GTDB lineage: Bacteria > Actinomycetota > Actinomycetes > JAFAQI01 > JAFAQI01 > DASZTV01. The sequence continues at coordinate 73,281 of DASZUS010000027.1, forward strand.
GCGTGCCGTTGCAGGTAGGCGATCACCTCGCCGACCGCGACTTCGTGCGCGGCCCTCGCGGCGGCTGCGACAGCAGGGTCGCCGAGGGCGTAGAGCACCGACACGCTCTTCGGCGCCGACACCGTCACGTCCAAACCCGCACGGCGGATGTCGACCTGCTCCCCGGCGTGCGCGGCCGCGCCGGCGTACCGGTCCGTCCCGTCCGACCCGCAGTAGAGCGCCACCGGATCGACGCCAAGCGCATCGCTGACCCGGCGGACGACCGCGACATCCAGCAACGACGACTCCCCCGCCGCGAGCCGTCGCGCCGCCACCTCGACAGGCTTCGCCAAACCCCGTTCGAGGGGTGGGTGACCTGCCGACTCGATCGCCCGGAGCAGCGGCTCAGCGGGCAACCGGCTGCGCGGATCGGCGCGCAACACCGGCGCGACCAGTCGCGCGCCTTCCGGACCGCAGCCCGCGAGCAGCGACTTGAGCAACTCCTCATCGCCGTCGGTCAAGTCACCGGACAGGCCGACCGCTGCCGTCCCGTCACCGAGCCACCGGCCGCGCGGCTCGCCCGCACCGGTGTAGTAGTCCAGCTCGCAGCCGGCCTGCCGGTCCAGGTAGTAGGTCGCCGCGTCAGCCGCGCCGACCCGCCCAATCGAGATCACGCCCGGATGCTGCAACCAGGGCGTACCCACGAACGTCCCCGTCACTTGTCACGTGACGGGAATCGAACGTGAAATTCGTCCGTCCCGACGGACCGTCAGTCGACCGTCACTGGGTGCTGCGGCGTCCTGCTAACCCGTTACTGACAGGCTGCGGGTACGGTTCGAGCCGGCCGAAAGCGTCCGACCCGCGGCCTACCCTGAGCGGCATGAACGAAGTCCTGACCTGCGCCTACTGCGGGAAGCAGTTCCAGGCCAAGATCCGTTCCGGACCGCCACCGAAATACTGCTCCCAGGCCCACCGGCAGCGGGCCTACCAGGACCGCCGCCGCACCACAGAGCCCGATCAGGTCGAGAAGCTCGAGGCGCGCGTCCGACTACTCGAATACGACAACCGCAAGCTGCGTGAAGCCCTCGACGCGTCAGAGGCTTACGCCCAACAGCTCGAAGACCAGCTCCGCCCACCCCGGCCCGGGCGCGAGCACCTCTACGGCATCGACCCGACGGCCATCCCAGAACCGCCCGCGCCCACGACCCGCTGGCGGCGCGGTCGCCGGACCAACTAACCGTCCGAACCGGCCGCCGTATCCGCGCGAAGCGCAGATACAAGATGTGTGGGGATGCTATGCCGTGGGAGTCAGACACGGTCGCGATGGGCGCTGGCCAGCCAGGCCCGGGTGTCGAGGAGGTCGTGTGGCCCGGGTGGTGTCGGCCGGTTGGGGTCGACGCCGACGGCGCAGACGACGGTGGTGACGGGTTCGTTGCGGTTCCGCCCGGCGGGCAGGATCCAGTGCGTGATCACCAGGTAGTAGCCCCCGGTCTCGGCGAGGACGGTAATCACGTCGTCGTCGCGAGCCCGCAGTGCCGCCCGGTAGGTGGCGAAGTCGTCGATCGCCAGCACCTGGTCATTGACGATTCGGATCAGGCGGTAGCCGGTGCTCATTGGGTCACCGTGCCCTGGAGCGGGGCGGCTGGGGCGGGTGCGGTGACGGTTAGTGGATAACCCGGGGAGATTGCGGCGCGACTGGGCGGTGTCCGGTGGCGTGGGTGGAGGTCCAGGGTTAGCCGGTCTTGGGGGCCATGATCAAGACGGTGCCTTGCGCGACGCCGGCACCGCGCCCGTCGTTGGTGATCTCGACCCGGACCACCGCGGTGCGTTTCGTCACCGCGATGATCTCTGACTCGGCGCGGACTGTCCCGGCGCGGATCGGGGCGAGCAGGTTGAGCTTGAACTCGGTGGTGGCTGCCCACGAGCCGTGGGAGATCACGGTGTAGAGGACTGCGCCGAGGACGTGGTCGGTAAGGGCGCTGATCACGCCGCCATGCAGGCTGCCGAACGGGTTGAGCAGCTCCTCGCGGACCTCCAGCTCGCAGGCCAGCCGGCCGGAGGCGACCTCGACGGTGTGGATGCCGAGATATCGCGGCAGTCCGCCGCCTGCGTCGGACGACAAGGCTCCGAGGGCTTGTTGGTTCTCGGGCGCGAGCGCCGGGAGGTCTGGTTTCGGTAGCGGCACGTGTGGCTCCAGTGTGGTCGACGGCGATGTTCGATCGTGAGGGCCTGGTTGGTGCGGTTGCGCGCGGGTCGGTGCTAGGTGGCCGGCGGGGTCATGGCGCTACACAGTGCTGCGAGAGCGGGCAGTGCGGCGCTGAGGTTGTCGCGTTGACCGACTGGCACTGCAGACAGCGCGTTGTGGACGGCCGATCGTCGAGTCTCCCGAGCGGCTGCGTAGGCCGCGACTCCTCTGGTGGTGGCCTGCACGAGCCACACTCGCTGGTCGTTGGGGTCGGGCTGGCGGGTCACGAGTCCAGCAGTCTCGAGCCGGTGGATCAGCTGGGAGGTGCCGGCCCGACTGGCACCGAGCCGGTTCACGATCTCGGTCTGGGTGACGGTCGCCGGAGGCAGGCACACCTGCAGCACGAGGGCGGCGCTGGCTCCGAGCTCGTCCTCGCCCGGCAGGTGGCGCAGGGCGGGGGCGACCTCGTCGATCCAGGCCAGGACCTGGTCGACCAGGTCAGCGCGTGACACAGGATCGGTACGCGGCCGGCCTTGTCGAGCCGGCGGCGGTGGTGGTGTCACCGCTTCTTCGCGGCGCGTCGTGGCGCAGTCAGCCCGCCGAGAAGGATCTGCTGGACCAGTTCGATGATGTGGTCGACATCGTTGGTCGTCGAGGTCACCATGATCCCGAGGCCGGCCATGGTGACCGCGCCGAAAATGGTGGCTGCGGCGCCGACCGGATCGTCCATGGGTCGAAGTGATCCATCGGCGGCGCCCTCGGCGAGCAGTCGGTCCAACGGTGCGTAGAACGCCTCGTTAATCGCGGCTGCGATCTCCGGCAAGCGTCCGGCCCGACCGAGGTCGCCGATCAGCGCCCGGCACACGGCGGGGTGTTCGAACATGAGGCGGAGCTGGGCGTCGATGACGGAGCGGAGCCGTTCTTCGCCGGTTCCTGGAGCGCTGGCCGCGACCGCGACATCTCCGGCGACGAGGGACAGAAAGTCGTGGAACAGGAAGGCGAGGACTTCTTCCTTGCCGGCGAAGTAGTAGTACAGGGTCGCTTTCGGGACGCCGGTGACCTCGGCGATCTCTTCGATCTTGGTGTTGTCCAGTCCCTGGTCGGCGAGCAGCTCGCCGGCTCGGTAGAGCTTGGCGGCGAGCTGGGTCGGGACCGGTCGCATATCGGGCAGCTCCTGTTCCCACGGTATATGCCAATGATTTAGACTTCGAGTACAAACTATCGGTTGGGAGGTCGGTGTGCGTCAACCCACCTCACGCCCGCGCGCGCTTGCCCATCCGGTTGATCGTCTGGTCCGCGGGTCGCTGCGCCGGCCGTGGTTGGTGCTCGGTGTGTGGGCGGTGCTCGCGATCCTGCTGAATACCGCGGTCCCGCAGCTCGAGACGGTCGTGCAGCACAGCAGCGCGCCGTTTTTCCCGGCGAGCGCCCCGTCGGTGCGGGCGTTGGAGGCCATGGACAAGGCCTTCGGTTCGGGTGACACCCGCTCAGACGCGTTCGTAGTCCTGGTCGACACCGCTGGGCTATCCGCGTCGGACACGACCACCTACCGCGGGCTGGTGCGGGGAATCGCCGCGCAGCCTCAGCGGGTTCCCGAGCTGCAGGATTGGATTGACCATCCGCAGCTTCGACGGGTTCTCATCAGCAAGGACCATCGCGCGACCTATCTGCCTCTGGGGCTCTCGAGCGATATCGGGTCGGCCGCGTCGATCGCCGACGTCAAATGGCTCCGCTCACTCGCTGCGACGGTGCCACGCGGGCCGACCACCCGCGTCTATGTCACCGGGGACCCGGCGACCATCACTGACCTGAACGACACGGTCGACCGAACCTCGAAGCGGATCACCGTGATCAGTCTGCTCGCGTTGATCGCGATCCTGATCCTGATCTACCGCCGGCCGGTCACCATTCTGGTGCCGCTCGCGACGATCGGCATCGCCGTGGCCTGCACCCGCGGCGTGCTCGCGCTGTCCGGACAGGCCGGGTTCCCGGTGTCGACCTTCACCCCGGCGTTCATCGCCGCGATCGTGCTCGGCGCGGGAACCGACTACACCGTGTTCTTGATCGCCCGGTTCCAGGAAGAGTTGCGTAACGGACTCGAGCCACGCGAGGCGATCGCCGTCGCCGGCGTAAGGATCGGGCGCGTGCTGGCGGCCTCCGGCGCGACCGTCATCATCGGGAGCGCCCTGCTCGGCTTGGCGAACCTCGCGATCCTCGCGGCAACCGGCCCGGCGATCGCGATCGCGATCGCGGTGACCGCGCTGGTCAGCCTGACCTTTACCCCGGTCCTGATCGCGTTCGCAGGGACCCGGATCGCGGCGAAGCACGCGCCCAAACCCGATGGGCTCTGGGTACGCACCGGGCGGCTGGCCGCGGGCCGACCAGCGGCGGTGCTAGTGGTCGGACTGATCCTGCTGGTCGGGCTCGCCGCCTTCTTCCCGACCATGCATCTGTCGTTCGACGAGAGGTCGGCACAGCCGCCCTCGACCCCGAGCAACCAGGGGTACGCCGCGCTGAACGCGCACTTCCCGGCGAACGAGACCCTGCCCGACTATCTGCTGGTCGAGGCTGACCACAGCCTGCGCGACCCTGCGGACCTCGCCGCGTTGAACTCGCTGAGCGAGTCACTGACCAAGATCCCCTCCACGCAGACCGTCTACAGCCTGACCCAGCCCAGCGGCCGGCCACTCAAATCAGCGACCGTCGCCAGCCAGGTCGGAACGCTCGCCCACCGGCTCAACACGGCCAGCCAGAAGCTGGCCGCGAAGCGCCACCAACTCGGCTCGTTCAGCTCCGGCTCCACGCGGCTGACCTCAGGCGCCGCCCAACTCGGCGCCGGCTCACGGGCCGCGACCAACGCGGTCAGCCGGTTCATCGTCGGGCTGAGCAAGGAACACAACGGGCTGGGCCGGGCCGCCACCGGCCTCGGGCAAGCGGGCCACGGCGCCAGCCGGCTCTCGGCCGGAGCGCTGACCCTTGGCCGCGACCTGCACCAGGCCCACGACCAGGTCGCCCAGGCCGTATCGGGCCTCGGCCAGATCAGCGGTGCGCTCGACGCCGACCCGTTGTGCACCGTCGACCCGATCTGCCGCAACGCCCGCAAGGCCCTGCGCACCATCTATCTCGCTGAGCACGACAAGCTGCTGCCCGGCCTGAACCAGGCCGCCGACGGCGCGACCCGGATCGGCCACGGTGACGGCACCCTGGCCAGCGGCCTGCAACGGCTGCACGCCGGGTTGACCCGGGCCGAGAACGGCACCGCCCAGCTGAACGCCGGCGAGCGGCTGTTCCAAACCAAACTCGGGCAACTGTCCAACGGGGTAAGTCAGCTCGCTTCCGGTGTCGGCCAGCTGCCATCAAACGTGCAGAAGCTCCTCGACGCCACTGGCAAGCTCAATCACGGACTCACCAAGGCCGGCGGCTACCTCCAGCAGGTCAGCACCCACGCCGACACACCGGAGGCCGCCGGCTTCTATCTGACCGCCAGCGACTTGGCCCGGCCAGCGTTCAGCCTCGCCCAACAGCTGTTCCTGAGCCCCAACGGTCACCTTGCCCGGATCCAGATCGTCGGCACCACCGACCCGCTGACCAACAGCGGCCAAGCGCGCTACCACCAGATCGAGAGCACCGCCGCACTCTCCATCCGCGGCACGTCCCTGCATGGTGCGCACCTTCAGCTCACCGGTGCCGGCGGCTTCGGCAACGACCTCGACAACTACCTGCACCAGGACGCGCAACTTGTCGCGTTGGCCGTCCTCCTGTCGGTCTTCCTGATCCTCGTCGTCGCCCTGCGTGCACTGGTCGCACCGCTGTACCTGCTCGCCTCGGTCGTGCTTTCCTACGCTGCGGCCATGGGCCTGACCACCCTGGTCTGGCAGCACCTCCTCGGCCACCAGATCGACTTCTTCGTGCCAGTGCTCGGCTTTGTGCTGCTGGTCGCTGTCGGCGCCGACTACAACATCCTTCTCATGTCCCGACTCCGCGAGCATGACGACGTACCGACTCCACAGACTGTCGCTCGCGCCGTAGCCAGCACCGGAGCGGTCATCACCTCGGCGGGCATCATCTTCGCGACGACCTTCGCCGCCCTCCTCGGATCGCCGCTGCTCGGCCTGGCCGAGATCGGTTTCGCGATGGCATCGGGCCTGCTGTTGGACACCTTCGTCGTCCGCACCCTGATCGTCCCCGCCTGCGCCACACTCATCGGCGGCCGGAACTGGTGGCCATCCAAACACGCCACCCGCGAGTCACCTGACCGCGACCACCACGAGGTCCTCACGCCCATCCAGCACGCCTGACCCGGCGGCGGCGCGGGTCGGACCCGCGCGACGCCTCGATCTCAAGGAGACCCGCAGTGGCGACCACCATGGTGCACAACCTGGACCTTCACGAGATCGACGTGCTCAGCCTCGAACGCCAAGAACTCTTCGACGCCGTCGACGCGGCCAGGTCACAACACTGGCTGGCGAGGACCGCACTCGGATACCTGCTGCTGGACTACAGCGATGTCGCTGCCATTCTGGCCGACCGCCGCTTCCACTCGGCACTCTCACTCCTCCCTGGGATCGCCGACGCCGACAGCTCGTTTCGGGAACGCCGCCAGCGCTCGATCCTGGCCACCGAAGGCGATGAGCACAGCCGGCTTCGCCGCCTCGCCTCACCCGCCTTCACGCCCCGGGCCACCGAACGGCTTCGCCCCTTCATGCGACAGGTCATGGAGGGACTTGTCGACTCCATCGCCGAACGCGGGGGCTGCGAGTTCGTGACCGAGATCTGCGAGCCCTATCCGATCCCGATCATCTGCGAGCTGCTCGGCGCACCGAAGGAGGACTGGGAGCTGTTCTCCCGCTGGGCCACCGACATCTTCCGGATCTTCAACAACGACGTCGCTAACGACCTCCCCACCATCCAGGCAGCGATGGCTGAGCTTGACCAGTACGTCACCGACCTGATCAATCAGCGCCGACAGCTCCCCGCCGACGACCTGCTCAGCCGGCTCATCGCCGCTGAAGAACAAGGCGACCGGATGACGACCGCGGAGTTGATCATGATGACCGAGGCGGTCCTCATGGCTGGCACCGACACCACCCGCAACCAGCTGGCGTGCGCCGTGGCCCTGTTCGCCCAACACCCGGACCAGTGGAAGGCCCTGGCCGAGGAACCGAGCCTGGCACCACAAGCGGTCGAGGAGACCCTGCGGCACCTCGGTGCCGTCCGATCCACCGTGCGGGTCGCTGCCGAGGACATCGACTACCGCGAGGTGACCTTTCCAGCCGGAACCCTCGTCTCGCTCGGCCTCGCCGTCGCCAACCACGACGCGAACCAATGGCCCGACCCGTACCGGTTCGACATCACCAGGCCTGCAACCGGCGCCCCGCAGATGACATTCGGGTCAGGCATCCACTACTGCCTCGGCGCCTCCCTGGCCCGAGCCGAGCTCCAAGAGGCGCTTCCCATCCTCGCCCGGCGCATGCCCGACCTCCGCCTCGACGGAACCATCGCCTGGAAACCGCCCACCGTCGGCATCTGGGGCCCCGCGCGCCTCGACGTCGTGTTCCAACCGGCATCCGCCTGACCCGTGCTACCCAGACCTTTGACCCTCACGACACGCAGCCGAGAGGCCAGGCGCCCAAAGGCTCGAGATGCGTTCAACCTTCGACCCACACGCGCGAGAGCGGCAGCGCGTTTCGTTCGTATCGATCGTTCTGACAACCGATAGTCCCCCGCTTTCCAGGCCATCTCATACCGCGGGGCCGAGTACGGATGTAGAGCGCCTGGTCGACTACCCCTTAGCGGCTGAGCTCGCGGGTTGCGCGATCGACCAGGATCGCGGCCCAGCGAACTGAATCCCGCGCTCGTCGACTCGACACGACCGTGAGACCGTAGTGAGCTTCGTCTTTACGGTCGAGCAGCTTCATCAGGGTGTCGCTGAGTTTCTTGCCGTCGGCTACGGCGGTGCGGAGCATGACGCCGGCGTCCCGGTGGTTCTCGCCGCGATGAATCTCCCCCAGCCGGATCGCGCAGATGGCATCCGAGGCAGCGATGCCGGCAAGGACGGCCAAGCCGGCGGCGACTCCGGGCATCGCGGAGTCGATGTCGTCGAGAACGAGCTCTGCGACTTGCACGCACGCGCGGGCGTATTCGAGACGCTGGCGGGCCTCTGCTCGTCCCGCTGACTTGGCCCTAGCCATCGGTGCCGGTGCCGGCCGACCAGATCGACATTGCCCTGATCCGATGCAGCTCGATCCCGTCGCGCTGAATCTCTTGGAGTAGTGCGAGATGCGCTTCGGCCGGGTGGCGCCATTCATGGAACGAAAGGTCGACGACTTGGAGCGAGTTTCCGGTCCAGCGCTCCGCCTTGTCGCGAAGGGCGTCGAGCTGCTGCTCCCACTGTGCTGCCGCGCTGTCGATCTCGGCCGCGACCGCGAAAGCGCCAAGGGCGTCGGCGAACTGGGACTTGATCGTCGAGGTGAGCCGAGGTGGTTTCGGTTCACCGGGAAATGGCGGGTGGACGATGAACAGGTCGATGTCGCTGGCATCGTCGCCGTCTCCCCTGGCGACTGAGCCGAACACCGAGGCGAACAGCGGTTGCACCTTCCAGTTCGTGAACTCGCTGCGGAAGTTCTCCCACAGGCGATTTCGGAGGTCGCTGAGAAGGACCGCGACCTCGGCGGCGACATGATCGCGGTTGAGTTCATGCACCTGGTTGCGGCCCATCAGGGTCGCGCGGACGATCCCCTGCTCGACCAGCCGCGCCAGGCTTCGCCGGATTCCGATCTCTGATCCGCGCGCTGCCTGCTGAGCGACTTGGCCCACGGTGAGTGGACGTCCCGAGGCAGCGAGGACAGCGAGCACCGGCCCGTCGAGGGTCGGGGTGACCGCTCGTGTCGGATCAGATACATCCATATCTAAAAGTATAGAAGCGTATCTATTGTGATCGTCAAGACTCGCAACGCGTGGCGACTGCACCGAGCTCTCTGGCGGCTTGGCCGCGCGCCATAGATGATCTTGATCGGCAGCCTTCAAGATCAACTCTCGGGGGGTCTATGGGGGGTCTATCACTCTGTAGACCCCCCAAACAGCCCCAAAAGTCGACCAAGATCAAACAAGCGTCTCCGCAGGTCAGGGGCCTTTTTCGCGTAAGTCGATCTTGGTAAAAAGTCGACAATTCGCGAGTTCAAGTCCCCCCTCCGACACCAATCGAGCTGCAGGTCACAAGGCCGTCGAGCCTCTGACCTGCGCTTTCTCATTCCGGCGCTTCCGTCTGATGGTCTCACGATCCGCGGAGTCGTGCGGTCTTCGCGGGCGCGCGTTGTAGAAGAAATGTAGAACGAGCGGCACCTCTGGTGCCCGACGGTAACGGTTTCCCTCCGCTGGCGCTACGGCGTCCATGCGGAGCTCCGATCTCCGGCCCGATGAAGGTCTAGCGTTCAAGAAATGCCGGTCAGGTACACCTCGGACGATGAGGACAGCGCTCGCTGGGATGGTTTCCCGTTCCGAACCGGCGACATTGTGATCAGCACCCGTTCGAAGAGCGGTACGACCTGGGTACAACTAATCTGCCTGCTCCTGGTCTTGCAGACCGACGCGCTTACCGAGCCTCTCGCGAACTTGTCGCCGTGGCTCGATCGGACGACCGACCCGCTGGATGGGGTGATTGACCGGCTCGATAGGCAAACGCATCGGCGGGTGATCAAGACTCACACGCCGTTGGACGGCATCCCGATCGACCGGCGAGCGACGTACATCGTGGTCGGACGTCATCCACTGGACATGGCGGTATCGCTGTACCACCAGGGCGCCAACATCGACCGGCGCCGGCTACGGGAACTTACCGGCCAGCCGGAGCCCACCGACCCACCGAAACCGCGACTGGACGTGCACTCCTGGCTGCTGCGATGGATCGAACGCAACACACCACCGGCAGAGTGGCTGGACGACCTGCCGGGTGTCCTGTGGCACATCAAGGATGCCTGGACTCGCCGCGACGCCAACAACATCGTGCTCGTGCATTACGACGACCTTCTCGGTGACCTCGAAGCTCAGATCCGTGCGCTCGCACACACCCTGTCCATCGAGATCACATCCGATCGTGTCTCCCAACTCGCTCGTGCCGCGACGTTCGACAGCATGCGCGCCAACCATGCCTCGCTAGTGCCCGACCACAACGGCATCCTCAAGGACAGCCGGGCGTTCTTCCGGCAAGGACACTCAGGTTCCGGCGCCGACGTGCTTACCACCGACGAACTCGCGCACTACTACGACCGAGCCAGCTCGCTGGCGCCCGCCGATGCACTCCGGTGGCTTCACCGGACCTAGCCGATGTGCCCGCGAACGCCGGTTACGGTCGTTCTTCTCGTGCGTTTCGAGCGTGCTACTCCCCCGCTTGCCTGAGCAGCTCGTAGAGCTCGGTGAGCGCCTCGATGTCCTTGTCACGGCCTGCCGCGGCTTTGGAACGCACGATGTCTGCGAGGGCGGCGATTCGGAGCGTGATGCCTCCAAGGATTCGTTCCTCGGCGGTCTTGATCAGGTCGCCGTAGCCATCAGTGCCAGACGGATGAAACGTGATGTCAAGATCGCCAAAGTCGGTGGTGAGGTTCAGCATCAGCAAGCCCCGCATTGCTTCTGCCGATGTCGAGAACGGCAGGCCTTCCGGGACGGCATCCGTCCGGATCCGTGCGTTGAGTCGTTCGAGCGCGGTGGTCAGCCTGGTGAGGTTGTCGACGGCTGTCGATGGTGTGACATCAACGTCTTGTGTCGGACGCGTGGCGCCCTGCAGGAGGGCTGCGTAGCCGCCGACGAGGACGAAGTCGACACCCTCGTCGACAAGAATCTCAAGGAGTCGCTCGGGGTCGAACCCTGTCACGAGGCCTTGCCGGCCGCCGCGAATCGATCCTGCGATTTACGGACCTGAGCTCGCTGCGCCGCGGACATCTTCGCCCATTGCGAATCGAGCACGTCGTCGTGATCGTCGTAGTCCTCGAGTCGGGTACGGAGCTCGAGGCCGGCCGCCGCAAACAGTCGAGCCAGCAGCGGCAAGGTCGGCTGCTGGCGATAGGTCTCGATCCGCGCAACCGTGGATTGCGGGACACCCGCCGCCTCGGCTAGCTGCCGTTGCGAGAGGCCGCTGCGCATCCGAGCCAGGCGCAGCAAGTTACCGGCGAGGTGCTGGCTGTGTTGCGCCCTCGTCGGTCCCATTGCCGCCATGCCTCGATGATAGCGAATCTGCCATCATTCACCGCCTCAACACCGGGCAGGCGGCGCCGAGTGAATGCGCTCCAAGATCGTCCCTCGGGGGGCTTACGGGCGATCTATCGCTCTGTAGACCCCCGAGCAGCCCCAAGTAACGCCGAAGATCAAACGAGCATTTCCACAGGTCAGGCGCTGTTTTCCCTCAAACGATCTTGCGCGGAATCGGCTCTGACCCGAGTTCGTGACCTACGTAGGGCTCGAGGGCGTGGGTGTAGGGGTCGCCCGGACCGGGGCGGGGCTTGACGTGGGACTCGGCGCCGCCGTCGGCCCGCACTTCTGCGCCGCCGGGACCGAAGTGCATTCCGCGCTCGCGGTCGGGTTGGACGTGACGCCGTTGGGGGTCACGCTCTCGCCGTTGCCGCTGTTGGCGCCGCAGGCGGCGGCACTGGCAGCCACGATGAGACACAACGCAAGTCGCAGCTTCATATGCGAGCGGTACCCGGGGTAGTTGCCAGCACTCACGCCGTTCTATTCACGCCACTCACGCGCGAGGACCGGATCACCGAGGATTAGCGGTGTGAACGCCGTCGCGCGCAGGATGTACGAGCTGGTCGAGCCGATTGGGCTCATCCCCTACTCGGCCGACGAGCCGAACCAGGAGATGTTCGCGCTCGGGTTCACCGACTACTGGGACACCTACTTCGCCGGGCGCGCGGCGCCGCTGGGCCTCGCGACGGCAGAGGTCGTCGACGCGCTGTTCTACAACTTCGCACCCGGCGAGGTGGCGCGTCACATTCCGAAGGTGTGGCACACGACGACGCCAGAGGCCGCGATCGCGGCGCGGCGGCTCGGGGCAACGCGCGCCTTGCGGCGCATCCTGGCCGACCAGGTCGACTCCCCCGGCTTCGCCCGGATGACCGACCTGCTGCTGAAGGCGGCCACCAGTGCCGCACCGCAGGGCCGGCCGATGTACGCCGCACTGCTGGCGTTGCCGGTGCCCGACGATGTCGCAACCCGGCTGTTCCACGCCGGGTCCCTCCTGCGGGAGCACCGAGGTGACGGGCACATTGCTGCGCTGATGACCGAGGGCGTCGGCGGCCTCGAGGCGCACGTGCTGTTCGCGCTCGACCTGGACATGCCCGCCGCGCAGTTCGGGCGGATCCACCACCTCCCGGCAGCCCAGATCGCAGCCGTCGTCGACGGGCTGCGCCGACGCGGCCTGGTCGGGGACGACGGATGGCTCACCTCCGACGGCCGCGCAGTCAGGACCCGGGTCGAGTCACTGACCGACGACCTGGCTGTCGCGCCGTACCAGGCGCTGTCGGCCGAGGAGCTCGACGAGCTGATGAGGGCACTCGAGCCGATCGCCGCGCTGCTCGTCGCCGCACAGGACTTCTAGCCGCAGCGGTCAGTCGTCGTCGGTGCGGTAGCCGAGGTTGGGCGAGAGCCACTTCTCGGCCTCCTCGACCGTCCAGCCCTTGCGCTTGGCGTACTCCTCCACCTGGTCTCGCCCGATCTGGCCGAGGACGAAGTACTGCGACTGCGGGTGCGAGAAGTACAGGCCGCTCACCGCCGCGCCCGGCCACATCGCCATGCTCTCGGTGAGCTCGATGCCCGTGTTGGCGTACACGTCGAGCAGGTCCCAGATCACCTGCTTCTCGGTGTGCTCCGGGCAGGCCGGGTATCCCGGGGCCGGGCGGATCCCGACGTAGGACTCCCGGATCAGCTCCTCGTTGTCGAGCTTCTCGTCTGGCTGGTATGCCCAGAACTCGGTGCGCACCCGCTGGTGCAGGCGCTCGGCGAACGCCTCGGCGAGCCGGTCGGCGACCGACTCCAGCAGGATCGCGCTGTAGTCGTCGAGCGCCGCCTTGAACTCCATGATCTTCTCGGTCACCCCGAGGCCGGCGGTCACCGCGAAGGCACCGACGTAGTCGTGCAGTCCGGTCGATGCCGGCGCCACGAAGTCCGCCAGTGAGCGATGCGGGACGCCCTCGCGGTGCTCGGTCTGCTGCCGCAGCTCGTGCAGGGTCGCGCGAACCGTCGCTCGGCTCTCGTCGGTGTAGACCTCGATGTCGTCCTCGACTGCGTTCGCGGGGAACAGACCGAAGACGCCGGCCGCGCGGATCCACTTCTCCTCGATGAGCTTGTCGAGCATCGCCTGCGCGTCGTCCCAGAGCTTGCGGGCCGCATCTCCCGATCCGGGGTTGTTGAGGATGTCCGGGAACTTTCCCTTCATCTCCCAGGCGTTGAAGAACGGCTGCCAGTCGATGTAGTCGCGCAGCTCGTCGAGCGGGTAGTCGTGGAAGACCTTGACGAACTGCTTTGCGGACGCTGGCCCGCGCTCGTCGTCGTGGTGTACGTCGGGGGCCTGCTGGGCAAGCAGCCTCGGGCGCGGCGGGCGGTAGGCGGACCAGTCGATCGGCGTAGGGTTCGCGCGCGCCACCTCGAGCGGAAGGATGACCTTCGCCTCTGACCGAGCCGCGTACCGCTCCCGCAGCGAGTTGTAGTCGGCCTCGAGCTCGGCAAGCAATCCGGGCCGCTGGTCGTCCGAGAGCAGAGCCGCGACCACCGGCACCGACCGGGACGCGTCCTTCACCCAGACCACCGGGCCGTGGTACTTCCGGTCCACCTTCACCGCGGTGTGGGCACGCGAGGTCGTCGCGCCGCCGATCAGCAGGGGGATGTCGAAGCCTTGCCGCTCCATCTCTGCGGCGAAGTTCACCATCTCGTCGAGCGACGGCGTGATCAGCCCGGACAGCCCGATCACGTCGGCGTCGTGCTCCTTCGCGGCGTCAAGGATCTTCTGGGCGGGCACCATCACGCCGAGGTCGATGACGTCGTAGTTGTTGCACTGCAGCACGACGCCGACGATGTTCTTGCCGATGTCGTGGACGTCGCCCTTGACCGTCGCCATGACGACGGTGCCGTTGCTGCGACCGGCGTCCTCGGGCGACTTCCCCGCCTCGATGAACGGGATGAGATAGGCCACGGCCTTCTTCATCACCCGCGCCGATTTCACGACCTGCGGCAGGAACATCTTGCCGGCACCGAAGAGGTCCCCGACGACGTTCATACCGGCCATCAGCGGGCCTTCGATCACCTCGATCGGCTGCCCGCCCGCGCTCTCGATGTGGGCGCGTAGCTCCTCGGTGTCGGTCTCGACGAAGTCGTCGATGCCTTTCACCAGCGCATGGGTGATCCGCTCGTCGACGGGCAGCTGGCGCCACGCGTCGTCGATCGCGTCCTGCTGGGACCCGTCGCCGGCGAACTCCGAGGCGATCTCGAGCAGGCGCTCCGCGGCGTCGGGCCGACGGTTGAGCACCACGTCCTCGATGCGCTCGCGCAGCAACTCGGGAACCTCGTCGTAGACGACCAGGGCGCCGGCGTTGACGATGCCCATGTCCATGCCGGCGGCGATCGCGTGGTAGAGGAAGACCGCGTGGATCGCCTCCCGTACCGCGTTGTTGCCGCGGAACGAGAAGGACACGTTCGAGACGCCGCCGGACACGAGGGCCCCGGGCAGGTTCTGCTTCACCCAGCGGGTGGCCTCGATGAAGTCCACGCCGTAGTTGGCGTGCTCCTCGATCCCGGTGGCGATCGCGAAGATGTTCGGGTCGAAGATGATGTCCTCGGCGGGGAAGCCGACCTCGTCGACGAGGATCCGGTACGCCCGCGCGCAGATCTCCTTGCGCCGCTCGAGGTTGTCCGCCTGGCCCGTCTCGTCGAAGGCCATCACCACGACCGCCGCACCGTACTTGCGGCAGAGCCTCGCCTGCTCGCGGAACTTCTCCTCGCCCTCCTTCATGGAGATCGAGTTGACGATCGGCTTGCCTTGGACGCAGCGCAGCCCGGCCTCGATGACCTCGAACTTCGACGAGTCGATCATCACCGGCACGCGGCTGATGTCAGGCTCGCTGGCGATCAGCTTGAGGAAGCGATCCATAGCGGCGAGGCCGTCGATCATGCCCTCGTCCATGTTCACGTCGATCACCTGCGCGCCGTTCTCGACCTGCTGGCGGGCGACCGACAACGCAGCGGTGTAGTCGCCGTCGCTGATCAGGTTGCGGAACTTCGCCGAGCCGGTGATGTTCGTCCGTTCCCCGACGTTCACGAACAGCGAATCGTCGGTGATCGTCAGCGGTTCGAGCCCGGACAGCCGGCAGGCCGAAGGGATCTCCGGCACCGCGCGGGGTGCCACTCCGTCGACCAGCCCGGCCACCGCC
This sequence comes from Mycobacteriales bacterium, assembly GCA_035547515.1. Taxonomy (GTDB): domain Bacteria; phylum Actinomycetota; class Actinomycetes; order JAFAQI01; family JAFAQI01; genus DASZTV01. The sequence goes on from DASZUS010000027.1 coordinate 88,857, forward strand.
GCGATGTGCTCCGGGGTAGTGCCACAGCACCCGCCGAGCACGTTGACCAGCCCACTCTCCGCAAACTCGCGAACGATCGCTGCGGTCTGGTCCGGTGCCTCGTCGTACTCGCCGAACGCATTCGGCAGGCCCGCGTTGGGATAGCAGGAGACGAAGGTGCCGGCGATCCGGGAGATCTCTGCGATGTACGGACGCATCTCCTGCGCCCCGAGCGCGCAGTTGAGGCCGACCAGCAGCGGCTTGGCGTGGCGCACCGAGTACCAGAACGCCTCAGTGACCTGCCCGGACAGGGTGCGACCCGAGGCATCGGTGATCGTGCCGGAGATCAGGACCGGCCAACGGCGGCCGCGCTGCTCGAAAAGCGTCTCGACGGCAAAGATCGCCGCCTTGGCGTTGAGCGTGTCGAAAATGGTCTCGATGGCCAACAGGTCCGCGCCGCCGTCGACCAGACCGTTGGCCGCTTCCAGATAGGCCTCAACCAGCTCGACGTAGCTGATGTTGCGCGCGCCCGGGTCGTTGACGTCCGGTGAGATCGACGCGGTGCGGTTGGTCGGGCCGATCCCGCCCGCGACGAACCGTGGCCGGCTCGGGTCCGCAGCCGTCACGGCGTCGCACTCCGCGCGGGCGAGCCTCGCGGCCTCGACGTTCAGCTCGTAGGCGAGCGACTCCATCGAGTAGTCCGCAAGCGAGATTCGCTGCGCGCTGAAGGTGTTCGTCTCGATGATGTCCGCACCGGCGTCGAGGTAGGCGCGGTGGATGGCACGGATCGCGTCGGGTTGGGTGAGCGTGAGCAGGTCGTTGTTGCCCTTGACGTCACTCCCCCAGTCGGCGAAACGCTCACCGCGGTACTCCGCCTCGCTGAAGCCGTTCCGCTGGATCATCGTCCCCATCGCGCCGTCCAGCACGAGGATCCGCGACTGCAGGAGCGCAGTCAGCGCCTCGGTTGCGTCGGGACGTACGGCGGGAGCGTCGGCCACACCCGATTCTCTCATTTCACCCCGAGTGCCGCCCGCCGTTTAGCGGCTGGGAGCCGGCCTAGCGAGAGATCACGCAGCGGACGCTGCTGGTCCAGCTCGTGGCGCGGGTCACCAGGATGCCGTCCGGCCGGGCGCTCACCTTCACCGCAAAGGTGCTCGTCCCCGCCTGGCGCGGGGTGCCGCTGACCACGCCACTGGCCGGATTGATGCGCAGGCCGCTCGGCAGTCCCGTGGCGGTGTAGCGCAGGCTGCCGGGCAACCGGAGCCATCTGCCGCCGGCATTCGGGTTGGGTGACCAGAACACCCCGCAGTTGATCGACAGCGCGGCGCCGACCGACCCGCGCTGGTGGTAGTTGCACGTGTAGCCGGTGACGACCTCGAACAGCACTGACAGGTACGCCGAGGTGCCCACCGTGTTCGTCGCGCGGAACCGGGTCGTGTAGCTGCCGACCTTGCTCGGCGTGCCGGCCAGCGTGCCGGTACCGGTGTCGATCGTCAGGCCCGGTGGCAGGCCGGTCGCCGACCAGCTGAGGTCCTCGACGTCTCCCGACGCGGTGACGGGCTGGCTGCTCACCGCTCGGCCGACGACGGCGACGAGGTACGCCGGCTGGCCTGAGCGCGTCGACAACCCGATCGGGTCGATGTAGAGGGTGGCGGTGCCGGTCTGGGTCTGGCCGTCGGCATCGCTCACCGTGATCGTCAGCGGGTAGCTGCCCGACAGCGACGGCGTCCCGGAGACGACGCCGTTCGTCGCCGCGGCGGACAGCCCCTGCGGCAGGCCCTGGTAGCTCCAGGTGACCTGGCCGCTGCCACCCCCCACGACGAATGGCGCGGGGTCGCGCAGCGGCGTGCCGACCCCGCCGAACATCGACGTGCCGTTGCTGCCGGGGGGTGAGCGTCAGCTGCGCGTCGTCGGCGAGGGCCGGCGTTGCGCCGAGACCCACGATGGCAGCCGCGACGCAGGCAGCCGCGAGCAGACGCCCTCTCCCCGACACAACCCCACCAAGCCCTTCCCGCAGCGCGCTGCGGTGCCTCCCCGCTCTACGGACTAACGGTAGGCCGTCGGCCAGGTGACGCCTGCCAACGACCTTCGACGTCGCCGAAATGCCAGACGGCGAGGGCGACCGCCCACACGGCCACGAAGAGCCCGACGACGACGAAGCCCGCGGTGTTGATGTTGAAGCTAGCCATGAAGCGCATGAACGGGTCGTCGAGCGAGAACTCGGACTGCAGCAGACCCAGGATCTCGATCGTGCCGATAACGAAGGCAGCCATCACCGACAGCCCGGTGATCGTGATGTTGTAGTAGATCTTGCGGACCGGGGTGGCGAAGGCCCACCCGTACGCGAAGTTCATGAAGCAGCCGTCGAGGGTGTCGAAGGTCGCCATCCCAGCGGCGAACAGGATCGGCAGCGACAAGATCGCGTAGAACGGCAGGCCGCTGGCGACCGCCGATCCCGACAGCACCAGCAGGGAGACCTCGGTCGCGGTGTCGAAGCCGAGCCCGAACAGGATGCCGAGCGGGTACATCTTCCATGGCCGGTCCACGCGGTTGGCGACCCCGCCGAGAAAGCGGTTCATGAAGCCGCGCTGGGCCAGGCGGCGCTCCAGCTCCGCGTCGTCGTAGGTACCGCCGCGCATCTCGCGGAAGATCCGCACGACCGAGACCAGGATGACGAGGTTCAGCGCGGCGATCAGGTACAGGAAGCCCCCCGAGACCGACGTACCGACGATCCCGGTGACATGGTGCAGCTGCGAGCTGGGATCGGCCACGGAACGGTCGACCGCGCGGATCCCGAAGTTCAGCAGGACCGACAGCGCGAAGACGACCGACGAGTGACCCAAGGCGAAGAAGAACCCGACGCTCGTGGGCCGTTTCCCCTCGCCCATCAGCTTTCGCGTCGTGTTGTCGATCGCCGAGATGTGATCCGCGTCGAAGCCGTGACGCATCCCGAGGGTGAGCGCCAGCACGCCCGTCCCGACGCCGAACAGCTTGACCTTGGCGCCGGTCCGGGAAAGCACGTAATGGTGCCCGACGGCAGAGAACAGCATGACGAAGCCGACGACGTAGAGCGCCGCGATCGCGGCGAACATCAACCCGACCCGGGTCCACTCGTCGCGAGACAGGGAAGGCCGCGTCATAGTTGCGACATTATCGCAACAAGCTAGGGGTGTTGCGGCAGCCCCTTGCAGTCAGCGCAACGCCCTGACAGCGCGACGTGTGCCGGGTCCAGCGCGAAGCCGGTGGCTCGCTCGACCCGTTCCGCGGCGTCCTCGAGCACCTCCGCCGGGAAGTCGACCACCCGGCCGCAACGCGAGCACTGGGCATGCAGGTGCGGCGCGCGGCGCTGCTCCCCCGCCGCTTCCTTGAGGTGGTACGCCGTCAACCCGCGGTCGAGGTGCACGTGTTGCAGCACGCCGGCAGCCGTCAGGCCCTCCAGGGTCCGGTAGACCGTCGCGCGGTGGACCGAAGCGTCGGCCGCGAAGACCCGCTCCAGGAGGACATCGGCCGACAGATGCTCCTCCTTGGCGGCCAGCACGCACGTCAGCACAGCAAGCCGCGGCTTCGTCACGCGCTGGCCGACGGAGCGAAGCAGCTCGCTGGCGCGCACCTCGGCCGCAGCCACGTCGGTGCCGCGCGATGCCATACCGCCAGTCTGCCTCTTAGCATCACCGCCGTGACCGACGACGCGGTGAAGGCGACGCGTCGCTACGACAGCCCGGTACGCCGCGAACGGTCGGCTGAGACCCGCGAGCGGATCGTGGACGCGGGCGCCGACCTAGTCCGCGAGCTTGGCTCCTGGGACTGGGCCGGCCTGACCGTGCGCGAGGTCGCCACGCGCGCCGGCGTCCACGAACGGACCGTGCACCGTCACTTCGCGGCCGAGCGGGATCTGCGCGCCGCGGTGTTGCAGCGACTGATCGAGGAAGCAGGGGTGACGGTCGAGGGGCTGCGCCTCGACCAGGTGCCGGAGCAGGTGAGGCAGCTGTTCGGCTACCTGGCCGGTTTCTCGAACGCGCCGCGCCGCGAGCCCGACGCCGTGTTCGCCGAACTCGACCGGCGGCGCAAGGCGGCCCTGCTCGACACCGTCGCAGAAGCCGGCGCGACCTTGTCGGAGGCCGAGCGCCGCCTGGTGGCCGCGCTCGTCGACGTGCTGTGGGGCGTGCCGACCTACAACCGGCTCACCGGCGACTGGGACCTCGACGCAGACGCTGCTGCTCGGGGCGTGGGCTGGCTGGTGCGGCTGCTCGTCGACGCAGTCGCGGCGGGTCGGGGGCCGGGCTCAGCCCACCACGATCGGTAACGTCTCCCACCCGCGCACCGTCGATGTCGAGCCGAGCTTCGCGCCCTCCCAGTCGACCTCCCACGTCGGGAAGCGCTTGAGGATCTCCTCCAGCGCGACCCTGCCTTCGAGCCGCGCCAGCGCCGCGCCCAGGCAGTAGTGCACGGAGTAGCCGAAGCCGAGGTGCTGGCTGATCGGGCGGCGGATGTTGTAGCTGTCGCCCTCCGGGTAGACCCGGTCGTCACGGTTCCCCGAGCCGAGCAGGAACAGCATCGCGCTGCCCTCGCGCACCTTCACGCCGTGGATCTCGACGTCCTTCGCGACGTAGCGCGCGACATGCGGCCCCGGTGGCTGGAACCGGACCGTCTCCTCCACCGCGTTGGGCACGAGCGACATGTCGGCCACGATCGCGGCGCGCTGGTCCGGGTGCTCGGCGAGCAGCGACCCCATCCAGCCGATCAGCCGCGTGGTGGTCTCGTTGCCGGCCCCGGCGACAACCGCGACGTAGGTCAGGACCTCCTGACGGGTGAGCGTGCGCGTCACGCCGTTCTCGTCCTCGAACTCGGCGTTGAGCAGGTCGGTCATCAGGTCGTTCGACGGGTGCTTCATCCGCCAGTCGACGTAGTCGGCGAAGATGTCGCCCTCCGCGAAGGATGCGTCCTTGACGACCATCTGCTCGCCGGCCTCGGTGCGCAGGTTCTTGTCGACGTTCGCCCGAATCGCGGCGGTGTCCTCCTCCGGGATCCCGAGCAGCATGCCGATCACCTTGCCTGGCATCTGCGCGCCGAGCTCTGCGATCAGGTCGAACCGCTGCTCGCCCACCAGCGGATCGAGATGCTGCTCGCAGTACCTGCGGATCTGCGGCTCGATCGCCGCGATCCGTCTCGGCGTGAACACCCGGACCAGCAGCTTGCGGTGGATGTCGTGGACCGGCGGGTCCTCCATGATCAGCGTGCCCGACGGCAGTTCGAGATTGGCCTTGATCAGCTCGATGATCACGCCGCGGGCTGAGGAGAAGGTCTCCCACTCCGGCAGCCACTGCGAGATGTCGGCGTGGCGACTGAGGGCGTAGAAGTCGTACTTCTCGTTGTAGTAGACCGGCGCCTCGTCACGCAGCCGGCGCCACGTGGGGTACGGATCGGCGGCCAGCTCGACGTCGTACGGGTCGTAGTAAGGCGGGGCGTCGGTGGTCACCGAAGGATTCATGCCAGGAGTCTGGCACGAATCCTGGTCACAGGTGAAGGTCCACGATCGGGCGCTCGAGCGGGTTCACGTTGAGCTCCTTGTGCGCCTTGACCAGCTTCTTCGACGGCAGCCCGGACAGGTAGCCGTCGATGGTGCGGTGGAAGTTCGACAGGTGGCCCTCGATCTGTGCCGAGATCCGCATGAACTCGAACGAGCGCGAGTGCAGGCCGAGCTGCTGCTTGGGGAGGTTGGAGAAGTCCTGGGTCGGGATCGGCGGGACGCGCGGATCGTCGTGTGCCATCGGCACCGGGACTGGCAGCTTGGGAAGCTCGGCACCCTCAGGGAATCGGGTCAGGGACCAGATCTCCATGAGCGTCTCCTCCGGACCGACCGGCCGGAAGCGGTACTGCGAGGCGCTGCTGTACATCGGCAGGATGAAGAAGTGCGGGAAGCAGTAGACCATCGGCTCGGTGAGCCCGTCGCGCTCGATCTCGTTGAGGTCGGGGATCAGGTGCTTCTTCGACCGATGCCACTTCACGACCGCAGCGTTGAGCTCGTGCTCCCACGCCGCCCGGGCCTCGACCGGATCCGCGGGTAGCGACACCTTCGGCATCAGCCGAGCCGCGACCTTCACGTCGTTGGCGTGGACCATTCCCGCCATGCCCTCGCTCATCACGCGCAGGTACTCGAGCTCGGAGTCCAGGAACGCCTGCTGGTCGAACGGCTTGCTCTTCGACGGGTAGCGGCCGGGCAGTCGCAGCTGCGGGTGGGTCTCCAGCACGTGGTACTGCTCCATGAACGCCTCTTGGGCGAGCTTCCAGTTCACGGGCAGCGTGAAGGAGTACCACCACTCCGGGTGCATGTTGTCCAGCTGCCAGGCGTCCATGTACGTCGCGAACGGCTCGATGCTGGCGCGGAAGTCCGGCGCCTTGGGATCGAGGTTGATCCAGGCACAGCCGCCCCAGGTCTCGCAGCGCACCTCCTGCAGGCCTACCTCGCTGGGCTCGAGGTTGCGCTCCGAGAAGGTGCTGGCCCGCGAGATGAAGGTGTTCGCTCCGTCGGAGGCGTAGCACCAGCCGTGGAACGGGCAGGTAAAGCCGCTGGTGCTGGTCCCGTGCCCCGCGACCAGGCGGACCCCGCGATGGCGACACGCGTTGTGAAACGCCCGGACGCTGCCGTCGTCCTGGCGTACGACGATGACCGACTGGTCGAGGATCTCGTAGGTCGCGAAGTCACGCGGGTTGGGGATCTCCTCGAGCCGGCAGGCCATCTGCCATACCCGCGGCCACAGCTGGTCGGCCTCGAGGGCGAAGAACTCCGCGTCGTAGTAGCGCTCCTTGCGGATCCGGTCGGGCACCTCCATCGCGAAGGGCACGTGCCGGGTGCTCGCCTGCTTGCTTGCCACGTCTCTCCTCTACGCCACGTCGTCGTGTCGATTGTCCTGGCCCCCGACCGCCTTGCGCGCCTGCCGGGACCCGACCTTCTCGACCACCTCGTCGGACCGCTCGACGTCGAACTCGTTGCCGCTTGCCCGCAGCTGGGCGAGCAGGTCGGTCAGCTGGCGACGCTGGTCCTCGTCCAGCCCGATCCGCTGGTAGACGGTGGCGTTCACGTCCTCGGTCGCGACGGTGGCGACCTTACGGCCACGGGGGGTGATCTCGGCGAGCGTGGTCCGGGCGTCCGACGGGTGCGCCACTCGCCGTACCAGCTTGTCCTGCTCGAGCCGGTCGATGATGTTGGTGACCGTGGCCGGCGGGATCCGCAGCGTCTTGCTGATCCAGCTCAGGGTGAGCGAGGACTCCGGGTCGGTCATCAGCCAGGTCAGCACCTCGTAGCGCGCGAAGGTGAGGTCGTGGCGGCGCATCACGCGGCCGACCTCGTCGGCGAGCAGCTGGTAGGAGCGCAGGATGGCGGCGTACACCGCCATGCCCGACGCCGCTTCGGGCTCCCAGTGGCGCAGCCAGACCGCACGCGAGGCCTCGACGACGTCGAACGGCGCCGGTTCGAAGCCACGGCCGCGAGCCGCCTTTGATCGCGCCATCAGTGCCCGCTCACCGGGGTCACCGCGTTTCCGATGATGCCGGCCGCCGCGAGCTCCTCGATGTCCGACCGGCTCAACCCGAGCTCGGCCAGCAGCTGCTCGTTGTGCTCCCCCAGCAAGGGCGCGTGCCGGCGCTGCAGAGGCTCGGTGATGGCGGAGAACCGGATCGGCAAGGTGCTGTAACGGCAGGAGCCGACGACCGGGTGGTCGAGCACTTCGAAGAACCCGCGCTCCGCGACCTGTGGCAGGTCGGGTTGCTGGTGGGGCTGCATGACCTTCGCCACCGGTACGCCGGCCGGCCACAGTGCCGCAACCACGTCGTCGGCGGATCGCGCGCGACACCATGCCCCGAGCTGCTCGTCGAGCAGGTCGTGCGCGGCGCGCCGCCCAGCCGCGGTCGCCAGCTGTGGTTCTCGTGCCCACTGCGGGTCCCCCAGCGCCTGTCGCAGGGCGAGCCACTGCTCGTCGGTCGCGACCGCGATGGCGACCCACGAGTCGTCGTGGCCGTCGTCGTCGGGTCCGGCCGCCTGGTAGACGTTCTGCGGCGCCGCGAGCGGTCCCCGGTTGCCGGTGCGCTCGAGCAGCGCGCCGTACGCCGAGTGTTCGATCACCTGCTCCGCGGCCACGTTGAGCGCGGCATCCACCATCGCCGCCTCGACCAGGGACCCCTCTCCGGTCTGGTCGCGATGCGCCAGTGCGACCAGCAACGCGGTCAACGCATGCAGACCGGCGTTCGGGTCACCGACGCAGTAGGGCTCGATCGGTAGCCGGTCGGGATAGCCGGTGAGCCACGTCATCCCCGAGGCGTCCTCGATCACGAACGCGAAGGCCGCGACGTCGCGCCAGGGCCCGTCCAGGCCGAAGCCTGGCATCCGCAGCATCACCAGATCCGGCCGCGACTCCCGCAGCACCTCGTAGCTCAGGCCGAGCTGGTCGAGCACTCTGGGCGTGAAGTTCTCCACGACGACGTCGCAGGTCGCCACGAACTGCTTGAGCAGCTCGAGGCCCCGCGGCTGGCTGAGGTCGATCGTCAAGCTCAGCTTGTTCGTGTTCAGCGCGGAGAAGATCGGCCCGCGCTCCCAGAACTGCTCGGTGGTCTGCGGGATGCCGCCGATCAGCCGGGCCCCGTCGGGACGACCCGCGGACTCGAGGTGAACCACCTCCGCCCCCAGCATGCCCAGCACGCTACCGACGAAGGGACCGGCCCAGAACGCCGTCATGTCGAGGACCCGCAGGCCGCGCAGCGGTAGCGTCCCGCCGGCGCGCATGGGCCTCGGCGCGCCGGACTCGCTCGCGGCCGGGGTCAGGCGGTACGGCGGAGCGGGGTTCGTCACGCCGTCGATCGGGTTGGGGACGAACGCGCCGCGGGAGCGGAAGTGCTCGACGGACTCCGCGTTTGCGCCGTTGACCAGCGGCGCGTTCGGGATCCGGAACGCGGTCGCCAGCTCCAGAAGCTCGTCGACCTTCTGCTCGGCGATCCATGCGTCGATCGTGGGCATCAGTGACGTGCGGTCGAGGAACAGCTTCGGGTCCTCGGTCCACTCGGGGTGGCCGACCATCGCGCAGAAGTCGTACCACTGCTGACCCGTGCCGACCCCGAGGCCCACCATGCCGTCGGCCGCCTCAGCCACCCCGGGTGAGGGCACGAACCGCCGCTTGCGCATCGGGCGGCCCATCTGGTCGTGGTAGCTCACCGGGTAGTACGTCAGGCAGGTTGCCTCAGCCTCGAGCATCGACACGTCCAGGAGCTCGCCGGTGTCACCGCCACGACGAAGCGACGCGAGCAGCCCGACCGCGGCAAACACCCCGGCCAGCCACTCCCCGATCTGGCCGCCGACGTACACCGGCGCCCGGTCGGCGTAGCCGCGACCCAGCCCGATCATGCCTCCCGACCACGCCTGCAGCGTGAACTCCGTCGCCGCCCGGTCGGCCCAGGGCCCGTCGAGACCGAAGGGGGTGATCGCGACCATCCGCAACCCCGGGTGGCGCTCCATCAGCTCCGCCGGTATCACCGGGAGCGTGGCGTCGCGCGACCAGACCACCGCGTCGGCGCCGGACAGGTGCTGCTCAAGCGTGTCGACGTCTGCGACGAGGGTCGTCTTCCTGGCGTGCAGGAAGTTGAACAGCGCGCCGCTGTCGGGGGCCTCGATCCGCGCCCCGGAGGCCGACCACCGCCGCAGCGGGTCACCCTCTCCCGACTCCACCTTGACGACGTCGGCGCCGGCGTCCGCGAGCAGCTTGGTGCAGTAACCACCCGCGATCCAGGTGGACAGGTCGACGACTCGCCGTCCGGCAAGCGGCCTCGGCCGGCTCATTCGGCGGGCGGTTGCTCGCGGCCGGACCGGGACAACCGCCACTCGGGCGGGAACCGGTTGTCGTTGTTCTTGACCAGGTTGTTCACCCCGGAGTCCCTGATCTTGCCGCCGAGCCCCGCGTCCTCCTGGTCGACGTCCTCGCGCAGCGCCCCGGTCATCGACTCCAGCCAGGCACTGAGCATGCTGCCCATGTACTCACCCTGGTGCTGCCGCATGATGTTGAAGAACGTCTTCTGCATGAAGACGGTGTCGGTCGGGCGCGTGTAGGCGCAGGCAAGGGCGTACTTCGCGACCTCGGCTTCCAGATCGTCGCGGGAGACGACGCTGTTGACGAAGTTGCAGTCGTACATCTCCTGGGCGCTGAACGGCCGGCCGGTGAAGACCATCTCCTGGAACTTGCGCAGGCCCATCACGGTCGCCCACTGCCACATCCGGGGCGCGTAGCCCACGTAGCGGAAGGCCGGGTGGCCGAACAAGGCGTCGTCCGAGGAGATGACGAGGTCGGCATCGGCGGCCTGGTAGAAGTGCCAGCCGTAGCAGTAGCCCTTGACCTCGAGGATGCTGATCTTCTTGAACTCCGCCAGCGTCCGGTTGCCCGAGCGCGGGTCGGCGTACCAGTGCACCAGCGAGGCCCCGTTGCGGTAGTTGTGCCGTCCCGGCATCGTGACGTCGTCGGCGTCGGTGACCCCGAACTCCTCCTGCATGGCGACGCCGCCCTTGCGCTTCGCCATCAGCTCGTCGAGGTCGGCACCGGTGCCGAGATGGTCACCGACGCCGCGGATGACGAGGACCTTCACGTCGTCGTCGAGGCTCGCCTTGAAGATGAGATCGCCGTAGCGCTTCCGGGCCCCGATCGTGGGGGCGTTCATGTGGTCCGGCCGGTTGATCGTGATCGTCGCGATCCGGGTCTGCGGGTCCTTCTCGTAAAGGATGATCTCCTCGGCCGGCGGGAGGTCAGTCACGTCTCAGCTCCTTCTATCCCGCAGCGGCTTGGTAGACAGCAGCTCTGGCCCGGCGTCGGTGAGGAGCACGGGCGCCTTGCCGTAGAGCGCGCCAACCCCTTCGCGCCAGACGTACGCCGTCACCGCCAGCACCATGCCGGCCTCCAGGCGCAGGTCTGCGGCAGTGCCAGGCAGATCCGCGCTGACCAAGGGCAGGTCGTTGCCGTTGCCCAGCCCACGGGCGATCGGCATGGGCGGAGCCGCGACGCCGGCGGCGTCGTAGGCCTCCAGCAGCCGCGACGCGGGGTGGCCGGGCTGGCAGGCCGCCAGCAGCCGCTCCCACAGGCCGTCCCACTCCCCGCGCAGCCCTCCGGCGAGCTGGCCGACGTCGTCGACCGCGACGGTCCAGCCGACCTCGCCGACGTAGCCGCGCGCGATGACGCCCGCGTCGAGCGCGACCAGATCGGTGGGCGTCACCTCGGCGTCGCGCGTCGTACGGGACCAGGGCGCGGTCCGCGAGGTGATCCAGGCGACGTCCTGGGTGCTCGGAGTCGTGACCCCGACCTGCGCCATCTGCTCCATGAACACGCCGGTCAGCTGCCGCTCGGTGATCCCGGCTCGAAGCGCACCCTCCGTCGCGGCCAGCGAGTCCTCGGCGATCCGAACCGCAGTGCGGATCGCGGCGATCTCGTCAGGCAGCTTCACCGCGCGAACGCGGCGCATCAGCCCCTCGCCGTCGACCAGCTCGGCGGACGGGAACGCCCTGCGGACCAGGGCCACCGTCGAGGGCATCAGGCCGTCGGTCGCCACTGTCTTCGCGGTCGCCGCTCCTTCGACGCTCGACAGCCAGGCGAGCGTGTTGGCGCCGTTGAAGGTGATGCCGTGAAGGTTCTGGTGCGGGATGTCGTCCGGGACGCCTTCGTCCCAGGTGCTGACGATGTGGATCGAACCGGTCGCGCGCTCGATGACGCAGCCCGGGCCGAAGGGGCGCGAGCCGTTGATCCACAGCCGTGGCACGCCGGCGATGTAGCGCGCGTTGGGCTCGCGGCCGGCGATCAGGATGTCGATCCCGCTGGCTGCCATCTCCTCGAGCACCCGCGCTCGGCGCGCGGCACGCAGTGAGGCGGAGTCCGGGCGGACCTCGGTGTCGGTCAACGCGGGCCTCAGAACGGGTCGTAGGAGTAGTCGGTCAACGGCTCCCAGCCGTCCTCGGTGATGAGGACGACCTCCTCTGAGCGGTAGCCGCACTGGCCGTCGTCCCAGATCACCGGTTCGAGCACGAGGACCATGCCGGCCTCGAGGACGTATGACGCGTCGAAGTCCTCGCCGATGTCGCTCCCCACGAAGGGCATCTCCGCGCTGTCGATGCCCAGGCCGTGGCCCAGGTAGAAGTGCGGGAGCCACGGCTTGATGCCGCCATTCGCCGCTGTCGCGGCAGCCGTGAGGTCTGAGTTCCTCGCGCCCGCCCGCGTCACCGCGAGTGTCGCGTCGAGGATCGCCCGCCAGCGGTCGAACTGGTCACGCTCGACGGCATTCGGCTCACGGCCGACGATCCAGGTACGGCCGAAGTCGGTGTGCATCCCCTCGTAGCTGAGCCCGAGGTCGACCCACAAGACGTCGCCCACCGCCAGTTCTCGCTCGGTCGACAGGAGCGGGAGCGCGAGATCGCCGGTCGTCGTCCAGGGACCCTCGGCGATGCTTCTCGGCATTACCTGCCAGATCGGGTCGAGGATGTTGGCATCGGCTCCGGCCTCGAACACCGTACGCAGGAAGGTTGCCGTGAGATCGACCTGCCGGACGCCGGGCGCGAGCTTCGCCTGCACGTCCGCGATTCCCAGTTCCATGATCCGAAGGCCCTCGCGCAGGCAGGAGACCTCGTCGGGTGTCTTGATCAGCTTGGCCTTGCTGACGATCCGACCCGCGTCGATCGGCGAGCCGCTCGGGCCGAGGTGGACGCCCGCGCGGCGAAGCGGGTGCGTCCACTCGTCGAATGCCACTACAGGGTCGCTCCCGAGCAGCGACGCGAGCCGCGGCAGGAAGCGCTCGACCCCCTCGTCGAAGTCCAGCAGGGCCGGGCCGTGGAGATGGTCCTCCGGCAACCCGGAACGCAGCCGGTCGTCGCGTCTGATCGGCGTGAACAGGTGCGGGATCCCGTCGTCGGCGAGGACGACGGCGACCGGCCGCTCGAACGTCGAACGGCTCTCGTCGGCGAACGGCCAGATCGCGCCGGTCGCGTAGACGACGTTGGTGTTGCCGGACAGCACAACCGCATCGACGCCCTGCGTGCGCATCACCTCGCGCAACCGCTCGGTGCGGTCCCGCCGCATCCTGGCGAGGTCGGGTCGGGCGGGGAAGCGCGTGGGCGGCGCTTCCATCAAGCCAGCGGTCACGCGTCGATTCCGAGGAACCGCTTGGCGTTTCCGCTGACGATCGCAACCGCGTCCTCGGGGCCGACCGCTTCGACGACCGAGGCGAGCGAGGAGTTGCTGTAGCCGTACGTGCTCTCGTTGTGCGGGAAGTCGGTGGACCACATCACCTTTTCCGCGCCGATCCGGTCGAGCATCGACAAGCCCAGCGGGTCGAGCATGAACGATGCGTAGAAGTGCTTGTCCCAGTACTCCTGGGGATCGAGCTTGATCTCGGTGTCCTGCATGTGGCGGAAGGACGCGCAGATGTGCTGGGCGTCCTGGATCGCGGAGGGCACCCAGTTGATGCCGCCCTCGAAGTAGCCGATCTTCAAGCCGGGGTGGCGGTCGAGGATCCCGCCCAGGACGTATTTGCCGAACGTGTCACGGAACGGCGCGACCGCTTGGAACATGCCGACCTGCAACGCGTTGAACTCGATCGGAGTCTGCGGCGGGTTCTCGCCGATGTGGTGCGCGACCGGCACGCCGGACTCCTCGATCGCGTCCCACACGCCGTCCATCGCAGCCGAGCAGTAGTCGATCGGCTTCTTCTCCTCGTCCTTGCCCGGCACGAGCGGCATCAGGAAGGTCTTGAGACCCAGTGCTTTGAGCTCGGTCAAGGTACGGCGGGCGCCGTCGGCGTCCCACCAGTTGATGAGGCCAACCCCGTAGATGCGGTTGCCGGAGCGCTCCTGAACGTCGGCGATGTACTCGTTGTAGATGCGGAAGCAGGTCTCGCGCACCTCGCGGTCCGGCCAGCCGAACAGCGCGAGGATCGAGTTCGGGAACGCGAGCTCGCTGTGCACCCCCTCGGAGTCGAGCGCCGCAAGGCGTGCCTCGATATCCCCGGCGTGCGAGCCCGGCACGGGGTCGTACTGCTGGAGGACGTCGATGAACTCCTTGACCAGGACCGACTTGCCTTCCAGCCCCACGACCCAGCCCCCGTCGACCTGCATCACCCGAGGGACGCGGTCCTTGAGGCCCTCGGGGGCGCGCTCATAGAAGATGTCCTCGGACAGCGAGATGTGGTTGTCCGCCGAGAAGACCTCGGTGCCCGCAGGCAGGCCGACGTCCTGGACGGGACCTGGATGCCGGTCCTTCGGCGCTCCGTAGCCCTCGCGCGGATACGTCAGCGTTGCCGAGCGTGCGGTCATCGCTACTCCTCTTTCTCGGTGAGGCGGACATTACTTCGACGTCGTAGCAATGGTCAATGAAGTCTGGTTAGATTCGCTTCGGTGTCGTAGTAAGCGACGGTCGGCGGAGAGGGGTCACCCGTGGAGTGGGACGCCAGCTTTGACTTCGTCGCAGTCGGATCGGGCGGTGGCGGCCTCGTCGGGGCCCTTGCAGCAGCCGACGCCGGGGCATCCGCACTGGTCGTCGAAAAGCAGTCACTGGTCGGCGGGTCGACCGCGATGTCAGGCGGCATGGCGTGGGTCCCGAACAACGCCGTCATGAAACGCGCTGGCGTCAGCGACTCCTACGAGGACGGGATGGCCTACTTCGACGCGGTGGTCGGAGACGTCGGGCCCGCGTCGAGCCGGGCGCGGCGGCACGCGTTCTGCACCGCCGGCCCGGAGATGATCGACTTCCTCGAGCGCGAGGGCGTCAAGTTCGTCTTCTGCCCCGGCTACAGCGACTACTACTCCGATGCCCCCGGTGGGCACGACATCGGCAGGGGCGTGGAGCCGGTGCCGTGGGATGGCCACCAGCTCGGCGAGTGGTCGGGCAAGGTCCAGATCGGGATGGCCAAGCACCTCGGCATGGCGGTCATGACCAACGAGGCCCGCTACCTGTCGCACTACAACCGCAGCGTGAAGGCGTTCGCCACGTCGGCACGCGTCGCGATCCGCACGGTCTGGGCGCGCGCCCGCCGGCAGGACCTGCTGACCAACGGCGCCTCCTTCATCGGGCAGGTCCTGAGGATCGCCCTCGCCAGGGGCGTCGAGGTGTGGACCGACACAGCGCTAGACGACCTCGTGGTCGAGGACGGCCGCGTGGTCGGCGTACGGGTGGTCCGCAACGGCTCGCCGATGAACATCGAAGCCCGTGACGGCGTGCTGCTCGCGACGGGCGGCTTCGCGCAGAACCGCCAAATGCGGAGCGAGTTCAGCGGCGACCAGCCCAACGAGGCGCGTTGGTCGATGGCCAACATGGGCGACACCGGCGAGGCGATCCGTACCGCGATGGCTCTCGGCGCCAAGACCGACTTCATGGACGAAGCGTGGTGGCTTCCCTCGCCTCGGTCCGGGAAGTTCGGGCAGAACACCCTCGATCAGGCGCGGCAGCGACCGCGCACCATCTACGTCGACACAGCCGGGAAGCGGTTCGTCAACGAGTCGAACTCCTACATGGAGGTCGGCAAGGCGATGTACGAGCGGAACAAGACCAGCAAGGCGGTGCCGTGCTGGCTGATCTTCGACGATCGCTACCGCAAGCGCTACGCACACGTCCGCTCCTCCCCCGGCCGCTTCCCGAAGGAGGTCATGGCCAGCGGCAAGATCAAGAAGGCCGCCACGCTTCGCGAGCTCGCCGAGCTGTGCGGCATCGACCCGGACGGCTTGATCGAGACCGTGGCCGAGTTCAACAAGCACGCCGCCGAGGGCAAGGACCCGCAGTTCGGCCGTGGCGAGTCGGCATACAACAAGGCACTCGGCGACCCGCACCGCCGGGTGAAGAACCCGTGCGTGGAGCCGATCGACGAAGCGCCGTTCTACGCCTGCGACGTCGTACCCGGCGACGTCGGGACGTGTGGCGGGATGCTCACCGACGAGCACGCCCGCGTCATCGGGGCACAGGACCGCCCGATCCCCGGGCTCTACGCCACCGGCAACGCGACAGCGACCGTCATGGGCCGCCACTACCTCGGTCCGGGCGCCAGCATCGCGAACAGCATGATTTTCGGATACGTCGCGGCCCGGCACGCGACCAAGAACGAGGCGGCGAAGTGACTACTACGACGACCGACTTCTCCACGGTCAACTTCTTCAAGGACGCGGCGATCCAGGCCGACCCGTACCCCTACTTCGACTGGGTGCGGGAACAGAGCCCGGTGTGGCAGGAGCCGGGCTACGGCGTGTACATGATCACCGGGCACGCCGAGGCCAAGGAGATCTACCGGGATCCGGCGACCTTTCCCGAGCACGACGCCGCGTCCGGCACGTTCTCCTCCTGCAACGCTGTCAGCGGACCCTTCGTGAAGTTCTCCCAGGCGACCAACGACGACGACATCACCGACGTCATCGTCGCCTGCCGCAACGAGCTGCCGTTCAGTGACCAGATCCCCTCGTTCGACCCGCCGTACCACACGGCGCAGCGCCACCTCCTGATGCGGTTGATCACCCCGGGGCGGCTTCGCGCGAACGAGGAGTTCATGTGGCGCTACGCCGACTCGCTGCTCGACGCGTTCCTCGACAGCGGCAAGTGCGAGCTGATCTCCTCCTATGCGGAGCCGTTCACCCTCACGGTGATCGCCGACCTCGAAGGCGTCCCGGAAGCCGACCACGCCGCGTTCCGCGAACACTTGTCGACGGTCTCCGACGGGCTGCAGCACAAGCCCCTCGAGTTCCTCTACGAGCGTTTCGCGGAGTACATCGAGGACCGGCGCGCCCAGCCCCGCGGCGACGTGCTGACCGGCCTGGCCACCGCGACGTTCCCGGACGGGACGACGCCAGAGGTCAAAGACGCGGCCCTCATCGCGGCGAACCTGTTCGTCGGCGGCCAGGAGACGACGGTACGGCTGCTCTCCTTCGCCTTGCGCATGCTCGGCGAGCGCCAGGATCTGCAAAAGCTGGTCCGCGACGACCGAGCGCTGATCCCGAACTTCATCGAGGAGACCCTGCGCCTCGAAAGCCCGTTGCGCAGCCAGTTCCGGATGACGCGGGTGCGGACCACGCTCGGCGGAGTCGACATCCCGGCTGGCTCCACCATCATGCTGCTGCCGGGGGCGTGCAACCGCGACCCGCGCACCTTCGAAGACCCCACCACCTTCGACATCCACCGCAGCAACGCCCGCCAGCACATCGCGTTCGGCCATGGGATTCACACCTGCGCCGGGGCACCGCTCGCACGCACCGAGGGCCGGGTGACCCTCGAGCGTTTCCTCGAGCGCACGGGCAACATCGCGATCGACGAGGCCCAGCACGGACCCGCCGACAACCGGCACTACGACTACCTGCCGACGTTCTTCCTGCGCGGGTTGCAGAAGGTGCACCTGGAGTTCGACCCGGTATGAGCGACAAGGAGCTCACAGGAAAGGTGGCGATCGTCACCGGCGGCGCCGGCGGCATCGGGCGCGCGACCGCGACGACGTTCGTCGAGCAAGGCGCAAAGGTGGTGATCGCCGACGTCGACGCCACCGAGGGTGAGGCGGCTGCCGCGGAGCTGGGCCACGCCGCGGCCTTCCACCAGACCGACGTCAGCGACATCGACCAGATCCAGGCGGCCGTCGACTTCGCGGTCGCGAGGTTCGGCGGGCTGCACATCATGTTCAACAACGCGGGCATCGGCAGCGCGTTGAAGCGGCTGCTCGACGACGACTTCTCCGACTTCGCACGGATCATCAACATCAACCTGTTCGGCGTCATCGCCGGCACGCAACGCGCAGCGCTGCACATGAAGGACCATGGCGGCGGCGTGATCATCAACAACGCCTCGATCGCCGCTATCAACGCCGGTGCCGGGATGATCGCCTACCGCTCGTCGAAGGCGGCGATCGCCCATGCGACCAAGTGCATGGCGATCGAGCTTGCACCGTTCGGGATCCGGGTCAACTGCGTGACGCCGGCACACATCCGGACTGGGATCACCACGTACGACCTGGCTCCGGTCCTCAAGTACATGCAGCCGCTGGACCGCGAGGCGCAGCCCGACGACGTCGCCAACGCGGTGGCCTTCCTGGCCAGCGACCGCGCCGCCCAGATCACCGGAATCGTGATGCCCATCGACGGCGGCACGACCGCGGGACCGCCGGTCGCTCAGACCCGGCTGATCATGTCCTCCGGCAGACCCGCGACGCCCTGAGCCTCAGCGATCGGGCCGCAGGGACGTCAGTCGACGAGGAAGACCGGCGAGCCGTCCACGACGTGGGCGACCTGGCGGAGGTCCCACTCGTGCATCCGGATGCAGCCGTTGGAGATCGCCGCGCCGTGGTCGCCGATCTCCGAGTCGGAGAAGATGGAGCCGTGGATCGCGATGATGGCGTCGTTACCACCCTCGAAGTGCTCGATCACCCGGGAGTGTGCTGACGTCTCGAGCATCACCGAGCCGTAACCGGGCCCGTTCGGCGGCGCGTGGAAGGCGACGAAGTAGGTGCCGGTCGGCGTCGGCGTGCCCGGCGCTCCGTCACCGACCGGGAACGAGCCGACCTGCTCGCCCCAGTGGAAGACGTAGAGCCAGTGCTGCGCGATGTCGATCACCACCGCCCAGTGAGTGGTCGTGAGGACCGCGTTGGACTTGTCGATCCAGGTGGTGGACTCATCCGGGCGCTGCGCCAGCCGGACGTGGAGGCGGTTGTTTGCCTCGCCGATCACCGGGAGGATCGAGGGGTAGCCGTACCAGCTGCCGGGGACCGTGCGGTTGCGTCCCAGCGCGTTCGCGCTCGGGTAGCCGGGGACGCTACGGCTCAGATGAGCGACCACTGTCGTCTCCGGCACCAGGTCGGTGTAGCGAGCCGGGGCCATCCGGGTCCCGCGAACGGAAGAGCCGGACGCATGAGCCGGCGCGGCGGCGCGGTGCGGCTGTCCGACCGGTGACAGCGTCTCGCTGCTGCTCGGCGTGGGACCGGTCGCGGTCCGCACCGCGGCGGCCTGCGAGCTGGCGAGCAAGAGCGAGGCGAGCTGAGCGCGCGCGTGGCGGTGACCGCGCGCGTGAGCCTTGGCGGTGGAGCCGTCCACGCCGAGGGTGAAGGCAAGCACGAGCGCGACGGCGAGCACGAACGGGGTGCCCACGGCAAGGCGGCGCCGCCAGAAGGTGCGCTGGGAAACGGCCGGGCTCATCGGTTAGGTGCCATCACAGTCTGGGAGGTCGAGGCCATGCGTGTCATCGCTACAGATTGTCCGGGTTTTTCGGATGATCTCCAAGTTCGCCACGTCCGTACCGGTTTCCTGCCCGATGTCGGCCGCCGTACGCCGCGTCGCGAAGGACGCCCGGAGGTCGGGCAAGATGCGACGCGTGCGCCGTCCACCCTCCGTTGCCGTGCTCGGCGCGGGCGCCGGCGGGCTGGCCATGGGCGTCGCCCTGCGCCGCGCCGGATTCGCCTTCACGATCTTCGAGAAGCGCGACGGGGTCGGCGGCACCTGGCGCGACAACACCTACCCGGGCGCGGCCTGCGACGTCCCGTCGCACCTCTACTCGTTCTCCTTCGCCCCCAACCCGGGCTGGTCGCGGACCTACGCGACCCAGCCGGAGATCCTCGCCTACCTCGAGGGCGTGGCCGACAGGTTCGGGCTGCGGCCGCACATCAGGACCGGACAAACGGTCGAGCGCGCCCGGTGGCTCGAGGACGAGCAGGAGTGGTTGCTCACCACGTCCACCGGCGAGGCGCATCGCGCCGACGTCCTCGTCAGCGCGCTCGGGATGCTCAACGTCCCGTTCCAGCCGGCGATCCCGGGCCTCGACAGCTTTCGTGGCCGGGTGTTCCACTCCTCGCGCTGGGACCACAGCAAGCCGCTCGCCGGCGAGCGGGTCGCGTCGATCGGCACCGGCGCTAGCGCGATCCAGTACGTCCCGGCTATCGCCGGCGAGGTCGAGCACCTCACCGTCTTCCAGCGCACGCCGATCTGGGTCTCGCCGCGCTTCGACGCCGAGTACACCGCCGAGCAGCAGCAGCGGTTCGCGAAGTCACCACTGGCCGCCAAGCGGCATCGCTGGGGCATCTTCTGGACCTACCAGCGCGCCTCGTTTCAGGCTGCGGACCCGATGACCGCCGCCCAGACCGAGCTCGCTCGCGGCTACCTCGATCGCAAGGTCGCCGACCCCGCCCTGCGCGCCATCCTGACGCCGGACTTCCCCGTCGGTTGCAAGCGGCCACTGACCTCGCGTACCTGGTTTCCCGCCCTGACACGGCCCAACGTGCGCGTGGTCACCGCGCCCATCACCCGGGTGACCCCGGAGGGGATCGAGACCGCTGACGGCGAGGAGCACCGCGTCGACACGATCATCTTTGGCACCGGTTTCCGCGCCAACGAATACCTCACGACCGTCGACATCGCCGGGAGGGGCGGGCATCCGCTGCGCGAGCGCTGGCGGGACGGCGCCGAGGCCTATCTGGGCCTGACGGTCTCCCGCTTTCCGAACTTCTTCATGCTCTACGGCCCGAATACCAACGGGGTGAACTCGATCCTGTTCATGCACGAGGCGCAGTGCCATTACGTCGTACGCGCCCTCCGCATGATGCGCCGACGCCGGCTCACCTCGATCGACGTACGGCGCGACGTCGAGCGCAGGTACAACTTGAAGGTGCAAGCCGGCATGACCGGCACCGTGTGGCAGGCCGGATGCCGCAATTACTACACCGTCGGCAACGGCAAGAACATCACTCAGCTGCCCTACAGCGCGGGTGAATACTGGGTGCGAACCCGGATCGTCGGCTGGTGGCGCTACCACCGGATGCGAAGGCGGCAGCCCTCCCGGCGACCTGCCGGGGATTGTTGACCATCTTTGTGTAGGTTGGGCCGCGATGCACATCGACCCCTACATCGTCCTGGGCAGCGCCGTGATCGGCATCCTGGTCGGCACCACCGGCGCCGGTGGCGGCGCGCTCATGACGCCGATGCTCATCCTGTTGTTCAACGTGCAGCCGAACAAGGCGATCTCGAGCGACCTCGTTGCGGCAGTCGTGATGCGTCCGCTGGGGGCGCTGGTCCACCTCAGCAAGGGCACCGTCAACCTGCGCCTGGTCGGGCTGATGTCGTGCGGATCGGTGCCGATGGCGTTCCTCGGCGCCTACCTGCTGCACCTGATGGGCGGCTCCACCGAAGCGCAGACCAACGTCGAGCGGCTGCTCGGTGGCGCGCTTCTGCTGGGCGCGGCGGCGATGGTCCTGCGATTCGTGCTCGACCAGCGCAGCGGCAACCAGCGCGAGGGCTTGGTCGCCGACATCGAGGTCCACCGGCTGCGGACGATCGCGATCGGCGCCATCGGCGGGATCATCGTCGGCATGACGTCGGTCGGGTCCGGCTCGCTGATGATCGTGCTGCTGCTGTTCCTCTACCCGATGATCGGCGCCAACCAGCTCGTCGGGACCGACCTCAGCCAGGCGCTGCCGCTGACTGCAGCGGCCGCGCTCGGCGCACTCGCGTTCGGCAGCGTGTCCTTCGGCGTCACGACCTCGCTGATCATCGGCAGCGTCCCGGCGGTGCTGGCGGGCTCGTTCCTGTCGTCGAGGGCGCCTGACCGCTACATCCGCCCGGCGATCACGTTCGTGATCTTCGCCTCTGGCTTGAAGTACGTCGGCGTCGGCACCACCGACCTGGGTTGGACGCTCGTCGGCGTACTGTTCGCAGCATTCGTGGCGTGGCTGCTGGTCGCCAAGCCATGGTCCTCGGAGTCGGGTGAGACGGCGACAGCGGAGACGTAGATGACGGTGGAGCTCAGCGAGGAGCTGTTCCTTCCGGAGCCCTCGCCGCGAGAGGTTCGCTACACCGTGATCTCCGTCGACGACCACGTCGTCGAGCCGGCGCACATGTTCGAAGGCCGCGTGCCCGCCGCGCTGGCGGATGCCGCGCCGCGGATCGTCGAGACCTCCCGCGGCTACCAGGTGTGGGAGTTCGAGGGCCGCAAGTACAGCCAGATCGGCATGAACGCGGTCGCCGGGCGCCGGCCCGAGACGGTGTCGCTCGAGCCGTTCCGCTTCGACCAGATGCGTCCTGGCTGCTACGACGTCGACGCGCGAGTCCGCGACATGGATCTGAACGGCGTCTGGGCGTCGCTGAACTTCCCGTCGCAGATCAGTGGCTTCTGCGGGCGGGTGTTCTTCGACGCCGCCGACCGCGACCTCGGACTTGCCTGCCTGCGGGCCTGGAACGACTGGCTCTACGAGGAGTGGTACGCCGCGTACCCGACCCGGATCATTCCGCTCGGGATCACCTACCTCGCCGATCCAGTGCTCGCGGTGGCTGAGATCCGCCGCAACGCGGCGCGCGGCTTCACCTCGGTGACGATGCCCGAGCGGCCACACGAGATCGGCCTGCCGTCACTGTGGGACCGCACCCACTGGGACCCGATCATCGCAGCCTGTGTCGAGACCGACACGGTGATCTCGCTGCACGTCGGCAGCTCAGGCATGCCGGCGCTACCCGCAGGGTCGCCCGCCGTACAGCTGTCGGCGACGTTGTTCGGCCAGCAGTCGCTCGGCGCCTGCGCCGAATGGCTGTGGTCGGAGTACCCGCTGCGCTACCCGAGCCTCAAGATCGCGATGAGCGAGGGGGGCATCGGGTGGGTGGCGATGCTGCTGGATCGGCTCGACAACATCGTCGACCGGTCGGGCTACGGGCTCGGTTGGGAGCTACGGCCCTCGGAGGTGCTCCGGCGCAACTTCTGGTTCTGCACCATCGACGACCCGTCGACGATCGACACCCGGCACACCATCGGGGTCGAGAACATCATGGTCGAGGTCGACTATCCGCACGGTGACAGCACGTGGCCCGACACCCAGGAGGTCATTGCCCGGGCGTGGGGCCACCTGCCGCCGCACGAGCTACGGATGATCTGCAGCGAGAATGCTGCGAAGCTCTACCGCCATCCGCTGCCCGAGATGGTCCTGCCTCGCTAGCGGACGGCGTCCTTCAGCTTCTCGCCCGCCTGCTTGACGTTGCCTTTGGCCTTGTCCATCTTGCCTTCGGCCTGCATCGACTCGTTGCCAACGGCACGGCCGAGGTTCTCCTTGGTCTTGCCCTTCGCCGACTCGCCGAGGTTCTTGGCCTTGTCCATGCCACTCATGGCGCTTCCTTCCATTGTCGGGCCTTCCGGATCGTGCGTGCATCCGGATCGCGGACATCCAAATGCGTGCCTCCTGAGCGGCGCAGAAAACCACCCAGCCGGCTCAGTTCGGGTCAGCGGAAGTTGCGCGCGCTGGGCCGTACGCCGAGCGGCAGCGGGTCGATGCGCTCGGCCATGACGTTCACCACGCCGTCGCTGTTCTGGAGCAGGCCGCGGATCAGCAGCGCCGCGGCGCCCTGCGCCACCTTGCGGTAGCGGCCCCACACCTCGCGGGTGCAGATCACGTTGATCATCCCGGTCTCGTCCTCGAGGTTGACGAAGGTCACTCCGCGCGCCGTCGCCGGCCGCTGCCGATGCGTCACGACTCCCCCGACCAGCACCCGGGTGTGGTCCTCGATGGCTCGCAGGCCCTTCGCCGTGACCGCCCCCATCGCGTCCAGCCGGTCCCGGACGAAGACGGTCGGGTACTCCCGTGGCGTCACGCCCGTTGCCCAGAGGTCGGCGTACATCTGCTCCGGGGCGGTCATCGCCGGCAGCGAGGGCGTTGCCTGCTCGTCGACCACCACCAGCTCGAGCTGGCCCGGCCGGACCGCGGCGGCGGCGCCGGCCACCCAGAGCGCATCGCGGCGCGCGACGCCGAAGCAGTCGAACGCTCCGGCAGTCGCGAGCGCTTCGAGCTGGTCGGTCGACAAGCCGATGCGATGCGCCAGGTCGGTCATCGACTCGTACCTGCCGTTGGCCTCGCGGTCGGCGACGATCTGCTTCGCCAGCTCGTCCCCGATGGTGCGCACTCCTGCCAGGCCGAGCCGTACGGTGGGCTGCGGCGCGTCCAGGCACGGGCACTGCGACGGGCCGTCGTCGGCCTCGAGCGTCGCCACGGCGGACGAGACGTTGATGTCCGGGCCGCGCGTGGTGATCCCATGCCGGCGGGCATCGGCCACCAGCGACTGCGGTGAGTAGAAGCCCATCGGCTGGGCGTTGATGAGCGCGGCGCAGAACGCCGCCGGATAGTGCAGCTTCAGCCATGACGAGGCGTAGACCAGCAGGGCGAACGAGATCGCGTGGCTCTCCGCGAAACCGAACGATGCGAACGCCCGGATCTTGTCGAAGATCAGGTCCGCCTCCGCGCCGACGATGCCGTTGCCGGCCATGCCCTCGTAGAGCCGCTCGCGCAGCTTGTCGATGTTCTTCTCGGAGCGCTTGGAGCCCATCGCCCTCCGCAGCTGGTCCGCCTCGTCCGGGGTGAAGTCCGCGACGGCGACCGCGAGCTGCATCATCTGCTCCTGGAACAGCGGTACGCCGAGGGTCCGCTCCAGAGCCGGCTTCATCTTCTCGTGGAGATAGGTGACCTCCTCGCGGCCGTGACGGCGCCGGATGTAGGGGTGCACCGAGTCGCCCTGGATCGGCCCGGGCCGGATCAGCGCGACCTCGATCACCAGGTCGTAGAAGCAGCGCGGCCGCAGCCGCGGAAGCGTGGCCATCTGCGCGCGCGACTCGATCTGGAACACCCCGACCGTGTCCGCCTTGCAGACCATGTCGTAGACGCACGGCATCTCTCGCGGGATCGTGGCGAGCTCATAGTGCACGCCGTGCCAGGACTCGATCAGCTCGAAGCTGTAGCGCAGCGCCGAGAGCATGCCGAGGCCGAGCAGGTCGAACTTCACCAGGTCGATGTAGGCGCAGTCGTCCTTGTCCCACTGCAGGACGGTGCGCCCGGGCATCCGGCCCCACTCGACCGGGCAGACCTCGACGATCGGGCGGTCGCAGATCACCATCCCGCCGGAGTGGATCCCGAGATGGCGTGGATGCTTGCCGAGCTCGTGCGCCAGCTCGACCACCGGCCTCGGGATCCCCGCGAGATCCGCGGGCTCCAACGTGTAGCCGTGCCCGATCTGCTTGCTCCACGCGTCCTGGGTCCCGACCGGATAGCCGTATGCCTTGGCCACGTCACGGATCGCCGATCGCGGCCGGTAGGTGATGACGTTGGCAACCTGCGCGGTGTGGTCGCGCCCGTATTTCTCGTAGACGTACTGGATGACCTCCTCGCGGCGGTCGGACTCGAAGTCGACGTCGATGTCCGGCGGCTCGTTGCGTACGGCGGCAAGGAACCGCTCGAAGACCAGGTCGTAGTAGACCGGATCGATCGAGGTGATCTCCAGCGCGTAGCAGACCGCCGACGACGCGGCAGAGCCGCGGCCCTGGCACAGGATGCCGCTGTCCCGCGCGAACTTCACGATGTCCCAGACCACCAGGAAGTAGCCGGGAAACCCCAGCTCCTCGATCACCCGCAGCTCGTGCTCGATCCGGGCATAGGCCTTCTTGCTGAGCTCGCCGGCGTCCCTCGGGCCGTACCGCTCGAGCGCCCCCTGCCAGGTCAGCTCTCGCAGGTAGCTCATCGCGGTGTGTCCGTTCGGCGCCGGGAACGGCGGCAGCTGCGGCGCGACGAGCTCGATCGGGAACGACAGCTCGGCACCGATCCGCGCGGCGGCACCGACCGCGTCCGGATAGCGAGCGAAGCGCTGCGCCATCTCCTCGCCGCTGCGTAGATGGGCATCGGCCCAGGCCGGCAGCCAGCCGTCGATCTCGTCCAAGCTGCGCCGGGCGCGCACCGCCGCCATCGCGGTAGCGAGAGGCCGGCGCGCCGGGCCGTGGTAGTGCGCCGCAGTGGTCGCCACGATGCGCAGCCCCGCTTCACGGGCCAGCATCGCGAGCGCGTCGTACCGCTCGTCGGCGAGCGGGTCGCGGGCATAGGTGAGCTCGACCACGACGTTGTCCCGGCCGAACCGAGCTACCAGCTCGTCGAGCGAGCGGCGGGCGAGATCGAGTCCGAAGGTCCCGTAGCCGCCGGCTTCCAACGCGGCACGCAACGGGCCTTTGCGGCATCCGGTCAGCACCAGCCAGTGCCCGCCGGCCGCCTGGGTCAGCTCATCCAGGTCGTATACCGGATGGCCCTTCGCGCCACCTCGCCGCTGCGCGGCGCTGATCGCGCGGCACAGCCGGGCGTAGCCGTCGGGCCCGCGGGCGAGCACCAGGAGGTGCCGTCCGGTCGGGTCGGGCATCCCTGAGCGTGCCCCGGTCGCACGTTGCGAGGTGGTACGCGGCACCGGCAGGTCCAGCGAGAGCTCGGCGCCGTAGATCGTGCCGATCTGGGGGCCGCTGTTCGCGTTGAGCTCCTTGACCGCCTCCGCGAAGCGGGGGACGCCGTACATCCCGTTGTGGTCGGTGAGCGCCAGGCCGGTCAGCCCCAGCCGCGCGGCCTCCTCGACCAGCTCCTCGGGCAGGCTCGCGCCGTCGAGATGGCTGAACGAGGAGTGGGCGTGCAGCTCGGCGTAGGGCACCGGGTCGGCGGGCCGGGGAATCGGCTTCGGGACGTACGACGGACGGTGCCGTGACCAGCCGGCGGCATCCCCGCCGTCTCCGGTCATCGAGTGGGCGCGCGGGACGTCCGGCACCCGGCCGGACAACCGTGCCTCGAGCTCCCGCCATGGCACCGGCGGGTTGTCCCACCCCACTACCGGCCCGCCCGATCAGTCATAGATGCCCTCGAGGACCCACCGCGGCGCGTCGCCGGAGGCCATCTCACCGGCCACCAGGAAGGCGCGGCCGGTCTCGTCGACCACCTGCATCCGGGCGATCCGGACGGCGCTGCTCGGGTCCCACCACCGCTCGTCGGCAGGCCATGGCCCGGCCCACGACGTCACGCCCGCCGGAGCCTCACGGCCCAGCCTGAGCCGGGTCGGCGGCCGCAGCACGGCGCCGCGCTCCCCGACCACCACCGGGCGGCCGCTGACGTCGAGCAGGTCGATCGCCGCCGGCGGGTTCAGCACGACGCTCGGTGCCGGTGACGGCAGCCGGCCCGGCCACGGATGCTCCACCGACCGGGCCGGCGCCCGCTCTTCTCCCCACGGGGTCAGCAGGGTGCGCTGAGCCGGGCCGCGACCGCCGGTCACCGACGGCGCCAGGACACCTTCGAAACCGAGCATCGTCTGCACCCGTGCCAGCGCCCGGCGGGCTCGCTCACCGGTCTCGCCGTCGCCGCCCCAGAGCCCCTGCTGATGGACCCCTGACGGCACCGTCTCGACCGGCACGATCCGGACCCGGGCGATCCCGGAGGTCACCCGCGAGACGTCGTCGCCGCCGTGCAGCCAGCCTTCGATCTGCCAGCGGAGCCGGTCGATGACATCGCTTGCCGACAGCACGCCGGAGGCCCGCCAGCGCCGCGATGCCCGCTCTCCCAGCTCCGAGGTGACCTCGAGCTCGACGCAGGCGCACGCCAGCGCGCGGCTGGACAGGTTGGCGACGAACGTCTCGACGGCACTGCGCATGGAGAAGGCGATGACGTCGACCCGGTCGACCGGCGGCTCGAGGTCCACGGTGACCGAGCAGTCCGCCGGTGGTTCGCGCACCACCACCGGCTTGGCGTCGCGACCACCGGCCTGCCGGTGCGCCCAGGCGCCTGCCGGGCCGAACCGCGCCGCGACGTCACGCGCCGGCAGCGCCGCGAACGCGCCCAGCGTCCAGATCCCGAGCCGGCGCAGCACGTCGACCAGCGCCGAGTCCCCGAAGCAGTCGAGGGTCCCGATCGGCAGGTCGGCGAGAAAAGCCCCCGATCCTCCGGCCGGGACGACCGCGTCCCGGCGTGCCGCCTGTTCGGCGGCGAACGCTCCGTCGGCGATCCCTACCGACACTTCGGGAACCGACCGGCCTACCGCCGCACGAAGCGCGGCAACTAACTGCGCCTCCCCGCCGAGATGCCGCGCCGGACCCCTTGCGGCGAGCATCAGCAGCCCCGGCCGCACCACCTCGACCCCCGCGACGACGTCCTCCACCGCTCGGATCGCCGGCTCGAAGCAGCGCGCCTCGACCGCCTCGTCGCGAGCGAGCACCATCAGGTCGGGGCAGCGGGCCTGCGCCTCCCGCTTGCGCATCCCGCGCCGTACGCCGATCCCGCGGGCGCCTCGCGAGCACGCCACGATCTGTCCCGCGGACAGCACCGCGATCGGCAGGTCGAGCGCCGCCGGGGCATCCGGCAGCTCGACATCGGCCGCACCGCTGACTGCCACGACCGGCCAGTCCGGGCACCACACCGTCGCGATCCGGGGAAGCGTCGGTGCCGGCACTAGCCGGTCCGCCGTACGCCGGAGAGCTCGACCACCGACGCCGCCGGCTCGTCGAGCTCGATCCGCCCCTGCTCCCCCGGCAGCCACAAGGTGACCTCACGCGAGCGGGCCGCCTGACCTCGCCCCTCGACCGCGACCTGCACCCGGCGGCGTACCAGCCGGCCGTGACCGTCCCCGATCCCGGACCACTCGCCCGGCTGCGCAGTCAGCCGGAGGTCCGCCGTCGGCCAGCGACCCGGGCTCGATGCACCCCCGGTGAGGAACGGCACCAGCACCGATGACCGCGACCTGGCCCGGGCCCCCAGCCGGCGCAGCTCGCCGTCGGCGAGCCGGCCGGGGGCACGAGCCGCAACCACGTCGAAGGCGTCCAGCAGAGCGCCGACCACAGTGGGCCAGCTCTCCCCGGTGGCCGGCACCACGGGCAGCCGGGCGAGGTCGATCCCGAAGTCGTGCGCCGCCTCCGCCCCGAGGTGGGCCGAGGAGCCGACCGGCAGGTCGACCAGAACGCACCACGCGCCCTCCGCTGACGCTTGCGCGATCAGCGCGAGCAGGAGCGACAGCGAGCCTGTGACGCTGACCGTGCTCCCCCGCCGCAGCCCGTCCGGCAGCAGCGGCTGCAGCGCGGGATGCACTGGCAGCGAGGGCGACCCGGCCCGCAGTGCCGACGCCGCTACCGGAGCAGCCGGCCGCTCCCGAACCGGGTTGCGGGCGGCCAGGTCCAACACCCGGCCATCATCGAACGTATGTTCGAACTAAGTCAATACGGCCTCGAAGGTTGTGAGCCGGCCCCCGCGCCCGGGCGCGGTGGAGGCCTCACAACCTCAGGCGAACAGGTCCTTGCCCCACCAGTCGCCGGCGCCGGACAGCCCCGGCGGGACCGCGAACAAGGCGCTCGACGTGTGCTGGATGTACTCGTTGAGGTTGTCGCGGCTGCCGAGCAGCCGCTGGATCGGCACGAACTGCTTGCGGGGATCCTTCTGGTAGGCGATGAAGAACAGCCCGGCGTCGAGCAGGCCCGTCGTCTGGTCGATGCCGTCGGTGAAGGAGTAACCGCGCCGCAGGATCTTCTGCCCGCCGTGACTGCTCGGCGAGGCGAGCCGGATGTGAGCGTTGAGCGAGATCACCGGGGTGCCGTCCGGGTTCTTCGCGTCGAGGTCCACCGGATCGAACTCGTGCTTGCCGGTCAGCGGCGCGCCGCTGGTCTTGAACCTGCCGAACACCCGTTCCTGATCAGCCAGGTAGTCGGTGTCCCATGACTCGATGAACATCCGGATCCGCCGGGTCACCAGGTAGCTGCCCCCGCGCATCCACGGCTGGTCGGTCTCGCTGCCGACCCAGACGTAGTCGTCGAAGTCGGCGGTGTCCTCTGCCTTGATGTCGTTGGTGCCGTCCTTGAAGCCCATCAGGTTGCGTGGCGTGTCCTGGCTGGTCGACGTCGACGACGTACGCCCGAAGCCGAGCTGCGACCAGCGCATGACCGCCGTCCCCCGCGCCAGCCGGGCGAAGTTGCGGATCACGTGGAAGGCGACCTGTGGGTCGTTGGAGCAGGCCTGTACGCCGATGTCGCCGCCGCTGATGTCGCGCCGCAGCTGGTCGCCGGGAAGCGGCGGGATGTCGGCGAGCGCGGCAGGCCGCTTGCTCGCCAAGCCGAACCGGTCGTCGAACATCGACGGCCCGAAGCCGACGGTGATGGTCAGCGCCGCCGGACCCAGCCCGAGTGCCTCACCGGTGTCGACAGGCGGGGCCTGCGGCGCGGTGTTGATCGGGCCGATCAGCTGGCCGGCGGTCATCTGCGCAGCAGCCGCCGCCCAGGTGCCGAGCAGCACCTCGACAGCGGTGCGGTCGGTCGTCGTGAGGTCGAACGCGGCAAAGGCGAGCCGGTCCTGCGCCGGCGTCGCGATGCCGGCTTGATGGACCCCGTAGAACGGGACCTGCTTGCCCGCCGCCGAGGTGGCCGGGGTGTCCGTGGCGCGACCGATCGCCACCCCACCGGCGCCTCCGGCGACCAGCGCTCCGGCGGCGCCCAGCGCGGCGCCGACGAACTGCCTGCGGCTCGGTCGCAAGGTTGCGCGCTCGTCCTCGTCGGGCATGCGCTAGGCCTTCGCGACCTTGCTCGCGACCTGTGACAGCGGCTGCTGCACCGCGGTGACAGATGCGGCGAGCTTGTGCTTGTCCGCGGTGGTGAGGGCGCCGTAGTAGTCGAAGCCGGACGGGTTCGAGCCGGTTCGGTACGTATTGAGCAGCGCGTCGAGCGCTGCGAACCGCGCCGTGATCGTCTTGGCAAGCGCGGGATCGATCTTGGCCAGACCCGGCTGGAGATCGGCGAAGGCCTGCTCGGCGCCCTCGACGTTGGACTGGAAGTCGAGCAGGTCGATGTGGGAGTAGCGCTCCTCCTCGCCGGTGATCTTCGTCGTCGCGACCTCGTCGAGCAGCTCCTGCGCGCCGTTGGCCAGCTCGTAGGGCTGGTAGGTCAGCCCGCTGACCTTGTGCTGCAGCTTCTTGACGTTGGCGACCAGCCCTGCGGCCAGCGCGGCCAGACCGTGAACGCTCCTGTCCTGGAACAGTCCCTTCTCGATCGGGTGGAAGCCTTGCCACCGCGAAGCGGGCACCGTGTTGGCCCGGGCGTCGATGTCCGCGTCGAGGCTGTTCTTGCCGATGGTGAACGACTCGGCGACCGGCTCGATCTTCTCGTAGAACGGGCGCGCCTTGTCGTACGCCGCCTGGGCCGCGGCGAGGTTGCCGCCGTCGATCGCCGCCTGCAGCGTCTTGGCCGCCTTGAGCAGGTAGCCCACCTGCACCGTGACGTAGTTGGCGTAGTCGGCGGTGCCCTGCTTCAGCAGCGCGTCGACGCTGCCTCCGGCGGCGGCCGGCGCCGTGCCGGTCACGGTGATCGGGATGTTCTCGCGCTTGGCGCCGGGGCAGTACAGCGAGTAGGTGCCGCCGCCGACCTCGACGGAGAAGGTGCCCGAGAACCCGGGCGGCAGGTTCTCCTTCTCACCGACGATCCGCTCGCCACTGTCGAGCTCGACCTCGCTGACCGCGGCCGCGTCTTTGTTGGTGATGTTGAAGGTCAGCGCACCCGCCGGAAAGGTGGTCGAGGAGATCTGGCAGCCGTTGGCCGCGGTGATCGTCACGGTCGCAGTGCGGCTGGCATCGGTGCCTGTCGGCGCGTTGCCACCGCCCGAACCGCCGCCGCACGCGCTCAGCGCGATGGCCGCGGCCGCCGCAGCGCCGCCAATCCGCAGCGTGCGGTCGGTGGTGGACATGATGCGAGACATCTGATCTCCCGGTGCGGCGCCGCTGCGCCGGTCAGCAAGCAGGGTACGACGTTAGGTAAGGCTTACCTGATGTTGTACCAAGCCGCTTGTGGTGCCGTCCACCGGGGTGGGTCGCCGGCGAGCCGGGCCGCCGTACGACGCCGCCATCAGCCCCACGGCCAGGAGAAGGAGCACGGCCGCCGCCGCGGCCAGCCATACCGCCGCACCGCGGTCGTCGCTGCGCCGGTCGAGCAGGGATACGTCGTGGCGCGCGGCCGCGAGCGCGCTGGCGGCGACCGGCGCGGGCAGCAGGGCACGGGTCGTCACCGAGACCGGCTCGGGCAACGGGACCTCGCCGATCGCGCCGCGAGCTGTCGCGGTGACCACGGTCGACGATGTGGCGCCGACGACGCGGCCGGTCTGCGGCTCGACGGACACGGTCAGGTGGCTCGTGGCGGCGTAGCTGACCGGAACCTTGTGAGCGGAGGCGGGAAGCCCCAGCGGAAGGCGCCCGCCGGACAGCCGCGCGATCGCCGCATCGCTCAACGACGTGGCAGCCGGAGCAGGCGCTGACTCCGAGGCGGCATAGCGATCAACTGCCAGCCCGTCGATCGTCGCGCTACCTGTGCGGGCGAACCGCAGATCAGCTCCCTGGCCGCTCGTCCCGGTCGTCGGCACTCGCATCACAGCGGAGTGCTCGCTGGTGGAGAGCACCTGCAGCGACATCCCGCCATCTGCGGTTGCCGGGTGCATCGCAGGCTTGGCGGGCGCCACGGCGAGCAGCACGCCTGAGGCCGCGGCGGATCCGATGGCGAGGACGCCAGCCGCCCAGGCGACCCGCCGCAGCGGGACCCGACGCCCCTGCGGCCATCCGACGTAGAGCGCGACCGGCACCAGATAGACCAGCCAGCCGACGAGCTCGATCACGACCGGCTGGGGCTGCAGGCCGAGGATTCCGGTGAGAAGGGACGCGCGGACCGAGCCCGGGCGGACCAGCCAGGACATGTCGAAGGTCTGGTGCTGGCCGACGTTGAGCCAGCCGGCCTCGTGGGCGGTGTGGATCGCCGTCATCACCAGGCCGGCCGCTACGAGGACGAGGACCAGCCCAGTGGCTCGGAAGAACTTCGAGAGGTTGAGGCTGACGCCACCGCGGTAGATCCCCCAGCCCAGGGCGACCGCTACGAGAATGCCGATGATCGCGCCGGCCACCGGGGAGGCACCGCTGCCGGTCTCGTTGAACGTCGCGAGCAGGAAGACGACCGTCTCGAAGCCTTCGCGCAGCACTGCGAGGAACGCCATCGCGACCAGCGCCCGGCCGGCGCTGTCCGAGCCGCCACTGAGCGCGTGCGCAGTCGCGCCTTCCAGCGTGCCCTTCAGGTCCCGGGAGTGGCGGCGCATCCAGACCACCATGTAGGTGACCATGCCGACGGCCAGCGCGCCGACCACGGTCTCGAGACCCTCCTGCTGGCGCTGCGGGAGGTCGTGCGAGAGCAGCCGGAGAGCGACGCCGACACCCACGCACAGGGCGATCGCGGTCGCGACCCCGACGTACACCCATCGCAGCAGATCGAGGCGACCCTGCTTGCGCAGGAAGGCCGCGATGATGCCGACGATCAGTGCGGCTTCGAGGCCCTCGCGGAGCCCGATGACGAACGTGGGAAGCATGTCCTCGCATCCAGCGCCGGTCAGCAGGTGTTAGGTGAGCCTAACCTGCCTCGGCCCCGCGTGTCACCCGAGGACCGCGCGGAGTCTGACCCCCGTCACCCTGCGAGCCGGAACCACACGCCCTTGCCGGGCTGGCTCGTCTTGACCCCCCACTCGCTTGCGAGCACGTCGACGAGGCGCAGCCCGCGACCGCCGGTGTCACCGGGCGCTGCCTTCGCGACGACGGGCTCGGCCGGCGCCTCATCTACCACGGTCACGGCCAAGCCGTCGGCGCTGTGCTCCATCACCACGTGAACCGGGCCGTGACCGTGCATGACAGCGTTTGTCACGAGCTCGGAGGCGAGCAGCTCAGCCGCCCACTCCGACCCGGGCGACACCGTGGCGGCGAACTCGCGCACGGCGCGGCGCGCTCTCGCCGGCGCCTTTCGCGACGGCGGCAGCGTCAGAACCTCACGCGTCCCGCAGCTCACGTTTGTGTGGTTCCCACGTTCGGCGCAGTCACTCGTCAGACCGGCACACTCACCAACCGGTGGTTGCCGCTACCAAACAGGATCAGCTGCTTGAGATGGCTGGCCGGGATCGCGGTGGACCCGGTGACCTGCCCGGTGCCGGCGTACGTCGCGACCCAACGGCTGACCGACTCGCGAGTGCCGTCGTCGGACACCGCCACCAGCCAGCAGTGCTCGTCCTCGTGCAGCCCGGTCACCGCGACCTGCAGTGCCGTGCCAGTGGCCTGTGAGGCCAGCTTCACCGTCATCCGGACGTTGCCGTGTACGCCGGTTGCCGACTGGACGGTCGACGTCCGGTCGGGGGCGCCGGAGAGCTCCACTGCCGTGGTGACGCCGCCCGCGAGGAGCGCCACCGCGGCAGCAGCGGCAAGCAGCGCGCGGGCCGGTCGGCGGCGAAGCCAGGTCACCCGGCCGTCCTCCGCGTCGCGCACCGAGGCCGCGAGCTTGTCGTACAGCGACTCCGGCGCGGGAGCGGCCGACACCGACTCACCGAGATCCTGCAGGCTCAGCCGCGAGAGCAACGGTGGCAACGTCGCCAGGTCGGCAAGCTCGCGGCGGCACTCGGCGCAGCCGCGCAGATGGGCGTCGACCGCGGACCGCTCCGCCGGCTCGAGGGCGTCGAGGGCGTAGGCGCCGAGCGAGAGCTTCGTCTGCTCGCAGAACCTGGTCATGTCGTGACTCCCCGCTCCGCGAGCGCCAGCTTGAGCGCGCGCAGCGCGTAGAAGGCACGCGACTTCACGGTGCCGGGGGGTACGCCGAGCACCGCCGCCGCTTCGGCGACCGATCGGCCGCGGTAGTAGGTCTCGACCAGGACGGCGCGGTGCTCAGCCGACAGCGCGGTGAGGGCGTCGCTGATCAGCAGCCGGTCGAGCCGCGCATCGAGATCGTCGGTAGCCGGCACGGCCTCGAGGGCCGCTTCGCCGACCTCGGAAGGCCGAGCGGCGCGTGCGCGGTAGGCGTCGATCGCCACCCGCTGGGCGACCGTGAACAGCCACGGCCGGATCGGGCCGCGGGAGGAGTCGAGCGCCTCGCGGTGACGCCACGCGCGGAGCAGGGTCTCCTGGACGACGTCCTCCGCACGGCCGCGGTCGCCGCCGGTCAGGCGCGTGGCGTAGGCCAGCAGGGCGCCCGCGTGCGCGTCGTACAGCTCGCGCAGCGCGGCTTCGTCCGCGGGGCCCAGGGCCACCATCACGCCGACGTCCACCAGTTCGCCTCCCACACGACATCTACTACGGGCGCCCCGACGGCGTGGTTCAGCACGCCGTCGGGGGCTGGACGCGTGTGGTCTGATCTGTTTTGGGGGAAGGTCAACTTGGTCGTGCTGAAAGGCGGCGAACATGTCAGAGCCTGCGCTAGACGCCCTTCTTCACGAGACCCGCCGGTTCGAGCCGGCTGAGGAGCTCGCCCGCGAGGCCAACGCCACCGCCGAGACCTACGCCGCAGCGTCATCGGACCGGCTCGGTTTCTGGGAAGACCAGGCCCGGCAGCTGACCTGGGACAAGCCCTGGGAGCAGGTGCTCGACTGGCAGCTGCCGTTCGCGAAGTGGTTCATCGGCGGCCGGCTCAACGCCTGCGTCAACGCCGTCGACCGCCACGTCGAGTCGGGCGCCGGCGACAAGGTCGCGTTCCACTGGGTCGGCGACGGAGAGCGAGAACGCCGCGACGTGACGTACGCCGATCTCAAGCGCGAGGTCAGCAAGGCGGCCAACGCGCTGACAGCGCTCGGCGTGGCGGCGGGCGACCGCGTGACGATCTACATGCCGATGATCCCCGAGACCGTCGTCACGATGCTCGCGTGCGCCCGCATCGGCGCGCCGCACAACGTCGTGTTCTGCGGGTTCTCCGCCGACTCGCTGCGCGGCCGGATCCTCGACTCGGACTCCCGGGTGGTCGTGACCACCGACGGCCAGTTCCGCCGCGGCGCACCTACTCCCGTGAAGCCCGCCGTCGACGAGGCACTCGAGGGCTGCCCGGACGTGCGGACGGTGCTGGTCGTTCGGCGTACCGGGGACGACGTGGCGTGGGCCGACGGCCGCGACGTCTGGTGGCACGACGTCGTCGAGCCCGCGTCGGAGGACCATGAGGCGCAGAGCTTCGACGCCGAGCACCCGCTGTTCATGATGTACACATCGGGCACGACGGCGAAGCCGAAGGGCATCCTCCACACGACCGGCGGCTACCTCACCCACGTGTCGGCGACCCACCGGCTGGTGTTCGACCTCAAGCCCGATCGCGACGTGTACTGGTGCGCCGCCGACATCGGCTGGATCACTGGGCACAGCTACATCGTCTACGGCCCGCTGATCAACCAGGCCACCTCGGTGATGTACGAGGGCACGCCTCACCCGGGCGACAAGGCGCGCTGGTGGAAGCTGATCCAGGATCACAAGGTCTCGATCCTCTACACCGCGCCCACCACGATCCGCACCCTGATGAAGTGGGGCGCGGAGGAGCTCGAGCCCTACGACCTGTCCTCGCTGCGGCTGCTCGGCTCGGTGGGTGAGCCGATCAATCCGGAGGCGTGGATCTGGTACCGCGACAACGTCGGCGGGGGGCGTACGCCGGTCGTCGACACCTGGTGGCAGACCGAGACCGGCGGCATCATGATCACCCCGCTGCCCGGCGTGACCGCGACGAAGCCGGGGGCCGCGATGACCCCGTTCCCGGGGGTCAGCGCGGAGGTCGTCGACAACGATGGCAAGCCGGTCGGCAACGGCGGTGGGGGCTTCCTCGTCCTCACCGAGCCGTGGCCGGGCATGCTCCGCGGAATCTGGGGCGACGACCAGCGCTACAAGGACACCTACTGGTCGCGGTTCGAAGGCTGCTACTTCGCCGGCGACGGGGCGAAGAAGGACGACGACGGCGACCTGTGGCTACTCGGCCGCGTCGACGACGTGATGAACGTGTCAGGCCACCGGATCTCCACGACGGAGGTCGAGCACGCCCTGGTCAGCCACCCATCGGTCGCGGAGGCTGCGGTCGTCGGCGCGAGCGACGCGACGACCGGCCAGGCGATCGTCGCCTTCGTCACGCCGCGCGGCAGCGTGGCCGAGGACGAGTCCTCGGGCGACGAGTTCGTGCAGTCGCTGCGCGACCACGTCGCGAAGCAGATTGGCCCCATCGCGAAGCCTCGGCAGGTGCTGGTCACCCCCGAGCTTCCCAAGACGCGCAGCGGCAAGATCATGCGCCGGCTGCTGCGTGACATCGCGGAACACCGGGAGCTGGGGGACGTGACGACCTTGCTCGACCCGACCGTCACGGACGCAATCCGCGAGCGCATGGACGGGGGCTCAGAGAAAGAAGAGTAGGTATGGCAGCGACGACAGCAACATCCGAACGACCCGTCCCGGCCCCAGCCCCTGACGTCGCCGATCCGGCTCCACTCGGCCTGGCGGCTTTTGCCCTGACCACGTTCATCCTGAGCCTGGCCAACGCCAACGTGTATCCCTCCGCGGCGGCGGCCGCGGTCTACACCGCCATCGCGTACGGCGGGGGCGCACAGCTGCTCGCCGGGATGTGGGAGTTCAGGCGCGGCAACACGTTCGGGGCGACCGCATTCTCGTCGTACGGCGGGTTCTGGATCGCGGTCTTCTTCATCGTGCAGGTGGGCAAGATCGCGCCAGGCGCGCCCGGGACCGCGGCGCTCTTCGGCACGTTCTTCCTCGGCTGGGCGATCTTCACGGCGTACATGACGATCGCCTCGATGCGAGTGAGCGGCGCCGTCCTCGTCGTGTTCGTGCTGCTGACCGTCACGTTCGTGTTGCTGTGCATCGGCGCGTTCCACGGAAGCGCGTCTCTCACCCACGCCGGCGGCTGGGTGGGTGTCGCGACGGCCGCGGCGGCTTGGTACGCGTCGTTCGCCGGGGTGACAAACTCCACCTTCAACAAGACGGTCGTGCCGACATTCCCACTTGCGAGATGACTGTTGCCTGAGATCCCTACCGCCAAGGGCCCCGTCGATTGCGGGGCCCTTGGCCGTACTTTGATCCACGAGCACGTGTTCGTCATGACGACAGAAGTCCAGGCGAACTTCAAGACCGACTGGGACGAGCAGCGCAACGTCGCCGACGCGGTCGCGAAGCTGACGGCGTTGAAGGCGGCGGGCATCGACACGATCGCCGACCCCACCGTCATCGGGCTCGGCCGCTACATCCCCCGCATCGTCGAGGTCGCGAAGCAGGTCGACGTCAACATCATCTGCGCGACGGGGGTCTACACCTACAACGACGTCCCGCGGTACTTCTCGATGCGCGGGATCTTCGGCTTGGGCCCGCCCGACCCGATGGCGGACATGTTCGTCACCGACATCACCGAGGGCATCGCCGACACCGGCGTACGAGCGGCGTTCCTCAAGTGCGCGATCGACGAGCCCGGGATGACCGAGGGCGTCGAACGGGTGCTGCGATCCGTGGCGAAGGCGCACCTGCGAACCGGCGTACCGATCATGGTGCACACGCACCCGGGCACACATCGCGGCCTCGAGGTCCATCGGGTGCTCACCGAGGAGGGCGTCTCACCGTCAAGGGTGCAGCTGGCTCACAGCGGCGACTCCGGCGACGCGGACCATCTCAGCGAGCTCGCCGAGCTCGGCTACCACCTCGGCATGGACCGGTTCGGCGTCGACGTGTACCTGCCGTTCGAGCAGCGGGTCGCGATGGTGGCGGAGCTCATTCGGCGCGGGTACGTCGAGCAGCTGATGCTCGCCCACGATGCCTCGTGCTACTTCGACTGGGTCGAGCCGGCCGTCCTGGAGATGACGCCGAACTGGAACTACCTGCACATCAGCAAGGACGTGCTCCCCGCACTACGAGAGCTCGGGGTCGAGGAAGCCCAAATCGACACGATGCTGGTCGACAACCCCCGCCGCTGGTTCCCGCCGAGCCCTACGTAGGTGGCCCAACTGGGCGCGAAATACGCCACCTGCGTTGGGCTCGGCGTCACAGGGAGGGGAAGCTCGGCGAGCGCTTTTCCAGGAAGGCCGCCACGCTCTCCGGCAGGTCCGGGCGCTGGAACGCCTCCAGCAGCAGCAGGTCGGCGTCCGCGTTGGCCTGCTGGATGGTCGAACCCGACCCGCCCCACACCTGGGCCTTCATCCAGCGCAGCGACAGCGGCGAGCAGTTCTCGACGATGTCGCGGGCGTAGGCCTGGGCCGCCGCCAGCGCGTCGTCGACCACGTCGGTGACCAGGCCGAGCCGGAGCGCCTCCTCGTCGGTGATCGTCCGCGCCGACAGCAGCAGGTCGAGGCCGCGCGACCAGCCGACGATCCGTGGGATCAGCCACGCCAGCCCGTCCTCGGCCGGCAGCCCGCGCCGCGCGAACGCCGTCGACAGCTTCGTGCCGCGCTGCAGGAACCGCACGTCGCAGTAGAGCGCGCGGGCCAGCCCCAGCCCGACGCAGGGCCCGTTGATCGCCGCGATGACCGGCTTCGGTACGGCGGGTTCAGTCGCGAAGTCCTCCCGAACCCCGTCGGGTGGTGGCATCTCACCGGAGATCAGCTGCTTGAGCATTCCCATGTCCGCGCCCGCGCAGAAGCCGCGGCCCGCACCTGTCACGATGATGGCCCGCACACCGGTGTCCGCCGCCGCGGCGTCGAGATGGCGCAGGTACTCCACACCCATCTCGAAGGTCCACGCGTTGAGCGCCTCGGGCCGGTTGAGCGTGATCGTCGCAACGCCGGCCTCGACGCCGTACGTGACAAGACTCACCGCGGCGCCAGCTCCCGCACCGCAGTGGCCGCGTCGACACCGACCGGAAGTACGGCGAGGACCGGCGTGGTGATCCCGTTCTCGACGTACTCACCGATCCGCTCCCGGCAGGCGGCCGGCGCGCCATGAACGACCAGGTCGTCGACCAGCTCGTCTGGGATCGCGGCAAGCGCGGCCTTGCGGTCACCCGCCGCCCACGCCTCCTGCATCGGCGCCATGAGCTCGCCGCGACCGAGCCACTCGTGGAACGCGCGATAGACCGGCACCGTGAGGTACGCCGCGAGCGCGAACCGTCCCACCGCGCGCGCCAGGTCGGCATCCTCGGTCGGGGCCACGAAGATGCGTGCCGCAAGCTCCTTGCCGGTGCCGCCCTCCGCAAGCGCAGCGGAAACCGCCGGGACGTCCTTCGGGGCCAGCCAGTTGGTGATCGCGCCGTCTGCGTCGCGACCCGCCAGGCGCAGCATGCCCGGCCTCAGCGCGGCAAGAAGCACGGTCGGCGGGACGGGCGGCACGAAGCCCATCCGGAACCCGTCGACCTGGAAGGTCGAGTAGGTCTGCGTGACCTTCTCCCCCGTCATCGCCTGCTTGAGGAACGCGAGCGTGTCGCGGGTCTTCGCGTACGGCGACTCGAACGGCGTGCTGTTCCACTTCTCGACGATGACGTTCGAGGACGTGCCGATGCCGAGCACGAACCGCCCTGGCGCTGCCGCAGCGAGAGAACCCGCGCACATCGCAAGCGTCGCGGGTCCCCGGGTGTAGACCGGGATGATCGCGACGCCGAGTCGCAGCGCGGGCGCCCAGACGCTGGCGAGGGCGAGCGGGGTGAAGCCGTCGTAGCCGTTGGACTCCGCGGACCACAGATCGGTATAGCCGAGGTCGGGAAGCGACTCGACGATGGCCCGCTGGTCGGTCAGCGCGATGTCGTCGAACGGGAAGGTGATGCCGTAGCGCGAAGCCATCTGTCAGACCCCCAACGACCGGCCGACGATCTCCTTCATGACCTCCGTCGTCCCGCCGTAGATGGTGTGCACCCGGCTGTCGATGAACGCCTTGGCCACCGGGTACTCGAGCATGTAGCCGTAGCCGCCGTGCAGCTGCAGGCAGGAGTCGATCACCCGCTTCTCCAGCTCGGTGGTCCACCACTTCGCCATGGCCGCATCGACCGCGGTGAGCCGGCCTTCGTTGTGCTCCGCGATGCACTTGTCGATGTAGACCCGCGCGATCTCGACCTCCGTTGCGAGCTCCGCGAGCACGAAACGCGAGTTCTGGAAGGACCCGACCGGTTTGCCGAACGCCGTACGCGTCTTGCAGTACTCGAGGGTGTACTCCAGCGTCACTTCCGCCGCAGCGACAGCGCCCACCGCGATCGAGAGCCGCTCCTGAGGGAGGTTCTCCATCAGGTGGACGAAGCCCCCGTTGAGCTCGCCGAGCAGGTTGTTGCCCGGCACCCGCACGTTGGTGAAGAACAGCTCGGCGGTGTCCTGCGCCTTCATGCCGATCTTGTTCAGGTTGCGGCCTCGCTCGAAGCCGGGCATGTCGCGCTCGACGACGAGCAGCGACGTGCCGTGGGCTGCCTTCGCGTCGGGATCCGTGCGCGCGACCACGATGACGAGGTCGGAGTTGATGCCGTTCGTGATGAACGTCTTCTGACCGTTGAGGATCCAGTCATCGCCATCGCGTACGGCGGTTGTCTTGATCCCCTGCAGGTCGGACCCGGCGGCCGGCTCGGTCATGGCGATTGCGGTGATCAGCTCGCCGCTGCAGAAGCCCGGCAGCCATCGGGCCTTCTGCTCATCGGTCGCAAGGCGCTCGAAGTACGGCGCGTTCACGTCGTTGTGCAGGCCGAAGCCGATGCCGCTCGCCCCCGCCCGGATCAGCTCCTCGCCGAGCACGGCGTTGTAGCGGAAGTCCAACACCCCGCCCCCGCCGTACTCCTCGCTGATCTCGAAGCCGAGCAGGC
The DNA here is from genome assembly GCA_035547515.1 of Mycobacteriales bacterium. GTDB lineage: Bacteria > Actinomycetota > Actinomycetes > JAFAQI01 > JAFAQI01 > DASZTV01. Next base: position 130,157 of record DASZUS010000027.1, read on the forward strand.
CATGCTTGCCCGCCTCCAGCCACACGCCCCGATCGACGATGCCCTCCTTCTCCCACTCGTCGTGGAAGGGCGCGACGTAACGCTCGACAAACCCGCGGGCGGTGTCGCGAAAGGCTTCGTGGTCAGCGGTGTAGAGGTCTTTCTGCATGTCGGCAGAATACGGTTCGGCTCACCGCTGCCACCGGTTGGGACATCAGCTCGTCGCGCGCCGCACGCCTCGGTACCCGACGGTCAGTACGCCGGCGATCACAGCCAAGATCAACAGCGCCAGCACGATCGGGCCGATCGCTCCGACAATCGCATCGAAACCGCGAGCGAACCGGCTCCACGACGTGTGCCACGCCTTCGACAGGCCGTGCCGCTGGTGATGGTCGGCCGCGGCGACGATGCCGGCAGTCGTCACGTCGACGGTCAACGTGGAGTAGGACGCCTGGTTTCCGAGCAGCTTGAGCTGGCCGGTGAGCTGGTCGATCTGCGATTGCACATCCTGGATCCGGTCCTGCACCTCGAGGGTGGCGCCGATCGTGCGCGCCCGCCCGAGGATGGTGAGGTACGTCGATCGCGTCTGCTCGAGGGCCTGCTTGCGCGCCGCCAGGTCGACGTAGCGACCGGTCACGTCGTCAGCGGAGGTGGTGAGCGACAGCTCGTGGCCGAGTGCCGCCGCCTTCGTGACGGCATCGCTGAACTTGCTGACCGGTACGCGCAGCACGACCTCGCCTGACTGCTCGCCCCCGCCGGTGTCGGTGTTGCTGCTCGACACGTAGCCGCCCTCGTCTGTCGCGAGCGCGCTGAGGTCACCGACCTTGGACTTCACCTGCGAGTCGTCCACCCGGATCGTGAGCTGCCCGGTCTTGACGATCTTGGTGGCGGTGATCGAGTCACCGTCATCGGTGGCGTCGGTCGATCCCGAGCCGGAGCCCGATGCCGAGGAGGGCCGCGAGAACGATGCCCCGCCCGACGCCGATCCCGACTGCGGGACCGGCACCCCGGCGGGCGCCGCGAGCGCGCCCGCCGCGGCAGGACGGTCCGCAGAGAACTGCGTGGTGCCGTGAGGAGCCCCGACGCCCGTCGCCACCGCCAGACCGCCGGAGGTCTCGTTGTGAGGTGAACCCGAGCCGCCGACCGCGAAGGCCGTCGCCACGAGCGCGACCAGCAGCGCGAGCGTTCCGATCAGCGCGACGCGCGCGCGTTGTTCGAGGTGCAGGTGGCCGACTGTCATGGCGCCTCCCCAACTGGTTGCTGGTTTGACGCCGTACCGATCAGGTTGGTTCCGGCTCGCTCGCTTCTCCCGAGTCGACCACCACGAGAACCGCACCCGCGATGACCTGCTGCCCGGCACCCACGCGGACCTCGCTGGCGATGCCCGCCGCAGGACTCGCGACCGTGTGCTCCATCTTCATCGCCTCGAGGACGACCAGCGGCTGCCCTTTGGTGACCGCCGCCCCTGCCTCGACCAGGACCCGAACCACCGAACCGGGCATCGGCGCGATCAGCGAGCCGGCCGCGACCTGGTCTGCCGGATCGACGAACCGCGGGCGGATGCGGTACGACGAGGAGCCCAGCGGCGAGTCCACGTCGATCAGCGACCGATCCGGCGAGACCACCACGGACGACCGGAACCGGAGCCCGTCCACGGTCGCGTCGACGACACTCCCCTCCGCGCCGTGCATATCGACCGCGACCGGCTCGTCTCCGACCGTCAGGTCGATGCCGCCGTCGCGGCCGATCAGGTAGCGCACCACCACCTCGCCGGTGCCGTCGTCGAGCGAGACCTGCTGCATCGACGACGGGTTGTTGCGCCACCCAGACGGCAAGCGCGACCAGACCTTGGCTTCGCCGCGGTTGACCAGCTGCAGTGTCAGCGCCGCGACGGCGGCGTGACGGCGCAGATCGGGACCGGCGACCAGCGGCGCGCCGAGCTCGGCGGGCGCGTGCCGGTCGAGATACGCGGTGTCGGTCGCACCCTCGAGGAACTCGCTCTCGGCGAGGATCCGGACCAGCAGGTCCCGGTTGGTAGTGACTCCGTGAATCCGCGCGCGACGCAGCGCCGAGCCGAGCCTTGCCGACGCCTCCGTGCGAGACGGCGCATGCGCGATCACCTTCGCGAGCATCGCGTCGTAGTACGGCGAGACCACACTGCCGGACTCGAAGCCGCTGTCGACGCGCACCCCTGCGGGGAGCTCGAAGCTGCGAAGCGTCCCGGTGGCCGGCAGGAACTCGTTCGTCGGGTCCTCGGCGTAGAGCCGCACCTCGATCGCGTGGCCGTCGATCGACGGCGACAGCGCCCGCGCCGGCAGCGGCTCGCCGGCGGCCACCAGGATCTGCAAGCGCACCAGGTCGAGGCCGGTGACCAGCTCGGTCACCGGATGCTCCACCTGCAACCGCGTGTTCATCTCGAGAAACGCGTACGACGAGTCCGGCGCCATCACGAACTCGACTGTCCCGGCGCCGAGATAACCCACGGCACGCGCCGCGGCCACCGCGGCCTCGCCGAGGCTTGCCCGAAGCTCCGGCGTCACCGCTGGCGACGGCGCTTCCTCGACGATCTTCTGGTGCCGCCGCTGGATCGAGCACTCGCGCTCGAACAAGGACACGACGTTGCCATGGCTGTCGGCGAAGACCTGCACCTCGATGTGCCGCGGCGCCTCCAGGTAGCGCTCGCAGAAGACGGTGGCATCCCCGAACGCGCCAGCGGCCTCGCGGCTCGCCCCCTCCACCGCCTCCGCAAGCTCGGACGGCTCGCGAACGATCCGCATCCCCCGCCCGCCACCGCCCGCGGACGCCTTCACCAGCAGCGGGAAACCGATCGCGGCGGCTCCCTCGACGGTCTCGGACCAGGGCAGCGTCGGTACTCCGGCGTCGCGCATCAGCTGTTTGGCGCCGAGCTTCGAACCCATGGCCTCGATCGCATCAGCCGGTGGGCCGATCCAGGTCAGTCCTGCCGCGGCGACCTGCCGCGCGAACTCCGCGTTCTCGGACAGGAACCCGTAGCCCGGATGCACCGCGTCGGCGCCGCTGGCCGTTGCGGCCGCGACGATCAGATCACCGCGCAGGTAGGTCTCGCCTGGCGTGTTACCGGGGAGCCGAACCGCAACGTCGGCCTCGCGGACGAACGGCAGCTCGGCGTCGGCGTCGCTGTAGACGGCGACGGTGGCGATGCCCATCTCCCGCGCCGTGCGGAACACGCGGCGGGCGATCTCGCCGCGGTTGGCGACGAGGATTCGGCGAATGGGTGACACGGGTCCCTACATCCGGAAGACGCCGTAGCCGCGGCGTCCCTGGACGGGGTTGTTGTGCGCGACGGAGAGCGCGATCCCGAGCACGGTGCGGGTGTCTCGTGGGTCGACGATGCCGTCGTCGTAGAGGCGCGCGGTGAGGAACAGCGCCTTGCTCTCGGCCTCGATCTGGTTCTCGACCATCTCGCGCATCGCCTGGTCGGCCGCCTCGTCGTACGGCTGCCCTTTGGCCTCGGCGGAGGCGCGTCCGACGATCGAGAGGACGCCGGCGAGCTGCGCCGGGCCCATGACCGCCGACTTCGCGTTGGGCCAAGTGAACAGGAAGCGGGGGTCGTAGGCGCGGCCGCACATGCCGTAGTTGCCCGCGCCGTACGACGCGCCCATGTTGAGGGTGAAGTGCGGGACGTCGCTGTTGCTGACGGCGTTGATCATCTGCGCGCCGGCCTTGATGATGCCGCGCTGCTCGTACTCCTTGCCGACCATGTATCCGGTGGTGTTCTGCAGGAACAGCAGTGGGATGTCGGACTGGTTGGCGAGCTGGATGAACTGGGTCGCCTTCTCGCTGTCCTCGGCGAACAGCACCCCCCGGGCGTTGGCGAGCACGCCGATCGGGTACCCGTGCAGCTGCCCGAAGCCGGTGACCAAGGAGGTCCCGTAGAGCGGCTTGAACTCGTCGAACTCGCTGCCGTCGAGGATGCGGGCGAGCACGTCGCGCGGGTCGAACGGCTCACGAAGATCGGTCGGGACGATGCCCAGCAGGTCATCGATGTCGTAGAGCGGCTCGGAGTACGACGAGGCCGGCGGGCGGCCGAGCTTCTCGCGGTTCAGACGCCGGACGATCTGGCGTCCGAGCCGGATCGCGTCGTACTCGTCCACCGCGAGGTAGTCCGCGAGGCCGCTCACCCGCGCGTGCATCTCGGCTCCGCCGAGCTCTTCTTCGTCGGCCACCTCGCCGGTGGCCATCTTGACCAGTGGCGGGCCGCCGAGGAAGACCTTCGCGCGGCCCTCGACCATCACGATGTAGTCGGACATCCCCGGGACGTACGCGCCGCCGGCCGTCGAGTTGCCGAAGACCAGCGCGATCGTGGGGATCGCGGCTGCCGACTTGCGCGTGAGATCGCGGAACCCCGCACCCCCCGGGATGAAGATCTCGCTCTGGGTCGGCAGGTCGGCGCCGCCGGACTCGACGAGGTTGACCACCGGGAGCCGGTTCTCGCTCGCGATCTGGGAGGCGCGGCCCTGCTTCTTCGCGCCGTACGGGTTGACCGCGCCGCCGCGAACCGTCGGGTCGTGGGCCTGGACCAGCACCTCGGTGCCCTCGACCACCCCGATGCCGGTCACGACGCTGCCGCCGATCGTGAAGCTCGTCCCCCACGCACACAGCGGCGAGAGCTCGAGGAACGGCGCGTCCGGGTCCAGGAGCAGCTCGATCCGCTCGCGCGGCAGCAGCTTGCCACGCTCGTGGTGCCGCGCGACGCTGCGCTCGCCGCCGCCGGCCGTCGCAAGCGCCAGCTGGCGATCGTGCTCGGCCAGCAGCTCGAGCAGCGCCTCACGTCGGGCGAGGTAATCCGGCGCGTCGCGGTCGACGCGGTCGGGTAGCACCGGCACCCGCCGGACTCTACCGACCCGATCGCATGTCACATGCGTGTTGTGGCGCCCCGCACCAATGTGACGTGCGTGTCGCTATGGCGACCCCAATGTCACACGCCTGCCGCGGACAGCTCGTCGTACTCCTCGTCGGTCAGCTCGACTGCCGCGGCAGCGCAGTTCTCCTCGAGGTGCGCGACCGAGGACGTGCCCGGAATCGGCAGCATCACCGGCGATCGCCGAAGCAGCCACGCCAAGGCGAGCTGGGACGCCGTCGCCGCGTGGCGCCGCGCCATCGTGGCCAGCGGGCCACCCTCGGCAGCGAGCTTGCCCGTCGCGAGCGGGAACCAGGGGATGAATCCGAGGCCCTCTCGGTCGCAGTAGTCGACGACGTCCTCGTGATGGCGGTCAGTGGGGTTGTAGAGGTTCTGCACGCTTACCACGTCGACGACGGCGCGCATCGCCTCGATCGTCTGGACACCGACCTCGGAGACGCCGATGTGGCGGATCTTGCCCTCGTCCTGCATCGCCTTCAACTCCCCCAGCGAGTCCTCCAGCGGCGTATCTGGGTCGACCCGATGCAGCTGGTAGAGATCGATGCGCTCGAGCCGGAGGCGCCGCAGCGACATCTCGACGCACTGGCGCAGGTACGCCGGGCGTCCAACCGGACGCCAGTCGCCCGGGCCGGCGCGGGTGAAGCCACCCTTCGTGGCGATCACCAGCCCCTCGGGGTACGGGTGCAGAGCCTCGCGGATCAGGTCCTCGGACACGAACGGCCCGTAGGAGTCCGCGGTGTCGATCAGGTCCACTCCGAGCTCCACGGCCCGACGCAGCACCCGAATGCACTCGTCCCGGTCTCGAGGCTCACCCCACACGCCCTGGCCGGTGAGCTGCATCGCCCCGAACCCGAGACGATGGACCTCCAAATCGCGGCCGATGCGGAATGTGCCGGAATCGGCTACCGAGCTGGTCGTCTGGGTCACGTGACCACAACTACCCGCTCAGCCCCCGACATTCCCCGCGACATACCTTCATCGGGTGATCCGGCTCGCGACGAAGGACGAGGCCGAGCGGCTACGCCAGATCGAAGCAGACGCCGGCGAACTGTTCCGGACGGTCGACATGGCGCGGGTCGCGGAGAACAAGCTGCCGAGCGTCGCCTTCCTGCAAGCCGCCATCGCCGCCGGGCGAATCTGGGTTGACGCGCCGCCAGGCGATGAGCCGGCCGCCTATCTGCTCACCGACGACGTGGACGGATGCCTGCACATCGAGCAGGTCTCAGTGCATCCAAGTCGGGCCCGGGAGGGCCTCGGCCGCGGGTTGATCGACCACGCCGAGATCGTCGCGGGTCAGCGCGGGCTACCAGCCCTCACCTTGACGACGTTTGCGGAGGTCCCCTGGAACGGCCCGTACTACCGCCGGCTCGGCTTCGTCGAGCTGACCGGACCTGCGATCACGCCCGGTCTGGCGAGGATTCGCGACCGCGAGGACGCCCTCGGCCTCGATGCCTGGCCGCGCATCTGCATGCGGCGAGAGGTCCGCGCGGCACCGTAGCCGCGTTCAGCGGGGGCGCAGCTCCCAGAACGCGATGCCTGCCGCGGTCGCGACATTGAGCGAGTCGATGCCGGCCGACATCGGGATCTGTACGGCGAGATCGCACGCGTCGATCGCCGGCCGGGAAAGGCCGTCCCCCTCCGTGCCGACCACGATCGCCAGCCGCTCGTCGGCGGCGATGTCCAGCTCACCGAGGGAGACCGCCTCCGGCGCGGGCGTCAGCGCGAATGTACGAAACCCGCTAGCCCGCAGATCGCCGATCACGTCCGGCCAGGACTGGGCGCGGGTGTAGGGAACGGTGAACACCGCGCCCATCGAGACCCGCACCGAACGCCGGTAGAGCGGGTCGGCCGACTGCGGCGAGACGACCACGCCGTCGACGCCGAGGGCTGCTGCGGTCCGGAAGATGGCGCCGAGGTTGGTGTGGTTCACGAGGTCCTCCACCACCGCGATCCGGCGGGCGCCGCGCAGCACGTCGGCAAGCACGGGAAGCGCGCGGCGGTGCACGGACGCCAGAGCACCGCGGTGCACGTGGAACCCGGTCAACAACCGCAGCAGTGCGTCGCTGCCGACGTACACCGGCGCGCTCGATCGCTGCAACCACGGCTGGGAGCGCTCGAGCCACTGCGGCGTCATCAGCGCCGACCGCAGCTGGTAGCCGGCGTCCAGGGCACGCTCGATGACCAGCGCGCCTTCGGCGATGAACAAACCGTGCGGCGCCTCGAACGACGTACGCAACGCGACGTCAGTCAGCGAGCGATAGTCGGCCAGGCGCGGGTCGTCGGGGTCGTCGATCTCGACGACCCGGGCTGGGCTCAGGGTCAGTCGAGCAGGTCGGGCTGCTCGCGCACGATCTTCTCGTAGAGCGGCTGGAAGGAGAACCAGCCCGCCAGCTCCGAGCCGACGGTCTCGTGGGTCTTCTTCGCCTGCTCGAGGTCGATGTGCACGACCTTGCCGGCGGCCTTGGCGAGCAGCTGGACCTGGCAGGAGCGCTCCATGGTGATGAACCACCACACCGCCGAGTCGACCGATGTGCCCGCGGTGAGCAGGCCGTGGTTGCGCAGGATGACCGCCTTGTTCTCCCCGAGGGCGTGCGCGATGCGCTTGCCCTCCTCGAGGTCGGTGACCACGCCGGTGTAGTCGTCGAAGAGCGCGTGGTCGTCGTAGAACGCGCACACGTCCTGGGTGATCGGCTCCAGCAGCTCGCCGAGCGCCGAGAGGGCACGCCCGTACGTCGAGTGGCTGTGCGCGGCCGCGACGATGTCGGGCCGAGCCTCGTGTACCCGGGAGTGGATGCAGAAGGCGGCCTCGTTGACGTGGTAGTTGCCCTCGACCACCTCGCCGCTGTCGTTGACGCGGATCAGCTTGCTGACCGACACGTGCGCGAACGGCACGGCGAAGGGGTTGACCCAGAAGGTGTTCGGCTCGATCGGGTCGCGCGCCGTGATGTGCCCCGCGACGCCCTCTTCGAAGCCGAACTTCGAGAACAGCCGGAAGCCGGCCGCGAGGCGCTCCTTGCGGTGCTGGCGCTCGTCCTCGAGGGAGTCGAACTTCGGGGGCAGCGGGAACCACTTGTCAGCCATGACCCGATTATCCCTCCATCCGACTTGGATTGCCACCACTCGCGCCGCCGCCGCTACGACTCCGGATTGCGCTCCCGCCACTCGCGCATCCGCCCCTCGGGCCCGAGCTCGTAGAGACGCTGACACTCCGGGCACACCGGGTACTTCTTGGGGTCGCGCGACGGCACCCAGACCTTGCCGCACAGCGCCACCACGGGCGTACCGGTCACCATCGCCTCGGTGATCTTGTCGCGGTCGGCGTAGTGCGCGAACCGCTCGTGGTCGCCGTCGTGCGTGGGCAGGACGTCGGGCCGCTCGATCACCCGGACGTCGGTATCGACCTCGCTCACGCAACCGAGGGTAAACGCCGGGACTACTGTCGGCCCTCGTGAGAGCGATCCAGATCACGCAGTACGGCGGGCCCGAGGTGCTCACCGTCGCGGAGCTTCCCGAGCCGGGCCCGTCGGAGGGCTTCGACCTCGTCAAGGTCACTGGGGCGGGCGTCAACTACGCCGACACCCACCAGACGGAGAACACGTACCTGGCATCGACGCAGCTGCCGGTGGTGCCGGGCAGCGAGGTGGTCGGCACGCTGCCGGACGGGCGCCGCATCGCTGCACTGGTCGGGACGGGCGGGTACGCCGAGTGGGCGCTGGCCCCGTCGTTCCTGAGCTTCGAGCTGCCCGACGAGGTCAGTGACGGTCAGGCCCTGGCGCTGATGGTGCAGGGCCTGACCGCGTGGCATCTGCTGAAGACGTCCACGCACCTGAGTCCGGGCGAGACGGTCGTCGTCCATGCCGCGGCCGGCGGTGTCGGCACGCTCGCGATCCAGCTTGCGAAGCGGTGGGGCGCGGGACGCGTGATCGGCGTCGCGTCCTCTCCGGACAAGCGTGAGCTCGCCGAGCACCTCGGTGCCGACGCTACGGTCGACCCTGCGGCCGACGACCTCGCCGCAGCGCTGCGCGATGCAAACCAGGGCAACGGCGTCGACATCGTGCTCGAGATGACCGGAGGCAGCGCGTTCGATGCCAGCCTCGCCGCGCTCGCACCGTTCGGCCGGCTGGCGACCTTCGGCATGGCAGGGCGGGTGCCCCCTCAGCCCATCGAGCCGCGGATGCTGATGATCGACAGCCGAACCGTCGTGGGCTTCTGGCTGACCAACTGCATCGGTCGCCCGGGCATGGTGCACGAGCCGATGGCCGAGCTGCTCGCCCTCGTCGCCGCCGGGTCGCTCTCGCCCGTGGTCGGCGGGACGTACCCGCTCGCGGAGGCCAAGCGGGCGCACGAGGACCTGCGCTCGCGCCGCACCACCGGAAAGCTCGTGCTCGACCCCACCAAGTAGCTGGCGGCCTGCCAGCCGCCGGAGAGGGAACGAAACCCGGTATGCCACACGACATCGATCCCGAGTTCACCGCCCAACCACTGCAGGGGATCGCGGATGCCGCGCTCTCCCGCGCCCGGGAGCTGAAGCTCGAACACGCGGACGTCCGGGTGGAGCGGATCCGCACCGCCGACCTCGCCCTGCACGACGCCAGGCTCGAGACCAGCCACGACTCCGACGAGCGGGGCCTCGCGGTCCGGGTCGTGCACGACGGGACGTGGGGCTTCGCCGGCGGGGCGGTCGTGACACCGGACGCGGCCCGTGCGCTCGTCGACCGGGCCGTCGAGGTCGCGACGGTCTCCAAGCCGGTAACCGGCGAACGCATCGAGCTCGCGCCCGAGCCAGGCCATGGCGAGCAGACCTGGGTCTCGGCGTACGAGGTCGACCCGTTCGCGGTCAGCGAGGCGGACCGGATCGCCCTGCTGGCCGAGTGGTCCTCGCGGCTCCTTGCCGCCGGCGTCGTCAGCCACGCCGACGCAACCCTGAAGCAGGTCCGGGAGAACAAGTTCTTCGCCGATCTCGCCGGCACGATGACCACGCAGCAGCGGGTGCGCCTGCAGTGCCAGGTCACCGCGTTGTGGGTGGACGAGTCGACCGGCCGCTTCGAGACCATGCGGACGATCGCGCCGCCCGTCGGGCGCGGCTGGGAGTGGATGACCGGCGGCTACGACTGGGACGCCGAGCTCGCGCAGCTGCCGGAGTGGCTCGCCGAGAAGTCGAAGTCGCCGTCTGTGGAGCCGGGCCGATACGACCTCGTCATCGACCCCAGCAACCTGTGGCTGACCATCCACGAGTCGATCGGGCACGCCACCGAGCTCGACCGCGCGCTGGGCTACGAGGCCAACTACGCAGGCACGTCGTTCGCGACACCGGACAAGCTCAACACCCTCCGCTACGGCAGTGACCTGATGCACGTCACCGGTGACCGGCAGACCGAGCACGGCCTGTCGACCGTCGGCTTCGACGACGAGGGCGTCGCCGGGCAAAGCTGGGACCTGGTCAAGGACGGCATGCTGGTCGGCTACCAGCTGGACCGGCGTACCGCGGCGCTGTCCGGCTACGACCGGTCCAACGGGTGCGCCTTCGCCGACTCGCCACAACACGTCCCGATCCAGCGCATGGCCAACGTGTCGTTGCAGCCCGCTGCCAACGGCCCCTCGACCGACGACCTGATCGGGGGCGTCGAGGACGGGCTTTACATCGTGGGAGACAAGTCCTGGTCGATCGACATGCAGCGCTACAACTTCCAGTTCACCGGGCAGCGGTTCCACCGGATCCGCAACGGCAGGATCGTCGGCCAGGTCCGAGACGCGGCCTACCAGTCCATGACCACGGACTTCTGGGGCTCGATGGCCGCCATCGGCGGCCCGCAGACCTACGTGCTCGGCGGAGCGTTCAACTGCGGCAAGGGCCAACCCGGCCAGGTGGCCGCCGTCAGCCACGGGTGCCCCTCCGCGCTGTTCAGCCAGGTCCGCATCCTCAACGCGTCGCAGGAGGCCGGACAGTGAGCTCGCTTACCCCGCAGCAGGCAGTGGAGCGTGCCCTGGCGGCGTCCAAGGCCGATGGCTGCATCGCGATCGCGAGCAACGATGCGACGACCAACCTCCGCTGGGCCAACAACACGCTGACCACCAACGGCGTCACCCAGTCGCTGTCGGTCACGGTGGTCTCCACGGTGGAAGGCTCCGACGGCGTGCGGGCCGCCTCGATCAGCCGCAATGCGGCCTCGGTCGAGGAGATCGCCGCACTTGTCGCCGACGCCGACGCGGCAGCCCGCGGCTCGGCGGTTGCCGACGACGCCGCGCCGCTCATCGAGGGCGGCGCCGCGGCGGACTGGGACGAGCCGCCGGTCGACGCGCCTGTCGCAGCGCTGAGCGGAGTCGCCGAGTGGCTGGGCGAGATCTTCCAGGCCGCCAAGGCGGCAGACCAGGGGCGCTACGGGTACGCCGAGCACTCGGTCGTGACGGCCTATCTCGGCTCCTCGACCGGGTTGCGCAAGCGCTATGCCCAGCCGGCGGTACGGCTCGAGCTGACCGCGCGCAGCTCGGACGGCAAGCGCTCGGCCTGGAGCGGCCAGGGAGCGGCGGAGGTCGCCGCGATCGACCTGCAACGGCTCGAGGCCGACGTCGCCCAGCGGCTTCGCTGGAGCGAGCGGCAGGTATCGCTCGAGGCCGGGCGCTACCCGACGATCCTGCCGCCCTCGGCGGTGGCCGACCTGGTGGTCTACGCGTTCTGGAGCGCGGGGGCGCTCGACGCCCACGAGGGCCAGTCCGTGTTCTCCAAGCCAGGGGGCGGCACCCGGGTCGGCGAGCGCCTCGCGGAGCTTCCGCTCACCCTGCGCAGCGATCCGGAGATGCCGGGCCAGCAGTGCTGGCCGTTCGTCCTCGCGGGTGCGTCGAGCCGGATGTCCTCGGTGTTCGACAACGGGGCGCCGATCGAGGCGACCGACTGGATCCGCGACGGCGAGCTCGCCGCGCTGATCCAGACCCGCCACTCGGCGTCGGTCACCGGTCTCCCGTTCACGCCGGCCGTCGACAACCTGGAGCTCACCGCACCCGGCGCCTCCGCCTCGGTCACCGACCTAGTCGCCTCGACGGACCGCGGTCTGCTGCTGACCTGCCTCTGGTACATCCGCGAGGTGGATCCACAGACCCTGCTGCTGACCGGCCTCACGCGCGACGGGGTGTTCCTCGTCGAGGGCGGCGAGGTCGTCGGCGCGGTGAACAACTTCCGGTTCAACGAGAGCCCGGTCGACATGCTCGGCCGGGTCGCGGAGGTCGGGCGTACCGAGGAAGCGCTGGCACGCGAGTTCGGCGACTACTTCACCCGTACCCGCATGCCCGCGCTGCGCATCGCCGACTTCAACATGAGCACGGTGAGCCAGGCGTCGTAGCCGGTCGGCTACTCGATCCGGAAGCCGACCTTCATCTGGACCTGGAAGTGGGCGACCGCACCGTCTTTGAGCTGGCCGCGCACTGAGGCGACCTCGAACCAGTCGAGGTTGCGCACCGTCTGCGACGCCTTCGCGATGCCGTTGCGGATCGCCGCCTCGAGGCTCTCCGGGCTCGTCCCGACGATCTCGCTGATGCCGTACGTCTGGTCAGCCACCGCAGTTCCTCTCGATCCGTTGCGCACGTCCTGACGGATCCAGACGCTACCGGCGGCCCAGCCGCACGGCCCGACGGTCAGCCGAGCCGGACCACGTCGCCGACGATCACCACCGCCGGGGGCTCGATCGCCGCCCGCTCGGCCGCCTGCGCGATGTCGGCCAGTCGCGCCCGCACCACCCGCTGGGAGGGCAACGAGGCGTTGGCCACCACTGCCGCGCCGCAGTCCGGCGACCGCCCTCCCGCGACCAAGGTCTCGGCGATGGCCGGGAGATTGCCCACCGCCATCAGCAGCACCAGAGTCGCGTTCGTCGCGGCAAGCGTCGCCCACTCGACGGTCGATCGCTCGTCCCCCGGTGGGACGTGTCCGCTCGCAACCACGAACTGCTGCGTGGTGCCGCGCTCGGTGAGGGCAATGCCCGCCAGCGCAGCCGCCGCGGTCGCGCTGGTGACACCCGGCACAACCTCGACCTCGACCCCGGCGGCTTGGCAGGCGTCGACCTCCTCGCTGCCCCGGCCGAGGACGAACGAGTCACCGCCCTTGAGGCGCACCACGTGCTGCCCGGCGCGAGCCCGCTCGACCAGCAAAGCGTTGATGTCGGCTTGCTCGGCGGCGTGCCCGCCGGGTGTCTTGCCGACGTCGACGACGTCGATCTGGGCGTCGAGCGAGTCGAGCAAGGCGGTGGGGCCGAGCCGGTCGGTCACGATCACGTCGGCGTCCTGCAGCGCGCGCAGCCCTTTCACGGTCAGCAGGTCGGGATCTCCCGGCCCGCCGCCGACCAGCGTCACGCGACCCCGGGTCGTGCGCTGCCGGCGCGGCGCCAGGGTCCCGCTGCGCAGCGCGGCGCTGATCAGATCGCGGAGCTGGGCAGCTCGGGCCGGATCTCCGCTGGCCGAGACCGCGACGGTGAGCTCGTCGACGACCGCGGCCGCCGGCCGCCACGCCGCGGAGCTGATCGCGTCGTCAGCCCGCACGCACCACACGCCGAGCGCCTCGGCGGCCTGCGCGACCTGGGCGTTCACCCCGGGATCGTCGGTGCAGGCGAGCACCAACCAGGACCCGTCGAGGTCGCCCTCGGCGTAGGCCCGCTGCCGGATCTCGACGCCGAACCCGCCTAGCTCGTCCGCTACCGACGGCGCAACGACGACCACGTCCGCGCCGGCCTCGACGAGGTCCGCGACCCGGCGCACTGCCACGCGGCCGCCGCCGACGACGACGACGCGCCGACCGGTCAGATCGACGAACAGCGGGTAGCGCACCCCTACAGCGTCTCAGCCCGGCGCGCTGCCGAAGAGGCGGTCGCCGGCATCACCGAGCCCGGGCAGGATGTAGGCCCGCTCGTCGAGCCGCTCGTCGACCGCGGCGACGACGAGCGCCACGTCGTCGTCGGGGAAGGCCTCCTGCACCCGCGCGATGCCCTCAGGGGCCGCGAGCAGGCACACGCAGGTCACCCCCTCGGCGCCGCGAGCCCGCAGCGCCTCGACGACCGCGACCAGCGTGCCGCCCGTCGCGAGCATCGGGTCGAGGACGAACACGTCCCGCCCGGCGGCGTCCTCCGGGAGCCGGTCGGCGTACCAGGACGGCGTGGCAGTCCGCTCGTCACGGGACAGCCCGGCGAAGCCGACCTCCGCGTCGGGCAGGAGGCGGGTCAGCCCGTCGAGCATCCCGACCCCGGCCCGCAGCACGGGTACGACGAGCGGCGGCGGGGCGGTCAGCCGCACCCCGGTCATCCGTGCCATGGGCGTGGTGATGGCCACCGGCTCGACGGAGACCCACCGGGTTGCCTCGTAGGCGAGCAGGGTGACGAGGTCGTCGACCAGCCGGCGGAACACGGGGGTGGGCGTCTGCTCGTCGCGCAGGGCGCTCAACTTCGCGGCGACCACGGGGTGGTCGACGACGGTGACCTTCATTCCTCGCCGATGTCTTCGTTCCAGAGCTCGGGGTTCGCGGCGATGAACTCCCGCATCAACGTCTTGCACTCCTCGTCGTCGGCGACGATGACCTCGACGCCCCGCGAGCGCAGGTGCTCCTCGGCGCCCATGAAGGTGACGTTCTCGCCGATGACCACCCGCGGGATCCCGTAGAGCAGGATCGCGCCGCTGCACATGTCGCACGGCGAGAGCGTCGTGTACATCGTCGAGCGCCGATAGACACTGGCCGGCTGGCGGCCGGCGTTCTCCAGGGCGTTGGTCTCGCCGTGATGGATCGCGCTGCCGTGCTGCACCCGACGGTTGTGGCCGCCGGCGAGCAGCTTGCCGTCGGCCACCAGAGCGCCGCCGATCGGAATGCCGCCCTCGTCGCGACCGGCGCGGGCCTCGGCAATCGCCGCGCCGAGCCAGCGCCGGTCGTCCTCGGAGAGCGTCATGCGCTCAGCTCGACGCAGTCATCTTGCTGCGGTTCGGCCCCAGCCCCACGGCGTACAGCACGAAGTACACGATCGCTGCGACGACGAAGCCGACCTCGAAGGTGAGGTCACCGAACTTCGGGTGGTGCTTCGGGACCCAGCCCACGAACTTCAGCTGGTTGCTGAACAGCGGGATGGACACCGCCATGCCGGCAGCCATCGCGATCGGGCCGGCCCAGTTCGTGTACTTGTGGTCGTAGAGCACATCGGCGTGCTGGCTCTTGTTGATCAGCTGGTCGACGAAGACTACGGCGAGCCACGGGCCGATCCAGTACGCGATGATCAGCAGGAAGTTCTCGTACTTGTCGATGTCGTTGAGCCCGAACGCCGCGACGATGAACCCGGCGATGCCGAACACGCCAGCGATGAGCGCCCGGCGCAGCTTCAGGGGGATCTTGAACCCGAGCGCGGTAAACGAGATCGACCCCGAGTAGATGTTGATCGCGTTGGCGGCGACCGCGCCGACCGCGATCGAGAGCAAGACCAGGTCGCGCACCGCCGTCGGGTACGGCGAGGTGAACGCCGCCGTCGGCGTCAACGAAGGCTTGGTGGCGATCGTCGCGGATGCCGCGCCGACCATCTCGAGCACGATGCACGACAGCGCGACGCCGAAGCCGGCCCACCAGCCGGTCGCGCTCTTGGAGGTCTTGGGCTCGAAGTAGCGCGTGTAGTCGCTGGCATACGGGTTCCACCCGCACGCGTAGCCGAACGTCGCGCCGGTCGAGATCAGGAACCCGCCGATCCCGCCGGAGTACGGCGCGGCCGCACCGAGGTGAGCCTTGTCGAAGGTCCAGATGGCTCCGAGCGCGAACGACACGATGAGCAGCGGGAAGGCGATCCGCTCGAACAGGTGAACCAGGTTGTGCCCGAACAGCGCGATCGCGATCTGTGCCGCGACGATGATGACCAGGCAGCCGTACTTGTTCAGGTGGATCAGCGTGTTGAGGGCCAGCGCACCCGACACGCTGTTGACGGCGAACCAGCCGACGCCCGCGATGACCGCGTTGATGCCGGCCGGGAGCGCGTTGCCCCAGTAGCCGAACGAGATCCGCGACAGGATCATCTGCGGGACGCCGTACTGCGGACCGCGTGCCGAGAGCACGCCGTGGGTCACCGAGCCGAGCACGGTGCCGAGCACGATCGAGGCGACCGCTTGCTTGAAGTCGAGCCCGAAGGCGACCACCGCGAGGACGCCGACGTAGACGGTCGCGAACTCGAAGTTCGGCGACATCCAGGTCCAGAACAGGTTGAGCGGCTTGCCGTGCCGCTCGTTCAGCGGGATGAACTCCGCCCCACCCGGCTCGACGGTGGCGACCTTCTCGCCGTACTCGCCCTCGCGGATCTCGGTGTTGGCGGCAAGACCTGCGTCTTCCTGCACCGTCGTCATCAGCTGAATGCCCTCCCGGTTGTAGTGGTCGGGATGCTAGGCCAACCGTGAGGCACCGCCGACACCTGTTGCCACGGCACGCCGGTCGCTGTGACCAACGTCGCAAATGTGACTGGTGGGACAGGCCACCGCGCCGCAATCCAGCGGCCATCTGGTTTTCAGGTGCGACTCAGGTGGGCAGAGCAGGGTCAGGCCATGAGCACACAGACAGCCAGATCGCAACGCGGCGAGCAGCCGCGTCAGGCAACGCCGCGCGCGGAGTCGCGACGCGAGACGCTGCTCACCGACTTCACCCTGGCGCCGCTCTCGCCCGAGGAACGGCGCCGCGCCGCGCTCACCGTCTGCCAGAGCTCGGAGACCGTCGACGAGGCGCGCGAGCTGCTCAGCGCCCTCGGGCTGCTCGACGACTCTGCAATCCGAGGCGCGGCATAGCCGCGACGCAATCCGAGGCGCGGCATAGCCGCAGCAGGATCAGTCGGTCAGATCGGGGATGTCCACTCCCGCGATCCCGGGCTGCTTGTCCATGCAGTCCTCGACCTCGGCGATCTGCTTGTCGTCGGCATGATCGATCCGGAAGCGGACGTCGCCCACAAGGTCGGCGGTCGGCCCGCTCGTGTCGAATGGCTCAGGCACGGCCGCCGGCGTGACGTTCGAGCACGCGGTCAGCGCCGCCTTGTGCTCGGCCTGCGTCGCGTTCGGGGAGAAGTAGAAGACGAGCTCGCGCTTGGTGAGCGCCGAGGTGTTGCAACCGCTGAGGACGAGCGCGAGCCCGACCGCCAACGCGGTGACCGCCAGCCGTCGTACGGCCATGGCGTAAACCTCCCGATGCAACACACCCCGGCGTCTGCAAGCCTACGAGCATGACCCACGAGCCCATCGAGAGCTACGCCCTGCTCGGCGACCTGCACACCGCGGCGCTAGTCAGCCGTCGCGGCACCATCGACTGGCTGGCCCTGCCGCGGTTCGACTCCGGCGCCTGCTTCGCCGCGCTGCTCGGAGACGACGGCAACGGCTCCTGGCAGCTCTCCCCCGCAGGTCGCCCGGAGTGCACCCGCCGTCGCTATCGCGGTGACACGCTGATCCTCGAGACCGAGTGGGAGACCGCAGCCGGCGCGGTCCGCGTCATCGACTTCATGCCGCCGCGAGGCGAGGCGCCCGACGTCGTACGGATCGTCGAGGGCATCTCCGGCAGCGTGGACATGGAGACCACGATCCGGGTGCGCTTCGACTACGGCTCGATCATGCCGTGGGTACGCCGGATGCACGGCGGGCTGCGGATGATCGCGGGCCCGGACTCGCTGTGCCTTCGGTCCCCGATCGATCTGGAGCCCGAGGACAACAGCCACGTCGCGCGCTTCCGGGTGAGCGCCGGTGACCGGATCCCCTTCGTGCTGACCTGGCAGGCCTCTCACCGGAATCCGCCGCGAGCGATCGACGCCGAGCAGGCGCTCCGGGACACCGAGACCGAGTGGACCGAGTGGGTTGCCACCTGTCACTACGACGGGGAGTGGCGCGAGGCGGTGATCCGGTCGCTGGTCACTCTCAAGGCACTCACCTACCGGCCGACCGGCGGAATCGTCGCTGCGGCAACGACGTCACTGCCGGAGGCAATCGGCGGCGAGCGCAACTGGGACTACCGCTACTGCTGGCTGCGCGACGCGACCATGACGCTGCAAGCGCTGCTCTACGCCGGCTGCACGGATGAGGCCAAGGCATGGCGGGAGTGGCTGCTGCGGGCGGTTGCGGGCGACGCGAAGGACATGCAGATCATGTACGGCATCGCGGGCGAGCGCCGCCTGACCGAGTTCACCCTTCCGTGGTTGTCCGGGTACGAAAACTCCACCCCGGTGCGCGTCGGCAACGAGGCGTCGGGGCAGTTCCAGCTCGACGTGTACGGCGAGCTGCTCGACGCCCTGCACCTCGACCGCGAGTCGGGCCTGACGGTCCACGACGACTCCTGGGACCTCCAGAAGCTGATCCTCGACGAGCTCGAGGGCCGCTGGGCCGCTCCCGACCAGTCGCTGTGGGAGATGCGCGGCGACCCGCGCCACTTCGTGCACTCCAAGGTGATGGCATGGGTGGGACTGGACCGTGCGGTACTGGCGGTCGAGAAGTTCGGCCTCGACGGCCCGCTTGAGCGGTGGCGTGGGGTGCGTGACGAGATCCACGCCGAGGTCTGCGCGAAGGGCTATGACGCCGAGCGCGGAACGTTCACGCAGTCCTACGGCTCAGCGGGCCTGGACGCGGCCACGCTGCTGATCCCGCAGGTCGGGTTCCTGCCGGCCGACGACCCGCGGGTGGTGGGCACCGTGGAAGCGATCGCGAAGGACCTCACCCACGACGGGTTCGTGCTGCGCTACGACACGTCCCAGGCCGGAGACGGCCTTCGGGGCACCGAAGGTGCCTTCCTCGCGTGCACGCTCTGGCTGGCCGACGACCTGCACCTGATCGGGCAGGATGCGCGTGCCCGCGAGACGTTCGAGCGGGTGCTGGCACTCCGCAACGACGTCGGACTGCTCTCCGAAGAGTGGGACCCGAAGGCGCAGCGGCAGCTGGGAAACACCCCGCAGGCGTTCAGCCACGTACCGCTCATCAACACCGCCCGCGCGCTGTCCACCACCGGCGCGAAGGTCGGCCGGGTGTCGCGCCGCGAGCCGCGTCATCACCGCCACTAGCCCGGTCGATACGCTGTACTCGCAATCGCCGGAACAGCCAACGCGGAGACCTCTGTGAGCACCGAGAGCAAGTTCGTGATCGTCATGGCGGTCTTCAGCGTGCTTCTGCTCATCGGCGGCACCGTCATCGCGCGCTCGCTCTCGACGGCGCCCCCGAAGGTCGTGCGTGCCGTGTGGCCGGTCGTGGCCGCGCTGACCGGCGCCTGCTACGCGGCGATCGTCTACATCGCCCGTTACAACGTCAAGGGGTGACGAGCGCGCGCTACGCGCTTGGCCGCGCGGCAGGTTCGAGCGCCGCGACACTGTCCCGCCTCACCGGGCGGGGCGACGGCACCACGATCGGTGGCCGCCTGACCCTCGCCATCGCGCCGAACGCGCTCGCTGAGGCTGCTGCGGGCCGCGACCTGGCGCTGGTCAGCGGCACCAACGGGAAGACGACGACCCGCTCCTTCGTCGTTGCCGCGCTCTCACTGCTCGGGCCCGTCGTGAGCAACGCCGGAGGCGCCAACCTGCCCACCGGGCTCACCGCCGCACTGGCTCGTGACCGGCGCTCGCCGCGCGGCGTCCTCGAGGTGGACGAGCCATTCCTGCCGCGAGTCATCGCCTCCGTAGCGCCGCGAGCCGTGACGCTGCTCAACCTCAGCCGCGACCAGCTCGACCGGTACGCCGAGGTCCGCCGGCTCGCGGGGATCTGGCGCGAGTCACTGCGCGGCCCGGAAAGCCCCGCGGTCATCGCCAACTGCGACGACCCGCTCGTCGCGTGGGCCGCTCGCGAGGCCCCGGAGACCACCTGGGTCGCTGCCGGGCAACGGTGGCACGACGACACCTCGGTGTGCCCGGAGTGTGGCGGCGTGCTGTCCCGCTCCGGCACCGACTGGTGGAGCGAGTGCGGGCTTCGCCGGCCGGTGCCGGCGTGGCGTACCGAAGAGACGACCGTCGTCGATCCGGACGGGCGGCGACACGACGTGCGGCTGGGCATCCCCGGCGTCGTCAACGTGGGCAACGCTGCGCTCGCCGCAGCCACGGCAGCCCGCTGGGGCGTGACCGCTGCCGCAGCGTTCGAGGCGATGGCCGCCATCACGACGGTCGAGGGTCGCTACCTGTCGACCACGTACCACGGCGCTCCGGTGCGCCTGCTCCTGGCGAAGAACCCGGCTGGCTGGACCGAGGCCCTCACGATGGTGCCGACGGGCTGCCGCGACGTCGTCGTGGCAGTCAATGCGCGAGCCGCGGATGGCCGAGACCCCTCCTGGCTGTGGGACGTCCCGTTCGAGCAGCTCGCCGGGCGGCGCGCGGTCGCCACCGGCGAGCGTTCCCGCGACGTCGCGCTGCGACTCCGCTACGCCGGCGTCGACTGCACCCGCATCGACGATCCTGCGGCGGCGCTGCGGCATGCCGCCGGTGGCGGGGCGGTCGAGGTTCTCGCCAACTACACCGCCTTCCAGACCTACCGACGAGTAGTCGGCGATGGCTGACCCGGTACGGATCGCACTGCTCTATCCCGCGGTGCTCGGGACATACGGCGACGGCGGCAACGCGGTAGTGCTTGCCGAGCGGCTTCGGTGGCGGGGCATCGCCGCGGAGAGCATCTCGGTCGACATCGACCAGCCGCTGCCGCTCGAGGCGGACCTCTATGTCCTCGGCGGCGGCGAGGACAGCGCCCAGACCCTCGCGACCAGCCGGCTGGCCGACGGGCGTCTGCGACGCGCGGTCGAGCGCGGCGCCGTCACCTTCGCAGTCTGTGCCGGCTTCCAGATCCTGGGTGAGAGCTTCCTCGATGGCGCAGGCGGCGTGTATCCGGGGCTCGGGATCCTCGACTGCCGGACCGACCGCCTCGACGGCTCCCGGGCCGTCGGCGAGCTGCTCGTCGAGCCGTCAGTGAGCGGTCTCGACCTGCTCACCGGCTACGAGAACCACGGCGGGCGGACCGTGCTCGGCCCAGCCGCTGCGCCGCTGGGGACCGTCCGGGTCGGGACCGGCAACGGCGCTGGAGACGTCGACGGCGCGCTCCAGGGCAACGTCGTGGCGACCTACCTGCACGGGCCTGCGCTCGCCCGAAACCCGGCGCTCGCCGACCATCTGCTGGCCAAGGTCGTCGGGCCACTGCAGCCCGTGGACGACGCCGAGGCCGAGGAGCTTCGCCGGGAGCGGATCCACGCGGTCAGGTCGCAGAGCCCGCTGCGTCGCCGCCGCCAGTGGCGGCCGCCGGCTCGCGACCGGTAGCTCTCCCGCCGAACCCGCCGTACACCGCACTGAAGCCCACCATCACGGCCATCGAGGCGATCGGGATCCCGGAGTCGTTGAGGCAGACCCCGAGGACTGCCGTCACGGTCGCGGCGACCGCGCCGGCGCGAAGCCCGGGATTCGCTCGCAACGTCACCCCGAGCCGGCGGTGGCCGGCAACCGCCGCGACGATCGCCACCGCCGCGACGAAGGTCCCGACCGTAGGCCCGAATGTGGCCAGAGCGGCATCGAGCTTGCGATGGACCTCGGTCCCGGCGCCGCCGTGAAGGACCTGGCCGACGAACCGTCCGACGTGGGTCTGGTCATTGGCGGGCCGCGCGTAGTCCGCTAGCGCGACGCCGACGGCGACTACCGCGGTCGCCAGGACGGTGAGCACCGCCCGACGCCAGGTGATCCTCACCTGGAGCAGCAGGGCAACGAGCACGATTGCGCCGGGGAACAGCGCGAAGACCCCGCCGATGTCGTCGCCGAGCTGAGGTGCGCCGTCGACGATGACAGCAATGCCCGCAATCACGGCGCCGGTCAGCACGCCCCGCTTGCCCCCGACCATCCCTCCGATCAGGCCGGCGAGCAGCAGCCCTGACGTGGCGATCTCAGCGAAGTCGAGGTTGCCGACGCCGGAGAACCTGCCCGCCACGATCGGGTTGTCGCCGAGTGGGGCGGACAGCTGGAGGTGCGCGCCGGTCAGCTGGTCGCAGACCAGTGCGACGAGGGTGGCCGCCAACGGCACGATCGCGGCGAAGGCCGCTCCCTTGCGCGCCGCGACGAGGCTTGCCACGACCGCGATCACCATCGCCCCGGCCACGACGATCACCGCGTAGGCGGGCTGACCCCACCGCCACCAGGGGAACCCGTTACCGATGAAGACCATCACCGGCGCGGGCGCGAGCAGGCGGCCCAGCCACTTCGCGCTGGCCCGTGCGGCACCGGGAAGCAAGGTGAGCAGGATGAAGACGATCGTGGCGATCCCGAGGGTCAGGAAGGTCCGCTGGCCAAGGGTCCGCTCGTCGTAGGCGTGCCGGTCGTCGTCAGCGAACGACGAGTACGCCGGCACCCGTGCCCCGCTTTGCTGCATCGGCCGCCCGACGACGACCGACGGGATCTTCACGCCCTCGATCGACAGGATGGTCGGGGCGATGTCGATCAGCTGGACGTACGGCGCGCGACCCGCGGCGGACGAGCGCAGCTCGGTATGGCTCCAGCCCGGGCCCGAGATCGCGAAGAGGTGAAGGTGCGCGGCACCGGTGGTCACGTCGCTGATGCCGGCGACGATGACCGTGGCTCCGGCCGGCACCGCAGCCAGCGTCGCGGCGAGGTCGCGGTCCGCGACGCGCGCTCTTGCCGGCCGGTCGGCGCCGGGGAGCAAGTAGTACATCTCGGGGTCGAGCGTCGCGATCACCGCGCCGGCCCGGGCATGGCCGGCGGCCGACACCGCCGCGGCAATCGTCGGGACCTGCCTCGGAAGAGTGCCGTTCTCCTCCGCCAGCATCGGTGCGGCCAAGGCACCGACCGAGATCGTGGCGACCCCCGCCTGGCGCAGCGTCGTGCCCAGCAAGCCGATCGTCGTCTGGTACTTGCTCGTGGCGTTGCTGTGCCGCAGCGCCGGCCAGTCGGCCGCGGGGATCGGGCAGTTGCCATCAGGGTCACCGGTCCGGTTGCCGGCAGAGACCGCCAGGATGCCGGCGGCGCAGCGCGTCGCTCCTCCGGCAGTCTTCACGCTGAGCTCGCCGACGGCGCCGCGATCGGCGAAGTGCTCCAGGGTCGGCATGTCCGACACGTCCGACCAGTCCAGGCCTGGGATCGCAACCAGCACGACGACCGGGTGAGCCGGCGCCGGGCTTGCCGCGGCCCCGGCGAATGGCAGGGCGGTGAGCAGGGCGACGAAGGCGACGAGCAGCAGCGCCGCCCGGTGGGTTCTCACAGCCCGTCGCGGACTATCTCGACCTCGCCGAGCCCCAGGCCTGGCAAATCGTCGACGAACCCGGCGGCGTCGCCGACGATGACCGTGACGAAGTCGGCCGGACGCAGCCGACTGCGCGCTGCCTGGTTCACCTCGTCGAGCGTCACGTCGAGGATGCGCGCGCGCAGCCGGTCGAAGTGGTCGTCCGGAAAGCCGTGGGACGCGATGTCCCCGAGTCCGGAAGCAACCGGTGCCACACCGGCGAAGTTCACCGGAAACACCCCGGCCCGGTAGGCACGCGCCTGCTCCAGCTCCTCGGCCAGCAGGCCGTCGGCGTGCACCCGCTCGATCTCGGCGACGATGTCGGCGAGGGCCGGGATCGTCACCTCGCTCTGCACCGACGCGCGGGCGACGAAGATCCCGCCGTGCTTGCGCGCGTCGAAGCCACCGAACGCGCCGTAGGCGTAGCCCTTCTCCTCACGGATCTTCATGTTCAGCCGAGAGGAGAACATCCCGCCGAGCACCAGCGCCATCGTCGTCATCGCGACGTAGTCCTCGACCGAGCGCGACGGGCCGTCGTGGCCGACCATCACCACCGACTGCACGGATCCCGGCCGGTCGACGACCACTGTCCGCCGGCCAGTGCGGGGCTCGACGTCCGGGGGCGTGCCGCCGGACGCCGCGCCTTCCCACCCGTCGAAGACGGTGGCGCCGAGGGCATCGACGTCGACGCCCGAGAGGTCGCCCACCAGCAGGAGGGTCGCGGTCTCCATGCGCAACCGGGCATCTCGGTAGCGCCGGATGTCCTCGCGGCCCAGCGCGTCCAGGCTCGACTGGGTACCGCCGTCGGGTGCGGCGTACCGGCTGGTCGGCGCGAACAAGGAGGCGCCCAGAGCTTCCGCCGCGAGCACGGCCGGCTGGCTGCGCTCGATGCTGATCTCATCGATGCGCTCGTCGAGCACCCGGTCGAGCGCGTCGTCGGAGAACGTCGCGTCACGCACCGCATCGGCAAGCAGCTGCGTGGCCGCCGGCAGCTCGCTCACCGGCACCTCGAAGCCGGCGCGCAGCGAGTCCCAGTCCGTCGAGGCACGCCACCCGGCGCCGAGCCGCTCCCCCGCGACGCCGAACTCGTAGGCATCGCGGCCCGCAGCCCCTTCGGAGAGCGCGCGGGCGACGATCTCGGCGACGCCCTCGTGGCCGCGCGGCTCGAGCGCTGCGCCCGCGTCGAACACGAGCGAGGTGACCGCGAGCGGGCGTCCCGGAAGGTGCGCCGAGATGACCCTGCCGCCGGCGACGGTACGGCGCTCGAAGGACGGGAAGTGCCAGTCGCGCGGCGCGCCGGGCGCGGGCCGGGGGGCAAGCTGGGTCATGCCGCGGCTTCCTCGCCGTCGGCGGCCGGCAGGAACGTCAGGACAACCCGGTTGTCCGGCGCCATCACTTCACTTGCCACCCGTAGGACGTCCTGCGCGGTCACCCGCAGCAACCTCGGCAGCGCTTCGTTCACCAGGGCGGGGTCGCCGAGCAAGGTCGCGTACTCGCTGAAGGTGTCCGCCCGGCCGTCGACAGAGGCCATGTGGTGCAGCCATTGGCTGGTCAGCAGCGCCTTGGCCCGGTCGAGCTCCTCCTCGGTGATCCCGTCGGCGAGCCGCTCTACCTCGGCGTGGTAGGCCGCCTCGAGGGTCTCCACCGAGACGCCCTCGCGGACCGGCAGGTCGGCGATCGTGAGCGTGGCGCCGCCGACGAACGGCCACGACTCGACGATCGCGTCGCTGGGCTGCAGGAGCTGCTGGTCGAGCACGAGCGACTTGTAGAGCCGGCTGCCCCTCCCGCCGCCGAGGATGGTCGCTGCGACCTGCATCACGTCGTACTCGGTGGTTCCGAACGGCGCGGTGCGGTAGGCGACGAACGCGCGCGACACCGGCACCCGGTCGGTCACGGTCGCGCGCACCTCCCCGGCAAGCCGCGGCGAGATGTCCGTGGGCGGTGGCGCTGGATAGCTTCCCTTCGCCGCGATGCCTGCGAAGTACTGCTCTGCCAGCCCGAAGGCCTCCTCGGTGTCGACGTCTCCAACGATCGAGAGCACCGCGTTGTCCGGCCCGTACCAGGTCGCGTAGAAACTGCGCGCGTCGTCGAGCGAGGCGGCGTCGAGGTCGGCCATCGAGCCGATGGTCGAGTGGTGGTAGGGGTGGCCCTCGGGGTAGCTCAGCTCGTGGAGCCGGTCGAGCCAGGAGCCGTACGGCTGGTTGTCTCGCGTTTGGCGCTTCTCGTTCTTGACCACGTCGCGCTGGTTGTCGAGGTTGTCCTGGTCCAGCGCGTCGAGCAGCCCGCCCATCCGGTCGGCCTCGAGCCAGAGCATCGTCGCGAGGTGGTGCGACGGGACGGTCTCGTAGTAGTTGGTCCGGTCGCACCACGTCGTGCCGTTCAGCGTCCCGCCGGCGGCGTTGACCGTCGAGAAGTGCTCGCCCCGCGCGACGTTGGCCGACCCCTGGAACATCAGGTGCTCGAAGAGATGCGCGAAGCCCGTGTGACCTGGGGTCTCGTGCCGGGAGCCCACGTCGTACCAGATGTTGACGGCGACCACGGGGGCGAGCCGGTCCTCGCTGACGATCACCTGCAACCCGTTGTCGAGGGTGCGGGTGGCGAACGGGTAGCTCACAAACGGCGGCACGACGGTCAGCATATTGAGGGCGTTCGCAGCCCGAGCCCGGCTAGTTGACCTGACGGTCGCGTCCGCTCCAGTACGGCTCGCGGAGCTTGAACTTCTGCACCTTGCCGGTCGCCGTACGCGGGATCGCCTCGACGAAGTCGACCGACGTCGGGGCCTTGTAGCCGGCCATCCGCTGCTTGCAGTGCGCGATGAGGTCCGCCTCAGAGCACTCCGCTCCCGACGCGCGGACGACGACTGCCTTGATGGTCTCGCCCCACTTCTCGTGCGGGATGCCGATCACCGCGCACTCGGCGACCCCGGGCGCGGCGTACAGGCAGTCCTCGACCTCGATCGAGGAGACGTTCTCGCCGCCGGTGATGATGATGTCCTTCTTGCGGTCGGAGATCGTGAGATACCCCTCGTCGTCGACGAATCCGCCGTCACCGGTGTGGAACCAGTCGTCTTCCAGCGCGGCAGCGGTCGCGTCAGCCTGCTGCCAGTAGCCCTCCAGTACGACGTTCGACCGGGCCTGCACCTCGCCCGAATCGCTGATCCGGAGTGTCACGCCGAGCGCGGGTGCTCCGGCCCGGCTGAGCTCCTTCGAGATCTCGGCGATCGGGCGGTCGGCCTGCTCGCGGCGGCGGCGGTTGACGGTGAGCAGCGGTGAGGTCTCGGTGAGCCCGTAGATCTGGCAGAACTCCCAGCCGAGCTCGTCGTCGATTCGCTCGATCGTCCGCGACGGCGGAGGCGCGCCCGCGCACACCACCCGGGCGGCTCGGCCCGCGCCGGGGATCGGCCCCTGCCACGACGCACCCGCCTCGAGTACGGCGTTGACGACTGCCGGCGCGGCACACATCAGCGTGACTCCGTGCCGGGCGACCCGGGTCAGGATCTCGGTCCCGTCGACCTTGCGGAGCACGACCTGCGGCACGCCGAGCGCGGCCGCCGTCCAGGTCATCCCCCAGCCGTTCGCGTGGAACATCGGCAGGGTGTGGAGGTAGACGTCCCAGTCGCTCACCCCGGCGTGCAGCCCGAAGGTCACCGCATTCAGCCACAGGTTGCGGTGGGTGAGCTGCACGCCCTTGGGACGCGCCGTGGTGCCGCTGGTGTAGTTGATCGTCGCGGTCGCGTCCTCGTCGATGCCGTCCCACGGCTGCGGCTCCCGCTCGAACCGGAGCAGCGCCTGATCGCTGTCCGCGCCGAGCACGAAGCGATGCTTCGCCGTGACACCTACCAGGTCGGTGTCGACTTCCGGGTCGACCAGCAGCACGCTCGCGCCGGAGTGCTCGACGATGTAGCCGACCTCCTCGGCACGGAGCCGGAAGTTGATCGGGACGAGGATGCGCCCCGAGCTCGGCACGGCGTAGTACAGCTCCAGATGGCGTGCGGCGTTCGGGGACACGACAGCCACCCGTTCGCCGATGCCGACGCCGAGCTCGTCCAAGCCGGCCTGCAGAGCACGAGCACGTCGCGCGACCTCGCCGTACGTGAGCTCACCCAGGCCGTCCGTCAGCCCGGGCTCGTCGATCACGCCGATCCGGTCGGCGTACACCGTCTCCGCACGAGCAAGGAAGTCGGCTGTCGTCAGCGGCACCTTCATGTTGCGGACCCTACGAGAAGTGGCAGCGCTGTGCCGATCGGCGCGTCGATCACGGCGTCCGCGAGGCCGTCGTACGGCGTGGGCTCGGCGTTGACGACGACGAGCCGCGCACCCGCTCCGACGGCAACGTCGCACAGCCCCGCTGCGGGGTGGACGGTCAGCGACGTGCCGACCGCGAGGAACAGGTCGCACTCGGTCGCCGCATCGACCGCGGCGCGCACGACACTCTCGTCGAGCGCCTGTCCGAAGGAGATCGTCGCCGACTTGACGATCCCGCCGCATCCCTCGCAGGGCGGATCGTCCTCGCCGGCACGCACCCGGTCGAGGATCTCCGCCATCGGCCGGCGGTCGCCGCACCCGATGCACTCCGTGAACCAGATCGTCCCGTGGA
Source organism: Mycobacteriales bacterium (assembly GCA_035547515.1). Classification (GTDB taxonomy): domain Bacteria; phylum Actinomycetota; class Actinomycetes; order JAFAQI01; family JAFAQI01; genus DASZTV01. The sequence goes on from DASZUS010000027.1 coordinate 157,833, forward strand.
TCTCGATCACCCGCTCTGGCGCGGAGCCCGCCCGCTGGTGCAACCCGTCGACGTTCTGGGTGATCAGCGCGCGGAGCCGGCCACTGCGCTCGAGGTCGACGAGCGCGCGGTGGCCGGCGTTGGGCTCGGCCTGCCAAGCCTCGTGCGCGAGCCGCTTCGCCCAGGCCTCGCGGCGTACCTGGGGATCGCTGACGTAGGCGTCGTAGGTCGCGAGCCGCTCAGCCCGCGGGTCGCGCGTCCAGACCCCGTTCGGCCCGCGGAAGTCCGGAATGCCGGAGTCGGTGGAGATGCCCGCACCGGTCAGCACGGTCACCGACGACGCGGCCTGCAGCCACTCGGCGACGGTCTCGATGGTCTGGGTCACTGTCCTCGACCGCCTAACGTTGCGGGATGGTGCGTGCGGCGGTGCTTCGCGAAGTCGGTGGTGCCCACTCGGTCGAGGAGATCACCCTTCGCGACCTCGGCCCGAGTGACGTGCGGGTCCGCATCGCCGCCGCCGGCATCTGCCACTCCGATCTGTCGCTCGCCAACGGGACTCTGGCACAAACGTTTCCCGTGGTACTCGGCCACGAGGGGTCGGGCGTTGTCGAGGCGGTGGGCAGCGACGTGGGCCATGTCCGCGTCGGTGACCGGGTGGTCCTGAACTGGGCTCCGGCGTGCCGGGCGTGCTGGTTCTGCTTGCACGACGAGCCGTGGCTGTGCGAGAACTCTGGGTCGGCCTCGCGCCAGCCACACGGGTCGCTCGACGGCGCCGATGTCTTCGCTGGCCTGGGCACCGCGGCCTTCGCCGAGCAGACGGTGGTGCCCGGCGCGGCAGTGATCCCGATCGCCGACGACGTCCCGCTGGAGATGGCGGCGCTCCTGGGCTGCGCGGTCCTCACGGGCGTCGGCGCGGTGCGCAACACCGGGCAGGTCGCGGCCGGTGAGTCAGTCCTCGTGCTCGGCCTCGGCGGCGTCGGGCTGTCCGCTCTGCAAGGTGCGCGCCTGGCTGGCGCGCGACAGGTGATCGCGGCCGACCTGTCCCCGGACAAGGAAGGTCTGGCGCGATCCTGCGGCGCCACCGACTTCGTGGTCGGCGGCGACGACCTCGCGAAGACGATCCGCGGCCTCACCGAGGGCCGCGGGGTGGACGTCGCGCTCGAGTGCGTGGGCCGCGGCGCGACGATCCGGCAGGCGTGGAGCTGCGTACGGCGCGGCGGCCGCGCGGTCGTCGTCGGTGTCGGCAGTAACCAGGACCGGATCGACTTCGGTGCCTTAGAGCTGTTCCACTTCGCCCGGACGCTGGTCGGCTGCGTGTACGGCGCGACGGACCCGGACCGCGACGTTCCTCGCCTGATCGACGCCTGGAGCGCCGGCGACCTCGACCTGGACGCGCTTGTCACCAACCGCACGGACCTGTCCGGCGTCGACGAAGCATTCGCACAGATGACCGCCGGGCTCGGCGGCCGCACCCTGCTGGTCCCCTAGTCGTTGAGCCCGCAATGAGGGACGACGCGGGACGGATCTCCCGACGGGCGCTCCTGGTCGGCGCCGCGGGAGCCGTCGTCGTGCTCGGCGGCGGAGCGGCCGGAGCCGACTACGAGATCGACCAGCACCCGACGTGGCGCGCGAAGCTCTTCGGCTGCGGGAGCGAGCCGGCCCTGCCGAGCCGGGGCAGCTACACGGTCCATACCGGCGCGATCGAGTCGAAGGCGATGGGCCGCTCGATGCCCTACTCGGTCGCCATGACCGCAAGCAACGACCTCGGCCAGCAACCGCTGGTGCTCGCGCTGCCCGGCGAGGGCGCGTCGAGCAGCCAGATCCCCGACGCGGTCGGCTTGCCGAACTACGCCAACGCGATCGGGTTGTTCGGGTGCATCGTCAGCCCCGGCGACGTCGGCTCGTCGTACTACCACCCGCGCAACGACGGCACGGACATGCTCACCTTCCTGCTCGACGAGCTGGTCCCGCACATCGAGCGCGCGCTACCGGTCGGTGGCTCCCGGGCGACGCGTGCGCTCTACGGCCTGTCCATGGGCGGCTACGGCGCGCTGCTCCTCGCCCAGCGGCGCCCGGACATGTTCTGCGCCGCGGCAGTGGCCAGCCCCGCAGTCTTCCCGACGTACCAAGCGGCGATCACCGGGCATCCCGGCACGTTCGACTCCGAATCCGACTGGCAGAGGTACGGCGTCTGGGACCAGCGCTCCGCGATTGGGTCGGTGCCGATTCGCATCGACTGCGGCGACGCCGACCCGTTCGCCGCCACCGCGCGCCATCTGCTCGACGACATCCCCGGGGCCGTGGGCTCGATCGGGAGCGGTTGCCACGACATCGCGTTCTGGCGCAAGACGGCCGCGCAGGATCTCGCCTTCCTGAAATCGCACCTTCCCGCCTGAGCCTATTGCAAGACGGACGTACGGTTTGGTAGATTCCGGCCATGCCCAAGGTCTCGCCGGAGCGTCTCGAGGCGACTCGGCGCCGGGTTCTCGACGGTGCCCGGCGGGCATTTGCCAGCCATGGCTACGAAGGCGCGACGGTACGGCGCCTCGAGGAGGAGACCGGCCTCTCGCGAGGCGCGATCTTCCACCACTTCGCGGACAAGGACGCCCTCTTCCTGGCGCTCGCCCAAGAGGACGCCGAAGAGGTTGCGACCCTCGTCGATGACTTCGGCCTCGTCGGCGCGATGCAGAAGCTGCACGACAAGGACGCCGGCTGGCTCGGCGTGCAGCTCGAGGTCTCGCGGCGAGTCCGCACGGACCCCGCCTTCGCCGCCTTGTGGGCCCACCACCTGCGTGCGATCACGCGTGCGACGCAGGCCCGGCTAGCCCGCCAACGCGACGCCGGAGTGGTTCGAGATGATGTTCCCGTCGAGACGCTGGCAGCGTTCCTGCTGTTGGTCTACGACGGCCTCGTCGCGCAGCTCGCAACGGGCATGCCGGTGCAGCATCTCGAGGCGATCCTCGACCTCGCCGAGCAAGCAGTACGCGAGCCAGCGCGCAACACCAGGTCAGCAGCAACGTCAGAGGCAACGCCACCACGAGCAGGGAGACCGCAGTGAGCAACGACAGCTTCGGGGCCAAGAAGTCGCTCTCGGTGGGAGGTCGCGACCTGACGTACTACGCGCTGGACGCGGTCGAGGGCAGCGCGCGGCTCCCCTACAGCCTGAAGGTGCTGCTCGAGAACCTGCTGCGCAACGAGGACGGCCACAACGTCACGGCTGACCAGGTGCGCGCGCTCGCCGGCTGGAAGGCCGACGCCGAGCCCGACACCGAGATCCAGTTCAGTCCCGCCCGCGTGGTGATGCAGGACTTCACCGGGGTGCCGTGCGTCGTCGACCTCGCCGCCATGCGCGAGGCGATGGCGGCGCTGGGCGGCGACCCGAAGAGGATCAACCCGCTCGTGCCCACCGAGCTCGTGATCGACCACTCGGTGATCGTCGACGTCTTCGGCGCACCCGAGGCCTTCGAGAAGAACGCGGCACTGGAGTTCGAGCGCAACCAGGAGCGCTACCAGTTCCTGCGATGGGGCCAGAACGCCTTCGACGGGTTCAAGGTGGTCCCGCCCGACACTGGCATCGTCCACCAGGTCAACCTCGAGTACCTCGCCCGCGTCGTCTTCGATGCCGACGGGGTCGCCTACCCCGACACGCTGGTCGGCACCGACTCGCACACCACGATGATCAACGGCCTCGGCGTGCTGGGCTGGGGCGTCGGCGGCATCGAGGCCGAGGCCGCAATGCTCGGCCAGCCGGTGTCGATGCTGATCCCGCGCGTGGTCGGCTTCAAGCTCTCCGGCGAGCAGCCGGAAGGTACGACGGCGACCGACCTCGTGCTGACGATCACCGAGATGCTGCGCAAGCACGGCGTGGTCGGCAAGTTCGTCGAGTTCTACGGGCCGGGCGTGGCCGCCGTACCGCTGGCGAACCGAGCGACCATCGGCAACATGAGCCCGGAGTACGGCTCGACCTGCGCCATCTTCCCGATCGACGACGAGACGCTGACCTACCTGCGGCTGTCCGGCCGCTCGGCGGAGGCGGTCGAGCTGGTCGAGGCGTACGCCAAGGCCCAGGGCCTCTGGCACGACCCCGACGCGGAGCCCGACTACTCCGAGAAGCTCGAGCTCGACCTGTCGACGGTCGAGCCGTCGCTGGCCGGCCCGAAGCGGCCGCAGGACCGGGTCCCGCTGAAGTCGGCGAAGACCAGCTTCCGTGCCGCGCTGGGCGACTACGCGGTGGCTGCCTCGGGCAACGGCGCGGACGAGGCCTCCAAGGAGTCCTTCCCGGCCAGCGACTCCCCGGCGATCAGCCACAACGGCAGCCACGACCTGCCGGCCGCGCCGGGCACGGCCGAAGGGCGTCCGAGCAACCCGGCGACCGTGACCGTCGACGGCGAGACGTTCGAGATCGACCACGGGGCGGTGGTCGTCGCGGCCATCACGTCGTGCACGAACACCTCGAACCCGTTCGTGATGGTCGGCGCCGGGCTGCTGGCGAAGAAGGCGGTAGAGCGAGGCCTGACCCGCAAGCCGTGGGTGAAGACGTCGCTCGCGCCCGGGTCCAAGGTGGTCTCCGACTACTACGAGAAGGCCGGCCTGACGCCGTACCTCGACAAGCTCGGCTTCGACCTCGTCGGCTACGGCTGCACGACCTGCATCGGCAACTCCGGGCCGCTGATCCCGGAGGTGTCGAAGGCCGTCAACGACAACGACCTGGCGGTCGTGTCGGTGCTGTCCGGCAACCGTAACTTCGAGGGCCGGATCAACCCCGACGTGAAGATGAACTACCTGGCGTCGCCGCCGCTGGTCGTCGCCTACGCGCTCGCCGGGACGATGGACATCGACCTGATGACCGACTCGCTGGGCAAGGACAGCGACGGCAACGACGTCCACCTCGCCGACATCTGGCCCTCGCCGCAGGAGGTCCAGGAGGTCATCAACGCCAGCGTCGCCTCGTCTGGCTTCTCGAGCTCGTACGCCGACGTCTTCGCCGGTGACGAGCGCTGGCAGGGCCTCGACGTCCCGTCCGGCGACTCGTTCGAGTGGGACGACAGCTCCACCTACGTGCGCCGCCCGCCGTATTTCGACGGGATGCCCGCTGAGCCGGAGCCGATCAAGGACATCACCGGCGCTCGCGTGCTGGCGGTGCTGGGCGACAGTGTCACCACTGACCACATCTCCCCCGCCGGCTCGATCAAGAAGGACGGGCCAGCCGGCCGGTACCTCACCGAGCACGGCGTCGAGCAGCGCGACTTCAACTCCTACGGCTCACGTCGCGGCAACCACGAGGTGATGATCCGCGGCACCTTCGCCAACATCCGGCTGCGCAACCAGCTCGCACCGGGCACCGAGGGCGGCGTGACGCGCCACCTGCCCGACGGCGAGCAGACCTCGATCTTCGAGGCGTCGCAGGCCTACCTCGACGAGGGCGTGCCGCTGGTGATCCTGGCCGGCAAGGAGTACGGCTCCGGGTCCTCGCGTGACTGGGCAGCGAAGGGAACCATGCTGCTCGGCGTACGCGCGGTCATCGCCGAGTCCTACGAGCGGATCCACCGGTCGAACCTGATCGGCATGGGCGTCCTGCCGCTGCAGTTCAAGGACGGCGAGTCCCGCGAGTCGCTCGGCCTGACCGGCGAGGAGACATTCGAGATCACCGGGCTGGCCGGCGCGGACCGGGTCCCGCGCGAGATCACGGTGAAGGCCGCGTCGGATGGGGGCGAGGTCAAGACCTTCACGGCGACGGTGCGGATCGACACCCCAGGCGAGCAGGAGTACTACCGCCACGGCGGCATCCTGCAGTACGTGCTGCGCAGCCTGCGCTAGTGCCGGTGATCATGGGGTAGTTGCCACGACAGGCGGGCGTTTCTGCTTCGTTCCCCATGATCACCGGAGGTTGGGCGCATGGACCTGGGGCTTGCTGATCGGGTGTACGCCGTCACCGGCGGCACCAGGGGGCTCGGCCTCGCGGCCGCCCGCGCCCTGGTGGCCGACGGCGCGCGGGTCGTCGTGTCGTCACGCTCCCAGGAGTCGGTCGACGCCGCCGTAGCCGAGCTCGGCGAGGCGGCGCGGGGCGTCGCGGCCGACAACGCCGATCCGGGTACGCCGGACCGTCTGGTCGAGGCGGCTCTCGCCGCATGGGGCCGCATCGACGGCGCGCTGCTGAGCGTCGGCGGGCCGCCGGGCACCGACGCCTTGGGCGCGACCGACGACCAGTGGCGCGAGGAGTTCGACACCGTGTTCCTCGGCACGATCCGGATGGTTCGCGCGCTGGCCGAGCACCTGTCGCAGGGCGGCGCGATCGGCCTCGTGCTGTCAACGTCGGCGAAGAGCCCGATCGCCAACCTCGCCATCTCCAACGGCTTCCGACCCGGGCTCGCGATGTGGGCGAAGCAGCTCGCCGACGAGCTCGGACCGTCCGGCGTGCGGGTGGTCAGCTTCATGCCGGGGCGGATCCTTACCGACCGGACCCGCTCCCTCACGCCCGACCCTGCCGAACGCGAGCAGATGGCGAGCGCGATCCCGCTACGTCGCTTCGGCGATCCCGAGGAGTTCGGCAGGGTCGCCGCGTTCGCGCTCTCGCCGGCCGCGTCGTACCTCACCGGGTGTGCCCTGCCCGTCGACGGCGGAGCGTTACGAGTCCTCTGAGCCCGGCAACGCGCGGCGGCAAAACTCGGTGGCTGCGCGATCTTGACGGCCCGATACTTCCGGCATGGCCGCGTTCGTCCTGTTGCTGGTGCTCATCGGCCTCGGCGTAATGTCCTACAGCGGGCTGTGCGCGGACTCGCGCGACCCGGACTACGACCTCGGCCGGATCCTGCGTCCGGCACCCGGGGCTGCCCCGCGCGGTCAGGCGGGCAGCGGGTCGATGCCCGCGACCGGCTCTGCCTGCCGTTCGAACTGACTGCGGTAGAGCTCGGCGTAGAGGCCTTCGGCGGCGAGCAGCTCGTCGTGCCGGCCGCGCTCGACGATCCGCCCGTCATCGACGACGAGAATCACGTCCGCGTCGCGGACGGTCGAGAGCCGGTGCGCGATCACGAGCGAGGTACGCCCGGCCAGCGCCGTCGCCAGCGCCCGCTGCACCGCTGCCTCTGACTCGGAATCCAGGTGCGCCGTGGCCTCGTCGAGGACCACCACCGCGGGCGCCTTGAGCAGCAGCCGGGCGATCGCCAGCCGCTGCTTCTCGCCGCCCGACAGGCGGTAGCCGCGGTCCCCGACGAGCGTGTCGAGCCCGTCCGGGAGGCTGCGTACCAGGTCGGAGATCTGGGCCGCCTCGATCGCCGCCCACAGCTCGTCGTCGGTCGCGTCGGGCTTGGCGTAGCGGAGGTTGGCCCGGATCGTGTCGTGGAACATGTGGGCGTCCTGGGTGACGACGCCCATCACCGCGCGCAGCGACTCGAGGGTCACCGACCGGACGTCCTGGTCGGCGACGAGCACCGCGCCCGACTGCACGTCGTACATCCGGGAGACCAGCTGCGAGATGGTGGTCTTGCCCGCTCCTGACGGACCGACCAGCGCAATGAGCTGGCCGGGTTCGGCGCGGAACGACACGTCGTGCAGGATCTCGCGCTGCGGGGTGTTGTCGAGGACCGCGACCGACTCCAGCGACGCCAGGGAGACCTCGGACGCCGTCGGGTAGTGGAAGGACACCTGGTCGAACTCGATGCTGAGCGGCTGGCCCGGCTCGGCGCGCAGCGGCACGGCGTCGGGTGCATCGTCGATCATCGGCGGCAGGTCGAGGACCTCGAAGACCCGGTCGAAGCTCACCAGCGCGGTCATCACGTCGACCTGCACGTTGGACAGCGAGGTCAGTGGTCCGTAGAGCCGGTTCAGGAAGGCGGTGAGCGCCACGACGGTGCCGACGGTCAGCGATCCGTGGATCGCGAAGCGCCCGCCCAGCCCGTAGACGAGAGCGGTGGCGAGCGCCGCCACCAGGGTGAGCGAGACCAGGAAGATCCGGGCAAACATCGCCTGCTGCACGCCGATGTCGGCCACCCGCCGCGCCTTCGTCCGGAACAACCGGTCCTCGTCTTCCGGGCGACCGAACAGCTTGACGAGGAGCGCGCCCGCGACGTTGAACCGCTCCGACATCTGGGTCGACATCTCGGCGTTGAGCGCGTAGCTCTCACGCGTGATGCGCTGCAGCCGTCCGGACATCAACCGGGCGGGGATGATGAACAAGGGCAGCAGGACGAGGGCCAGCAGCGTGATCTGCCACGACAGGTAGAACATCGCGCCGAGGACGATCGCCACGCTGATGACGTTGCTGACGACGTTGGACAGGGTGCCGGTGAAGGCCTGCTGGGCGCCGAGGACGTCGTTGTTGATTCGGCTGATCAGCGCGCCGGTCTGGGTGCGCGTGAAGAACGCGATCGGCATGCGCTGGATGTGCTCGAAGACCTTCGAGCGCATGTCGTAGATGAGGCCCTCGCCGATCCGCGCGGACAGCCAGCGGTTCGCCAGCGACTCGACCGCGTCGACCACGGCCAGGATGGCGACGACGCCGGCGAGCAGCTCGGTCAGACCCACTCGGTGGTGGGCGATGCCCTTGTCGAGGATCGCGCGGAAGATCAGCGGGTTGACCGCGCCGATGACGGCATCGATCACGATCAGGATCAGGAACCACACCAGCATGCCGCGGTACGGCGCGGCGAAGCGCACGATGCGCCGCAGCGTGCCTGGCGGGAGCTTCGCGTCGACGACCGAGCTGTCACGACGGAACGACTGGGCGAGGTGCATCCCAGCCATCGGGCCCTGCATCGACATCCGCTACCTCCGATGAGGCAACGTCGGCGCCGCCCCTAGCCTTCCCCCGCGCTCACCCGAAGGCCGAGACGCCCGTCACCGCGCGGCCGATCAGCAGCTTCTGGATCTGGGAGGTGCCTTCGTACAGCGTGGTCACGCGCGAGTCGCGCAGCAGCTTGCCGACGACGAACTCGTCGACGTAGCCGTAGCCGCCATGCACCTGCACCGCGGCGTTCGCGGCGCGCACCGACGCCTCCGATGCGTAGTACTTCGCCATCGACGCGGCGAGCGTGTACTTCTCGCCACGCATCTTCAGGTCCGCCACCTGCCAGGTCAGCAGGCGTGCTGCCGCCACCTCGACCGCGGTGTCGGCGATCAGCTCCTGCACCAGCTGGTAGCTCGCGATCGGCTTCCCGAACTGCTCGCGCTGCCCGGCGTACGCGGTCATGACGTCGAGTGCGTTCTGCGCTAGTCCGGTGCACGAGGCGGCAAGGGACATCCGGCCGTCGTCGAGCGCGGACAGCGCGACCTTGATCCCGTCACCTTCGTTTCCGAGCAACGCGGAGGCCGGTACGACGACGTCGTTGAGCGCGATCTCGGCCGTGTCGCACGACCGCAGGCCGAGCTTGCCGTGGATCGGCGCAGGCGTGAAGCCCTCGGTGTCGCAGGGGACCAGGAAGGCCGAGACCCCGCGCGCGCCCGGACCGCCGGTGCGGGCCATGACCAGGGCGACACCGGCGATGTCACCGTTGGTGATGAAGATCTTCGAGCCGTTGATCCGGTAGGTGTCGCCTTCGCGCACCGCCGTCGACTCCAGCGTCGCCGGATCAGAGCCGTGGTCAGGCTCGGTCAGGCAGAAGCACCCGAGCGCCTCGCCGGTAGCCATCCGCGGGAGCCACTGCTGCTTCTGCTCCTCGTTGCCCCACCGCGCGATCGAGCCGGCGACGAGGCCGAGGTGCACCGACAGGATCGACCGCACGTTGGCGTCGCCCCGGCCGAGCTCCTCGATGACGAGGCAGTAGGTCAGCGGGTCGGCACCGCCACCGCCGTACTCCTCGGGGATCGTCAGGCCGATCCAGCCGTCTCGCTTGAGGCCCTCGAGCGCTTCCGAGGGGAAGCGCTCCTCGCGGTCGTTGCGGATGGCTTGCGGGGCGACCACCGCGTCGACCCACTCGCGTACCGAGCGGCGTGCGGCTTCCTGCTCCGGGCTGAGGGCGAGGTCCATGCCCTCATTCTTTCAGCAGGCCGTGGTGGGGCGCTCAGGGCGATGCGAGCGAGAGCAGGGCACGCAGCCGCTGCACCTGGGCCTCGCGTTCCGCGCGGCGCTGGTCGTCGTAGCTGCGGCCACGCGCGCCGAGCAACAGCCGCTTGGTCTCGCTGACCGCCTCGTGGTTGGTGCTCGCCAGAGCCTGGACGAGGTCGTTGACGGCGGCGTCCAGCTGCTCGCCGGGCACCACGAGGTTTGCCAGGCCGACCCGCTCGGCCTCGGCGGCGCCCACGCGCCGGGCGGTCGCGCACATCTCGAGCGCGCGCGAGTAGCCGACCGCGTCGACCAGCAGCTGCGTCCCTCCGAGATCCGGAACCAGGCCGAGGGCGGGCTCGAACATCGAGAACTGCGCGTCCTCAGCCACGACGCGGATGTCGCAGTGCAGCGCCAGCTGGAAGCCGGCGCCGATCGCGTGGCCCTGCACTGCGGCGACCGAGACGAAGGCCGGGTCGCGCAGCCAGGTGAAGCCCTGCTGGAAGGAGTCGATCCGGTCGGCAGCGGCAGCGTCGTCGACGCTGCCGAGATCGAGAGAGGGCTCGCCCGGGATGCCCTCGGGGCTGAGCATCCGGCGGTCCAGGCCGGCGCTGAACGACGGGCCGTCGCCCCGCACCACCACTACCCGTACCGAGCTCGGCAGCGAGGCGCCGATCTCGGCGAGCGCGAACCACATCGATGGGGTCTGCGCGTTGCGCTTGTCGGGGCGGCACAACGTGACGCGCGCGACGCCGCCATCGATCTCGAGGCGGACACCGCGCGTCGCGTAGTCGCTGTCAGTCAGGAGGTTTTCTTCTTTCTGGTCGCACCGCCTCGACCGCGAAGGTTAGCGCCCGACTCGACCAGCATGCGATGGATGAAGCCGTACGAGCGTCCGGTCGCCGAGGCGAGCTCGCGGATGCTGGCCCCGCCGTCGTACCGCTTGCGCAGCGTCCCGGACAGCTTGTCGCGCTCGCCTCCGGTCACCCGGATGCCTTTCTTCAGCTCGGCCACGGCGTACCTCCGTCTCACCCCGCTGAGTTCCCCGACGCTTCCTTGCAGGTATCACCCGAGGTCCGCGCCTCTAATCCCGACGGATCGAGGCAATCGATCATGCGAGAGCGACGAGGTCGACGAGGTCCGCGCTCCAGTGGTCCTCGACGCCGTCGGGCAGGAGCAGCACCCGCTGGGGGTCGAGGGCGTGGACGGCGCCCTCGTCGTGGGTGACCAGCACGATGGCGCCGCGGTACGAGCGCAGCGCGTCGAGCACCTGGTCGCGGCTGGCCGGGTCCAGGTTGTTCGTCGGCTCGTCGAGCAGCAGGACGTTGGCGCTCGACACCACCAGGCGGGCGAGCGCCAACCGGGTCTTCTCGCCGCCGGACAGCGTGCCGGCGGGCTGGTGGACGGCGTCGCCGGTGAACAGGAACGAGCCGAGGACGCGGCGTTGCTCGACCTCGGGCAGGTCGGGAGCCGCGGCGGCAAGGTTGGCGAGCAGCGTGGCGTCCGGGTCGAGCGTCTCGTGCTCCTGCGCGTAGTAGCCCAGCCGCAGCCCGTGTCCCGGCTCGACCACGCCGGTGTCGGCGGCCTCGACTCCGGCGAGGACGCGCAGCAACGTCGTCTTGCCGGCTCCGTTGAGCCCGAGTACGACGACGCGACTACCGCGGTCGATCGCGAGATCGACGTCGGTGAACACCTCGAGGGAGCCGTAGGACTTCGACAGCTCCCTGGCGGTCAGCGGGACCTTGCCGCACGGCGCTGGCTCCGGGAAGCGAAGGCGGGCGACCCGGTCGGCCTGGCGCTCCGGCTCGAGGCCGGCGAGCAGCTGCTCCGCGCGACGCGCCATCTGCTGTGCGGCCACGGCCTTCGTCGCCTTTGCCCGCATCCGGTCGGCCTGGGCGGACAGTACGGCGGCCTTCTTCTCGGCGTTGACGCGTTCCCGCTTGCGGCGCCGCTCGTCGGTCTCGCGCTGGGCAAGGTAGGCGCGCCAGCCCACGTTGTAGACGTCGAGCGTCGCGCGGGTCGCGTCGAGGTGGAACACCTTGTTGACCGTCACCTCGAGCAGCTCGACGTCGTGACTGATGACGACCAGCCCGCCCCGGTGGCTCTTCAGGAAGTCGCGCAGCCAGGCGATCGAGTCGGCGTCGAGGTGGTTGGTGGGCTCGTCGAGCAGCAGGGTGTCCGCGCCGCTGAACAGGATCCGGGCGAGCTCGACCCGGCGCCGCTGCCCGCCGGAGAGCGTGTGCAGCGGCTGGCCGAGCACGCGGTCCGGCAGGCCCAGGCTTGCGGCGACGGTGGCCGCCTCCGACTCGGCGGCGTAGCCGCCCAACACGTGATGGCGCTCCTGTGCCGCGCCGTACCTCGCGATCGCCCGCTCGTCGCCGCTTGCCATTGCCTCCTCGGCGGCGCGCAGGTCGGCGGTGACCACATCCATGCCCCGACCGGAGAGCACGCGGTCGCGCGCGAGGACCGACAGGTCGCCGGTGCGCGGGTCCTGCGGCAGGTAGCCGACGCTGCCGGTGCGCTCCACCGTGCCGGCGGCGGGCTGCCCCTCACCGGCGAGAACGCGGGCGAGCGTCGTCTTGCCCGCGCCGTTACGGCCTACGAGACCGACCCGGTCGCCGGCGGCGACGCGAAAGGTCGCACCTTCCAGCAGGAGTCGGGCGCCGGCGCGAAGCTCGACACCGGAAGCGGTGAGCACGGTGGCATCTAGTTTACGAGGATGCCCACGCCCGAAACGTTGGCGGAGGACGCGGCCCCGCGCATCGTCGATCCCCGGTTTCGGCTAACGGTCATCGGCATTGTCGCGGTGGTCACCGTGGTGGCGATAGAGGCGATGGCGGTCACCACGGTGATGCCGACGGTCGTCCGCGACCTGCACGGCCTGCGCTACTACAGCTGGGGTTTCACGGCGTACCTGCTTGCCGACGTCGTCGGGATGGTCGACGCCGGGCAGCGCAGCGACCGGCACGGGCCGGGTCCCTCGTTGCTCGGCGGGATGCTGCTGTTCGCGGTCGGGCTCATCGTGGCGGCCACCGCAACCGACATCTGGGTGTTTCTGGTCGGGCGCGTCCTGCAGGGGCTGGGCGGCGGGGCGCTGATCGTCGCGCTCTACGTCGTCATCGCGAGGGCGTTGCCGCAGGAGCTGCACGGCCGGGCCTTCGCGCTGACGTCTGCGGCTTGGGTCGTCCCGTCGCTGGTCGGGCCAAGCCTCGCCGGGCTGGTCGCCTCCACGGTGGGCTGGCGCTGGGTGTTCGGCGGCATGGCGCCTATCGCGCTCGCCGGCGCACTCATCCTGGTGCCGTGCCTGCGAGGCCTGGCATCAGGCGCGACGCCGGACGCGGTCCGCGCACCGGTCGGCCGGAGCTGGTTCGCCGGAGTGCAGCTGGCAGTGGGGCTCGGCTGCATCCAGGAGGCCGCGCAGCTCGCCGACTGGTGGAGCCTTGCACTTCTGGCCGGCGGTGGTGCGCTGTGCGTCTGGACCCTGCGCCGGTTGATGCCACTTGGTGCGCTTCGCCTGGCTCGCGGCCTGCCGACCGTCGTGGCGCTGCGCGGTTTACTGACCTGCGCCTTCTTCGGCGCCGAGGCCTACCTGCCACTCACCCTGACGCGGCTGCACGGCGGTACGCCGCGAACCGTCGGGATTCCACTGACGATCGCGTCGCTCGGCTGGTCGGCAGGATCGTGGTGGCAGGGCCGGCGGACGAGCGGGCGCGTCGGCTCGATGCGCATCGGATTCGCGCTGGTGGCCGCAGGGGTCGGCTTGCTGATCCTCATGGCCCGGTCGTGGACCTCGCTGTGGCTGGCGATCCCGATCTGGACGGTGTCGGGTGCCGGCATCGGGCTGGTGATGCCGTTGCTGTCGGTCCTGCTGCTCGAGCTCTCGCCCGCGGAAGACCACGGCGCGAACTCCGCCGCGCTCCAGCTCGCAGACATGACCGGCACGGTCGTCGGCATCGCCGTCATCGCGGCGCTGGTGGACGGCCTTGGGCTAGGGCATCTGGCTAGAGCAGTGTCCGTCGGCGACGCGATCCTCGCCGGCGTCGCCGTCGTCGGCATCTGGGCCTCAGCCCGCGTCGTCACGCGCTAACCCCGCCGGCGAGGTCGACGTAGATGACCTCATCAGGCAGTCAGAAGGTCATCGTCGTCGACCTCGACGACCGCGTAGCGTGCGGAGGATGGATACGCCCCTCGATCTGCCCGAGGAGTTCGAGGCGCGCGTCCAGGAAATCTGTCTAGCGCTGCCCGATGTTGTGACGCGCGTTGACGAGTCGCGATCACCGGAACGGTCAACGGCGTACGTATTCGACGTCCGCGGGCGGCCGTTCTGCACGCTCGTCGCGGCCGTGGGTCGCGGAGGCGAGCCAAGGACGTTTGTCATTGTTCGCGCCCGGCCAGACGAACGCGAAGCTTTGCTCGCCGGCGGCGCGCCGTTCTTCGCCCCACGAGGCACGTCTGATCGACTCGGAGTGATTCTCTGCGGCCGCACCGACTGGACCGAAGTGCAACAACTCGTGACCGAGAGCTATCGCCTCCTCGCGCCAAAGAAGCTGAGTAACCGACTCGAGTTGTGATTGTCGATGCTCGCCGCGGTGTCTGCAACCAGCCAGCGGGGGTCAGTGGCGTTGCGCCCGCTCCGGCGTCCTAACTTGTACGCCAAGCCACCCGGTAGCACCCAGCCCACGGGACTCTCCATGATCTGTCGTCGCTGCCGCGAAGACTCTGCCAGACGCTCACCAGTCGATCGTCACACGGCGGCGTGGAATGGGGATCCCAGCTCGCTACGCCAATGATTCGAGGTAGGCGTATGCCATCGGACTCTCGTAGTCCCCGGAAACGATCTTCCAATGCCGCCGCGGCCAGTTGAGCAGAGCACGAGCGGCCTTCACGAAGTCCGGATCGGCGGGCGCCAGATGGCCAGCGCGCAAGTAGGTGCTCGCGAACCACATCCGACCCTGTGCGCCTCCTCGGCGGCCGTGTGGAACACCATCAGGCGAGTGGCCCACCTCATACTCGACAACGGGCGAGTGCAAAGAGTCCGCCCACCACAGCCCGTTGGACGCCGACTTCCAGATCACACACGATCGCTCCTCCCGACGGACGAGAACGCCGCGGCGACAACTGCTCCAATCAATGAGCGGGTCCGGCGATGGCGACTCTGTTCGCGACGGCATGAGCAGCCATCCACGCGCCTCGGCAAACCGATGGAAAGGCAATAAGTCGGCCGGGACGGTACGCCAGCGAACTTGACTTCCCACCCTGTCTCCTCGCCAGTCTGGCCAACCCGAACAGTAGCCACGCGAGCGCCGCCTGACGATCCACGTGGCCGAACGGCACTTAACAGCGTGTGTCCGCGCGGCAGTGCGGCTGGCACAGCCATCGCGTAAATCGGTATCCGGATGCGAGGACCTCGACCATCAGCAGAGTCGCGATAACTGATGCCGACCATGCGATCGAAACCGGTGCGCGACCGACGAGCGCGGGCCTCAGACGTTGAAGCCGAGGGCGGCGAGCTGCTCGCGACCTTCGGGGGTGATCTTGTCCGGGCCCCACGGCGGCATCCAGACCCAGTTGATCGTGACGCCGTTGGTCAGGCCGTCGAGCGCGGCCGACGCCTGGTCCTCGATCACGTCGGTGAGCGGGCAGGCCGCCGAGGTCAGGGTCATGTCGAGTACGGCGGTGTGGTTGTCGTCGATCGTCACGCCGTAGAGGAGGCCGAGGTCGACCACGTTGATGCCGAGCTCGGGGTCGAGCACGTCGTGCATCGCCTCCGTCACGTCCTCCACCGTGGGAGCCGTCTCCGCCGTCATCTCAGTGTCCTTCCGAATCTGCGACCGCTTGCGCCGTCGCGTCCTTCCATGCCATCCACGACAGCAGGGCGCACTTGACGCGCGCGGGGTACCGGGACACACCGGCGAACGCCACCGCGTCCTCCAGCACATCCTCGTCCGGCTCGAGCTCGCCCTTCGACTGCATGAGGCGCAGGAACTCCTCGTGCACCTGCAGCGCATCGTCGACCGTCTTGCCGATCACGAGGTCGGTCATCACGCTCGCGGATGCTTGCGAGATCGAGCAGCCGTGCCCGTCGTACGAGACGTCGTCCACGACGCCGTCGGCGAGGTGGACACGCAGCGTGATCTCGTCACCACACGTCGGATTGAGGTGGTGCACCTCCGCCTCGAACGGCTCGCGCAGTCCCTTGTGGTGCGGGCTGCGGTAGTGCTCGAGGATGATCTCCTGGTAGAGCGAGTCGAGCTGCGGCGTGGGCGCTGCGGCACTGGTCATCCGAAGAAGCTCCTCACCCGATCGAGGCCGGCGACCAGGGCGTCGACGTCGGAGGTGTCGCTGTAGAGGTGCAGCGAGGCACGCGTCGTTGCCGGGATCCCGAACCGCAGGCACGCGGGCCGGGCGCAGTGGTGACCTACTCGCACCGCCACGCCGCCCTCGTCGAGCAGCTGCCCGACGTCGTGCGGGTGGACACCCTCGAGGACGAAGGACACCGCCCCACCGCGTGCCTGCGTGGTCGCGGGTCCGATGATGCGTACGCCGGGGACGCTGGCGAGCCCGTCGAGCAGGTAACCGGTGAGCGCGACCTCGTGGTCGTGCACCGCATCCATGCCGAGCGCAGTCAGGTAGTCGACGGCGGCACCGAGGCCGACCGCCTGGGCGATCGGCGGCGTACCGGCTTCGTACTTGTGCGGCGGCGGCGCCCAGGTGGAGCCGGCCATCGTGACCTCGTCGATCATCTCGCCGCCGCCGAGGAACGGCGGGAGCTGCTCGAGCAGGTCGAGGCGAGCCCAGAGCACGCCGATGCCGGTCGGCCCACACATCTTGTGGCCGGTGAACGCCATGGCATCGACACCGAGGCTCGCGACATCCACTGGCAGGTGCGGCACCGACTGTGACGCGTCGAGGACGGTGTAGGCGCCTACCTGCTTGGCGCGAGCCACCACCGCAGCCACGTCGTTGACCGTGCCCAGCAGATTGGACTGGTGGACGAACGCGACCACCTTCGCGCGCTCGGTGATGACGGAGTCGAGGTTGCTGAGGTCTAGCCGGCCCTCGTCGGTGAGCCCGATCCACTTCAGCGTTGCACCGGTACGGGCGCACGCCAGCTGCCAGGGCACGAGGTTGGAGTGGTGCTCCATCTCGGTGACGACGACCTCATCGCCGGGACCGAACGGCAGCGTCTGCGCCATGAGGTTCAGCGCTTCGCTGGAGTTCTTGGTGAAGACGACCTCGCGCCGATCGGGTGCCTTGATGAACTCGGCCACCTTGGTGCGAGCGCCTTCGTAGGCCGCCGTCGCTTCCTCGGCCAGGGTGTGGATCCCGCGATGCACGTTGGCGTTGTGTCGCTCGTCGTGCTCGCGCAGCGCGTCGAGCACCTGGGTCGGCTTCTGCGAGGTCGCAGCGCTGTCGAGGTAGACCAGGGGTACGCCGGGGCGAACTTCCCGCTCGAGGATCGGGAAGTCCTTGCGGACCACGCTGACGTCGTAGCTCATCCCGTCGACCCGGTGAACTTCTCGTAGCCCTCGGCCTCGAGGGTGTCGGCGAGCTCCGGGCCGCCCTCTGCGACGATCCGGCCGCCGACGAAGACGTGTACGTAGTCGGGCTGGATGTAGCGCAGGATCCGGGTGTAGTGCGTGATCAGCAACGTGCCGGTCGCGCCGGCGTTGCGGACCCGGTTCACGCCTTCGGACACGACGCGCAGCGCGTCGACGTCGAGGCCCGAGTCGGTCTCGTCGAGGACGGCGATCTTCGGCTTGAGCATCTCGAGCTGCAGCACTTCGAGGCGCTTCTTCTCACCGCCCGAGAAGCCCTCGTTGAGCGAGCGCTCCTTGAACGAGGAGTCGATCGCCAGGCGCTCGAAGGCCTCGCCCAGCTCCTTTGCCCAGGTGCGCAGCTTCGGCGCCTCGCCCGACACGGCGGTCACCGCCGTACGCAGGAAGTTCGAGACGCTCACCCCCGGCACCTCGACCGGGTACTGCATCGCGAGGAACAGGCCGGCACGGGCGCGCTCGTCGACCGTCATGGCAAGCACGTCGGTGCCGTCGAGGGTGACGCTGCCACCGGTGACGGTGTAGCGGGGGTGCCCGGCGATCGAGTACGCCAGCGTCGACTTGCCCGAGCCGTTGGGGCCCATGATGGCGTGGGTCTCCCCCTGCTTGACGGTGAGGTCGACGCCGCTGAGGATCTGGCGCGGCTCACCGCCTTCACCGTCGGCAGCGACGGTGACGTGCAGGTCCTTGATCTCCAACGTAGCCATAAGGGCTGCTACTCCTTCACGGCGACGTACACGTCGTCGCCGTCGATGCGTACGGGATAGGTCTTCACTGCTTCGGTCGCGGGCGGGCCGATCGGCTTGCCGGTACGCAGGTCGAACCGCGAGCCGTGCAGCCAGCATTCGACGGTGCCGTCCGCGACCTCGCCGTCCGAGAGCGCGACCTCTGCGTGCGAGCACTCGTCGAGCAGGGCCGTCACCTCGCCCTGCGAGCGGGCGAGGCAGATCGCGATGCCGTCGACTTCGACAGCCTTGGCGCAGTCCTCGGCGAGCTCGGAGAGCGCGCACGCGCGAACGAATGTCATTGGGCGAGCTCGCTCTCGACCGCGGCCAGCAGCCGGTCGCGGACCTCGGGAACCCCTATGCGCTCGACGATCTCAGCGAAGAACCCGCGTACGACGAGGCGGCGCGCCTCGGCCTCAGGGATGCCGCGCGCCATCAGGTAGAACAGCTGCTCGTCGTCGAAGCGGCCGGTCGTGCTGGCGTGACCGGCGCCGGCAACCTCGCCGGTCTCGATCTCGAGGTTGGGGACCGAATCGGCCCGCGCGCGATCGCCGAGGAGCAGGTTGCGGTTCTCCTCGTAGGTGTCCGTGCCGGTCGCTGCGGCGCGGATGAGGACGTCGCCGATCCACACGGTCCGGGCGCCGTCGCCCTGCAGCGCGCCCTTGTAGGTCACGCGGCTGCGGCAGTTGGGCTGGTCGTGGTCGATGAACAGCCGGTGCTCGAGGTGCTGGTCGGCATCGGCGAAGTAGAGCCCGAGAAGCTCCGCGTTCCCGCCCGGCCCAGCGAAGCTGACCGTCGGCGTCAGGCGTACCAGATCGCCGCCCAGGGAGACGACCGCGGAAGTGAACGACGCGTCGCGACCGACGCACACCGCGTGGTGCTCGAGGTGGACCGCGTCCCCGTCCCAGTCCTGCAGGCTGACCAGCTTCAGCTGGGCCCCGTCACCAACGATCACCGACAGCAGGCCGCTGAAGGTCGCGCTGCCAGTGTGGTCGAGCACAACAGTCGCCGCCGCGTTCGCCCCGACCTCGATCACGAGATGGCCCCAGGTCTGCTCTGCCGTCCCGCTGCCGCGGCGCTCGATGAGGACCGGCCGGGCAAGGTTCGCGTTCGCCGGGATCCGCAGTGCAGTCGCGCCGGCTGAGTGGAGGTAGGCGAGGGCAGCCGGACGGTCGACGGGCGCCGGTGCCTTCGTCCGCAACGGGTCCTCGGCGTCGAGCTCGGCCAGCTCGACTCCTTCGGGGAGGTCTGCAGTGCACTTCAGCCGCTGCGCGCTCGGGCCGGCCTCGAAGACGCCGCGCAGCCTGCGGGTCGGGGTGAACCGCCACTCCTCCTCGCGACCGCTCGGGATCCGGAAGTCGGCGACGTCGTACGACGCCACGCGCTCGGCGGCAGAGCGCAGCGGTGGCGAAGCAACAGTTGCAGCGGGAGCCATCAGCCGACGGCACCTTCCATCTGCAGCTCGATGAGCCGGTTGAGCTCGAGGGCGTACTCCATCGGCAGCTCCCGCGCGATCGGCTCGATGAAGCCGCGCACGATCATCGCCATCGCCTCTTCCTCGGCGATGCCACGGCTCATCAGGTAGAAGAGCTGGTCGGCGCTGATCTTGCTCACCGTGGCCTCGTGACCCATCTGCACGTCGTCCTCGCGGACGTCGACGTACGGGTAGGTGTCCGACCGGCTGATGTTGTCGACGAGCAGCGCGTCGCACTTCACGGTCGACTTCGAGTGGTGCGCGTTCTTGTTGATCTGCACCAGGCCGCGGTACGAAGTGCGCCCGCCGCCACGTGCAACCGACTTGCTGACGATGTTGCTGGACGTGTTGGGCGCGGCGTGCACCATCTTCGAGCCGGCGTCCTGGTGCTGACCTTCGCCCGCGAATGCGATGGAGAGCGTCTCGCCCTTGGCGTGCTCGCCCACCATCCAGACGGCCGGGTACTTCATCGTCACCTTCGAGCCCAGGTTGCCGTCGACCCATTCCATCGTCGCGCCCTCGTGGGCCATCGCCCGCTTCGTGACGAGGTTGTAGACGTTGTTCGACCAGTTCTGGATGGTCGTGTAGCGCACTCGCGCGTCCTTCTTGACGACGATCTCGACGACGGCTGAGTGCAGCGAGTCCGACGAGTAGATCGGAGCCGTGCAGTTGTGTACGGCGAAGCCATACGCGAGGTAGCTGTCCGGCGCTTCAACATCCAAGTTGAAGACCGGCTCATGCGCCTCTCTCGATTCCTTTGACCTGATGGGGACCAGGAAGTAGTCGCCGCAGTCGCGCGCCTGCTTGGGCCCGCGCCCTTCCTCGGTCCATCGCACCTGGTAGAGATCCTGCCGCACGACCTGCCGGCCGAGGATTTCTCCGGGCCCGCCAGGACGGCACATCTCGACGGTGGCAAAGACGCCAAGCCGCGCGAGGATTGACTGCAGCTGGAACGCCCACACGCGAGACGTCGTGTGCGCTCGCTTCCAGATCGCTCCGCCACGGGACACGGTGTTGCCATCACCGTTCATGTAGCAGCGCACGAGCTCCCGCAAGAACTCGTCGTCCTGCGACATCAGGTCCGCAGACAGTTGCTTCATCGATGAACCGGTGCCCACGTGGTGCGTCAGGGCTGCGTAGCCGGCCTTGGTGTAGACGAGCACGCGGGCGGAGTGCTTGTCCTCTTCGTAGAGGACGGAGCCCTCCGCGTCGTAGAGCTCCTTGGTGGCCCGTCGCACCTCGTCTACGTAGTCGTGCTCGTCGATATGGAAGGAGAAGCACAGCGACTCGCACCCGTTCGTGAGCGTCGCGTGACCTTCGGCCAGGTAGTAGCCAGCGAGACGTGCGAACTCCAGCGGAAGCACGACGGACGCTGGCTCCCGCCGCGGCTTCGGGTAGACCAGGAAGTCACCTGGGGCGACGTCCTTCGCGGCAACCCACTGCGGCGTGCTCGCGACCAGCTTCTTGGTATCCACCTCTGGCTGCCAGCCGTTGCGTGGCGCTCGCTTCACCAGGACGTCGGACCGCCGAACCACCAGAAGCGGATGCTCGTCGGTGACGCGGAACGCATTCGCCGGCGACATGGGTGTGAACCTGTGCAGCGATCCGTTGAGGTCCCGCATCTGAGTCGCGGTCACCCGGTGCGAGCGACCATCGTGACCCAGCACGCGGTCCCCCACGCGAATCGACTCGATCGGTCGCAGATCGCCGTCTGCTGTCGTGATCAACTCACCCGCCGGCAGGCAACCCTCCACGTAGTGCACGTAGGAGCCTTCGTCGGCGATGATCAGCGTCCGCTCGAACTGACCCATGTTCTCGGTGTTGATGCGGAAGTAGGCCTGCAGCGGGATGTCGACGTGTACGCCCTTGGGCACGTAGATGAAGGAACCGCCCGACCACACCGCGGTGTTCAGCGCGGAGAACTTGTTGTCCCCCGTCGGGATCACTGAGGCGAAGTGCTCGCGGAACAGGTCCTCGTGCTCGCGCAGACCTGTGTCGGTGTCGACGAAGATGACGCCCTGCTGCTCGAGATCCTCGCGGATCTGGTGGTACACGACCTCGCTGTTGTGCACGACGAGGCCCTCGGCGATGAAGTTGTGGGGGCCGTCAACTTCGATGTCGAAGACCGGCTCGATCTCGTAAGGTTCGATCGAAGTGATCTGCGCGAAGCCGACGTGGTCGGTGCAGTATTGAGCGAACTTCCGACCACGTACAGACGTGTACGTGTGGGCGTACGCACCCATTCCCAACCGGGCCAGTCGCTTCGGGTTGCGGCAACCGAGCCGCTCGAGCGGCCCTGTCATCGTCAGTCGTTGGCCGTACATCACGCGCTCAGGGTCGAACGGGTGCTTGCCGCTGAACTCGTGGGGGCCGCCCACTCGAATGCCCGCGAGTCGCGCCAGATCAGCGGCCTGCTCGAGTAGAGGCGCGCTGACGCTCGTCAGGCGAACACAACTCGAGCGCCCGAGTGGGACATATCCGTCGGCGTCGATCCAGCCGCCGAGAAAGGCCAGTCGCTGGTCGAGCGGCAGCCGGAAGACCCACGGCGGGACTTCCTTCGAGTGAGAGGTTCCCCAGAAGCCCATGACCTGCATCCACTGAACCAGCGCGCGGGAGTTCACCACGACTCTTACGTCGTCCGCCTCGATTACCCGCAGGCCGAACTGCTCAGCGACGACACGCGCAATCTCGGCGCGGATCTCGACGTCCGTGGCGGGCACGGCGAACTGAACCCGATGAGTCCGGCCGGCCGACTGAAGCGAGCCGTCGCCGAGGTAGAAGCCGAGTAGCCACATCAAATCCACGTTTGTGGTCTCTGGACCGAGCTGCTCACCCCAGCGCCCGACCGGCTTTGGCAGCGGCATGGACTCGCCGAACTCGGGCAGATCGCGCGGCACTGCGACGAGATCGCCTGCACGGAGCTCCGACACCGTCTTCCAGCGGCGCACGTACCTGGCCCGCTTCGACCCAGCTCGGCGATCGTCGGAGAGCGTCAGAAACGGATGATTTGCCGTCGCGCGAATCGAGCGCGTGCCGACAGTCACCTGGTAGGTCTGTTCGACGCCGGTCTGCGCAGCCGCCTTGACCGGCGCGACGACGAAATGCCCCGTCTCCTCATCCAGGGCGAAAACCATGTCGCCCGGCTCGATCTCCTTGACCGGCACGCGCCCCCGATTCGCCGTCCACACGAGAGCGCCAGCCGAGATGCACTCATACTGAGCCGCGACTCCAGCGACGAGGCGCTGCTTCTCCGCCTCGGGGATGCCGAGCTTGTCGTAGGTGTTCTTGATGTCCGCGGGCAGGTCGTCCCAGGAGGCCGCCTGCTTCTCCGTCGAGCGGACGAAGTACTTGATGTTGTCGAAGTCGATGCCCGACAGGTCGGCGCCCCAGCCCGGCATAGGCTTCTTCTCGAACAGCCGCAGACCCTTGAGCCGCATGTCGAGCATCCACTCGGGCTCGTTCTTGAGCGCGGAGATGTTGCGAACGACCTCCTCGGAGAGCCCTCGCTGCGCGACAGCGCCGGCCTGGTCGGGATCCGCCCAGCCGAACTTGTACCGACCGAGGCCTTCGAGCTGGTCGCTGGCAACGTCGGTCATAGACGGGTCTCCTCGGATGGTTCGACACAGCGCGTCGCTGGGTTGGACTGACGCGCAGTCACGTCAGTAAGCGGGATGTGCGTGGTGCAGACGCCGTCGCCCCGCGCGATCGTGGCGAGCCGCTGCACGTGGCGACCGACCAACCGGCCGATCGCCTCGGTCTCTACCTCGCACATGACGGGAAACTCCTCCGCCACGTGCTGCACCGGGCAGTGGTGCTGGCATACCTGCACGCCGATCGTCGTGTCGTGCACCGTCGACGCGTACCCGTCGTCCGCGAGCGCAGCCGCTAGCGCCTCCGCACGCGCGTCCAGCGGCAGGGAAGCGATCCGGTCGGCGTACCGCGCCTCCCACGCCGCCATCCGGCGCCGCGCGAAGTCCTCGACGGCCTGCTCCCCGGCCGACTCGCACAGGTAGCGCAGCGCATCCACCGCGACGTCGTCATACGACGTGGGCCCGGCCGCGTGGCCGGCCTCGCTGAGCGAGAACCGCCGAGCGGGGCGACCGCGGCCGCGAGGCGCGCGAGGCCGCTCCTCGGTCGCGACGATCAGCCCGTCCTCCAGCGCGGCGTCGAGGTGGCGCCGGATCGCGGGAGTGGTGAGGCCGAGCCGCTGGCCGAGCTCGGTGGCCGTCGACGGTCCGTGCTCGAGCAGCGAGCGGACCACCCGATCACGGGTTCGCTGGTCCGCCGCATCCAGCCGCGTCGGGGCCGTTTTCACAACGACATTCTTTCGTAATTCGTACGCCGAAGCAAACCGCGGCCCCTTCCTCGAAGTAGCACATGACCGCCGCGAAATGCCGCGGAACGTGCCCGCTCCGTTCCCCAGTGTCCGAATCGGTGGCCCGGTGATGTGCTACTTCGAGGAAGGCCGGACACTGGTGGGGTGGCGGCGGTTGCGGTTTCCCACCTCGCCAAGCGCTACACCCCGACCGCTGGCGTCGTCGACGTGTCCTTCGAGGCCCCCGCCGGAGCGGTGACCGCGCTGCTCGGCCGCAACGGTGCGGGCAAGACGACCAGCGTGGAGGTGTGCTGCGGCCTGCGCCGCGCCGACTCCGGCGACGTGCGGGTGCTGGGCCTCGACCCGTACCGCGACCACGCCGAGCTCGCCCCCCGCGTGGGCGTGATGCCGCAGACCGGTGGCTCGGGCGCGTGCGGCATCTACCCGTCAGTCCGGGTCGGCGAGGTGGTCCGCCACTACGCCGCGATGTACGCCGACCCGCTGCCGGTGGAGCAGCTGCTCGACCGGCTGGGGCTCGAGTCCGTCGCTGGTACGCCGTGGCGGCGGCTGTCCGGGGGCGAGCAGCAACGGGTCTCACTTGCCCTGGCGCTGGTGGGCCGGCCGGAGGTGGCGTTCCTCGACGAGCCGACCGCCGGCCTGGACCTGCATGCCCGGCACACCACCTGGGCGCTGATCCGCGAGCTGCGCGACGCCGGGGTAGCCGTGGTCCTGACCACCCACGCGCTCGACGAGGCCGAGGCGCTCGCCGACACCGTCACGATCCTCGACCACGGTCGCGTGGTCGCGACCGGTACGCCGGCCGAGCTGGCCAAGGCGAAGACACCGCCCACGCTCACCTTCGACGCGCCGGCCGGGCTGGACGTCGCGGGTCTCAGCGACGCGCTGCCTCCCGGCGCGAGCGCTCACGAGGAGCGCGCCGGTCACTACGTGATCGGTCCTCGCGTCGACCCCGAGGTCGTCGCGGCCGCGACCAGCTGGTGCGCCGCCGCTGGCGTGCTGATCGACAACCTCTCGACCACCAGCCGCTCGCTGGAAGACGTGTTCCTCGAGGTCACCGCAGGAGCGCCACTGTGACCGTCCTCGAGCTGACGCCGAGCGCGCAGGTGCCGCCCCGCTCCCGGGCGGTCCTCGCGCAGACCGCGATGGAAACCAAGCTGATCCTGCGCAACGGCGAACAGCTGCTGCTGACGATCGCGATCCCGGTCGCGCTGCTGGTGCTGTTCGCGAAGGCGCCGATCGCGCACATCCCGAAGCCGCGGATCGAGTTCATGGCGCCGGGTGTGTTCGGACTCGCGGTCATGTCGACGGCGTTCACCGGCCAGGCCATCGGCACCGGCTTCGAGCGCCGGTACGGCGTACTCCGCCGGCTGTCGACGACACCTCTGTCGCGCGCCGGCCTGCTCGCCGCGAAGACCTCCGCGGTGCTGCTCGTCGAGGTGCTCCAGGCGGTCATGCTCTGCATCGTCGCGGCAGTTCTCGGCTGGCACCCGCACGGTTCGGCCGCGGCGGCAATCGGGCTGGTGCTGCTCGGGACCGCCTGCTTCAGCGCGCTCGCATTGCTGATGGCAGGCACATTGCGGGCGGAGGCCACCCTCGCGGGCGCCAACCTGTTCTACCTGGTGTCACTCGGCCTCGGCGGAGTGGCTTACCCGCTGTCTGACTACTCCCACGGCGTGCAGGACGCGCTCGGCCTGCTTCCGTTGACCGCGTTGTCCGGCGGGCTGCGCGCCGTGCTCGACCACGGCAGCGCCGTGCCGCTGCACGACTGGCTGACGCTGCTGGTCTGGGCGGCGATCGGCGTGACCGCCGCGGTCCGCTGGTTCCGCTGGGACTGATCCGCTAGGACACCGAGCCCGCGGCTAGGTCGCCGCAGCCACCGTCTCGCCCACCGGGACGTCCTCGGGCTCGACGTAGTGGTACTTCCCGCCGCGCACCCAGGAGGCGCCAGCGGCGAGCACGCTCATCCCGATCGCCAGGTCGAGCGCGGCGTGCAGCCCGGTCTTGAACGGTCCGCTGATCATGCTCGGGAAGAAGTTGCGGCTGGTCAGCACCGCCTGCTGGTGACTGCTCAGCGCGCCGAGCACGTGCGGCCCGACCAGATGCTGGATCGGGTTGTAGCCGAGGAACGCCGCGAACAGCGTCGCCACCGGCGGCAGGTGCGAGACGTGCGAGGCGACCGCCGCCGGCACGCCCTGCTGCACCAGGCCGTGGTCGAGCGTCGACGGCAGCGAGGAGGAGAACCCGACGATCATCAGTGTGAAGAACATCCCGATCGACAGCACCTGCGCGGAGTTCTGGAAGGTGGAGTTCATCCCCGATCCGGCACCCCGGTGCCTGGCCGGCAACGCGTTCATCACCGCGGCGCGGTTCGGCGACCCGAACGACGCCATGGTCAGCCCGAGGAAGAACAACAGGACCGCGAAGGTCGGGTAGGAGAAGTTGATCGGCATCAGCTCGAGTACGCCGAACAAGACCGCCGTACCGATCATCCCGCCGGTCGCGAAGGGCCTCGCGCCGAACCGGTCCGACAGCAGGCCTGAGAGCGGGCCGGCGACGAACATGCCGACGGTCAGCGGCAGCATCGCAAGGCCGGCCTTCAGCGGGGTGTCGGAGAAGTCGACCCCGTGGCGAGGCAGCCAGATTCCTTGCAACCAGATGATCAGCGTGAACATCAGCCCGCCTCGCGACAGCGCCGCGAGGAAGCTGGCGAGCACCCCGGCGGTGAACGCCCGGATCTTGAACAGCTGCAGCCGGAACATCGGTTCGGCGACCCGGGTCTCGATCACGCAGAACGCGACGACCAGGACGACGCCGCACGCCAGCTCCGAGATCACCGCCGGACTCCCCCAGCCCATCGAGTGCCCGTGGTAGGGCTCGATGCCGTAGGTCAGACCGATCATGATCAGCACGAGACCGAGCGCGAAGGTGACATTGCCCCACACGTCGATCGAGGAGTGATGCCGCTCGGAGAGCTCCTGCAGCTTGATGTAACCCCACACCGTGGCGAACAGCCCGATCGGCACCGACACCAGGAAGATCAGCCGCCAGTTGATCGGGGCGAGTACGCCGCCGAGCACCAGGCCGAGGAAGGTCCCGCCGAAAGCCACCGCCTGGTTGATGCCGAGTGCCATGCCGCGCTGGTTGACCGGGAACGCGTCAGTCAGGATCGCCGAGGAGTTGGCGATGAGCATCGCCGCGCCGACGCCCTGGAACAGCCGCATGACGATCAGGTAGATGCCGGCGGCGTGACCGGTGTTCCAGGTGACCGTCAGCAGCAGCGAGAACACCGTGAAGATCGCGAAGCCGAGGTTGTAGATCCGCACCCGGCCGTAGATGTCGCCGATCCGGCCGAGGCTCACGACCAGCACGCTGGTGACCACCATGAACCCGAGGATCATCCACAGCAGGTAGAAGCTGTTGCCCGCCTGCAGCGGGTCGATGTGGATGCCCCGGAAGATGTCCGGCATCGCGATCAGGGTGATCGATGCGTCGATCGTCGCCATGAGCACGCCGAGCGTGCAGATGAACAACGCCGTCCACTTGTAGCTGTCGTCAGCGCGGGCAGTCACGCGTCCACATTACTTGCAGCGCGAAACTATCCGTAGCGCGAGGCGGGTCAGCCCACCTTGTCGAGGAACCCGATCAGGTCGTCGGCATGCTCCTCCTCGACGGCGAGGATGTCCTCGAACAGCCGCCGCGTGGTGGGGTCGCTGGTGCCCAGCCAGTTGATGATCTCGGTGTACGACGCGATGGCGATGCGCTCGGCGACGAGGTTCTCCCTGATCATCGTCTCGAGGCTGTCAGCGGTCTCGTACTGCGAGTGCGAGCGCGCGGTAAGCGTGTCGGGATCAAGGTCCGGCTTGCCGCCGAGCTGCGCGATCCGCGTCGCGAGGCGGTCGGCGTGCTCCTGCTCCTCGTTGGCGTGGACGAGGAACTCCGCGGCGACCGGCTCGGCATCCAGGCCGGTCGCGGCGAAGTGATGCTGCCGGTAGCGCAGCGCGCACACCGTCTCGGTGGCGAGTGCGGCGTTCATCACCTCGATCACCCGGTCGACGTCAGCGCGGTACGCCGCGGTGACCGGGCCCTTCTCCATCTCCTCGCGCGCCTGCTTGCGCAGCGTTTCCACGTCAGTCAGAAAGTCAGCCACGGGCTGCTTCTACCCAAAAGATCTTGAATGATTCCTGCCACTTCGCGTGGCAGACGCTCAGACCAGCTGGCTGACGGCAACCGCGGCGAACAGCAGGGCGAGGTAGCTGATCGAGGCGTGGAACAGCGTCATCGGCCGGGCCGCCTCGCCGCGGAGCACCCGCCGGTGCAGCCGGTGGGCCTCCACGAGGAACGCCGCCCCGAGCACGCCGGCCGCGATGTCGTAGACGATTCCTGCTCCGAACGGGATGAGCACCAGCGAGGCGGCGACCATCGCCCAGGAGTACACGACGATCTGGCGCGTCACGGAGGCCTCGGGCGCAACGACCGGCAGCATCGGCACGCCTGCCGCCGCGTAGTCGTCGCGGAAGCGCATCGCCAGCGACCAGAAGTGCGGCGGGGTCCACAGGAAGATCACCGCGAAGAGGATGACTGCGGGCCACCCGACGTCGCCGCGCACCGCCGACCAGCCGATCAGCACGGGGAAGCAGCCCGCCGCCCCGCCGATCACGATGTTGGAAGGGGTACGCCGCTTCAGGCCGAGCGTGTAGACGAAGACGTAGAACAAGATGGCGCCGTCGGCAAGCAGCGCGGACAGCCAGTTGGCGCCGAGGCCGAGCAGCAGCGTCGCGGCCGCGCCGAGCGCGACCCCGAAGCGGAGCGCGTTGGCCGGCGAGACCTGGTCCCGGGCGAGCGGGCGCCGCTGCGTACGGTGCATCACCGCGTCGATGTCCCGGTCCGCGACACAGTTGAGCGCGTTGGCGCTGCCCGCGGCGAGCGTGCCGCCTACAAGCGTCGCGCAAGCGGTCCACAGCGACGGAAGGCCCTTGGCGGCGAGCACCATCGCCGGCAGCGTCGTGACCAGCAGCAGCTCGATGATCCGGGGCTTGGTCAGCGCAACATAGCTACTGACCCGATCGAGCACGTACGAATCCTAACGGGGCAGGTGGGAAGGACTGTCACCGACTCGTCCTGCAGCGTTAGCACTCCCGCGATTGCGGGGCGGGACGATCTCACTACGCTCGAACATGATCAACCGACGGGAGAATCAGCGGTGAGCGCAGCGAGCCAGCGGCTCGAGTGGACCGAGACCGACGACCTCGCGGTAAAGGTGGTCCGCGCACTCGCGATGGACGCCGTCGAGGCGGCCGGCAACGGGCATCCGGGCACCGCGATGAGCCTCGCGCCCGCGGCCTACCTGCTCTTCCAGAAGCTGCTGCGCCACGACCCGACGGACCCGAGCTGGGCTGGCCGCGACCGGTTCGTGCTCAGCTGCGGGCACTCGAGCCTCACCCTCTACATCCAGCTCTTCCTGTCCGGCTACGGCCTGACGATCGAGGACCTGCGGCTGCTGCGACAGTGGGGGTCGCTGACGCCGGGCCATCCGGAGCACGGGCACACCGCCGGCGTCGAGGTGACCACGGGCCCGCTCGGCCAGGGCATCGCCAATGCCGTCGGCATGGCCATGGCCTCGCGCTACGAGCGGGGGCTGTTCGACCCCGACACTCCTGCGGGGCAGAGCCTGTTCGACCACACCATCTGGTGCTTCGCCTCCGACGGCGACATGGAGGAGGGGATCTCCGGCGAGGCCAGCTCGATCGCCGGCCACCAGCAGCTCGGCAACCTGGTCGTCCTCTACGACGACAACCACATCTCGATCGAGGGCGACACGAAGGTCGCCTTCTCCGAGGACGTGGCGGCGCGCTACGAGGCCTACGGCTGGCACACCCTGCACGTGCCCGACGTCAACGACGTCCAGGCCGTGTACGACGCCTTCGTCGCGGCGCAGGCGGAGACCTCTAAGCCGACCCTCATCGTGGTCCGCTCGATCATCGGGTGGCCCGCGCCCAACAAGCAGAACACCGGCAAGGCCCACGGCGCGGCGCTGGGCTCCGACGAGGTGGCGGCGACCAAGGAGGCGCTCGGACTCGATCCGGCGGTCAGCTTCTACTGCCCCGACGAGGTGCTCGCGCACGCCCGCAAGGTGATCGACCGCGGCCGCGCTGCCCACGAGGCGTGGCAGGAGCAGTTCGACGCCTGGGCCACGGCCGAGCCGGATCGCGCCGCAGAGCGGCAGCGGATCGCCGAGCGGCGACTGCCCGCCGGATGGGACGCCAAGCTGCCGACCTTCGCCGAGGAGACGTCGATCTCGACCCGCAAGGCCAGCGAGGCCGTGATCCAGGAGCTCGCGGCAGCGCTGCCGGAGCTCTGGGGAGGCTCGGCTGATCTTGCCGAGAGCAACAACACCGAGATCCACGGCGCCGCGTCGTTCCTGCCCGAGGCCCACGGCGGCTCGCCGTACGGCCGGATCCTGCACTTCGGGATCCGCGAGCACGCGATGGGCGCGATCATGAACGGCATCACCCTGCACGGCGGCACGCGCGTGTTCGGCGGCACGTTCCTGACGTTCTCGGACTACATGCGCGGCTCGGTGCGGCTGGCCGCACTGATGAAGCTGCCGGTCACCTTCGTGTGGACCCACGACTCGATCGGACTCGGCGAGGACGGCCCGACCCATCAGCCGATCGAGCACCTCGCATCGCTTCGCGCGATCCCCGGTCTTGACGTCGTCCGACCCGCTGACGCCACCGAGACCTCGATCGCGTGGCGCACGATCATCGAGAACAACGACCGCCCTGCCGGGCTCATCCTCAGCCGCCAGAACCTGCCGGTCATCGACCGCTCGAAGCTCGCCGCCGCCGAGGGCGTGGCCCGTGGCGCCTATGTCCTCGCGGAGGCGTCGACCGGGACCGCAGAGGTGATCATCATCGCGACCGGGAGCGAGGTGGCGATCGCGCTCGAGGCCCGCGAGCGCCTCGAGGCCGACGGCACGCCCACCCGCGTCGTCTCCATGCCCTGCCGGGAGTGGTTCGAGGCGCAGGACGCGGCCTACCAGCAGGAAGTGCTGCCGCCGCGGATCCGGGCTCGGGTGTCGGTCGAGGCCGCAGTCGCGCTCGGCTGGCGCGACTTCGTCGGCGACCACGGCGAGTGCTTGTCGATCGAGCACTTCGGTGCCAGCGCGCCGTACGCCGTGCTTTTCGAGCAGTTCGGGTTCACCGCGGACCGTGTCGTCGCGGCAGCCCACGCCAGCCTGTCCAAGGTCGGCGCAACCAAGGGCTCCACGACCGGCAACTAGTCGGAGCTCACCACCGAGGAAGACCCCAACATCGAGGAGCGGTACAGATGACCGACGCGCTCAAGCAACTGTCAGACGCCGGGGTCGCGATCTGGCTCGACGACCTTTCCCGCTCCCGGGTGGTCACCGGGAACCTCGCCGGCCTGGTGCGCGACAGCCACGTCGTCGGCATCACCACCAACCCGACGATCTTCCAGAAGGCGATCAGCGGCAGCGAGATCTACGACGACCAGGTGCGCGATCTCGCGACGCGCGGCGTGACTGTCGAGGAGGCGCTGCGGGCCATCACCGCCTTCGATGTGCGCGAGGCCTGCGACGTGCTGCGCCCGGCGTACGACGCGAGTGGCGGTGTCGACGGACGGGTGTCGATCGAGGTGAGCCCGGCGCTGGCCAACAACACCGAGGCCACGATCGCCGAAGCGCGGGCGCTGTGGTGGCTGGTCGACCGGCCCAACCTGTTCATCAAGATCCCCGCGACCAAGGCGGGGCTGCCCGCGATCGCGCAGGTCCTGTCCGAAGGCATCAGCGTGAACGTGACGCTGATCTTCTCCCTCGAGCGGTACGGCGAGGTGCTCGACGCGTTCATCGAGGGTCTCGAGCGGGCCAGGGTTGCGGGCCACGACCTGTCGACGATCGGTTCCGTCGGATCGTTCTTCGTGTCGCGCGTCGACTCGGAGGTCGACGCCCGGCTGGACAAGATCGGCTCCGAGGACGCCAAGGCCCTGCGCGGCAAGGCCGCGATCGCGAACGCTCGCTTGGCCTTCGAGCTCTACGAGAAGAAGCTCGACACCGACCGCTGGCGGGCGCTTGCGCAGGCCGGGGCAAAGCCGCAGCGGCCGTTGTGGGCATCGACCTCCACGAAGGACCCGTCGTACGACGACACGATGTACGTCGTCCAGCTGGTCACCGACGGGGTCGTCAACACGATGCCCGAGCCGACGATCCACGCGGTCGCCGACCACGGGAAGGTGACCGGCGACACGATCCGGCCGAACTACGCCGACGCGCATGAGGTGATGGACGCGCTTGCCTCGGTGGGCGTCGACTACGACGACGTCGTACGCGTCCTCGAGGAAGAGGGAGTCGAGAAGTTCGTGGCGTCCTGGAACGAGCTGACCGAGTCGACGAAGGCAGAGCTCGAGAAGCTGGCGGCCGAATGAGCGCCGGCACAGCCGGCTCCGCCGCCGGGCCTCTGGCGAGGTGGCGAGCGTGAGCACTCCTGAGAGCGTGTCGGGCGGGAACGTCACCGTCTCCTTCGCCGGTGCCGATGTGGTCTCGGCGCGAGATCGCGCCCTGTCCGAGAACATGGGCATCGCAGCTCGCATCGCGGCGAAGGACGCCGGCCTGTGGGGGCCGGATGCCGCCGCTGAAGCAACCGTTCGGCTGGGCTGGCTCGACTGCATGACGATCTCCCGGCCGCTGGTCGCCGAGATCGAGCAGCTGCGGGCCGACCTGCGGAGCCGGGGCGTCGACCACGTCGTCCTCGCAGGGATGGGCGGCTCGTCCCTTGCCCCCGAGGTCATCACGGCGACCTACGGCGTCGAGCTCACCACTCTCGACACCACCGACCCGGGCCAGGTCGGCGCGGCGCTCGCGGACCGGATCGACCGAACCGTGGTGGTCGTCTCCAGCAAGAGCGGCGGAACCCTCGAGACCGACAGCCACCGCCGCGCCTACGAGCAGGCGTTCCGAGACGCTGGCATCGACCCGGCGGAGCGGATCGTCGTGGTGACCGATCCGGGCTCCCCGCTGCACCGGGTGGCGAGCGACGCCGGGTACCGGGTGTTCGAGGCCGACCCCAACGTGGGCGGCCGTTACAGCGCGTTGACCGCATTCGGCCTGGTGCCCAGCGGCCTCGCCGGCGTACCGGTGGGTGAGCTGCTCGACGCCGCGGAGGGCGTCTTCGCGACGCTTTCGGGCGACTACGGGAACGCCGCGGCTGCGCTCGGCGCGGCCCTGGGAGGGCTGGGCGTCGACGGTCACGACAAGGTCGTGATCGCGGACGGCGGGTCCGGCATTGCCGGGTTCGGCGACTGGGCCGAGCAGCTGATCGCCGAATCGACCGGCAAGTCCGGCCGCGGCCTGCTTCCGGTCGTCGTGGACTCGGTCAGCGCGCCCGGCTACACCGCGCTCAGCGACACCCACCTGGTCACGATCGGCGCGACACCGCCGATCGCCGGCACCGCCGTCGACGGCCCGCTCGGTGCGCAGTTCCTCGCCTGGGAGTTCGCGACCGCGTTCGCCGGCCGCGTCCTCGGCATCGACCCGTTCAACCAGCCGAACGTGCAGGAGTCCAAGGACAACACGAAAGCGGTCCTCGAGGCCGCTGGCGAGGGCGACCTGCCGACCGGCACCCCCGCGTTCGTCGAGGGTCCCGTGGAGGTCTACGCCGAGGCCGAGGACCTGCGCGGTGCGACGGATCTGGCTGGCGTGATCCAGAGCCTGCTGGCCGCCGTACCCGACCGCGGGTACCTCGCGGTGATGGCCTACCTCAACCGGCTCGCCGACGCCGACGCCGCAAAGCTCCGCGACCAGCTCGCGGCGCGCATGGACCATCCGGTGACCTTCGGATGGGGGCCGAGGTTCCTGCACTCGACCGGCCAGTTCCACAAGGGCGGGCCCCCGGTCGCCGTGTTCCTGCAGATCACCGGCGCAGTGGCCGAGGACGTCGCGATCCCGGGTCAGCCGTTCAGCTTCGGCCGGTTGCAGATGGCGCAGGCACTCGGCGACCTGCAGGCACTACGCGCCCGCTCGCGCCCCGCTGTACGGCTGCACCTCACCGATCGCGCCGCAGGCATCTCGGCCCTGCTCACCGCCTCACGAGGAGCGGCGCCGTGACCGTTCCTTCCGGCTCGGCCGGCAACCCGCTGCGCGACCCGCGAGACCGTCGCCTTCCGCGCGTCCCGGGACCGTGCGCGATCGTCGTGTTCGGCATCACCGGCGACCTCGCCCGCAAGAAGCTGATCCCGGCGATCTACGACCTGTCCAACCGGGGGCTGCTGCCGCCGGGCTTCGCACTGCTCGGCTTCGCCCGTCGCGACTGGGACACCGGAGACTTCGAGAGCCTCGCGCGCAAATCGGCACAGGACCACGCGCGTACCGAGTTCCGCGAGGACGTCTGGAAGCGCGTTGCCGCGTCGCTGCAGTTCCTGCCGGGATCGTTCGACGACGACGAGGCCTTCGACAACCTCGCGTCGTGCCTGGTGGAGCTCGAGAAGAGCCACGGCATCCAGGGCAATGCCGCGTTCTACCTCTCGATCCCGCCCGCGGCATTCCCCATCGTCCTCAAGCAGATGCAACGCACCGGCATGGCCGACAACGCGAAGTCCGGAGGTTGGCGACGCGTGGTCGTCGAGAAGCCTTTCGGTCATGACCTCGCCTCGGCCATGGAGCTCAACGCACTGGTCGACGAGGTCTTCTCCCCCAGTGACGTCTTTCGCATCGACCACTACCTGGGCAAGGAGACCGTGCAGAACATGTTGGCGTTGCGGTTCGCCAACACGCTGTTCGAGCCGATCTGGAACTCCAACTACGTCGACTCGGTGCAGTTCACGATGGCGGAGGACGTCGGCATCGGCGGTCGCGCGGCCTTCTACGACAGCGCCGGCGCCGCCCGGGACGTCCTTCAAAACCACATGCTCCAGCTGCTCGCCCTGACCGCGATGGAGGAGCCGGTCTCCTTCGACGCCGAGGCGATCCGCACTGAGAAGCTCAAGGTCCTCAACGCGATCTCCCTGCCCGACA
The DNA here is from genome assembly GCA_035547515.1 of Mycobacteriales bacterium. Taxonomy (GTDB): domain Bacteria; phylum Actinomycetota; class Actinomycetes; order JAFAQI01; family JAFAQI01; genus DASZTV01. The sequence goes on from DASZUS010000027.1 coordinate 192,905, forward strand.
ACCTCGCGCGCTACGCGATCCGCGGGCAGTACGACCAGGGCTGGCTGGCCGGCGAGCGGGTCCCGGCGTACCTCGACGAGGAGGGGATCCCGAAGGACTCGCGGACGGAGACCTACGCCGCCGTACGGCTGGGCATCGAGACTCGGCGGTGGGCGGGGGTTCCGTTCTACCTGCGGACCGGCAAGCGGCTCCCCCGGCGGGTGACCGAGATCGCGGTCAGCTTCAAGACCGCGCCACACCTGCCGTTCGACGTGACCGACACGGTGGAGCTCGGCCACAACCAGCTGGTCGTGCGGGTGCAGCCCGACGAGGGCGTCACGCTGCGGTTCGGCTCCAAGGTGCCGGGCTCGGCAATGGAGGTCCGCGACGTGTCGATGGACTTCCTGTACGGCGAGGCGTTCACCGAGTCCTCACCCGAGGCCTATGAGCGGCTGATCCTCGACGTACTGCTGGGCGACGCCACGCTGTTCCCTCGCAACGAGGAGGTACATGCCTCGTGGAAGGTCATCGACCGGCTGGAGGACTTCTGGTCGACGACCGTCCCGGAGAAGTACCGCGCCGGCGAATGGGGCCCCCGCGGCGCCGACGAGATGCTCGCGGCCGACGGCCGCACGTGGCGGCGGCCATGACCAGGACGGTCAACCAGTCCGGGAAGGCGGCGAGCTGATGGCGACCACCTTGTGGGACACGACCGGCAGCGAGGTCGTGAAGGCGCTGCTCGCGGAGCGGCGCGCGGCCGGAGCGCTCGCCTCGGGCCTGGCCCTGACGCTGGTCGCCGTCGTGGACGAGCGCCGAGTGCAGGAAGCCGAGCAGGCCGCGACGATCGCGGCGGCAGCGCACCCGTGCCGGCTCGTGATCATCGTTCGCCACTCGATCAACGCGGAGAGTCGCCTCGACGCCGAGGTGCAGATCGGCGGGCGGCTGGGGTCGACCGAGGCCGTCGTCATGCGGATGTACGGACGCCTCGGGCTGCATGCCGAGTCCGTCGTACTGCCGCTGCTCGCTCCGGACGCGCCCGTCGTGACGTGGTGGCACGGGCCGCCCCCCGACGAGATCGCGACGGACGCCCTCGGCGTTCTTGCCAACCGGCGCATCACCGACTCCTCACTCGCGGCGGACCCGCTGGAGGCCCTGCGCACTCGGGCGGCCGACTTCGTCTCGGGCGACACCGACCTCGTGTGGACCCGGGCCACGCCGTGGCGGGCGCTGCTGGCGTCGGCGATGGACGGGGTCGACGGCACCGCCGTGTCCGCCACAGTTTCGGCAGCCGCCGGCAACGGCAGCGCCGCGCTGCTCGCCGGCTGGCTCGGCTCACGGCTGGACGTGCCGACGGAGCTCGACGAGAGCGGCGGTCCCGGAATCACCGGGGTCGAGCTGGTGGTGAGGCTGCCTGACGGCAACGACTGCCCGATCCGGATCGAACGTCCCGACGGGGTCTCGGCGAAGCTCACCCGCGGCGATGAGGACGCGCGGGTCCTGCCGCTGCCGCGCCGCGAGCTCGGTGACCTGCTCGCGGAGGAGCTGCGCCGGATGGATCCGGACCCGGTCTACGCGGAGGCGCTGACCAAGTGCACCGGCATCCACGTCGACCTGTCGCCACGCAGCAGGATTCTCGTATGGCGCGACCCGGCTCTCGCCGGGTCGTGATGCGGCGATGAGCGAACCACTCGTCGTCGTACATCGAGATGCCACGGTGCTCTCGCAAGCGGTCGCCGCTCGGATCATTGCCGACGTCACTGACGCGCAGGCCGCGCGCGGCACCGCATCGATCGTGCTGACCGGCGGCGGCATCGGCGGCGCCACTCTGCGGGAGCTCGCCGCCGCGCCCGCCCGTGAGGCGATCGACTGGTCCGCCCTGGACGTCTGGTGGGGCGACGAGCGCTTCCTGCCCGCGGGCAGCCCGGACCGCAACGACACGCAGGCGCGCGAAGCCCTGCTCGCCCACGTGCCGCTCGACCCGAAGCGGATCCACCCGATGGCGGCGAGCAACGGGCAGTACGGCGACGACCTCGACGCGGCAGCCGCCGCCTACGCCGAACAGCTCGCGGCTGCTGCGGCGGACGGCGGGCCCGTGCCTGCGTTTGACGTACTGCTGCTCGGCGTCGGGCCCGACGGTCATGTCGCCTCTCTGTTCCCCGACGCGCCGGGCCTCAGCGACGAGCGCCCGGTCATCGGCGTACGCGGAGCGTCGAAGCCGCCACCGACCCGCATCTCCCTCGGCCTCAACGCGATCAACGCCGCGCGAGAGGTCTGGCTCGTCGCGGCCGGCGAGGAGAAGGCCGCCGCTGTCAAGGCAGCGCTGGGCGGCGAGGCGGGCTTACCCGCGGCGCGCGTCCACGGTCGAGAGGCCACCAAGTGGCTGCTCGACCGGGCAGCCGCCTCCGCCCTCTAGCAGGTTGTGAGTCCCCTGCCGCACCAGGGCGCGGCCTGCGCCTCACAACCCTGGCGGCAGCGTTCCCGGGCAGTCGCGGCAGCGGACGAACTGACCCGTCCAGCCTTGCTGGCGCAGGATCACCGCCTGCTCGATGGCCACCTCGCAGGGCCGGTCGAACACGTCGGCCCAACCGTAGCGAAGGTGGCGCAGACCGTCACGCTCGCTGCGGTTGTCACGCCGCATGTCGCGCCACCGCTCCTGGGCCCGGTCATGTCCGAGCCGCCCGTCCAGCTCGATGTGGACCTTCCACTCCTCGATCAGCACATCGAGGAACTCCACGCCGGCGCCGGAGCGCCGGTACTGCCTGGTGCCCTGCGGGAGACCGTGGGCACGTCGTAGCCGGGCGTCCCGCACCTCGAGCGGCGACTGGGCGCCGGCGGCCAGGTCGGGCAACGCCTCGAGGACGGCTCGCCGCCACTTGGTGGTCGGTGCAGCCACCAGTGCCTCCCGGAGCCGGTCGACCGACGTACGGCCGGTGCGCAACGCGTCACTCACCAGGCCGAGCGCTGCATCCGCAGACCGACGACCGCCGAGCAGGTCGAGAACGGTCCGTTCGAGCGTCGTGATCGCCGGCCTGGTCCACTCCACATCGGCCGGCCGGAAGGTGCGCGACCGGTGTACGACGAGACCGGAGCGCGAGGCCACGTCGTGGGCGTACGGCACCAGAACGTGCACCGCCACGGGACGGGCGCACAACCCGTGAGCCGCGCCCGCCGACTCATGGCTGAGGGCAGACTCCGGACCCGCGTACAGCAGTGCGGCATACGACAGCGCGTTGGCATCGAGCCGCCCGCTGAACGTCGCGAACACGCGCGGATAGACCCGCTGCCAGCGTCCGGACCGAACCAGCCAGCGGATCTTGTCGTCAGTGATGCCCAGGTTGAGGCAGTCGTGCAGGTCGACGATGCCGGCGGTCTCCGCACCGAGGCTGAGCAAGCCGTCGTCGCGCAGCGGGTTGAGCACGCGGCGAAGCGTGTCAGCGCGAGCACCCTCAGCGGCACCCCGGCTCGCTGGGTGTGGATACAGGTTGTGAGCCGTCAGCCGCGCCCGCGCGCGGATGGCGCCTCACAACCTATTTGAGGAGCAGCCCGATGCCGATGATGCTGGCGAACCAGAGCACGCCGCAGATGATGGTCAGCCGGTCGAGGTTCTTCTCCACCACCGAGGAGCCCGACAGCGAGGACGAGACGCCGCCGCCGAACATGTCCGACAGGCCGCCGCCCTTGCCGCGGTGCAGCAGCACGAGCAGGACGAGAAGCAGGCTGACGATGATCAGCAGGACGGACAACGCGGTGACCACGTCAAGGCTCCTCGGGGTACGACGGTCGCCGGCCAGTGTACGTGGACCGGCCCGGCGAACTACACGAGCGCGAGCGGTGCCGCGTAGTGACACGCGGCCGGGTGAGCGACACCCGGGCGCTCGACCAGCTCCGGCTCGGCCTCGATGCATGCCTGCCGCTCGGCTTCGCTGAGCTGGTTGGCGAACTTCGGGCAGCGGGTGCGGAACCGGCAACCTGACGGCGGTGAGACCGGGCTGGGCACATCGCCGGCGATCAGGACCCGCTCGCGGCTGCGCTCCTTGGCGGGGTCCGGCAGCGGGATCGCCGAGATCAAGCCCTGCGTGTAGGGGTGGGCCGAAGCCTGGAACAGCTCCGCCGCGGGCGCGATCTCGACGATCTTCCCGAGATACATGACCGCCACCCGATCGGCGATGTGGCGGACCACGGACAGGTCGTGCGCGACGAACAGGTAGGACAGACCGAGCTCGCTCTGCAGGTCCTCGAGCAGGTTGATGACACCCGCCTGGATCGACACGTCGAGTGCCGACACGGGCTCGTCGAGCACGATCAGCTTCGGCCGCAGCGCGAGCGCGCGGGCGATGCCGATGCGCTGGCGCTGGCCCCCGGAGAACTCGTGCGCGTAGCGGTTGCCGTGCTCCGGCGCGAGACCGACGAGGCGCATCAAGTCGTGCACTTGCGACTTCGCGGTCTTGTCGTACATGCCGTGGATCCGCAACGGCTCGGCGATGATCTCGGCGACCGGCATCCGCGGGTCGAGCGAGGCGTACGGGTCCTGGAACACGATCTGCATGTCACGGCGTACCGGGCGCATCTGCTTGCGCGACAGCTTCGAGATGTCCCGGCCCTGGAAGTACACCTCACCCGCCGTCGGCGTCTGCAGGTTGAGGATCGCGCGGCCGGTGGTGCTCTTGCCGCACCCGGACTCGCCCACCAGGCCGAGCGTCTCGTGGTGGTGCAGGTCGAAGGACACGTTGCACACCGCGTGGACCTCGCCGATGACCCGCCGGACCACGCCCCGGCTGCGGACCGGGAAGTGCTTGACCAGGCCACGCACCGACAGCAGCGGCGTCGCGTCGCCGGCCGGCTCCGGGCTCGCTGCGCTCATGCGCCGTCCCGCGGCTCGTTGCCGAGTACGTCGCTCAAGGCAGCGCGATCGAGGGTCTCGGCCTCGAAGAGGTCGTGCGCCTGGACATCGCCGAGCTCCCGGGCGAAGTGGCACGCCGCACGATGCGCTGCCGAGGTCGTGATCACGAGCCCCGGCTCCTGCGCGTCGCAGATCTCCTCCGCACGCGGGCAGCGTGGAGTGAACGGGCAGCCGGGCGGCAGGTTGATCAGCGACGGCGGCGAGCCGCTGATCGGGGTGAGGCGCTGCGGTTCGGCGGTGTCCATGCGCGGCAGGCTGCCCAGCAGGCCGATCGTGTACGGCATCCGGGGATCGCCGTAGATGTCGTCGACCGGGCCGATCTCGACCGGCTTCCCGGCGTACATCACGAGCACGCGGTCCGCTTGGCCCGCGACCACGCCGAGATCGTGGGTGATCAGGATCATCGCCGCACCGGTCTCGTTCTGCGCCTTCTCCAGCGCCTGAAGAACCTGAGCCTGCACCGTGACGTCCAGCGCCGTCGTCGGCTCGTCGGCGATGATCACATCCGGGTCATTGGCCATCGCCATTGCGATGACAACGCGCTGTCGCATGCCGCCGGAGAACTCGTGGGGATACTGGCGCGCCCGCTCGCGCGACTGCGGGATCGCCACCAGATCGAGCAGCTCGACCGCTCGATCCCACGCCTGGCTCCTGGTGACGTCCTGATGGGCGCGGACCGCCTCCGCGAGCTGCTTGCCGATCGGGTGCACCGGGTTCAGCGAGGTCATCGGGTCCTGGAAGATCATCGCGACCTCCTTGCCGCGGATCTTCGACAGCTCGGCATCGGAGCGCCCGGTCAGCTCCTGCCCGTGAAGCCGCACCGAGCCGGCGACCCGGGCGGACTTCGGAAGCAGGCCCATGATCGCGAGCGAGGTCACCGACTTTCCGGAGCCGGACTCCCCCACGATGCCGAGCACCTCGCCCTTGCCGAGGTCGAAGCTGACACCACGGACGGCCTGGACCACGCCGTCGTCGGTCGGGAAGGAGACCGTGAGGTCGTCCACCACCAGCACGCGGTCGCCATCGCTAGCGGTAGGGGCGGCGACCTCCATCGGCGCGACGTCCCCATCACGTTCGGTCATGCCCGCACCCGCGTCTGGGTCGGGTCGAACGCGTCGCGCAGGCCGTCGCCGATGAAGTTGATCGACAGCACGATCAGGATGATGAACAGGCCAGGGAAGTAGAACAGCCAGGGCCGGGTGTCGACGGCCGTCTGGGCGTTGGTGACGAGCAGGCCGAGCGAGGTGTCCGGGAACTGCACGCCGAACCCGATGAACGACAGCGCCGTCTCGGTGAGGATTGCGGTGGCGACGAGCACCGTGACGGTCACGATGATCGGCCCGGCCGCGTTGGGGATCAGGTGCCGGAAGATGATCCTGCGGTCGCTGGCGCCGAGAGCCCGCGCGGCCTCGACGAACTCCTTCTCGCGCAGCGAAAGCACCACGCCGCGCATGATGCGTGACACGTAGGGCCACGTGAGTGCCGCGATGATGATCGCGATGAACAGCCAGCCCTGGGCCTTCGCGCCGTACTTGTCGCCGAGCACCGCGGCGATCGCGATGATCGGGAAGGTAAGGAACAGGTCAACGACACGCATCATCACCGTGTCGAGCGCACCCCGGTAGAAGCCGGCGATCGCCCCATAGATACTGCCGATCGCGGTCGACACGATCGCCACGAACAGCGCGATCTCGAGCGAGCGCTGGGTGCCGCGCAGCACCGCGGCGAACGTGTCGACGCCGTTGGAGTCCGTGCCGAACGGGTGCTTCCAGGACGGCGACTGCGAGAGGTCGTTGGTGAACTCCTGGTAGTTGTAGCGCCAGAAATGGCCGCCGACGAACGCGAGAATGAACAGCAGGATCAGCACGACTGCGCTCGCGACGGCGAGCTTGTGATGCATGAACCGGCGGACGATCTGTCGCGCCTGGCTGCGCTCCTCGACCGTGAACTCCCGCTCGATCGGCGCCCGGTCCTGGGTGGGCGCCTCCTCGAGCGAGGGCTTCATGCCGCGCGTCGGAAACGGATCAGTCATAGCGGATCCTCGGGTCGAGCCAGGCGTAGAGCAGGTCGGCGAGCAGGTTGAACAGGATCACGATGAAACCCGCCACCAACAGCCATGCCAGCACGGCGAACTGGTCCTGCTTCTGGATCGAGGTGAGAAGGAAGTCCCCCATGCCATGCCATTGGTAGACGGTCTCGGTGACCACCGCACTGCCGAAGATGGCAGCGATGTCGAGTGCCATGACGGTGATCATCGGGATCAGCGCGGTGCGCAATGCGTGGCGGACCATCACGGTCCGGTTCCGAAGCCCCTTCGCCCGGGCCAGCCGGATGTAGTCGCTGTTGAGCACCTCCAGCATCGAGCCGCGGTTGAACCGGCTCCAGGAGGCAAACGAGATCAGCGCAAGGGTGATCGTCGGCAGGATGAGATGGCTGAGGATGTCGCTGAAGCTTCCTGCCCCCGACCCGAAGCCTTGTTCGCCGATCGTGTCGAAGACCTGGTGGCCGAAGCTCGTGTTGAGGTGGATGCCGGCTTCCTTGAGCAGGATCGCCAGCCAGAACGCCGGCAGCGACAGGAACAGGAAGCCGGCGAAGCTCAGCGTGTAGTCGGTGATCGAGTACTGCTTGACCGCACTGATGACGCCCACGATGACAGCGAGCACGGCCGCGATGACCATGGCCGCGATGACCAGGCGAGAGGTGACCCACAGGCGCGAGAAGATCTCGTGGCCGATGTTGAAGCCCTGGTCTGACGGGCCCCAGCGACCGTGCACCACGATGCCGGTGATCCAGTGCCAGTAGCGAGGCAGCAGCGCCTGGTCGAGCCAGTACTTGTGACGCTCGAAGGCGACCACGCGCGGCGGCGGTGGCTGCCCGTGGCCGAACAGGAACGACGTCGGGTTCATGAACGACGCGCAGATCAGGAAGATGACGAAAGTCGAGACGATCAGCGTCGGGATCGCGAGCAGCAGTCGCTTCACCGCGTACGCGAACATCCACTCACCCCCTGACCGCTCGTCATGCGCGATGGTGGCCGGCGCGCTGATCGCACGCGCCGGCCACCATCGTCACCTTCTTCAGGGCTGGTGACTAGCTACTCTGCCCGAGGCCCCACTGGTAGGCGTTGTACGTCGGGCCCTGGTTCGTCGCGTTGTCGCGGATGTTCACCCACTTGTCGTAGTACGCGAGGAACGTCGGCTTCTGGTACAGCGGGAGCGTGTACGCGTCCTTCGACAGCTGGAGGTCGACCTTGTTGACGTCGGCCACCTGGACGTTGCGGTCCGAGCTCGCAACCGCCTGCTTCATCAGCTTGTCCACCATCGGGTTGCTGTAGCCACCGAAGTTGTTGCCGCCGCCAGTGTTGTAGTTCGAGGCGCTACCGGAGGCGAAGAACGGCGTCCCGACCCACGCGAACACGATGATGTCGTAGTCGTGCTGCGGGTCCGCGTGCGTCAGCGAAGCCCCGAGGTCGTCGGTGCTCGAGACGTTGACCGTGACACCGAGCTGCTTCGCGTACTGCGCGAACAGGTCGCACTCGGTCTGGCGGATGGTGTTGCCGACCGTGTACTTCATCGTGAACGCCGGCACGGTCTGGCCATTCGGGGCGACGAGCTTCGTGCCGACGCCCTTGTAGCCCGCCTTGGTGAGAATCTCCTTCGCCGCGGCGATGTCACCCGAGCCGAGCCCGGTCGACGTGACGTCGTCCTGGTAGCCCGCCTGGTCCGGCATGAGGAACCGGTTGTTGAGGACCTTGACGTTCGGGTCGAACTGGCCGACGGTCCGGGCGATGATCGCCTGGCGGTCGACGGCCGTGAACAGCGCCTGCCGCAGCGGCAAGGACTGCAGGAACTTGTTGTGCAGGTTGAAGTCGAAGTGCTCCCAGTCCAGACCGAGGTCGAGCTGGTACTTCACGCCCTGGCTGGCCAAAGCCTTGATCTGGTCGACCAGGTCGAGCTCCGGCTGCGGGTAGATCGCGTCCACCTCGTGGTTCTGCAGCGCCGTCGGCTCCGCACTGGCGTCGGTGATGATCCGGAAGATCAGCTTCGAGAGCTTGGGCGCCGCCCCGTAGTACTTCGGGTTGGGGACCAGCGTGACCGCCTGGTTCGACTTGAAGCTCTGGATCTCGAAGGGGCCACCCGACACGGTCGGGACGGTCTTGGAGAAGTAGTTATTGAAGCTGTCGGCGAGGCTCCCGTGCTGCGCCGCCAGGTGCTCCGGCATCAGGCCGTAGCCGGCGCCGAACAGCGACTTCCAGTCGCCGAACGGGGTCTTGAACACGACGGTGACCGTCTTGCCGCCGTCGGAGCCGCTCACCGACTTGATCTGGTCGTAGCCGGCGTTGCCCGCGATCTCACAGGTCGGGCAGTGGCCGTGCGGGTTGTTGGGGCCGGTGTCCTGGGTCTCCCATGCGTACTGGAAGTCCTTGTAGGTGATCGGGACGCCGTCGCTCCAAACCGCCTTCGGGTTGATCTTGTAGACCACGGTCTGGGGGTTGGTGCTGGTCTCGGTGGCGCTGGTCACCAGGTCGGTGTTGAGCTGGACGTTCGTGGTGTCCGGAAGATCGTTGTAGACGCCGGGGTAGATCATGTTCAGGATCTCGGCAGTGTTGAAGTTGTTGCCTTCAGCGCTGTCGAGGTTCCAGTTCGCCGGGTTCGCCTCGATGACGTAGGTGAACGTGCCGCCGCTCTGCGCGGTGCCGCTGTTGTAGCTGTCGGCTGACGCCGTGATCGGCGTGCTGCTTCCACCGTTGCCGCCACCGCTTCCGCCGCTGCTGCTGCCGCCGCAGGCTGCGATGACGACGCTGGAGATGGCTGCCACCGCGGCATAGCCGGCGGTGCGTCGGTTCCGGAGCATGATCCTCCTCTGCGCCACCCGTGGGCGGCGTGCCACAGGCGACCCCAACGTCGCCAGTCAGGCGAGAGATTAGGTCTCTGCGCGTCGCGAACCAATCGGCGTGCGCAAGTCGTAACCGAATGGTTATCCGGTCTGCTGCACCCGCGATTCGCGCCCGGCCCGCACGATCTGGACGAAATCTTCCGGCAACAGGCTCGCTCCGCCGACGAGCGCCCCGTCGATATCCGGCTCTGCCATCAGGTCGGCTGCGTTGTTGGCCTTGACCGAGCCGCCGTACAGCACGCGCACCGCGCCGGCGAGCGTCCCGTTGTAGAGGTCGGCGAGCGTCGCCCGGAGCGCCGCACAGACCTCCTGCGCGTCGGCCGGTGTGGCGACTTCCCCGGTGCCGATCGCCCAGATCGGCTCGTAGGCGAGGACGACCTGCTTCGCCTGCGTCGCGGTCAGTCCGGCCAGGGCAGCGCGCAGCTGGGCAGTGCAGTGCTCCACCGCCTGTCCGGCCTGCCGCAGTTCGAGGCCTTCGCCCACGCACAGGATCGGGGTCAGCTTGTGCCGGAGCGCCGCGACGACCTTGGCGTTCACGATGGCGTCGTCCTCGTGGTGGTACTCGCGCCGCTCCGAGTGGCCGACGGTGACGAACGAGCATCCGAGCTTCGCCAGCATCGCGCCGCTGATGTCGCCGGTGTAGGCGCCCTCGTCGTACGGCGACAGGTCCTGCGCGCCGTAACGGATCCGCAGTCGGTCGCCGTCGACCATGGTCTGCACGCTGCGGATGTCGGTGAACGGCGGGAGCACGACGACGTCCACCGCGTCGTAGTCCGCATCAGTGAGCGAGAACGCCAGCTTCTGGACCAGCGCGATCGCCTCGAGGTGGTTGAGGTTCATCTTCCAGTTGCCGGCCATGAGCGGCGTACGCGTAGCCATCAACCCTCCGCAAGGACCGCGAGGCCTGGCAGCTGCTTGCCCTCGAGGTACTCGAGGCTCGCGCCGCCGCCCGTCGAGATGTGGCCGAACCGCGACTCATCGATGCCCAGAGCGCGGACCGCGGCAGCCGAGTCACCGCCGCCGACCACGGTCAGCGCGTCCTCGAGCTCGGCGATTGCCGTGGCGATGCCGCGGGTCCCCTCGGCGAACGGCGGAACCTCGAAGACGCCCATCGGGCCGTTCCAGAACACCGTGTGCGCGCCCGCCAGCCGCTCGGCGAAGCGCGCGACGCTGTCCGGGCCGATGTCGAGCCCCATCAGGTCCGACGGGATGCCCTCGACCGGTACGACGTCGGTCTGCGCGTCTGCCGAGATCTCAGCGGCGACTACCACGTCGACCGGCAAGGCGATCTTGCCGCTGTCGAGGAGGCGCTGGCAGGTCTCGACCTGGTCGAGCTCCAGCAGCGAGCGGCCGACCTGATGACCTTGCGCGGCAAGGAACGTGAAGCACATCCCGCCGCCCACCAGGAGCCGATCGACGGTGGGCAGGAGGTGCTCGATGACCGCCAGCTTGTCGGAGACCTTCGACCCGCCGAGCACCACGACGTACGGGCGTCTCGGCCGTTCGGTGAGCTGCTGCAGCACCTCGAGCTCGGCGGCCACGAGGTCTCCCGCCGCGTGCGGCAGCAGCCTCGCGACGTCATACACGCTCGCGTGGCGGCGGTGCACCGCGCCGAAGGCGTCATCGACGTAGCAATCGAGGCCGTCCGCGAGCCGCGCCGCGAACGTCGCGCGCTCCGCCTCGTCCTTCGAGGTCTCACCCGGATCGAAGCGGACGTTCTCCAGCAGGACCACCTCGCCGCTTGCCGCGTTCGGGTCGTGCGAGTCGGCGAACGTCACCTCACGACCCAGCAGCTCGCCAAGGCGGCGGGCAACCGGCGCCAGGCTGTACGCCGGGTCGGGCTCGCCCTTGGGCCGGCCGAGGTGAGCGGTCACGACGATCTGCGCCCCGGCCTCGAGGAGTCGCCGCAGGGTGGGCACGCTCGCCCGGATCCGCCCGTCGTCGGTGATCGCACCGCCGTCGAGCGGGACGTTCAGGTCGGCGCGGACCAGGACTCGCTTGCCTGCCAGGTCCCCGAGCGCATCGATGCCGGGAAGCGACACCGCTCAGCCGTTGAGCTTCGAGCCGACCAGGACCGTCAGGTCCGCCAACCGGTTCGAGTAGCCCCACTCGTTGTCGTACCAGCCGTAGACCTTCACCTGGTCGCCGATGACCTTGGTGATCGGCGCGTCGAAGATGCATGAGGACGGGTCGGTGACGATGTCGCTCGAGACGATCGGGTCCTCGCTGTAGCGCAGGATCCCCTTGAGCTGACCCTCGCTCGCAGCCGCCCTGAAGGCCTCGTTGACCTCGGCGACGGTCGCCGACTTCGTCAGGTTCACCGACAGGTCGGTGATCGAGCCGGTCGGGATCGGCACCCGCAGGGAGTAGCCGTCGAGCTTGCCGTCGAGCTCGGGAAGCACCCGCCCGATGGCTTTCGCGGCGCCGGTGGAGGTCGGGACGATGTTCAGGGCCGCCGCGCGCGCCCGACGCAGGTCCTTGTGCGGACCGTCCTGGAGCATCTGGTCCTGGGTGTAGGCGTGGATGGTGGTCATCAGGCCGCGCTCGATGCCGAACGCCTCGTTGAGGACCTTCGCCATCGGGGCGAGGCAGTTCGTGGTGCACGACGCGTTGGAGATGATCGTCTGCGACCCGTCGTACAGGTGCTCGTTGACGCCGAGTACGACGGTCAGGTCGTCGCCGGTCGCGGGCGCGGACACGATGACCTTCTTCGCGCCGCCTTCGTCGACGTGCTTGCGCGCCACCTCCGCGTCGGTGAACAGGCCGGTCGACTCGATGACCACGTCGACGCCGAGGTCCTTCCACGGCAGCGCACCCGGCCCGCCGCGCTCGGCGAGGCCGGTGATCTTGCGGCCGTCGACCGAGATCCCGCCGTCGACGACCTCGACCGAGTGCGGGAAGCGGCCCAGCACGCTGTCGTACTTGAGCAGGTGCGCGATCGTCGCCGCGTCACCGAGGTCGTTGAAGGCGACGACCTCGAGATCGTGGCCGCCCGCAAGCGCCGCACGGAAGTAGTTGCGTCCGATCCGGCCGAAGCCGTTGATGCCTACCCGGGTGGCCACGCTGCTCCCCTCGCAGTTCCTTGGTCCTGCAGGTTACCGAAGCCTCAGTGCGAGCTCTCCGGCCGCCCGCATGACGTCGATCGGGGCGTCCACGCCGGTCATCAGCCTCACCTGCTCGGCGGCCTGCTCGACCAGCAGCTCGAGCCCGCCGACGCTGCGGCCGCCGGCCGCCTCCCACGCACTCGCCGCCACGGTCGGCCATGGGCTGTAGACGACGTCGAACCACAGACCGCGCGGCGCCGTGCGCGCGAAGCTCGGCGCGAGCTCGTCGGCCGCACCGGCCGGCACGCAGGAGACGACCAGCTCGGCGGCAACCGCACCGTGTGCCTCGTTCCAGGGCAGCACGTCCAGCGTGATCCCGCAGCGTGCCGCGACGTTGCGCACGTCGAAGGCCGATCCCGGGCGGCGCGCCACGACCACTGCATCGGTGACGCCGAGCTCGGCCAGACCGGCGATGGCCGAGCACGCCGTGGCGCCCGCTCCCAGGATCCAGACGTCGCCGCGCACCGCGCGAAGGCCGAGGCGGTAGAGGCTCAGGATGAAGCCCTGTACGTCGGTGTTGGCCGCGATCCAGCGGCCCTCCGGGCCGAACAGCACCGTGTTGGCGGCGCCCACGAAGTCGACCATGCCGTCGGTCGCCGCGACCAGCGGCATCACCGCCCGCTTCAGCGGCATCGTGAGCGAGACCCCTGCAAGCCCCTCCTCGTCGAGCGCGAGGAGGCGGCTGAGCAGGTTCGCCTCGTCGCACTCGATCGCCCGGTAGCGCCAACCGACGAGGCCGATCGCGTCGTAGGCCGCCTGGTGAAGCGCGGGCGAGAGTGAGTGGCTGATGGGCGATCCCAGGACCGCCGCACCGAGCCGCAGTCGTGCGTTCACGAGACCCCGTTCGCACGCGACTCGGCGACGAGCCGGTTGAAGTCCTGCAGGTTGGTCGCGAACGCGGTGTGACCCTTCTTGTCGATCGTGACGAAGTAGAGGTACGGACCGACCGCGTGATGGAGCACCGCCTCGATCGCCGCCTGCCCGGGAGAGTTGATCGGCGTCGGCGGCAGGCCGGTGTACTTCCGAGTGTTGTACGGCGAGTCGAGCTGGAGATCGGAGTCGGTCAACGGGCCGTGGTTGGGGCCGAGCACGTAGTAGAGCGTGGCATCGGAGCCCAACGGCATGTTGTCGTGCAACCGGTTGATGAACACCTCGGCGATCTTCGGGTAGTCGGAGACCAGCAGTCCCTCCCGCTGCACGATCGAGGCGAGGGTGATGACGTCGTACTCGGACAGGCCGAGCCGAGCCGCGCCGCTCGCCAGGTTGACCTGGCTCGCTGCCTGGTCGAACCGGGTCACCATCGCGGAGAGCACCTGCGTGGCCGTCTCCCCCGGCTGAACCTGGTACGTCGCAGGGAACAGGAAGCCCTCGACGTGGCCGTTCGCCCATGACGGCAGGCCGAGCGACGCCGGGTTGGCAAGCGCGGCCCTGAGCGACGATGCCGAGATCGGCGTGTCCGCTGCGATCCGCGCAACGATGTCCGCCGCGGTGAAGCCTTCCGGAATCGGCACCGTGTAGCTGACCAGCGACGCCGGGTTGAGCAGCAGCGAGAGCGCGAGCGAGGCCTTCATGTGATGGTGCAGGCGATAGGTGCCGGGCTGGATGTTGCGTGAGGCCGGGTTCTCGTCCGCGGCCGAGGTGAAGGCGCTGGCGCTCTTGACGACGCCGTCCGCGACCAACGTGCTCCCGATGGTCGAGGCCGTGTCACCGGCATGGACAACCACCAGCACCGATCCGCTGCCATCACCGGAGTAGTCAGCCCCGCTGCCGAACACCCCGCTGACCACCCGCGCCGCGATCACGACGATGGCGATCAGCACGAGGAGCACCGCGACGATGCCGACACCGGCGGCTCGACGGCTGGTGCCGCCCTCGTGCGGTGGCTCGTCCTCGAACCCGAAGCCCAGCCCGCTCACCGGGCACGGTCCGCGTCTAGGGCGTGCTGCAGGATCACGACGGCGGCGGCCGCATCGACCATGCTGCGCGCCTCCTTCGCTGTGACGCCCGCCTGACGCAGCCCGCGAGTCGCCTCGACGGTGCTCATGCGCTCGTCCACCACCCGCACGCTAACCGGGGCGACCCGTTCGGCAAGCACGCTGGCGTATTCGCGGGCGATCTGCGCAGCCCTGCCTTCGGTCCCGTTGAGCGAGCGCGGCAGGCCGACCACCACCTCGACCGCCTCGCGCTCGGCGACCAGCCTCGCGAGCTCCGCGAGATCGGTGTCGCCTCTGGGGTCCCGCCTCAGGACCGCGACCGGCGTCGCCAGGAGCCCGTCAGGATCGGATGCCGCTACGCCGACCCGGACGCTGCCGACGTCGACGCCGAGCCGCACGCCTCGCGACACTAGAGCCGCCCGCTGACCTCTGTCGCAAGAGCCGACAGGATCCCGTCGAGCTGGCCGACCTCGGTGCCGCCGCCCTGGGCGACGTCATCCTTGCCGCCCCCGCCGCCGCCGAGCTGGCTCGCCATCTGCTTCGCGAGCTCGCCGGCGCGAAGCCCTCGCTCGCGAGCGGTCTGGTTCGTGGCGACGACCACGACCGCGCGGCCGTCGGTGACGCTCGCCGTGGCGACGACCCCGGGTACGCCGGAGTCGAGCCGGCCGCGGACGTCCAGCGCGAGACGGCGCAGGTCGTCGGCCGCGGTCCCGTCAGGCACCCGCTGCGCGACGACGAGCGCGTCGCCCGCCCGCGTCGCCGCTGCGGCAAGCTCGCCCGCGCGGGAGAGCACCGCCGCGCCGCGAACCTTCTCCAGCTCCTTCTCGAGCTCGCGCACCTTGCCGACGACCGCACCGACCCGGTCGAGGAGGTCGTCGGGGTTGACGTTGAGCAGGCCCGACAGCTGCGAGACCAGGAGATGCTCGCGGGCGAGCGAGGAGTAGGCGTCCGCGCCGACCAGACCCTCGACCCGGCGCTTGCCGGCACCGATCGAGGCCTCGCCGAGCAGCTTCACCACGCCGAGCTGAGATGACCGGCGGGCATGGGTGCCGCCGCAGAGCTCACGCGAGTAGTCCCCGACCTCGACCACCCGCACCTGCTCGCCGTACTTCTCGCCGAACATCGCGATCGCACCGAGCCGCTTCGCCTCGTCCTGGCTCGTGACGAACGCGTGCACGTCGAGGTCGGCCAGGAGCACCGAGTTCACCTCGGCCTCGATGTCGGCGAGGACGCTGTCCGGCACCGCGTTGGGTGAGGCGAAGTCGAACCGGAATCGGCCGGCGTCGTTCTGCGACCCTGCCTGGCTCGCGTGGTCGCCCAGCGCGCGGCGGATGGCCTGATGGACGAGGTGAGTCGCGGTGTGCGCCCGCGAGATCGCGTGACGGCGCTCGGGATCGACCCGGGCGTGCAGCGCGGCGCCGACCTGCGCCTCGCCGGACACCACACGGCCGCGGTGGATGATCAGGTCACCCAGCGGCCGCTGCGCGTCGTACACCTCGATGACGGTCCCGTCCGCCAGCTGCAGCGTGCCGTGGTCGGCGAGCTGCCCACCGCCCTCGGCGTAGAACGGCGAGCGGTCGAGGACGACCTCGACGTCGGTGCCCTCGCCCGCCGCGGGTACGGCGGAGCCCGCCGCAACCAAGCCGGCAAGAACCGCCTCCGACTCGAGCGTCTCGTAGCCCGTGAAGCTCGTTGCGCCGCTCGACTCCAGCAGGCTGCGGTAGAGCGACAGATCGGCGTGGCCGCCGCTCTTTCGCTCCGCGCTGTCGCGCTTGGCCCGCTCCTGCTGCTCGGCCATCAGCCGCCGGAACTCGGGCTCGTCGACCGTCAGGCCCTCTTCCCGCGCCATCTCGGTGACCAGGTCGATCGGGAAGCCGTGGGTGTCGTGCAGCAAGAAGGCCGCGTCGCCGGGAACCACCGATCCGCCGGACGCGCGCACGTCGCGCGTCAGCTTCTCGAACAGCGTCGACCCGGCCCGCAGCGTGGAGAGGAACTGCTCCTCCTCCTGCGCCACCACGGCGCGGATCCGATCCGCGCCGGCGGTCAGCTCGGGGAAGGACTCCCCCAGTACGCCGCACGCCAGCGCCGTCAGCTCCGCCATCACCGGCCGGTCGACACCGAGCAGCCGCAGGGTGCGGATGGTGCGGCGCAGCATCCGACGCAGCACGTAGCCGCGGCCCTCGTTGCCCGGTACGACCCCGTCGGAGACGAGCATCGTCGAGGTCCGGGCGTGGTCGGCCACGACGCGCAGCCGGACATCGGTGTCGTCGGCGGCGCCGTACGCGGTCCCGGTCGTCTCGCTCGCCCAGTCGAGCAGCGGCCGCAGCAGATCGGTCTCGAAGATGTTCTCGACGCCCTGCAGCAGGACCGCCATCCGGTCGACGCCCATGCCGGTGTCGATGTTGCGCTTCGGCAGCTCACCGAGCAGGTGGTCGACGTACCCGTAGCCCGCACCCTCGCCGCGGACGTACTGCATGAAGACGAGGTTCCAGACCTCGAGGTAGCGCTCCTCATCGGCGATCGGACCACCATCCGCACCGTACTGGGGCCCGCGGTCGAAGTAGATCTCCGAGCACGGCCCGCACGGGCCGGGCACGCCCATCGACCAGAAGTTGTCCTCGCGCCCGCGCCGCTGCACCCGCGACTCGGGCACCCCGACGTCCTTGGTCCAGATCCGGTAGGCCTCGTCGTCGTCGAGGTAGACGGTCGGCCATAGCCGGCTCTCGTCGAACCCGTAGCCGCCATCGGCGACGCTCTTCGTCAGCAGCTCCCACGCCAGCGGGATGACGCCCTCTTTGAAGTAGTCGCCAAAGGAGAAGTTGCCGGCCATCTGGAAGAACGACACGTTGCGGCTGTTGGTCCCGACGATGTCGATGTCGGGCGTACGCACGCACTTCTGGATGCTCACCGCGCGTGGGTATGGCGGCGGCTCCTGCCCGAGGAAGTACGGCTTGAACGGCACCATGCCGGCGTTGACCAGCAGCAGGGTGGGGTCGTCCGCGATGAGCGACGCGGAGGGGACGGCGGTGTGGCCTCGCTCCTCGAAGAACCGCGTGAACCGTCCGGCGATGTCGGCGGACTTCATGCCGCGGCAGGTCCGGGGCGGTCCTCGGGGCGCGGCTCGTCGATACCGAGTGCTTCACGCAGCTCGGCCTCGCGCACGGCCGCGGTGTCCTGGACGATCTGCCACCACTCGGCAATGCGTCCGCCCATGCCGCCGGCCTGCTCGGCCATGCCCTTAGGTGTCAGGCGGTGCGCGACCTGGGTCGCCTTCCGCACCGCGATGACACCCACCGTCGCGCCGACCGCGACGTAGAACATCCGGCGGACCATCAGCCGGCCTTCCGCTCCGCGCGACGGGCCGCACGCTGCAGCTTCATCTCGCGCTTCACGGCGTCGCGGATGTCCGCCTCGTCGCGCTGCCGCATCGTCTTGCGCACTCCGTAGGAGAATGCGGCGACCTTGATCATCGGCGCACCCAGCGTGGCCGAGAACAGCGCGGACATGGCACGCGCGTTCGTCGAGATCTCCTCGACGTTGGCGGCGATCGTGTCGACCCGAGCGAGCTCGGTGTTGACCTGTACGACGGAGGTCGTGACCTCGTTGAGCAGCGGCACGGTCTGGTCGGTCACGCCGGACACGAGCTTCGCGGCCTCGCCGATCACCTTGCCGATCTTCACGAGGACGTAGGCCAGGAAGCAGACCAGCACGCCCCAGAAGATCGCCACGATCAGGCCCGCGACCTCGCCGCCGGACAAGCCGCCGCTCGCCTCGATCCCCATCGTCCCTCAGCCCTCGTTCTGGGCGGCTTCGCTCCCGCCGCCGTCGGTCTGCCGGTCCCGAACGACCTGGCGCAGCGTCGCGAGCCGCGCCTGCGCAGCCCGCTCGGCCCCGTTGCCGGACGGGTGGTAGTACTCCCGGTCAGCGAGCTCCTCCGGCAGGTAGTCCTGCCGGACGACACCGCCCGGAAAGTCATGAGGGTATCGGTAGCCGCGTCCGTGCTGAAGCCGCTTGGCCCCGGCGTAGTGCGCATCCCGGAGCGGGCCGGGCACCGCGCCGGCCTTTCCGGAGCGCACATCCTCACTCGCCGCCCCGATGGCCGTGGTGACCGCGTTGCTCTTCGGGGCGAGGGCCAGGTAGATGACCGCCTGCGCCAGGTTGAGCTTCGCCTCCGGGAGGCCGACCAGCTCCAAGGCGTGCGCCGCCGCCACGGCCACGCCGAGCGCGTCCGGCTGCGCGAGGCCGACGTCCTCACTCGCGAGGATCACCAGCCGTCGGGCGATGAACCGCGGGTCCTCGCCGGCTTCGAGCATCCGCGCCAGGTAGTGCAGCGCCGCGTCGACGTCACTGCCGCGCATGCTCTTGATGAAGGCGCTGATCACGTCGTAGTGCTGGTCGCCGTCGCGGTCGTAGCGGATCGCGGCGCGGTCGAGGGCCAGCTCGAGCGTCGCCAGCTCGATCGTGGAGCCGCCGCCGGCGATCGTCGAGCCCGCGGCGGCTTCCAGCGCCGTCAACGCGCGCCGCCCGTCGCCCGCGGCCATCATCAGCAGGTGGTCGAGCGCCTCGTCGGTGATCGTCACGCGCCCGCCGAGGCCGCGCTCGTCGGCAAGCGCCCGACGTACCAGCTCGGCGATGTCGTCATCGTCCAGCGCGTGCAGGGTCAACAGCAGCGACCGCGACATCAGCGGCGCGATGACGGAGAAGAACGGGTTCTCGGTCGTCGCGCCCACAAACGTGACCAGACCGGACTCGACGCCGGGCAGCAGGGCGTCCTGCTGCGACTTGGTGAACCTGTGCACCTCGTCGACGAACAGGACGGTCCTCTCGCCGCCCATGCCGAGCCGGTCCTTGGCTTCCTCGATCGCAGCGCGGACGTCCTTCACGCCCGCCGTCACGGCGGACAGCTCGACGAAGCGGCGCCCGGACGACAGCAGCCGTGCCAAGGTCGTCTTGCCGGTTCCCGGCGGGCCCCAGAGCAGGACGCTGGTCGCCGCGCCGCCCTCGACGAGCTGGCGCAGCGGCGATCCCGGACCCAGCAGGTGGTCCTGCCCGACGACCTCGTCGAGGCTGCGCGGCCGCATCCGGGACGCCAGCGGCGCGACCTTGTCCAATGCGCTCTCAGCGGCTTCACTGAACAAGTCCGACACGGCGTGAGCCTACGAGTCGAGGAGGACAGCGATGAAGCGCACCGGGTGGCGCATCGGCCGACTCTGGCTCGCTGCCGCTCTGCTTGCCGCGGTCCTGGCTGGGGCGGCGACGGGGCCGACTGCTGCAACGCCTAGGCGGGCCCTGCCTGCGCACGCGCTCGTGGCGCTCGGCACGTACGGCACCTGGGCGGGCTACCCGCCGAAGTGCAACATCGTGTGCAAGGGCAACTTTCCCTACAGTCCGTGGGCCTACCAGGACGGCTTCATCCTCGCGGCGACGCCCGACGGCCTGCTCGAGGTCAGCCGGCTGCAGCCGAGCTCCGCGTCGCTGGTCGTCGAGACGATCGATCCGGCCAGCCTCGAGGTGAAAGCGACGCACACCATTCGCGTGAGCGGCGGTTGGAAGATCGTCTCCGACTACCTCGCCTCGGACGGCAGCCTCTACGTGCTGACGACCCACGCGAACCGCGACGACTCGGACGCGCGCGACGTGATCGCCGTCCGCAAGTACGACTCCGCGCTGCACGAGGCCGGCGTGGCCAAGCTCACCAGCGGCGCGGTCAACGGCGGCGTGAACTTCGCGCCGGGCAGCGGGTCCCCGTCGATGACGATGCTCGGCTCCAAGCTCGTCGTCAGCATGTCACGACTGCTCTACGCCTCCGTCGGGTCCGGGCACCACGAGGCATCGCTCGCCTTCGTCGTGGACACCTCGACGATGACCGCCGCCGCGACGTCCGCGACGTACGTCTCGCACTCGTTCAACCAGTTCGTCGTCACCAACGGGACCCTCGCGGTCTTCCTCGACCACGGCGACGCCTACCCGAGGGCACTGGCGGTCGACGAGATCACGGGATGGCTGACCGGCATGCCCGGCACGTGTACGACGTGCATGGTGCGCCGGTTCGACATCCTGAAGTTTCGCGGATCGGTCGACGACAACTTCACCGGAGCGACCGCGAATGGCTTCGCGATCGGACCCTCCGGGGTGCTCACCGTCGGCGTCGCCGACCCGGATCAGCACGGCCTTGACGGCATCCACGGCAACCGGCCCGCCTTGATGCCCAACGCCTACCTGATCTCGACGAACCTGACGAGCGGCTCCTCGCGGTTCGTATGGCTGACTCGCAACCGTCCAACCAACCCACGGGACGTCGTCGGCCAGCCGCGGATCGCGCAGATCGGCTCGGACCGCTACGCGATTCTGTTCGGCGAGCGTCTCGGCCGGCAGCACCTCATGGAGTACCGCCTGGTGAACTCAGCCGGAGCTGTCATCGCAAGCCAGACGTGGCGCGGGCGACAGTTCAGCGCCTTCGGTCCGCCCGCGGTGGTCGGCAACAGGCTGTTCTGGGCGGGCTCGCGCAACCAGACCGCGAAGGGCGCGGCGTACCTCTACGCGCTGGACATCGCGAACCCGGCGAGGCCGACCTTGGTGCGTCCGGCTTAGGCGTCCTTCGACACCGTGCTGGTCTGGACGGCGTCGTCGGCTAGCACAACGTCGATGCCGGCTTCCTTGCGCTGCTCTGCGGTGATCGGCGTCGGCGCTCCGGTCAGCGGGTCGCCGCCGCTGGACGCTTTCGGGAAGGCCATCACCTCGCGGATCGCGTCGGTGCCGACCAGCTCCGCGGCGAGCCGGTCGATGCCGAAGGCGATGCCGCCGTGCGGCGGCGGGCCGTACTTGAAGGCCTCGAGCAGGAAGCCGAACTTGCTCTGCGCCTCCTCACGGGTGAGACCGATGGTGTCGAAGACCCGCTGCTGCATCTCGCCGCGATGGATCCTGATCGATCCGCCGCCGAGCTCGACGCCGTTGCCGACGACGTCGTACGCCCGCGCCAAGGCATGCTCGGGATCGGTGTGGAAGGTGTCCGCCCACTCCGCGGTCGGACCGGTGAACGGGTGGTGCACTGCCGTCCACGAGCCGTCATCGGTCGGCTCGAACATCGGCGCGTCCACGATCCAGAGGAAGCGCCACTCGCCTTCGCGCAGCAGGCCCTGCTGCCGCGCGACCGCGAGCCGCAGCGCGCCCAGCATCTCCAGCGTCGTACGCCGGGGGCCGGCGGCGAAGAGGATGGCGTCTCCGGCCTTGGCCCCCGCCGCGGCAGGCAGCGCCTCGAGCCGTTCCGGTTCGAGCTTCGTGATCGAACCCCTGGGCTCGCCGTCCTCGGGGATGAGCAGCCAGGCGATTCCCCTGCCGCCACGAGACTTCGCCCACTCCTGCCACTCGTCGAGCTCGCGACGGGTGTACCCGGCGCCACCAGGAACGACGACGGCCCCGACGTGTTCGGCCTGGAAGACCCGGAACTCGGTCCCGGCCATCAGCTCGGTCAGGTCCACCAGCTCGAGGTCGCATCGCAGGTCCGGCTTGTCCGAGCCGTACCTGCGCATCGCCTCCCAGTAGGTCATCCGCGGGAACGGCGTCGGGAGCTCGACGTCGAGCACCTCCCGCCACAGCGTGGACAGCAGCTCCTCGGTCAGCGCGAAGATGTCCTCCTCGTCGAGAAACGACATCTCGATGTCGAGCTGGGTGAACTCAGCCGTCCGGTCGGCGCGAAAGTCCTCGTCCCGGAAGCAGCGCGCGATCTGGTAGTAGCGCTCCAGGCCGCCGACCATGAGCAGCTGTTTGAACAGCTGCGGCGACTGCGGCAGCGCGTACCAGTGGCCGGGCTGCAGCCGGACCGGCACGAGGAAGTCCCGGGCACCTTCCGGCGTCGAGCGCGTGAGGTACGGCGTCTCGATGTCGAGAAAGCCGTGGGACTCCATCACCCGGCGGATGATCGAGAGGATCTTGGCCCGGGTCCGGATCGCGCGGGCCGGGCCGGTACGACGCAGGTCGAGGTAGCGATGCCGCCAGCGCAGCGTCTCGTCGACACCCGACTCGATGTCGTCGGCGCCGTCGATCGGGAACGGCACCGGCTCGGACGAGGAGAGCACCTCGACGGCTGAGGCGACCACCTCGATCTCGCCGGTGGGAAGCGTCTCGTTGACGTTGCCCTCGGTGCGCGCGGCGACCGTGCCGGTGACGCGCACGCACCACTCGCTGCGCAGCGACGCCACCTCGGGGATCTCCCGGCAGACGACCTGCACGATGCCGCTGGCGTCGCGCAGGTCGATGAAGGTCACCCCGCCGTGGTCGCGCCGGCGCGCCACCCACCCCGCGAGGCTCACGTCGGCACCGACGTCGCTGCTGCGCAGAAGCCCGGCCTGATGGGTGCGGATCACTGCGCTCCTCCTGAGATGACCGGACGCAGATCGGCCGGCGGCGGCAACCACTGGTCCGGGTTGGCATCGACCTGCTCACCCGAGCGGATGTCGCGGACCTGTCCCGGCCCGGATGCCTGCGGGAACCAGACGTAGGGGATCCCGCGGCGCTCGGCGTACTTGATCTGCTTGCCGTACTTGTCGGCAGCCGGGGCAACCTGTGTCGCGATGCCGCGGCGACGCAAGCGCGCCGCCAACGCCATGCACTCCGTGCGCGACTCGTCGTCGGGCAGCGCGACCAGCACGCAGGTCGGCACCTTGCGGCTGATGTCGAGCAGGCCCTGGCCGAACAGGCGCCCGAGCATCCGCGTCACCCCGATCGACAGACCCACACCGGGATAGGTCACATCGCCGTCGGAAGCCAGCGCGTCATAGCGGCCGCCTGAGCTGATCGAGCCGAGGTGCTCGTGCCCGACGAGGACCGTCTCGTACACGGTCCCGGTGTAGTAGTCGAGACCGCGAGCCACGCTGAGGTCCGCGACAAGCAGGCCGTCGGCTTGCTCGCGTCCCGCGTCGATCACCCGAGTCAGCTCATCCAGGCCTTCGTCGAGCAGCGGGTCCCTCGGGCCGAGCGCGCGTACCCGGTCTGCGAACGAGCCGTCCGCGGAGGTGATCTCCGCCAGCGCAAGACACGCATCCGCCTGCGCGCTCGTGCAGCCGGCGGTCTCGGTCAGCAGCGCGTGGACCTTCGCCGCGCCGATCTTGGCGAGCTTGTCGACGGTACGCAGGACCGCCGGGTAGTCGGCGATGCCGAGGCCGCGGTAGAAGCCCTCGGGGATCTTGCGAGTGTTGACGTGCATCCGGATCGGCGGCAGCGGGAGCTTGCCGAGCGCCTCCGCCACGACCAGGGGCAGCTCGACTTCGTAGTGGAACGGCAGCGTGTCGCGGTCGATGACGTCGATGTCGGCCTGGAGGAACTCGCGGTAGCGGCCTTCCTGCGGTCGCTCGCCGCGCCACGCCTTCTGGATCTGGTAACGCCGGAACGGGAAGTCGAGCTTGCCGGCGTTCTCGAGCACGTAGCGGGCGAACGGCACGGTCAGGTCGAAGTGCAGCCCGATCCCGGCGTCGCCGTCATCCGCGTCGGCCTGCAGCCGGCGCAGCAGGTAGATCTCCTTGTCGGTCTCGCCTTTGCGCAGGAGCTGGTCGAGCGGCTCGATGGAGCGGGTCTCGATCGGTGCGAACCCGTGTAGTTCGAAGGTCTCCCGCAGCGAGTCGACGACTTGCTGCTCGATCATCCGCTGCGCGGGCAGCCACTCGGGAAACCCCGACATCGGGGCGATCCTCGCCATCGGTCACAGGCCTCGGGTAACCGGCGGCAGCGAGACGCCGGAGGCGGCGCGCTCCTGCGCGAGCTCCACCAGGAAGGGGTTGGTGGCTCGCTCGCGCCCGATCGTCGTCTCTGGTCCGTGGCCCGGGCGTACGACGAACTCGTCCGGCAGGCGCAGCGGGATCCTGCCGAGTGAGTCCAGGATCTCGGCGTACGAGCCGCCTGGCATGTCGGTGCGCCCGATCGAGCCGGCGAAGAGCAGGTCACCCGAGAAGAAGTCGGTCCCCGAGGTGAAGGTCACCGATCCCTTGGTGTGACCCGGCGCCCAGTCGACGGTGAGGTCGAACCCTGCCAGCGTGAGGGTCTCGCCGTCGGTCAGCTCGCGGACGTCGCTGGGCTCGGTCCACTCGAGCCGGCCGAAAATCGGAGTGCCGGGTGGCACCCCGAGACCCGCAGTGGGGTCGGTCAGCATCCCTCGATCGGCGGGGTGGATCAGTGCCGGGATGTCCTTGGCTCCGCACACCGGCGCGACCGCCCAGGTGTGGTCGAGGTGACCGTGGGTGAGCAGCACTGCCACGGGCGCGAGCTTGTGCTCGACGAGGATCTCCTCGAGCCGGTCTTCGGAGTCGACGCCGGGATCGATCACCACGCACTGCTCGCCGCGATCGGGCGCGACAACCCAGCAGTTGGTCTCAAACGGACCGGCAGGGAAGCCGACGACGAGCACGAAGGTCCTTTCAGGCGTCTTTCAGGCCAGCCTAGTCGGCGACCTCTTAGACTCCCGTGTCGCTTCTCGTTGCACTGATTACGAGCCGGAGGATTACGTGGCGACCAGCCGACGTCGTGAGCGCGAGCTTGCTCGGCGCAGATACGAACGCCGCCGACAGGCCGAGATCGAGCGTCGTGCGCAGGCCAAGCGCCGCAACACCATCATCGGGGCGGTCTCCGGCACCGCCATCGTGATCGCTGTGGTGTTGATCCTCACCTTCACCGTCTTCACCGGCGGGTCGCACAAGAAGGGCACCGCCGCCGGCAGCACCGTGTCACCGACCGCGTCGACCTCGGCGACGCCGGCGGCGCCGAAGACCTGCGCCACCATCAAGCCGGACCCGCCGACGAAGGGCTCGCCGGTCGTCCCGCAGGTCACCGGCCCGCTCACCGACAAGCTGGTCACGAAGGACATCAAGGTCGGTCACGGTCCGGCCGCCAAGAAGGGCGCGACCGTCAACGTCCTCTACACCGGAGTCTCCTGCGACACGGGCAAGGTCTTCGACGCGTCGTGGATGCACCCGCCGGTCAAGACCTTCCCGGTCTCGCCGCTGGGCTCGGCGAGCGTTATCCCGGGGTGGAACCAAGGCCTGATCGGGATCAAGGCCGGCGGCACCCGCGAGCTGATCATCCCCGGGGCGCTCGGGTACGGCGCGGCGGGTCAGCCCAGTGCCGGAATCGAGCCCAATGACACGCTGGTCTTCCTGGTCGAGGCCAAGTCCGTCAAGAACAAGGGGTAGGACATTGCGCACCCGTCGCGTCGCGGCACTTCTCATTCCGGTCGCGGCGGTGGTCGCAGGCTGTGGCAGCTCGAGCAGCGGTGGCTCGGCTGCGATCGACACCTCGCCAAGCGCCGCACAGGTCTCGCCGACGCCCAGCTCGACGGCCACGAACGCGAACGGCTGCACTCCGCCGCCTGCACTGCAGACGACACACCAGAGCTACTCGAGCGAGCCGGCGATGACGATCTCGCCGACGACGTACACCGCCACGATCGTCACCAACTGCGGCACGATCGTGATCGCGCTCGACGGCAAGCACGCTCCGCACACCGTCAACTCGTTCAACTTCCTCGCCGGCAAGGGCTTCTTCAACGACACGAAGTGCCACCGCCTGACCACCGAGGGCATCTACGTGCTGCAGTGCGGCGACCCGACCGGCACCGGCAGCGGAGGTCCCGGCTACACGTTCACCGACGAGTACCTGAACGACCCCGCCCTCGGCAAGCCACGCTCGATCGGCGGGCAGCGTGCGGTCACTTACCCCGCCGGGATCGTGGCGATGGCGAACAGCGGCCCGGACACCAACGGCAGCCAGTTCTTCCTCGTCTTCCGGAACTCCCCGCTCGCGCCGGCGTACACCCCGTTCGGCCGCATCACCTCGGGCCTCGACGTCGTCAAGCGCATCGCGGCGGCGGGCAGCACCCCGCCCGGGGACGGCGCTCCGAACCAGCCGGTCGTCATCGAGTCCTTCACGGTCTCGAAGGGCGCACCGGCCGGGAGCTAGACGCCGGGAGCTAGATGCCGGAGGTCACGCGGTAGGCGTCATAGACGCCTTCGACGTTGCGTACCGCGCTGAGCAGGTGGCCGAGATGCTTCGGGTCACCCATCTCGAAGGTGAACTTCGACAGCGCCACGCGATCGCGTGAGGTCGTCACCGAGGCCGACAGGATGTTCACGTGGGCGTCTGAGAGCACCCGGGTGACGTCGGCCAGCAGACGGCTGCGATCGAGCGCCTCGACCTGGATCGCCACAAGGAAGACCGAGCCTGCGGTGGGCGCCCATTCGACCTCGACGATCCGCTCCGGCTGAGCCGTCAGGTCCGCGGCGTTCGAGCAGTCGGTGCGGTGCACCGAGACGCCGTGCCCGCGGGTGACGAAGCCGAGGATCTCGTCGCCCGGCACCGGGGTGCAGCAGCGTGCAAGCTTGGCCCACACGTCGGACTCGTGCTTGACCAGGACGCCGGGGTCGCCGCCCGAGCGGTGCCGACGCGGCGCCCGCGTCGCGGTCTCGGTCTCGGCGATGTCCTCGACGGCGCCGTCGGGCCCGCCGAGTGCCTGCAGGAGACGGCTGACGACGTTCTGCGCCGAGACGTGGTTCTCGCCGACCGCGGCGTAGAGCGCGGAGATGTCGGCGTAGTGCATGTCCTTGGCGAGGGTGATCAGCGCTTCGCCGCCGAGCAGCCGCTGCAGCGGAAGGCCGGCCTTGCGCATCGCTCGGCTCAGCTGCTCCTTGCCGGCCTCGATCGCGTCCTCGCGGCGCTCCTTGGCGTACCACTGCCGGATCTTGTTGCGAGCCCGCGGCGACTTGACGAACGACAGCCAGTCTCGACTCGGGCCGGCGCTCTCCGACTTCGAGGTGAACACCTCGACGACGTCACCGATCTCCAGCGCCGACTCGAGCGGGACCAGGCGCCCGTTGACCCGCGCGCCGATGCAGCGGTGCCCGACATCGGTGTGGACGGCGTAAGCGAAGTCGACCGCCGTCGCGCCTGCGGGCAGGCTGATGACGTCGCCCTTCGGGGTAAAGACGAAGCACTCCTGCGCATGCAGGTCGAAGCGCAGCGAGTCGAGGAACTCCCCGGGATCCTGCGTCTCACGCTGCCAGTCGACCAGCTGGCGCAGCCAGTTCATGTCGGTCTCGGGACCGGTACGTGGCGCGGTCTTGGTCTCCTTGTACTTCCAGTGCGCGGTGATCCCGTACTCCGCGGTGCGGTGCATGTCGTGCGTGCGGATCTGGATCTCGACTGCCTTGCCCTGCGGCCCGATCACCGTGGTGTGCAGCGACTGGTAGAGGTTGAACTTCGGCATCGCGATGTAGTCCTTGAACCGGCCGGGCACCGGGGACCAGATCGTGTGAATGACGCCGAGCGCGGCGTAGCAGTCCCGCTCGGTCTCGACGGTGATCCGTACGCCGACGAGGTCGTAGATGTCGTCGAACTCGCGCCCTCCGGCGACCATCTTCTGGTAGATCGAGTAGTAGTGCTTGGGCCGGCCGGTGACGACCGCCTTGAGCTTCGCCGCCCGCAGCTCGGTCTGCACCCGCTCGCTGACGCCCGCAAGGTAGGTGTCCCGTGACGGCGCGCGCTCCGCGACCAGCCGCACGATCTCGTCGTACCGCTTGGGGTAGAGCGTGGCGAAGGAGAGATCCTCGAGCTCCCACTTGATGGTGTTCATGCCGAGCCGGTGCGCCAGCGGCGCGTAGATCTCCAGGGTCTGCTTCGCCAGCCGCTGCTGCTTGTCCGGTGGCAGCCACATCAAGGTGCGCACGTTGTGGAGGCGGTCGGCGAGCTTGAGCACCAGGACCTTCGGGTCCCGGGCCATCGCGACAACCATCTTGCGAATCGTCTCGGCCTCGGCGGAGTCGCCATAGCGAACCTTGTCGAGCTTCGTGACGCCGTCGACCAGCCGCCCGACCTCGTCGCCGAAGTCCCGGATCACATCGGCCAGCGACAGCGTCGTGTCCTCGACGGTGTCGTGCAGCAACGCGGCACAGATCGTCGGTGCCTCCATCCCGATGTCCGCGACGATCTGCGCGACTGCGAGAGGGTGGGAGATGTAGGCGTCGCCACTGCGCCGCTGCTGGCCGCGGTGAGAGCGCTCTGCGACGTCGTACGCGCGCGCGACCATCCGGACGTCGGCCTTCGGATGGTGGGATCGCAGCGTCTTCAGCAACGGCTCGAGCTCGGCCGGGGGCGCCGCCTTCGACCCACCGGACAGCCGCAGGCGGGCGCGCATCCGCGGCGTGGTCGCGGGCCCAGGGATCGAGCCGAAGCCGGTTGCCGGATCGGCCAGAGCAGCCGCGTCGACCGCGCGGACAGCGAGATCGTCCTCGACCTCGGGCACGAGCTCGTCCGCGATCGGGACGATCTCGCTCGACATTGCCGCCGCTCCCCTTCGCAGGCTCGTTGCTCAAGTCTAACGAGCACGAACCGTCAGACCCCGACACCACCAGAACGGCGCCAGCCCCTGACAACTTCCCGCACGGCTGACCCGGGCCACTAGTACGTCAGCAATGCCTGGATATCAAGGCCCTGCAGGCGCTGCCTGCCGCCGAGAGCGGTCAGCTCGAGCAGGACGCTGCAGCCGACCACTCTCGCACCGCTGCGGCGGACCAGGTCTGCAGCTGCCGCCACCGTCCCGCCCGTAGCAAGGACGTCGTCGACGAGCAGCACCCGCTCCCCTGCCGCGAACGCGTCGCGATGCACCTCGAGGACGGCCTCGCCGTACTCCAGCTGGTAGGCGGTCGAGTAGGTCGCGCTCGGCAGCTTGCCCGCCTTGCGGACCGGGACGAACCCGGCACCGAAGTGGTAGGCGACCGCCGCGGCCAGGATGAAGCCGCGCGCCTCGATTCCGGCGACCTTGTCGATCGTCCCGCGGCCGTGATGGCTGACGATCGCGTCGACCGCCCCGGCAAACGCGACGTGATCGGCCAGCAGCGGCGTGATGTCCTTGAAGGTCACCCCCGGCTGCGGGTAGCCCTCGACGTCGCGCACCCTCGTGCGCATCAGCGCGTCGAGGTCGAGGGGGCTCACCTGCGCTTGCGCGACCTGTTGCCGCCACCGCGCGGGCGGCGCCTGCCGGCCGGGCGGGCGCCGGCGCGCGGCGGTGGCCCGGTACGCCGGGGCCGCGGCGCCTGACCCTCCGCTTCTGCCAGGTCCTCAGGCGTCAGCAGGTCTGCAGCGACATCCGCGGGAACCGGCCCCGCCGCAGTCGCGACGGCAGGCGCCGAGCTCTCGCGCTCGCGGCGAGTCGCGACGCGCTTGGCGAGCTGCTGGTAGGTCGGTTCGCGCTCCTTGAAGTCGCACAGCAGCGGCGAGGCGATGAAGATCGAGGAATAGGCACCCGAGGCCAGGCCGATGAACAGCGCGAACGACAGGTCCTTCAGCGATCCGGCGCCGAGGAACCCGGCGCCGATCACCAGCAGGCCGATCACCGGGAGCAGCGCGATCACGGAGGTGTTGATCGAGCGGACCAGGGTCTGGTTGACCGCAAGGTTCGTCGCCTGGCTGAACGTCATCCGGCTGCCGCCGGCGATGCTCGCGGTGTTCTCGCGCACCTTGTCGAAGACGACGACGGTGTCGTAGAGGGAATAACCGAGGATCGTCAGCAACGCGATTACGGTCGACGGGCTCACCTGAAGCCCCGACAGCGAGTAGATCCCGGCCGTGATCACCAGGTCGTGGAGCAGCGCGATGATCGCGGCCAGCGCCATCTTCCACTCGAACCGGATCGACAGGTAGACGATCACGACGAGCAAGAAGATGATCAGGCCCTCGATCGCCTTGTGGGTGATCTGGGTCCCCCAGCTCGACCCGACGGTCGTCGGGCTGATCTGATCGTCGCTGATGCCGAGCTTGGCGCTCAGCGCGTCCTCGATCTTCACCACCTGGGTGTTGGTGAGGGTGACTGTCTGGACGTCGAACTGCTTCGCCGAACCGGTGCCGACCGTCTCGGAGACCTCCGGGGTCACGCCGGTCGAGCTCACCGCGTCGGTCACGTCGGACAGCGAGTGCCCGTGCAGCGGGCCGAGGAACTGCGCGCCGCCCTTGAAGTCGATCGAGGGGTTGAGCCCCTGCACCGCGAGGCTGATGATGCCGACGAGGATGACGATGCCGGAGCCGATGTACCAGTAGAGCCGCTTCCCGATGAAGTTGTACGAGACCTCACCGCGGTAGAGCTTGGTAGCCAGGGAGTCCGCGTCGTTGCGGGCCATCAGTTCTCCTTCCCGCGGGTACGCCGACTCGACTCGTCCGCCTCGTCACGCGTCACACCCGCTCGGGCGCGCCCGATGCCGGTCCATCCCTTGCCGGAGTCGAACGCGGGACGGCGGCCGAGGATCTGCAGCAACGGGCGGGTGAAGAAGAACACGATCAGCAAGTCGGACAAGGTGGACAGCCCGAGGGTGAACGCGAAGCCGCGGACGTCGCCGATCGACACGATGTAGAGGATGAGCGCGGCGAGCAGTGACACCGTGTCCGCGGACAGGATCGTGCGCCGCGCCCGCGGCCAGGCGCGATCGACCGCGCTGCGCAGCCGACGGCCTTCTCGCACCTCGTCACGCAACCGTTCGAAGTAGACGACGAAGGAGTCGGCGGTGATGCCGACCGCGACGATAAAGCCGGCGATGCCGGGCAGCGAGAGGGTGTAGCCGACCGAGGAGTGGCCGAGCAGCGTCGTCACGGCGTAGAGGATCAGGCCGGACACCGCGAGGCTGCCGATGGTCACGATGCCCAGCGCCCGGTAGTAGACCAGCGAGAACAGGATGACCAGGGCGAGCCCGATCGCACCGGCGATCAGGCCGCCGTGCAGCTGGTTCGACCCGAGCGTCGCCGAGACGGTCTCGACGTCGGACTGGCTGAACTTCAGCGGCAGCGAACCGTACTTCAGCACGTCGGCGAGGTCGGTCGCCTGGCTCTGGCTGAAGTTGCCGGTGATCTGGGCGATCCCGCCCGGGATGCCGTCGGTCTCGCTGTCAGGCGCCGACTGCACCACCCCGTCCAGGGTGATGGCGATCGCGTTGCAGCCCTTCGGCGGCGCGCAGCCGCTGGCGAACCCATTGTCGGCGCTGCCGGTCGCCTCGTAGGCCTTCTTCGTCAGCGCCAGCCATGCGCTCGAGCCGCTGCCGCTGAAGGACAGGTTGACCTGCCAGTCGACGCCCTGGGTGCTCAAGCCCGCCGAGGCGGACTTGACCTGCGTGCCCTCGATCGTCGCCGGCGCCAGGAGGTACTTCAGGCCGGCGGTCGTTGGCGGGTCGCACGCGATGATGTAGTCGCTTGCGATGTCGTTGCCGTTGGTCGGGTTGGGGTGCTTCGAGCAGTCCCAGGTGCTGAACGCCTTCTCGAATGCTGTCGTGAGCGTCGGCGACTCGCTGTTGGGCAGCGGCTGGTCGCTGGTCTGGTCCGCGACGCTCGTGCCGGTCGGCGACGGCGACACCGAAGGGCTTGCCGTTGTCGTCGGCGACGGCGTGACGCTCGGAGTAGCTGATGGCGTGGGCGTCGTACTCGCCTTGGGCTTCGCGAGCAACGCCGCGCTCAACGCGTCGCCGTGCGACTTCTTGCCCGACGTGGATCCCTTGCCTTTGCCGCCCGCCTTGGCCGTCGCGCTCGTCGAGACCGCGGGCGAGGGCGACACGCTGGGCGTCGTGGATGCGGCAGGGGTGGGCGCGTAGTTGCCGACCGCGAGGACCTGGCGGAAGCGCAGCAAAGCGGTCTGACCGACGGTGGCGACCACCTGGTTACGCCCCTTGCCGGGGACCGAGATGATGATGTGGTTGTTGCCCTGCGTAGTGACATCCGCACCGCCGACACCGAGGCCGTTGACCCGGTCACGGATGATGTTGACCGCCTGGTCCAGCTGGCTCTTGGTGATGCTGCTGCTGCCCTGCAGCGGCTCCGCGGTGAGCGTGACCTGGGTGCCGCCGCGCAGGTCGAGACCGAGCGCCGGCGTGGCCGACTTGCCGAGGAACACTCCGAGATAGAGCGCGACGATCAGCAACGCCATCGCGGCCAGCGAGCGGCCGGGACGAGCCTTGGTGGCCTGTGCCACGTTCGTATCTGCCTTTCCGGGAGTGAGTGCTGCGCCGTACCGTGCCCTGCGCGGCCGCTAGGTGCTGGCCGGGCCGTCCGTCGGGTCGGTCGGCTTGTCCGGGTCGTCGATCACCTCGTGGTTCGTCACGTCCGGCGACGCCTCCTCCGGCGGGTCGTCGCCGAGCACCCGCAGGATCGCCGCATGGACATAGCGGACCCGTACGCCGGGAGCGATCTCCAGCGTCAGCGCGTCGTCATGCACCTCGACGACCGTGGCGAGCAAGCCTGAGGTGGTGATGATCTCGTCGCCGGGGGCGGCCTTGCGCGCGGACTCGGCGGCCGCCCGCTGACGGTTGCGCGCCGGCCGGATGAAGATCAGGTAGGCGATGAAGAACAGGACGATCAGCACGAGGAAGGGCGCGAAGCTGCTTCCGCCCCCGCCGCTGCTGGTCGCACCGCCGCTGCTCGTCGCGGCGGGCAGCGTCGCGACAGCCTTGGCCAGCAAACTGGCGTGCACGCGCCTCGCCCTCTCCTCGACAGCTGATGAGTCGGCGAGACTCCTCCGCCAACCGACGGGTCAGTCTACGTCGGAGGCTTGATCATCGAGGCCGATCAAGGGCAGCATCGCCGCGTCGGACATGCCGCCCGACGGCGCTCGCAGCCCGAGGTGGCGCCAGGCGGCCGGCGTCGCGATCCGGCCGCGCGGTGTGCGGGCGAGCAGCCCGGCGCGGACCAGGAACGGCTCCGCCACGGTCTCGACGGTCTCGGGCTCCTCGGCGACCGCGACCGCGAGCGTGGTGAGGCCGACCGGTCCCCCGCTGAAGCGCACCAGGAGGGCCTCGAGCACGGCGCGGTCGAGGCGGTCGAGGCCGAGCTCGTCGACGTCGTACATCGTGAGCGCGGCCCGGGCGATCTCCCGGTCCACGACACCGTCGGCGCGGACCTCGGCGTAGTCGCGGACCCGGCGCAGCAGCCGGTTGGCGATGCGCGGCGTCCCTCTCGCCCGGCCGCCGATCTCGGCGGCGCCGTCGGGGGTCAGGGTCACCTCGAGCAAGGCGGCGCTGCGCCGCAGTACGGTCTCGAGCTCAGCGGGCGAGTAGAAGTCGAGATGGGCGACGAAGCCGAACCGGTCCCGTAGCGGTCCGGGCAGCAGGCCCGCCCGCGTCGTCGCGCCGACCAGGGTGAACGGCGCGACGTCGAGCGGGATGGCGGTCGCTCCTGGCCCCGTGCCGACAACGACGTCGACCCGGAAGTCCTCCATCGCGACGTAGAGCATCTCCTCGGCCGGGCGCGCCATCCGGTGGATCTCGTCGAGGAACAGCACCTCGCCCTCGCCGAGCGTCGACAGCAGCGCCGCGAGATCCCCGGCGCGCTCGATGGCCGGCCCGCTCGTGATGCGCAGAGGTGCGCCGAGCTCGTTGGCGATGATCATCGCAAGCGTCGTCTTGCCGAGCCCGGGCGAGCCCGACAGCAGGACGTGGTCGGGCGGGCGACCGCGGTTTCGGGCCGCGTCGAGCACGACCGAGAGCTGGTCGCGGACGCGCTGCTGGCCGACGAAGTCTTCGAGCCGCTTGGGTCGCAGCGCCGCGTCGACGATCTCGTCGTCGGCGCCGGCGTACGCCGAGACCAGCTCGCCTGAGGTCTCCGACATCGGCTAGGCCCGGCTCAGCATTTGCAGGCAGGATCGAAGCAGCGCGGAGATGTTCGGGACGTCTCCCACCGCGAGCGCTGCCTCGGCCTCGGGACCCACCGCGACCAGTGCGTCGTCGACCTCGCGGCCGGACCAGCCGAGCCCGGTGAGCGCGTCGCGGAGCTGGTCACGCCAGACGCCGGGCCCGTCGCGCCCGGGCAGCCGTACGACGTTGCCGCCGCCGCTCGGCGCGCCGAGCTTGTCCTTCAGCTCGAGGACCAGGCGCTGCGCGCCCTTGCGCCCGACCCCCGAGACCAGCGTCAGCGCTCCGACGTCGTCGGTGGCGACTGCCGCCCGGACCGCATCCGGCGTCAACACGGCGAGAACCGCCTGCGCCAGCTTCGGGCCGACACCGGTCACGCCCTGCAGCGTCTCGAACACCTGGCGTTCGTCGTCGGTGGCGAAACCGAAGAGCGTGAGCGAGTCCTCACGCACGACGAGGCTGGTCGCCAGGCGAGCATGCTCGTCGACCCGCAGCGCGCCCAGCGTCGTCGGCGTGCACTGCACGGCAATGCCGATGCCGCCGACCTCGATGACCGCGCCCTCCGCGCTGACGTGGGCGACGATCCCGCTGAGCGTGGCGATCATCGGGCACCTGCCGCGACGACGCGGGCGTGGCTGAGCTGTGCCTGCGCCAACCGAGCCATGGCCGCTCCCCGCCACAGATGGCAGATCGCCAGGGCAAGCGCGTCCGCGGTGTCGGCCGGCTTGGGTGCGCCGTCGAGGTGCAGGACCCGCGCGACCATGTGCCCCACCTGCGCCTTCTCGGCCCGGCCGGAGCCGGTGATCGCCGCCTTCACCTCGCTGGGGGTGTGCATCGCAACCGGCACGCCGGCCCGCGCTGCCGCGGTGATCGCCATCGCGGCGGCCTGCGCCGTACCCATCACGGTGCGCACGTTGTGCTGGCTGAACACGCGCTCGACGGCCACCACGTCCGGGTTGTGAAGCGCGATCCAGGCCGAGATTTGCCGGTCGATCGCCAGCAACCGGTGCGCCACGTCGTCATCCGGCGGCGTGCGCACCACGTCATAGGCCACCGCGAGCAGCGTCCGGCCGGGGGCGCCTTCGACCACGCCGAGCCCGCACCGGGTCAACCCCGGATCCACGCCAAGCACGCGCACAGGAGCCTCCGCAGTCGAACGTACGTTCGGAAGACTAGGCCGCGCGAGCGCCAAAGGCGCGCAACGACGCGCCCAAACCGGTTCGTGAACTGTCCGGTACCCCCGGCGGTATCCACCGGTTCACGGATCGCGACCGCCGCCCACGTCGATGCTCCGGTCACCGCTTGCCAGCCGACTTGGGCCGCACACTGCGCCCCGTGGTCGATCCCTCCGAGGCGTTCGCAGTCGACAGCTACGGCGCCGCCAGCCTCTCCCAGTGCCTGCCCGCTGGCCTGACCAAGTGGCAGATTCACCGTCTGGTCGAGAGTGGCCGCTGGCAGTCACCGTTGCCCAGGGTGTACGTCGTGTTCAGCGGTCCCCTGCCCACAGAGTCCGTCCACCGCGCGGCATTGCTCTATGCCGGCGCTACCAGCGTCGTCAGCCACGAGTCCGCCGGCGCGTTGTGGCGAATCTGCCCAACGCCGGCCAAGGTCCACTTGCTCGTTCCCTACCGCCGGCAGGTTGATGACCAGATCGGGCTCGAGCTTCACCGCTCGCCCACGCTCGGGGCCGATGATGTACACCCCTCGTTGGCGCCACGGCGTACCAGGATCGAGCGGACAGTCCTCGATCTGCTGCAGGGCAGACGCAGCGCGGACGCAGCCCTCGGGTTCATCGGCGACGCCTTACGGACTCGGTCGACAAATGCCGCCAGACTCCGAAACGCGGTGCTCGCGAAGCCACGCACGCGTTGGCGCCGGCTGATCTTGGACGCCCTGCCGGACATCGAGGCAGGAGCCCAATCTCCACTCGAGCTCCGGGACGCAGCAATCCGACGGCGCCACGGCTTGCCCCAAGGCCGACGGCAAGTACGTCGCCTCGGCAGCCAGGTCGAGTACTTGGACGGGCTGATCGAAGAGTATGGAGTGCACATCGAGCTCGACGGACGGCTCGGTCACGATCGGACGCGCGACCGCTGGCGCGACATGCGTCGCGACAACCGGAGCGAAGTCGCCGGCTTGAGGCATCTCCGCTATGGGTGGGCGGACGTCCTGCCCTGGTTCGTGAACTGTCCGCTACCGCCGGCGGTACCGGACAGTTCACAGTCGAGCTAGACGGACTCGAGGACCTCGTCGCTGACGTCGAAGTTGGCCCACACGTTCTGCACGTCGTCGCAGTCCTCGAGCGCGTCGACGAGCTTGAGCACCTTGCGGCCGTTCTCGTCGTCCAGCGGCACCGACACCGAGGGCAGGAACGCGGTGTCGGCCGACTCGACCGGGATGTTCGCGGCCTCGAGGGCGGCACGTACGGCGGGGCTGTCGGTCGCCTCGGAGATCACCTCGAACTCCTCGCCGAGGTCGTTGACCTCCTCGGCCCCGGCGTCGAGTACCGCGCCGAGCACGTCGTCTTCCGTCAGGCCCCCGGCCTTGGACACGAGCACGACGCCCTTGCGCGCGAACAGGTAGGCGACGCTTCCGGGATCGGCCAGCGAGCCACCGTTGCGCGAGAGCGCCGTCCGTACCTCGGAGGCGGCGCGGTTGCGGTTGTCGGTGAGGCACTCGACCAGCAGCGCGACGCCGCCGGGCCCGTAGCCCTCGTAGGTGATCGACTCCCAGTCCGCGCCACCGGCGTCCACGCCGGAGCCCCGGCGCACCGCGCGGTCGATGTTGTCGTTCGGGACCGAGTTGCTCTTGGCCTTGGCGATCGCGTCCGCCAGCGTCGGGTTGCCGGCCGGGTCACCACCGCCGGTGCGCGCCGCGACCTCGATGTTCTTGATCAGCTTGGCGAACAGCTTGCCGCGCCGGGCGTCGACAACCGCCTTCTTGTGCTTGGTTGTCGCCCACTTCGAGTGGCCGCTCACTGCGCGTTCTCCTTGACGATCGAGACGAAGAGCTCGTGAATGCGCGAATCGCCGGTCAGCTCCGGGTGGAATGCCGTCGCGAGCAGCGATCCCTGCCGCACTACGACGATTCTACCGTCGTGGTGAGCCAGGGCGACCGCGCTCGGACCGACCTCCTCGACCCACGGGGCCCGGATGAAGACGCCTTCGACCTCGCCGAGCCCGTCGACCTCGACCGCCGCTTCGAAGGAGTCCACCTGGCGCCCGAACGCGTTGCGGCGCACCGTCATGTCGATCCCGCCGAGCGACACCTGGTCTGCAGTGCCGTCGAGCACCCGGTCGGCGAGCAGGATCATCCCGGCGCAGGACCCGTACGCCGGAAGCCCACTCGCGATCGCCTGCCGCAACGGCTCGAGCAGCTCGAAGGTGACCAGGAGCTTGCCGATCGTCGTCGACTCGCCGCCGGGGATCACGATGCCGTCGAGACCGCGCAGCTCATCCGGTCTGCGGACCGGGACTGCCTCGACACCGCTGGTCTCCAGCGCAGCGCGGTGCTCGCGGACGTCGCCCTGAAGCGCGAGAACCCCGACTACGGGGGCCGAGCTCACCAGCCCCGCTGAGCGAGCCGGTGGTCGACCGGGAGCGACTCCACGTTGATGCCGACCATGGCCTCACCGAGGCCGCGGCTGACCTTCGCGACGACGTCCGGATCGTCGTACATCGTGGTGGCCTGCACGATCGCCCGCGCCCGCGCCGCGGGGTCGCCGGACTTGAAGATGCCGCTGCCGACGAACACCCCATCGGCGCCGAGCTGCATCATCATCGCGGCGTCGGCGGGAGTCGCAATGCCCCCAGCCGTAAACAGCACGACAGGAAGGGCGCCGGTCCCGGCGACTTCCTTGACCAGCTCGTACGGCGCGGCCAGCTCCTTCGCCGCGACGTACAGCTCGTCCGCGCTCATCGACGCAAGCCGCCGGATCTCGCCGCGGATCGCGCGCATGTGAGTGACGGCGTTGGAGACGTCGCCGGTGCCGGCCTCGCCCTTCGACCGGATCATGGCCGCGCCCTCGGTGATGCGCCGCAGCGCCTCGCCGAGGTTCGTCGCGCCGCAGACGAACGGAACCGTGAAGGCCCACTTGTCGATGTGGTGCGAGTAGTCCGCCGGCGTCAGCACCTCGGACTCGTCGATGTAGTCGACCCCGAGCGCCTGCAGGACCTGCGCCTCGGCGAAGTGGCCGATCCGCGCCTTCGCCATCACTGGAATCGACACCGCGGCGATGATCCCGTCGATCATGTCCGGGTCGCTCATCCGGGAGACGCCGCCCTCGGCGCGGATGTCAGCGGGCACCCGCTCCAGCGCCATCACAGCGACGGCGCCGGCGTCCTCGGCGATCTTCGCCTGCTCCGGGGTGACGACGTCCATGATCACGCCGCCCTTGAGCATCTCGGCCATGCCGCGCTTGACCCGGGCAGTCCCTGTCGACGTCGTCTCGCTCACAGTTCGATTTTATGCCGCCTGGCAACCGAGATCGCGGGCGTCGGAAGCTCCTCGTCGTCCATCTCGAAGTACGCCGGGTGCGGCGCGCGGCCAGCCAGCCGAAGCCAACGGACGGTACGCCGGTCCCGGATCACGAGGGCATCACGCACCGTGTCGTTGTAGAACCGCCGCGCGATCGACGCGCGCAGCGCATCGTCGTGGACGTCGACGGCGGCGGGTGTCGGCTCGAGGAAGACCGCCGGGCGATGCGCGGCGAGCCGGTCGAGGACACCGGAAAGGTGGTTCTCGGCGACCTCTCGGTCATGCGCCAGGCCGGAGACCGCAAGCGCGCCCGAGACCGCCTCGCGGAGCCCACGAGCCAGTTCCGGCGGCAGCTTGTCGGCGAGTACGGCGACCGACGCGCATCGCTTGCGCAGCTGCGCATCGAGGGCTGCCGCGGCGGTGTCCATGCGGGCGTGCAGCCGGTCGAGCCGGCGCGCGGTGAACACGCAGTACAGCCCGATCACCGCGACAACGGCGGCGAGTGCGACCAGCCTGACCGCCACGGCCAGCGACGCTACAGCCCGCGAACCTGACTTTCGAATGCCGCCGGGTCCACCGCTTCCGCCGACTCCTCGACCCGCCCGGTGGAGGCAGCGATTGCGGTCTCGTAGACCCGCAGGATCTCCTTCGCCACGACCGACCAGTCGTAGCGCGACACCACCTGCCGGCCCGCCACGCGCAGCTCCTCGCGCCGGGTTGGCGAGCGCAGCAAGGCGGCGCACTTGCCCGCAAGCGCAGCCGGATCGCCGACCGCCGCGAGCTCGCCGAGCCGGCCGCCTTCGAGGACCTGCGCGAAGGCGTCCAGGTTGCTCGCGACGATCGGCGCGCCGGCCGACATCGCCTCCAGCAGGATGATCCCGAAGCTCTCACCGCCAGTGTTCGGCGCCGCGAAGACGTCGACCGAGGCATACAGCCGTGCCTTGTCCGCGTCGCTGACGCGGCCGAGCATCGTGACCCCCGCCGGGACCGCCGGCGGCTCGCCCGGCCCCGCGACAAGCAGCTGTACGTCGGGGAGCTCCGCGCGCAAGGCCGGCAGCGCGTCGAAGAGAACCTGC
This sequence comes from Mycobacteriales bacterium, assembly GCA_035547515.1. GTDB lineage: Bacteria > Actinomycetota > Actinomycetes > JAFAQI01 > JAFAQI01 > DASZTV01. Next base: position 232,907 of record DASZUS010000027.1, read on the forward strand.
AAGCCCTTGCGCGGCTCGTCCACCCGCCCGACGAAGCCGATCGTGCCGCGACCCGGGGCGTCGCAGCGCTGCCATCCCGGCAGCGGAGCTGCCGCGGCGTACCTGCCGACGTGGACTCCGTTTGGTACGACGACCGCGTCGCCGCCGAGGTGCTCAACGATCGTCTTGCGGGCGGCCGAGGACACCGCGATCCGGCCCGACAGCCGTTCCATGTACATCTGCAGCGGTGTCTGCAAAAGGCTGAGGATGCGCGACTTCGGGTTCGCGGCGTGGAAGGTCGCGACGATCGGTCCCTTCGCGTTGCCGAGGGCGAGCAACGAGAGCGAGAACGTCTCGGGCGAGTGGACGTGCAGCACGTCGAACTTGCCGTCGTGCAGCCACTTGCGCAGCCGCATCTGGCTGACCGGGCCGATCAGCAACCGCGAGACCGACCCGTTGTAGGGGATCGGCACGCTGCGCCCGGCGCGGGTCACGTACGACGGCAACGGCACGTTGTCGTCGTCCACCGGCGTGATGACCTGCACGTGATGGCCGCGCCCGAGCAAGGCCTCAGCCAGGTCGGCGATGTGCGCGACGACGCCGCCAGGCACGTCCCACGGGTACGGCGAGACAAGTCCGATGCGCATGCGGCCGCCCGTTCAGACCGCGAGGCGGTCGCTCAGCCGCGAGGAGTCGAGGTCGTCGACCCAGACCCGCTGGAGCATGTGCCAGTCCTGCGGGTCGACGCGGATCGCACCGGCGAACGCGTCCGCCATCTGCTGCGTCATCGCCCGCACCCTGTCCTCACGCGTGCCCTCCGCCGGTACCACGATCTCCTCGTGGATCCGGGTGCGCCAGTGACGGCGATCCGGGAAGCTCAGCGTGACCGGCAGCAACGCGGCGCCGGTGTCGTGCGCGAGTGCTGCCGGCCCCGCGGGCATGCGTGCCCCGGACCCGAAGAAGTCCACCTCGATCCCGGTCGCGGTCAGGTCCCGGTCGGCCAGCAGGCACAGCGTCCCGCCGGCACGCAACCGCTCGGCGAGCAGCTCGAACGGCGCCCGCTCGCCGCCGGTGAGCGGGACCACCTCCATGCCGAGCGACTCGCGGAAGCTGACGAACCGGTTGAACAGCGACTCCGGGCGGATCCGCTCGGCGACGGTCGTGAACGGCACTCCTGTCCCCGCCAGCCACGCGCCGGCCTGGTCCCAGTTGCCCATGTGCGGCAGCACGAGGATCATGCCCCGGCCGGCCGCGACCGCCTCGCGAAGCCGCCACTCGTCGATGCACTCGGTGCGTGCGACGAGGTCCTCGAGCTTCATGCTCGGCAGCTGGAAGACCTCGCACCAGTACCTCATGTACGACCGGACGCCCTCACGGGTGAGCAGCCGCAGCTCGCGGTCGCTGGCGCCCGGCACCACCCGTGCCAGGTTCTCGTGCAGGGTGATGACGCTCGGGCCCGATCGCACCCAGTAGGCGTCGGCGATGGCGTCGAACTGCCGGCGGGCCAGCCGTTCCGGCATGCCGCGCATCACCGCCCACCCGGCGGCGTAGACGACGTCTGCGAGGTTCTCGTTCACGACGCGGCTTGCAGGGCTTTCGCCTGCCGGCGTACCTCGACGATCCGCTGGATCACCGTGATCGTGGTCGCTGCCGCGAGGCCCCACAGGCCGATCGCGCGCAGCACCGGTACGCCGAAGATCCCGGAGAAGCCGGTCAGCACCAGGATCGCGATCAGCCGTTCGGAGCGCTCCGCGATGCCGACATTGGCGGTCATCCCGAGGCTCTCCGCGCGGGCCTTCGAGTACGACGTCACGACGCCGGCAACCAGGTCGTAGAGCGCCACCGCGCACAGCGTCGTGCTGTTGCCGTCGCCGGCGTACCAGAGGGCGAGCGCGCCGAAGACCGCGCCGTCGCCGACGCGGTCGAGGGTCGAGTCGAGGAACGCGCCCCACGGGCCGCTGGTACCCCGCGCGCGGGCGACCGCGCCGTCCATGAGGTCGGAGAAGACGAAGGCGGTGATGACCAGCGTCCCGACCAGGAAGTGCCCTCGCGGGTAGAAGCCGAGGGCGCCGCCGGCGACGCCGATGGTGCCGACGATCGTGAGGGCGTCCGGGGTGATGCCCATCGCGACCATGCGGCGAGCGATCGGATTGACCACACGGTTGATCTGCGGGCGCGCGTGGATGCCGAGCATCGTCCGCTGAGGATAGCGAGACCGATCTTGCCGAACCTCTTGTCGGGTCGCGACATCAGGAGGACAGTCCGAACCAAGGGCGAGCGAGGAGGCAGACATGGCCGACAAGACGAGCACCTCAGGAGCCGCGGGCAGGGCACCGACGGCCGACGAGCCCGGGCGGATCCGCAACGTCGTGCTCGTCGGCCACTCCGGAGCCGGCAAGACAACGCTTGCCGAAGCGCTCCTCGTCGCGACCGGCACGATCCCGCGGGCCGGACGGGTCGAGGACGGTACGACGGTCAGCGACTTCGACGAGGCCGAGATCCGCCAGCAGCGGTCGATCAGCCTGACCGTCACCCCGTTCGAGCACGCCGGCGTGAAGGTCAACCTGCTCGACTCCCCCGGCTACGCCGACTTCACCGGTGACCTGCGGGCCGGGCTGCGGGCGGCCGACGCCGCCTTGTTCGTGGTCAGCGCCGCGGACGGCATCGACGGCACCACCCGGATGATCTGGGACGAGTGCGCGATGGTCGGCATGCCGCGCGCCGTCGTGATCACCCGCCTCGACTCGCCTCGCGCCGACTACGACGCGACCGTCGCGGCCTGCCAGGAGGCATTCGGCGACGGCGTGCTGCCGGCGTACCTCCCGCTGCACGGCGACGGCGATGAGGTCGCCGGGCTGATCGGGCTGCTGTCGCAGCAGGTCATCGACTACTCGGGCGGTCAGCGCGTGCAGCGCGACCCCGACCCCGAGCACCTGCCGCTGATCCAGGAGCACCGCAACTCGCTGATCGAGGGGATCATCGCGGAGTCCGAGGACGAGACGCTGATGGACCGCTACCTCGGCGGCGAGGACATCGACGTGAAGGTGCTGATCGACGACCTCGAAACCGCGGTCGCCCGCGGCACGTTCTACCCGGTCCTCGCCGCCTGCGCCGGGACCGGGCTCGGCATGACCGAGCTGCTCGAAGTGCTCACCGGCGCGTTCCCGTCGCCGCTCGAGCATCCGCAGGTGCCGGTCACCCGGCCCGACGGCACGCCGGTCGAGCCGCTGTCCTGCGACCCGGCGGGACGGTTGTGCGCGGAGGTCGTCAAGACCACCACTGACCCGTACGTCGGGCGGATCTCGCTGGTCCGGGTCTTCTCCGGGACGCTGCGGCCTGACGCGGTCCTTCACGTGTCCGGCCACGGCCTGGCCGAGCGCGGGCACGAGGACCACGACATCGATGAGAAGGTGGGCTCGCTCGCCGTACCGCTCGGCAAGACGCTGCACCCGGTCGACCATGCGGTCGCGGGAGACATTGTCGCGATCGCGAAGCTGGCGCGCGCGGAGACCGGCGACACGCTGTCAACAAAGGACGACCCGCTGCTCGTCGCGGCATGGGAGATGCCCGAACCGCTGCTGCCGGTGGCGATCCAGGCAAGGAGCAAGGCCGACGAGGACAAGCTCTCGACCGGGTTGCAGCGCATCGTCGCCGAGGAGCCGACGGTTCGCCTCGAGCGCAACACCGAGACCGGGCAGCTGGTCCTGTGGTGCATGGGCGAGGCGCACGCCGACGTGCTCGTCGACCGGCTGGCGAGCAAGTACGGCGTCGCGGTGGACCAGGTCGCGCTGCGGGTGCCGCTGCGCGAGACCTTCACCACTGCGGCGAGCGGGCACGGCCGCCACGTGAAGCAGTCCGGCGGTCACGGCCAGTTCGCGGTGTGCGACGTCGACTTCGAGCCGCTGCCCGAAGGATCCGGCTTCGAGTTCGTCGACAAGATCTACGGCGGGTCGGTGCCCAACCAGTTCATCCCGTCGGTCGAGAAGGGCGTTCGGGCGCAGATGGAACGCGGGGTCGCAGCCGGCTACCCGGTCGTCGACGTACGCGCGACGTTGCGTGACGGCAAGGCGCACTCCGTCGACTCCTCCGACATGGCGTTCCAGATGGCCGGGGGCCTCGCCCTCAAGGATGCCGCCGAGAAAGCGCAGATCTCGCTGCTGGAGCCGGTGCTCGAGGTGTCGGTGCTCGTCGCCGACGACTACGTCGGAGCGGTGATGAGCGACCTGTCCACGCGCCGCGGCCGCGTCACCGGCACCGAGCCGGTCGGCACCGGGCGCACGCTGGTCCGGGCCGAGGTCCCGGAGCTCGAGGTGACGCGTTACGCGATCGATCTGCGGTCGCTCTCGCACGGCACGGGCACCTTCAGCCGGCGCCACCTGCGCTACGAGCCGATGCCGTCGCACCTCGCGGCGAAGACCATCTCCGCGTCGTCGGCCAGCGCTCAGTAGATAGCCGGACCTAGGCTCAGTGACTAGCCGGACGTAGGCTCGCGATCATGCCGATCCTTGCGATCTTCCTCATCCTGCTGGCGCTGTTCGTCATCCTGCCGCTGGTCGGGTTCCTGGTCTGGACGATCATCAGCATGGCCATCTCGGGCATCGTGCTCGGCGGCCTGGCGCGGCTGATCATCCCGGGCAGGCAGCAGATCGGAGTGCTCGCGACGATCGTCGCCGGATGGATCGGCTCGATCGTGGGCGGCCTGATCGCTGCGGCGGCGTTCGGCAGCGTGCACCACCACTGGTTCGCCCGCGTGCTGATCGAGATCGGAGTGTCGGCGGTCGCCGTACTCGCCTTCTCAGCCGGCGCCCGCAACCAGGTCGGCGGAGATCAGAAGCACCACAGGATCATCGACATCTGAGCAGCTGCTTGTGTGAACTGCCTGATACCGCCGGCGGTACCAGACGGTTCACAGATCCGCAGGCGCGGGTGGCCAGGCCTCGGCGAGAAGCCGACGGGTATCGCCTAGCAGCTGCGGCAGCACCTTGGTGCGCGCGACCACCGGCATGAAGTTCGAGTCGCCGCCCCACCGCGGTACGACGTGCTGGTGCAGGTGCTCCGCGATGCCGGCACCGGCGACGACACCCTGGTTCATCCCGATGTTGAAGCCCTGCGCGTTGCTCACCTGACGGATCACCTGCATTGCGGTCTGCGTCAGAGCGGCCACCTCGGCGGTCTCGGCAGCGGTGAGGTCCGGGTACGCCGCGACGTGGCGGAACGGCACTGCCATGAGATGGCCCGCGTTGTACGGATAGAGGTTGAGTACGACGTACGCGAGCTGGCCCCGATGGACGATCAGCCCGTCCTCGTCGGACATCGACGGGATCGTGCAGAACGGGCACTCGCCGGACTTGCCCTCACCCTGGATGTAGGCCAGTCGCTCCGGCATCCAGATCCGCTGCCACTCGTCGGGGACGCCGACGCCGGCCTGGTGCTCGAACTGCGACGCCGTCATTCCGCGGCGGGCTCGGGGTTGAGCGCGTCTGCGAGAATCTGCCGCTCCGCGACGTTTCGCACGACCTCGGCGATCGCGTCGTCGAGCGGGACGCCGCGACGCTCGATCCCGTTGCGGTAGCGGATCGAGACCGCGCCGGCCTCCTCGTCGCGCTCGCCGGCGACGAACATGAACGGCACCTTCTCCTGCTGCGCCTTGAGGATCTTCTTCTGCATCCGGTCGTCGCTGGCGTCGACCTCTGCGCGGATCCCCTGCGCGCGGAGCCGGTCGACCACGGTGTCGAGGTACGCCGCGTTCTCGCTGCGGATCGGGATGCCCATGACCTGAACCGGTGCCAGCCAGGCCGGGAAAGCACCCGCATAGTGCTCGAGCAGTACGGCGAAGAAGCGCTCGATCGACCCGAAAAGCGCCCGGTGGATCATCACCGGGCGGTGACGCTGGCCGTCGTCGGCCTGGTACTCCAGGCCGAAGCGCTCGGGCAGCGCGAAGTCGAGCTGGATCGTGGACATCTGCCAGGTCCGGCCGATGGCATCACGGGCCTGCACGGAGATCTTGGGCCCGTAGAAGGCCGCGCCCCCTGGGTCGGGCACGAGGTCGAGCCCCGAGGCCTCCGCCACCGAACGCAGCGTCTCGGTCGCGACCTCCCAGTCGTCGTCGGACCCGACGTACTTGTCGGGATCCTTCGTCGACAGCTCGAGGTAGAAGTCGCTGAGCCCGTAGTCGGCAAGCAGACCGAGGACGAACTGGAGCAGCGAGGTGAGCTCGTCACGCATCTGCTCGCGAGTGCAGTAGATGTGGGCGTCGTCCTGGGTGAAGCCGCGCGCCCGGGTCAGGCCGTGCACCACGCCGGACTTCTCGTAGCGGTAGACCGTGCCGAACTCGAACAGCCGCAGCGGCAGCTCCCGGTAGGACCGCCCGCGCGCGGCGAAGATCAGGTTGTGCATCGGGCAGTTCATCGGCTTGAGGTAGTACTCGCCGTTGTCGAGCGACATCGCCGGGAACATGCCCTCGGCGTACCAGTCGAGGTGACCGCTGACCTCGTACAGCCTGCCCTTGGTGATGTGCGGGGTGTTGACGAACTCGTACCCCGCCTCGATGTGACGCTGGCGCGAGTACTCCTCCATCGCCATGCGGATGATCCCGCCCTTGGGGTGGAACACCGCGAGCCCTGAGCCGATCTCGTCCGGGAACGAGAACAGGTCGAGCTCCGCGCCGAGCCGCCGGTGGTCGCGGCGCTCAGCCTCCTCGAGCAGCTCGAGGTGCTTGTCGAGATCCTCCTGCGAGGCCCATGCGGTCCCGTAGACCCTCTGCAGCTGTGGGTTCTTCTCGTCGCCGCGCCAGTACGCCGCGGCGGTCCGCATCAGCTTCACGGTGGGGATCAGCCGGGTGCTCGGCAGGTGCGGCCCTCGGCAGAGGTCCTTCCACGCCACCGACCCGTCACGGCGCTTGTTGTCGTAGATCGTCAGCTCGCCGGCGCCGACCTCCATCGAGGCGCCCTCGGCGACGTCCGCAGCGGCGCCCTTGAGCCCGATCAGCTCGAGCTTGTAGGGCTCGTTGGCGAGCTCGGTGCGCGCCTCGTCCTCCGTGACGACGCGACGGGTGAAGGTCTGGCTCTCCTTGATGATCTTGCGCATCTGCTTCTCGAGGCGCTCGAGATCATCAGGCGTGAAGGGCGTGTCGACATCGAAGTCGTAGTAGTAGCCGTTCGCGATCGGCGGCCCGATCCCGAGACGAGCCTGCGGGAACAGCTCCTGGACCGCCTGGGCCAGCACGTGGGCACTCGAGTGCCGCAGCACCGCGAGGCCGTCGGGCGAGTCCATCGGGACCGGGTCCAGGACGTCGCCGTCCTCGGGCTTCCATGACAGGTCGCGCAGGTTCCCGCTGCCGTCGCGCGCCACAACCGCGTCGAGCTCGGCGGCGCGGAACAGCGCGCCAGCCGTCGTGCCGGACTCGGTGACAACGCTCGATCCAGCGACGGTCACGGTGATCTCAGGCACGAGCGCGAGGTTACTTGGCGGCGTACGAGGCGTCCGCCGGGTATTCGGAGTGGGCGATACTGGACTCGAACCAGTGACCTCTCGCGTGTGAGGCGAGCGCTCTAACCAACTGAGCTAATCGCCCGGCGGGCACAGGTTAGCGCCAACGCCATCCCCGCCCCCACCGCTCCGCGACGGACTGCCGTCGGAAACGGTTACCTCCCGGCGACGCAGGGAACATGTCATCATCTCGCCTGAGCCGGAGGATTAGCGCGAATGGGTTCCCGATACGACTCGGTCACCACCGAGATGGACCTGCGGCTGGTCGTCGCGGACGGCCCGGACCGCGCGGTCCACGCCGAGCTCAGCTACCAGCCGAACGACCCGTACGCGGTGCGGATCGGCTTCCACACCGGCACCGACGACGTCGTCGAGTGGACGTTCGCGCGCTCGTTGCTGACCGATGGCGTCACCCACCCGGTCGGTGACGGCGACGTCCAGGTCTGGCCGGCGAGCGCGGGTTTCGGGATCCAACAAGTGCGCCTGTCGCTGTCGAGCCCCTCGGGCACGGCTTTGTTCGAGGCACCCCTGCCCGAGCTCGTGCAGTTCCTGACGAAGACTTACGCGCTGGTGCCGACCGGCTGCGAGAGCGACTTCGTCGACGTCGGCGCCGAGCTAGCCGCGCTGCTCGGCACCGAGTAGCCAGCCGCCACAAGCTCTCACGGGTCGAGGTCGACGCTCCTGCGCGCAAAGACCTCACTTGCCCGTTGCGTGAGCGGGCCGGGCGCGGCGGGCAGCACGCGCCCGTCGACCGCGCGGACCGGCTGAACGTCGCGCGTGCTGGAGGCCAGGAACGCCTCGTCCGCCTCGGCGAGCGCCGAGAGCGGCACTGCCCGCTCGGCGACGTCGCCGAGCCACTCGACGAGCAGCTCGCGGGTGATCCCGCCCAGGCAGCCGCTCGACAGCGGCGGTGTGACCAGCTCCGCGCCGATCCCGAGGAACACGTTGCTCCCGGTCCCCTCGCAGAGCTCGCCGCGGGTGTTCGCGAAGATCGCCTCGGTCGCGCCCCGTTGGTGGGCGTAGTCGAGCGCGACGACGTTGTCGGCGTACGACGTCGTCTTCAGCCCGGCGGTCGCCGCCCGCTCGTTGCGAGTCCATGGGACGGTGACCACGTCGGCGGTCGGCGGCCACTCGGCGAGCGGTGCGGTGGCGATGATCACGGTCGGCGCATTGCTCCCGCGGTCACTGCCGTACGGCGAGGGCCCGCCGGTGACGGTCACCCGCAGCCGCGCCGCGGCGGCCGGTTCGGCGGCGAGCACGGCCGCGATGCCCGCGCGCACCTGATCGAGGTCGACCGGCAGGCCGAGCCCGTCGGCCGAGTCCGCCAGCCGCTGCAGGTGCCGGGTCAGCGCGAACGGCTGCCCGCCGGTGACCCGCATCGTCTCGAACACGCCGTCGCCGACCGTCACGCCGTGGTCGTCGGCGCGGAGCACAGGCTGCGCCGGGTCGACGAGGGCCCCGTCCACCCACAGCGTCATTGGTCGCTCCTCGGCGCGAGGCCGGCTGCGATCTCGAGCAAGCACATGGCCGCCAGCCGCACCGTCCGCTCGTCGTCGGCATCCCGCGTCGCGTCGACCTCGGTAATGTCGATCGCCCGCACCCTGGGATCCGCGCCCGCGACGTACGCCGCGGTGAGCAGATCCCGCGCCGACAGCCCGCCGGGCAGGCTTGCCGGGCAGGCCGGCGCCACCGCCCGGTCGCAGGCGTCGAGGTCGAGGTCGACGTACACGCCGGCCGCGCCGGAGCCCGCGAGGTCGAGCGCCTCGCGCATGCAGTCCGCGGCGCCGCGCTCGCCGACCTGGCCCCGCCCGATGACTGTGACGCCGCGGGCGTGCGCCTCGACGGCGTACGAGCGGCTGTTCGCCCAGTCCGCAATGCCGACCTGCACGATCTGCTCGCCGGGCACGCCGGCGGTGATCAGCTCGCGGACCGGCGAGCCGTTGCCGCGACCCTCTCGCAGGTCATGGTGGGCGTCGACCGTGACCAGCCCGGCGCGCCCCAGCTGGTCACCGAAGACCCCGGACATCGCCGGGTAGGTCAGCGAGTTGTCTCCGCCGAGCACGACGAGCAGCCGCGACTTGGCCGCCGCGGTCTCGACGGCGGTGCGGATCCGCCACTCCCCCTCGACCGGTACGTCGGGGTCGTCGACGTCGCCGCGGTCCCAGGGAGCGACCCGCTCGGCCAGGTCCACGCCGCGCGAGGCGGACCAGGTCGAGAGCCTGCCGAGGGCGCGCCGTACCGCAGCCGGAGTGGCATGGGCGCCACTCGGCGGAACCGAGGTCGCGAAGGTCGGGATCCCGATCACCGCGAGGTCGACGTCGCGAGCTCCGGGTCCCCCGGCGAGCCACTCACCGGCGCTCGGCCAGCGGTGGTCCGCGCTCGACCGGTTCACGTTGGCGATGCTGTCACGGCTGTGGCCCATGTAGAGTCGACGGCGCACGAAGCGAGTCTGTCGACTTGCTCGCGCGCGGACGTAGCGCAGCTGGTAGCGCATCACCTTGCCAAGGTGAGGGTCGCGGGTTCGAATCCCGTCGTCCGCTCGGTGGGCGCCCTCGCCTTCAACGGCGGAGAGCGCCCGTCGATTGTCCTGATAGAACCTTGGACGGATGATCCGGCGGGTTGGCCGAGTGGCTTAGGCAAGGGCCTGCAAAGCCCTGTACGCGGGTTCGATTCCCGCACCCGCCTCAGCCCCGAGGACACCTCGGCGAGCTAGGAAGGCAGTACCCCGGGCGGTTGGCGCAGTCTGGTAGCGCGCTTCCCTGACACGGAAGAGGTCACAGGTTCAAGTCCTGTACCGCCCACCGAAGAATCCATAGCGCAGATGTCAGATATTCGCCCAAAAATGATCACGACGGGCCATAGCCGACCGGAGCGTTCTGGGCCACGGTGAAGCCATGAGCTCACCGCTGCCCCGTCTGGGCCATCTCGAACTTCCTCGCCAGAGCGAGCCGGTGGAGCCACCGATCCAGCGCCCGAGTCCTGACTTCTACGCCGAGCTGCTCGAAGCCGCCCCCGACGGCATCGTCGTCGTCGACGACCGGGGCACCATCCGGCTCACCAATCGCAAGGCAGAGCTGCTGCTGGGATGGACTCGCGAGGAGCTGGTCGGGAAGCCGCTCGAGACACTCGTGCCGCTGCGGGCCCGAGCCGGGCATCCGCAGCATCGCGACGGCTACGTCCGGGATCCTCGCAACCGCCCGATGGGTACCGGTCTCGAGCTCACCGCGCTGCGCGCCGACGGCACTGAGTTCCCCGTCGACATCAGTCTCAGCCCGCTCGTCACCGACGAGGGCACCTTCGTCTCCGCCGCGGTCCGCGACGCGAGTGACCGCAAGCGCAAGGAGCAGGAGCTGCGAGACGCAAATGCCCAGCTGCAGTCCGCCGTCATGGACCTCGAGGCACGGTCGCGGGACATGTCTGCGCTGTCGCGGGCGAGTCAGGTACTGCAGAGCTGCGCTCGGCTCGACGAAGCGATGCAGGTCATCGCACGCGCTGGCGCGGGACTGTTCGAGGGAGTTCCTGGCGGCGTCTTCGCGATCCTGCCCGACCACGACGGGCTGGTGCCCGCCGCGACGTGGGGCGGGCTCTCGCCGGCCGAGCCGTTTCGAGCCGAGGACTGCTGGGCGCTTCGCACCGGGCAGGTACACCAGCTCGGCAATGACGCGCTCACCCTGCCGTGTCCGCACATGCCAAGCGACACGGCTTGGTCGGTGTGCGTGCCGTTGATCGCGCAGAACGAGGCGATCGGTGTCGTTCACGTCCGCGTCGCCTCACACGATGACGCGCCGCCGGCCCTGCACCGCATCGAGGAACTGGCGAATCTCGTCCGCGATCAGTGGAGCCTCACCCTGGCGAACATCCGGCTGCGCGACACGCTGCGGGATCAGTCGATCCGCGATGCGCTCACCGGGCTGTTCAACCGGCGCTTCCTCGACGAGTCCTTCGACCGCGAGCTCGAACGTGCCCGCCGCCGGAAGCAGCAGCTCTGCGTCGCGGTGATGGATCTCGACCACTTCAAGCTCTTCAACGACACGTACGGGCACCACGGCGGCGATGTCGTGCTTCGCAACCTCGGTCGCTTCCTGCTGGAGTCAACCCGCGGCGAGGACGTGGTGGCGCGATTCGGCGGCGAGGAGTTCGTCGTGATCATGCCCGACACCTCACTCGCAGACGGCATCAGCCGCGCTCAGCACCTCGCTGCCGAGTGGCAGCGGCGTGGGGAGACCGCCGGCGGCGTCCTGCAGCCCTTCCCGACACTCTCGATCGGGGTTGCCGAGTATCCATCGAGTGGGGACGGCAAGCGGGACCTGTTCGCCGCGGCCGATGCCGCCCTGTACGAAGCCAAGGCCCAAGGCCGAAACCGCGTGGTCGGCACGCCGGCATCCGCCTGAGAGCTCTATCCGTAGTGTGCCGCGAGCAGCACGACGACCACGATCGCGGCGATCACGGCGAGGGCCCAGAGCACCAGGCTGCGGTCGCGCAGATCGCTCGTCGCCTGCGCCGTCCCGCCCAGCGGCACCGCCGCACCCGTGCGCGCGGGCGCTTCGGCGCTGGTCGAGGTCAGGACCGACCCGGCCGCGGCAGGTGACGCGCCTGCAAGGCTTGCCCCGCAGCTCGCGCAGAACTGCGCTCCGGGCACCGCCGGCGTGCCGCACTGTGAGCAGAACATGTGCCCCTCCCGACGGCCGGGGCCGCACGCCGCGGCCCGCCGTCCAGGCTGAGCGTAGCCAGATGCAGGCGTAGCGCTAGCCCAAGACGGCGAGCAGCACGACGGCGACGATCACAAGCGCGATCCCCACCATGGCCCAGGCCGGGATGAACTGAGCCTTCTGTGCCTGCTTCGCCTCAGCCACGCTGGGGCTCGGCAGGCGATGCGGGTCGGTCTTGGTGTCAGGCACGACGGGTGAAGGCGTGCGCGATACCGATGATCACGGCGAGGATCAGGCCGAGCCACAGCACGTGCGCCACGAACCCGAGGCCTCCGAAGAGGAGCAGCAACACCAAAGCGAGTACCAGCAACATGACAACCTCCCGATCGATTCACGGGATTGATCACCAGAATCAGCGCGAGTAATCTCCGCCGATCAGGTGCAGGGCTCCCCGCCGATGGCGCCGAGCACCGTGATCCGTGCCTCGTCGACGCGTCTGGCGGCGTACCGCGTACGCCCGGCACCCCGTCCTGAGGTGAGCTCGACGAACGCGCCGAGCGACGAGCTTCCGGTGCGCTTCGCCAGCTGCGGCCCGAGGTAGACCGCCTGCTGGCACTGCGCTGCGGTGAGCGCGTAGACCAGGTGCTCCGGCCCTGGCAAGACGGCGTGCCGGATAGCGGCGAGCGCGATCTCGGCGGTCAGTGGCGGAGAGAAGTGCAGGTACGTCGTCTGCGCGTTCCAGCTTCCGGCCGGGCTCGCCGGCGGCCTGGTGATCTCGGCCGCCAGGCGCGCCGCCAACCGGTCGCATCTCTCGCCCGGGAAGGCATCGGAGGCGAGGACCGCCTCGGCCGCGGCACGCGGCGCGCCGATCACGCCGGTCGCCTGCAGCGGCTTGGCGAGGCTCTCGACGACCGCCACGACGTCCGGTGGCGAGTTCGCCTTGCACACCCGGCGCAGCCGCAGCAACGGCACGAGGTAGGTCGCGCGTCGCGCGGGCCGACTGTCCTCTGCGGCGAGCTGCAGGGCGAGGCGCGGCAGGCTCGCCGCTTGCGGTGACGGCGTGGCACCGAGGCCGCGACCGGGGGTGGTGCCGGTCGACGTGGAGCACGCGCCGGCGGCGAGCAGCGCGAGAGCAGCGACGAGCGCGAACCGCCTGGTCAAGCGAGGCGCGTGGTCAGAGCTGCTACTTGCTGTCGGTGGCGGCGCCGAACTCCGAGACGGCCTCCATGATCCCGGCGAAGTAGCCGGCGAGGCAGCCGAGGACGAAAAGCCCGATCCCGACCCAGAACAGCGGCCAGTTCCAGTAGATCAGCGCAATCCCGCCGACGATCGTGCCTGCAATGGCGACGTACACCGTCAGCCAGATCGCGAGCGATGCGTTGTGCCCACCGGACTGGCCGGCCATGCGTCCTCCTCGGTCGAACCCTTGCCTAGAGCCTAGAGGCCCTCTCTTGCGTCCGCGGTCTCGGGGCGAGGCCAGAGCCGATCGATCTCCGCGTTCAGCTCCGCCCCGAGCAGGATCGCGAGGGCGGTGAGGTACAGGAACAGCAGTACGGCGACGGGCGCCGACAGCGGGCCGTACGTCGCGGTCTTGCGAAACGCCCAGTCCAGCCATGCACGCAGCAGCGTCGAGCTCGCCACCCAGAACAGCACTGCCAGCAGCGCTCCCGGCAGCGCCCGGCGCCACTGTGTCCGGACCGGCAGAGCCTGGTGGTACAGCGTGGCGATCAGCGCCAGCGACAGCAGGATGAGCACCGGCCAGAAGCCGACTTCGACGAACGCGTGCACCGCAGCGTGAAGCCGCGACGGGAAGGCGGACTCGACAGCTCCGGGGCCCAGGACCAGCAACGGGAGCAGCACGATCAGTCCCAGGACGAAGATCAGGTACATCCGGAGCGCCAGCAGCCGGCTTCGCACCGCGCCGCGGTGGCTGCGCAGCCCGTAGGCGATCGTGATCGTGTTGACGAAGGTCGCCATCGCCGACGAGCCGGTCCACAACGACACCACGAAGCTGATCGAGACGACATCGGCCCGGCCGTTGAACAGGATCCGGTGCAGCGCCGGAGCCACCGTCGAGTTGACCGCGCTCGGCACGATGACGTGCCGCAGGCCTCTCTCGATCGAGTTCTGCAGCCGGTCGAGGTTGTCTGCTCCGAGCAGCCCGTTGAAGTAGCCGATCACCCCGAGGACGGCGAGGATCAGCGACGGCAGCGACAGCAGCTGCCAGAACCCGGCCTCCGCGGACAGTCCGAGCACGCGGTCGTGCCAGGCGCGGCGGAGGGTCGACATGGCGAGCTCGCGGACGGTCGCCATCACGAAACCGTACGGCGATCTGGGCCGAAGATCCTGCTTCACTGTTGCCATGGCCGACACCCACCTGGTCACCAACCAGCCGCCGCCCCTCGTCGACTACGACGTCTTCACCACCGACCTGGCTCTGGTCGAGGGAGTTCAGCGGCATCAGGCGGCGTGGGCGCTTGACCTGCTGACCGACCTCGGGCACCGCGCCGGCAGCGCGCAGGCCCAGGAGTGGGGACGCCTGGCGAACGTCTACCCGCCCCGGCTGGTCACCCACGACCGCTACGGGCACCGCATCGACGAGGTCGAGTTCCACCCGGCGTGGCATGAGCTGATGACCGTCGCGATCGAGAGCGGTTTGCACTCGAGCTCGTGGACCGATCCGAAGCCTGGCGCCCATGTCGCCCGGGCTGCGGCGTTCGCGGTCTGGTCCCACACCGAGGGTGGCCACGGCTGCCCGATCTCGATGACCCATGCGGCGGTGCCGGCCCTGCGCGCAGACGCTGCGCTTGCGGCGGAGTGGGAACCGCGCCTGATGTCGCGCACCTACGACCCGGGTCTTCGGGTGCCTGCCGAGAAGGCCGGGTGCCTGGCCGGGATGGGCATGACGGAGAAGCAGGGCGGCTCCGACGTCCGTACCAACACCACCGTCGCGACGCCGGCCACCGATGGCACCTACCGGCTGACCGGCCACAAGTGGTTCACGTCGGCACCGATGTGCGACGTGTTCCTCGTGCTGGCCCAAGCGCCCGGCGGGCTGACCTGTTTCGTCGTACCGAGGATCCTGCCCGACGGGACCCGCAACACGTTCCGGATCCAGCGGCTGAAGGACAAGCTGGGAAACAAGTCCAACGCGTCGAGCGAGCCCGAGTTCGACGACACCGTGGGCTGGCGACTCGGCGACGAGGGCGCCGGCGTACGCACCATCATCGAGATGGTCACTTCGACGCGGCTCGACTGCGTGATCGGTACCGCGACGCTGATGCGCGAAGCCGTCGCGCAGGCGACCCACCACGCCCGTCATCGCCAGGCGTTCGGCCGCTACCTCGCCGATCAGCCGCTGATGCGGATGGTGCTTGCCGATCTGGCGATCGAGTCCGAGGCCGCGACGACCCTCATGACCCGGCTCGCGGCGGCGGTCGACGACGAGGAATCCGCCTTCAAGCGGGTCGGCCTCGCCGTCGGCAAGTACTGGGTCTGCAAGCGCGGTCCGGCCGTCGCGGCCGAGGCGCTGGAGTGCTTCGGCGGCAACGGGTTCGTCGAGGACTTCCCCATGGCGCAGATCTACCGCGAGGCTCCGCTGAACTCGATCTGGGAGGGCTCGGGCAACGTCAACGTCCTCGACGTGCTGCGCGGCCTGGCCCGGACCCCCGAGGCGTGGGAAGCGTTCCGCGACGAGGTCGCCCTCGCCCACGGCGCCGATGCCCGCCTCGATGCCGCAACCAAAGCGCTCGAGGCGGAGCTCGCCGACACCGCCGACATCGAGGTACGGGCCCGGCGCGTGGTCGAGCGGATGGCGCTGGTGCTGCAGGGCTCGCTGCTGGTGAGGTTCGCGCCGCACTTCGTTGCGGACGCGTTTTGCGCGTCGCGGCTCGGCGGCGACTGGGGCCATGCGTTCGGGACGCTGCCGCCCTCGGCCGACACGGCCGCGATCCTGGAGCGCGCGACTCCCAAAGTCGGCTAGCCCGACCCCCGAGCACATGGCACATGCGTATTGCTATGGCGATACGCATGTGCCACCGGTATCGCTAGAGCAGTACCTATGTGCCATGCGCTCTCACATGTGGGGGTCGGTCTTGCTCTCGTCTGGTTCGGCCGGGAACTTCGTGTCCGCGCCCGGGGCGTTCAGCAAGTCGTTGGCGAACAGCGGGCACGCACCGTCTTTCGACAGGTACGTCGAGCCAGGCTTGCCCAGGGTGTCGGCCGCCCCGCGCAGCAGCGAGCACTCGACGCGGGTGCCGAGCGTGAACGAGACGTTGAAGAAGAAGTTGTCGTTGCCGACCGGGTCGGGGCAACCGATCGAGACGCCGAGCACCTTGCAGGAGGGGTCCCCCGCCGGCGGCGGGTCACCCGAGAGCAGCGACCGGCGAATCGGCTCGGGATAGGACGACAGCGGCGCGATCAGATAGCCCAAGAAGTCGCCCGCCGTCCCGATGTTGAGGTAGCCCTGCATCCCGGGCACGTCCCGGCGGACGGTCTGCACGATCTGCGGATACATCTCCCCCGGCCCGCCGCTGACCAGCAGGTCGCCGATGTGACCGGAGAACGTCGTCGTGCCGAGGAGATTCGCGGTGAACCAGGGATAGCCGAGAGCTCGGGCACCGGGTGCACCGACGAGCGAGCCGGCGTACTCCACTCCCAGCAGCACCGGTGAGTCGATCAGGTCCTCGATCAGGTAGCTGGACATCCCGACCGTCGCGGGTCCGCGCACCGGCTGCGAGTGCCGGATGGCGTACTCGACCCCGAGCAGCACCCGTCCGGCGTACTCGTCGAGCTCGCACAGCTGCCTGGCCTTGAACGCCTTCAGGTGCGGTTTGAGGCACTCGGCGCGGTTGGGCTGAGTACGACCGAGGGTCCCGACCTGGTCCATGGCGAACCCGCCGAACGCTCTCGTCATCGCGTCGTCGAGGCGCCCGACGTAGTCGCCGGTGACGTAGGTGTTGTCGGAGTCCAGCACGGTGGGGTGCGAGGAGTAGTTGGTGTAGGTGTCGAGCACCTTGCCGGTCTTCGGGTCGTGGGCCTGGATCACCCGGATCTCGTCGTCCATCGCCTGGTTGCGCGGGTCGCTGGAGAACTGGTTGGTCAGCAGCGGGTCGCCGTTGACGCTCGGCGGGTACTCCTTGGTCTCCCCAGCGACGCCGGCATGCGCGACGCCGTACGTGAGTGTCGCCGGACGCATTGCCTGCCAGGCCTCGACCAGCGCCTTCACCGTGCGGTCACGGACGAGCTCGAGGTACGACGTCGGGTCGCCGCCCCAGACCCCGACAGTGTCGGGTCCGCCGTGGGTGTGGTCGGAGTCGACGAGGATCTCCGCCGCGGTCGGCACCGGCGCGTGCCCGGGCTCCTTGGCGGCAAGCTTCGCGATCTGTGCGGCAGCGTCCTTGCGGATGTCCTCGATCCCGAACGGGCCCTGCTTGTAGGCGATGAAGTAGCCCTGCGTCTCGATCTGGGCGAAGGCGATCGTGTGGCGCCGGTCGCTGAACATGATCGCCCGGCTGTGCGAGCCGTCGCCGAGAATGCCGGTCGCATAGCGTCCGACGGTGTCCGGGATCTGGAACTTGCCCGCGATCTTGTCGTCGCCGAAGCCGTAGCCGCCGAGGTAGAAGTCCTTGTGCGCCAGCATCGCGGGCGTCGGGTTGATCGACTCGGCCGCGCCGCCGACGAGGTAGATCGCCTGACCAGCGGGCTGCGCGACGGTCCGGGCCGACGCGAGGGCGGCAGGGGTGAAAGACCCCGCGCAGACGGCGGCAGCGAGCACGGCAATGGCGGGTCGACGTCGCATCCGGAGAGGTTTCGCCCGCGCGGCGGCGAAGTCCTGCCGCATGCGACGAGCGGTTACCGCAGCCGTCGCCGCCGTGCCCCTCCTGCTCGGTGCGGCCATCGGCTTGTCCGACGCAACCGCCGCGTCAGCGCGCGCCGTGCGACCGGGCAGCGGCGGCTGGCACGGCCTCCGGGCCGGTGCCGCGGTGGTGGACGCGACCTGGCATGTGGGCGCCTCCGCGGGGCAGTACGCCAGCCAGGTGGGACCGAAGGACATCGAGGGTGAGTGGGATCCCAACGTCGCCTCGGTCCTCAAGCGATCGTCGTACGGCGTGGCCTCCCGGCTGTCGATCAGCGCGATCGTGCTGCAGGACGGCAGCGGCGACGCGCCCGTCGCGCTGGTGCGTGACGACAACTACCTCGCCCAGGACATGCTGGTGCGCCGGGTCGGCCAGATCCTCGCCGCCGCCCACAGCCCGGTCACCTACGACCACATCCTGCTGTCGGCGCTGCACGACCACTCCTCGCCGTACTACTCCACGCCCGCTGCCGGCGTCTGGCTCTTCCAGGACGTCATGGACCTGCGGATGTTCGAGTACCAGGCACGTCAGATGGCGACGGCGATCGAGCAGGCCTACGCCGCGATGCGGCCGGCCCGGGTGGGCGCGACCACCGTGCAGTTCGCGGGCTTCCAGGGAAACATCGCGGGCGCCGACGTCAACGAGGACGGCTCGCCCACCGGCTACCCCCAGGAGGACAACGATCACGAGCTCACGGTCATGCGCTTCGACGACATGACCGACCCGTCGCATCCGATCCCGCTGGCGACCTGGGTCGACTACGCCGAGCACGGCGAGTCCCTCGATGAGTACGACCTCATCAGCGAGGACTGGATGGCGCCGTTCATGCGCTACATGACGGACGCCACCCACGCGCCCATGGTCTTCAGCCAGGGCGGCGTCGGGTCCGCCGAAGGACCGTACGAGCACGCCTACCCGCCCGGCCACATCCCGACCCTGAAAGACCACGGCCAGACGGTCTACGAGATCTACGGACACATGGGCTATGCGCAGGCCGAGCGCGGCGCGCACCTGCTCTTCGAGCACGCGATCGCCGCCTGGCGGGCGATCGGCGGCGCGCACAACGGCATCCGGGTGGATGCGCCGTACCGGACGAACCCGACGGTCGCGATGCTCACCCGCTGGTACGCCGGCCCGCTGAGCCACCCGTACCCGTCGGTCAGCAACTGCCGAAGCACCGCGACGTTCAGCGGCAACGTCGGCCTGCCGGTCGTGGGCCTGCCCGACTGCGAGCGGATGACCGACGTCGGCGTTCCGACGCTGCCGCTGTCGCCGAAGCTGTTCCACCAGCTCAAGGCGGCAGGGCTGCCGATCCCCGACAACTACGACGCGCCCTCAGCACTGCTGGTCGAGGAGAACCTGCGCCTCAAGCTGCAGGCGGTGCGGATCGGCGGGATCCTGCTCGGCTCGTGCGCCTGCGAGCCGCAGGCTGATCTCACCCGCAACTTCGAGACCCGCACCGACCGCAAGACGGGGAACGAGTGGGACGGCTTCGACTACGGCAACCAGGCCGATGTCGACGAAGGTTGGCCGGTCGGCTACGACAACGGCCTGCCGAAGAAACCGGTCCGCGCCTGCTACCGGTCCGGCACCAGCGACTACTCCTGCCCGGACCCGCGAGACCCGATCGGCATCGCGCGGCTGACCGTCCCCACCGCGGCGTACCGGCACATGGAAGCCGAGATCAACAACAACGGCGCCGGGTGGAACACGCTGAGCTATCTCACGAAAGCCGACTCCGAGCCGCTGTCCGACGCCGCGATCAAGGGCAACTTCACCCACACCGAGCTCGGCGCCGGCAAGTACGCGAGCTGTCCCGGCTACCGGCTGTCGGTCGCGCTCGGGCACACCGGCGACTACAACGGCTACACCGTCTCCTACCGCGAGTACGAAGCCCGCGACTCCTACCGCAAGGCCCTGACGGCGTACGGCCCGCACAGCGCCGACTACTACGTCACCAACCTGCTCGGGATGGCTGCCCACCTGATGTGCGGCGCGCCGATCCCGACCCAGCCGACCGACCCGATCGCGACGCTCGACGAGGCCCGGCAGTCATCGGAGGCCGTCGTCCTGGGCCGGATCAGCTCGGCCGAGTACCGCCTCTGGGACGCCCGGGTCCCGAACAGCGCCGGGCCCGCGAAGGTGATCGCACAGCCGAGGAACCTCACCCGCTTCGACGACGCCACCGTCACCTGGGTCGGCGGCGACAACTGGACCGACGACCCGACGGTGACCGTGCAGCGCAAGGTCGACGGGGCATGGCGGCCCTACGCCGACCAGAGCGGGCAGATCCAGGTCGTGCTGGACCGACGCCCGGCGCTGACGACGGCTGCCCTCAACGAGCTGACCGGGCGGCAGCGTTGGACCTGGACTGCCTCGATGGAGGTCTTCGACTCCTACCCGCGGGCAGACGTCCCCGGCGGGCAGGTGCCGGACGGGCAGTACCGCTTCGTGATCGACGGCGACATCCACCTCGACGGCAAGAAGCAGGCCTACCACCTCGACTCGCGGGCATTCCGAGTCAGGCCGTGGCGAGGCATCAGGATCCGCGACCTGCGAGCCCACGACGGGACCGCGTCGTTCACCGTGGCGCCGATCCGCTACCCGCGACAACCGATCCATGTCCCGCCGGCGCTGGATGGCTTCTACAAAGACAACGGCGGCGGCACCGGCAAGCCCAACACCAGCGTGATCTGCGAGACCTGCAGCTTCCAGCCGTGGGTGACTCGAGGTCATCTGGCGAGCGCCGAGATTCAGATCCTCGACGGAGCTGGCGACGTCGTCGCGACTCTGCAGGCCCACCGGCTCGGCGGGCGTACGTGGGGTGCACCCGTCAGGCTGCGACCGGGCCAGCATGTCGTCGTACCAGCAGGCGGGGTCCGCGACACGTACGGCGAGACGAACGCCCGAGGCCTGGTCGGCCGGTAGCGGCGCCCAGTCGCGGCGCCGCCGTACGTGGGTCAGTCGACGGCGACGACGAACAGCCGCGACCCGGGCGGCGCGATCGCCCCGTAGTCCGCCGCGGTGGCCTGACCCTGCTCGGACCCGAGCGCGCTCTGCAGCGCAGCCTCGTCGTCGAACCACAGCTCGGCGATGCGGTACCAGCTCAGCTCACCGCCGTCGGCCGCGGCGACGAACCGGCCGCTCTCGGCGCGCTGCAGCCCGGGGATCGCCGCCACACCCGTCATGTGCTCGCGCAGGTAGTGATCGTCGAACGCCTCAGCGTCGTCGGGCTGGGTGTAGAGGACGACAAGTTTGACCGCCATGGGTCGCACTCTATGCACAGCCTGCGGAGTCAGCGCTGACGAGGCAGGCACTGGGCAGCGAGCCTGCTCCGGTTGATCCCACCCGACCGGAGGTTGTCTGTGCCCTCGATCCGTACCGCCACCATCGCCGCGATGAGCACGGCCATCGCCATCGCCGCGGCGCCGCTCGCCACCTCGGCGCATGCCGCCGCGCCGAAAACGACGCGCGACCAGGTCGTGTGCAAGCACGCCGGGACGGCTCGAGCACGATGCTTCGCGATCCGCGTCGACCATCTCGTCCGCAGCCACCTCCACCGGGCGAGCGCTCCGATCGGCTACGGGCCCGCCGATCTCCAGGCCGCGTATGCACTACCCGCCGCGACGAACGGCGACGGCGAGACGGTGGCGATCGTCGATGCCTACGACGACCCGACCGCCGAGGCGGATCTCGGCGTCTACCGCGCGCAGTACGGCCTGCCGCCGTGCACGACCGCCGACGGCTGCTTCCGCAAGATCGACCAGAGCGGCGGCAGCGACTACCCGCCCGCCGATCCCGGCTGGGCCGAGGAGATCAGCCTCGACCTGGACATGGTGTCGGCGGTGTGCCCGCGCTGCTCGATTCTGCTGGTCGAAGCGGACAGCGCCTCGATGACGAATCTCGGGACCGCAGTCGACACGGCGGTCGCGGAGGGAGCCGACGCGGTCAGCAACAGCTACGGCGGTCCGGACGCGAAAGACGCGACGTACGGCCGCTACTACCACCACGCCGGAGTTGCGGTGACGGCATCGGCGGGCGACAACGGGTACGGCGTCTCGTACCCGGCCAGCAGCAAGTGGGTCACCGCGGTCGGCGGCACGACGCTGACCCGGTCGCGGTCAAGCCGTGGCTTCACCGAGAGCGCCTGGGATTCCAGCGGCAGCGGCTGCTCGACGCTCAACACGACTACGTGGCAGCTGGCGACGACGACCGGCTGCGCCGGGCGGGCAGTTGCCGACGTGTCCGCCGTCGCGGATCCGCAGACCGGGGTCGCGGTCTACGACAGCACGCCGTATGAGTCCGCGGCCGGCTGGCTGACGTTCGGCGGGACCAGCGCCTCGTCGCCGATCATCGCGGCGACGTTCGCGCTCGCCGGCAACACCGCCGACGTCGAGGACGGCTCGTACCTATGGAGCCACGAGACCGCTGCCAGCCTGTGGGACGTCACGAGCGGCAGCAACGGCTCGTGTCCCACGACGCAGTGGTGCGCAGCGCGAGTCGGCTGGGACGGACCCACCGGCTGGGGCTCGCCCCACGGAGTAGCCGCCTTCTGAGGTTGTGAGGCCGCCGCCGCGTCCGGCTGCGGCGGCGGCCTCACAAGGTGGTGGAATCACCGGTGTGAAGCTGCCGGTGATGCCGCCCGTCTCGCCCATGCTGGCCAAGGCGGTTCCGGAGGTCCCGGAGGGCGGGTTCCTGTACGAGCCGAAGTGGGACGGCTTCCGCTCGATCATCTTCCGCGACGGCGACGAGGTAGAGGTCGGATCCCGCAACGAGAAGCCGATGACGCGGTACTTCCCCGAGGTCGTGGAGTCGGTCAAGGCGGCGCTGCCGGACAAGTGCGTCGTCGACGGCGAGATCGTCGTACCGCTCGGCGGGCGTCTCGAGTTCGAGGTCCTGCAGCAGCGGATCCATCCGGCCGACTCGCGCGTCCGCAAGCTCGCGGTCGAGACCCCCGCCCATTTCGTCGCGTTCGACCTGCTCGCCGTCGGCGACGAGTCGCTCATGGGTACGCCGTTCAGCGAGCGCCGGGCGCGGCTCGAGGCAGCCGTCACGCGCACCGCCGACGTACACGTCACCGCCGCGACCCGGGACCTGGCCGAGGCCAAGCGCTGGTTCACCGACTTCGAAGGCGCTGGGCTCGACGGCGTGGTCGCCAAGGGCCTCGATCTGACCTACCAACCCGACAAGCGGGTGATGTTCAAGATCAAGCACGCCCGCACGGCCGACTGCGTCCTCGCCGGCTTCCGCTGGCACAAGAGCGGCCCGATCGTCGGGTCGCTGATCCTCGGCCTGTACGACGGGGATCAGCTGCGCCACGTCGGCGTGGCGGCCTCGTTCCCGATGAAGCGGCGGGCGGAGCTCGTCGAGGAGCTCGCCCCGCTACGGGAGAACGCCGAGAAGGACCACCCGTGGATCGGCAGCGAGTGGGGGCCCGGCGGCACGCCTAACCGGTGGAACGCGGGCAAGGACATGAGCTTCGAGCCGCTGCGACCCGAGTGGGTGGTCGAGGTCGCCTATGACCAGATGGAGGGCCACCGGTTCCGCCACACCGCCCAGTTCCGGCGCTGGCGCACCGACCGGGAGCCCCGCAGCTGCACCTTCGCCCAGCTGGAGCGCCCGCTGAAGTGCGCGATCGAAGAGGTGTTCGGGGCCTAGTCCCAGGCAAAGTTCAGCACGCCTTCAGGTTCCGGCTATTAGGTACGAACAGCAGGACGCACTCGCCGGTGTAGCTACCGATCCGGCTCGTCCGACCCCTCCCCCCGGAGGTCGGACCCGGCGAGTGCGTCCTCGCCCATTTCTGGCGCTATTCGCCGTAGGTTTGCCAGTTCGCGGCGTTCATCTTGGACGGCTGGACGCGCGGCGGCTCCCCCGGCATCTTCGGGTAGTTCGGCGGGTACGGCGCGTCTCCGAGCCCGTGGTCGGTCTCGTCGCGGTCGGCCCACTCCAGCAGCGGCTCGATGCCGAAGACCGCGTCGTCGATGCCGGCATGGACGTCACCGAACTCGGCGAAGCGCTTCGGCAGCGTGTTGATCGTGAAGTCCTCCGTCTCCACATCGGGCAGCTCGTCCCACGTCACCGGCGCCGACGCGGGTGCGTGGGCGAAGCCGCGAAGCGAGTACGCCGCCGCGATCGTCCGGTCCTTCGCGTTCTGGTTGAAGTCCACGAAGATCCGCTC
The DNA here is from genome assembly GCA_035547515.1 of Mycobacteriales bacterium. Taxonomy (GTDB): domain Bacteria; phylum Actinomycetota; class Actinomycetes; order JAFAQI01; family JAFAQI01; genus DASZTV01. The sequence goes on from DASZUS010000027.1 coordinate 257,059, forward strand.
GCCGCGCTCTTCCTTCCACCACGCCGTCGTCACCTGGTCGGGTGCCCGCCGCTCCACCTCGCGGGCGAAGGCAAGCGCCGCCCGCCGTACCTCTCGGAAGCCGTAGTCGGGCTTGATCCGCACGTAGATGTGCACGCCGCGGTTGCCCGACGTCTTCGGCCAGCCGACCGCGCCGAGCTCGTCGAGCACCTCGTGGACGATTCCCGCGACCCGCTTCGCGTCGGCGAACCCGGTGCCCGGCTGAGGGTCGAGGTCGATGCGCAGCTCGTCGGGCTGCTCCACGGCGGTGCACCGGGTGTGCCACGGGTGGAACTCGACCGTCGACATCTGCACCGCCCATGCGACCGCGCCGAGCTCGGTGACGCACAGCTCGTCGGCGGTGCGGCCGGAGGGGAACGACACCTCCGCGGTCTGGATCCAGTCCGGCGCGCCCTTGGGGATGCGCTTCTGGTAGATCTTCTCGCCCTCGGCGCCCTGCACGCCTTCGGGATAGCGGTGCAGCATGCAGGGCCGCTCGTAGAGCGCCCGGACAATGCCCTCGCCGACCGACAGGTAGTAGTTGACGACGTCGAGCTTCGTCGCGCCGATCGCCGGGAAGTACACGCGGTCAGGGTTGGTGACCTTGACCGTGCGGCCCTCGACCTCAACCTCGACGAACGGGGAAGCCATGCCTCGGACGGTATCGGCCGTGCGGGGTCCGTGACAGCATCGAAGGATGGGACACGAAGTCGAGAAGACCGACGAGGAGTGGCGCGCCGAGCTCTCCCCCGAGGAGTACGCCGTGCTGCGCGAGGCGGGCACCGAGCGGCCCGGCACCGGGCCGCTGCTGCACGAGCACCGCACCGGGATCTTCCGCTGCCGGGCCTGCGGCAACGAGCTGTTCAAGAGCGACACCAAGTTCGAGTCGGGCAGCGGGTGGCCGTCGTTCTACGACCCCGCGAGCTCGGACGCCGTCGAGCTGATCGAGGATCGCAGCCACGGGATGGTCCGGGTCGAGGTCCGCTGCAAGAGGTGCGGATCGCATCTCGGCCACGTGTTCGACGACGCGCCGCAGACCCCCACCGGCGAGCGCTACTGCATGAACTCGCTCAGCCTGTCCTTCGACCCGGCGGAATGACCTCGCCGAGCCCTACGCAGGTGGCGTAACACGCGCGGATTTACGCCACCTGCGTTGGGCTCGGCGACTCATTGCTCGGCGACTTGGGGGGTGCGGTCAGGGCAGGGCGGCGACGAGCTCGCTCGCTGACTTGCGCGCGCCCGGGTAGAACGGGATCTCCAGGCGGGTGTGGCGGCGGGCGGTCGCGGCCCGCAGCTCGCGCATCAGGTCGACAATGCGATGCAGCTCGTCCGCCTCGAAGGCCAGCACCCACTCGTAGTCGCCGAGCGCGAAGGAGGCGACGGTGTTTGCGCGGACGTCGGGGTACTCCCGGGCCATCTTGCCGTGCTCGGCGAGCATGAAGCGCCGCTCGTCCTCGGGCAACAGGTACCACTCGTAGGACCGGTTGAACGGGTAGACGCTGACGTATCGCTTCGGCTCCTCACCCGCGAGGTAGGCCGGCACGTGGCTCTTGTTGAACTCCGCAGGCCGGTGCAGCGCCATCGCCGACCACACGGGCTCGCACGAGCGTCCGAGCGCGCTGCCGCGGAAGCGCGACCACGCCTCCTGCAGGTCGTCCGAACTCGGCGCCACCCACCAGATCATGAAGTCGGCATCGGCGCGGAACCCACTGACGTCGTACAGACCGCGGGTGATGACGCCCTTCTCGTCGAGTTGCTCGAGCAGCGTGTCCAGATCGCGAGTCACCGCTTCGCGGCCGTCGTCGGGCAGCCGGTCGGCGACCTTGAACACCGACCACATCGTGTAGCTGATGACCTCGTTGAGATCCTTGGCCCGCTTGCCCGGGGAGCGCTGGTCCGCCATGTCTTCCATTCTCGCCCCGCGGGTAACACTCAAGCCATGCGCCGTACCTCGACAGCCGTCGTCGCCGTCTCGCTGGCCGCTGTCGCGGCATGCTCGAGTACGGCGTCAGTCACTCCGCAGAAGCCGAGCGCCGGGCCGGCGTCTCACTTCACCGACTGGCCGAACTACCACCGCACGCCGGCGAAGTCCGGCCTTGCGCAGGGCTCGGTCAGGCTTCCGCTGCATGCAGCGTGGACCCGCAAGCTCGACGGCGGCGTGTGGAGCGAGCCGGTGATCGCAGACGGGGTGCTGATCGCCGCCACGGAGCGCAACTCGGTGTACGGGCTCAACCCGCAGACCGGCAAGATCCTCTGGCACCAGAAGCTCGCCCTCGCCGAACCGCTGTCGAGCCAGCCGTGCGGCGACATCGACCCGCTCGGCATCACGGGCAGCCCGGCCTACGACCCGGCGACCGGATCGGTGTTCGTCGTCGACACCTCGCCGAGCGGACACCACACCGTGTGGGCGCTGTCGGCGAAGACGGGACACCGACGCTGGCACCGCAGCGGCGACATCCGCGGCCGCGACATGAACGCGGAGCAGCAACGGTCCGCCCTGCTGGTGGTCGACCACCGGGTGATCGTGACGTACGGCGGGCACGACGGCGACTGCGGCAACTACGTCGGCTATGCCATGTCCATCGCGACGGACGGCAAGGGCCGGACGCCGCACTACGCGGTGCCGACCGCCCGCGAGGCGGGCATGTGGTCGCCCGCGGGTCCCGTTGTCGGCCCGACCGGCAACGTCTACGTCGCAGCCGGCAACGGCGCGTCCACCTCGGGCGGGTGGGACCGCAGCGACTCGGTCACCGAGCTGGCGCCGGCGTCGATGCGGCGGCTCGCCGTCTTCGCGCCGTCGACCTGGGCGCAGGACAACGCCGCGGACCTCGACCTCGGGTCGTCGTCTCCCCTGCCGGTCGGGAGCCGCATCGTCATCGCCGGCAAGCGAGGCACGGTCTACCTGCTCTCCCCGAACCTCGGCGGCATCGGCGGCCAGCTGGCCACGGCCTCCGGGTGTCAGGCCTTCGGCGGCGGTGCCACCACGGGAAGCCTCGCGATCATGCCGTGTACCAGCGGCGTCCGCGCCCTGTCCGTCGGCGCCGACTCGTTGACGTGGCGCTGGTCAGCGGACGGGATCTTCGGCTCGCCGGTCGTGGCGGGCAAGCGCGTCTTCGTCGCCGACCGCAACTCCGGGAGCTTGAAGGTGCTCTCGCTCGCGACAGGACAGGTGGTCACCAGCGTGCCGATCAGCGGCTCGCTGCCCACCTTCCCCTCCGAGGTGGTCGACGGCAACCACGTCTTCGTGCCGACCCGCTCGGGCATCACCGCGATTCGAGGCTCCTGAGGTAGGAGAGCACCTGCCTGGCCGCGCGCTGACCGGTGCCGATGCAGGCCGGGATCCCCACGCCGTCATAGGTCGCACCGCACACCGCCAGGCCGGGCTGAGCCTCGACCGCCGACCGGATCCGACGGACCCGGTCGAGGTGCCCCACCGCGTACTGCGGCAGCGCGCCACCCCAGCGGCTGACCCGTGCGTCGATCGGCCTGCCGGAGAACCCGGCGTACGCCGTGAGCTCCGCGGCGGCGTCCGCGACCAGCTCGGCGTCGTCGCGCTGCAGCACCGCGGTGTCACCATGACGCCCCAGCGAGCATCGCGCCACGACGACGCCGCCCGCGCTCAGATGCGGCCACTTTGCCCAGGAGAGCGTGACCGCCTTCACCGGGCGGCCAGACGTCGCCGGCACGAGGTAGCCACTGATGTCGCCACGGCCGGCATCCTCGGCGCGCCACGCGGTCGTGACGATGGCCATGCTTGCGCTCTCGATCGTCGCGAGCTCTGTCGCAGCGGTCGGCGCGACCGTCGCAAGCAGCTTGCTTGCCGGGCGCGCCGGGGTCGCCACGACGACGGCATCGGCCTCGAGCGCGCGCTCCGCGGTGGTCGCGCCGTAGACGACGCGCCAGCCCGACGGCGTGCGCTCGACGGCACGCACCACGGCGCCGAGCTCAACCCGACCGCCGTTGCCTCCCACCGAGGCGGCGAGGGCGGCAGGCAGCGTTCCGAGCCCGCGTCGCAGGGTGGCAAACACCGGCTGGTCGGACGGCGGACTGGACGGTACGGCGCGGCGTACCGCCCGAAGTGCTGACCGCTCGTCGCGGGGGACCTGCGGCAGCGTCGCCGCAAGGGAGAGGTCGTCGGCGCGGCCGGCGTAGACCCCGCCCAGCAGCGGGTCGAGCAGCCGGTCGACGACCGCCGAGCCGAACCGCTTGCGGGCCCAGACCCCGACCGCGATGTCGTCGTCCCCCGGCGGCCGGCCGGGCAGCCACGCATCGGCCCGGGCCCTCGCGACCTCGGCTGCCGACAGCACCCCGCGCAAGGCGGCAGGATCGCTCGGCAGGCCCATGACGGTGCGGGGTGGCATCGGGCGAAGCTCCCCGCGGGCCCACACCGCTGCCTTCGCGGTTCGGGGCGCCACCTGCTCGGTGTCGAGACCGAGAGCGGCGAACAGCTCGAGCGCCTCTGGTCGGCGAACCAGGACCGCCTCGGCCCCTTCGTCGACCGGGATGCCGCCGACCTCGGTCGTGCGGAGCTTGCCGCCGACCTCAGGGGCGCCTTCGAGAACCGTGACGGCGATGCCCTCGCGAGCGAGGACATCGGCAGCGGCCAGGCCCGCGATACCGCCGCCGATGACGGCAACGGGCGCGTCGCTCACCTGCTCGACGTCTCGTGGTGCACGAGCTCGACCACCCGGGTGAGCACGTCAGGATCGGTGTCCGGGAGGACGCCGTGCCCGAGGTTGAAGATGTGGCCGTGGGCATGGCGACCCGCCTCCAGCACGGCACGCACCCGCCGAGCGGTCGCGTCCCACGGCGCGAAGACCGAGGCGGGGTCGAGGTTGCCCTGCAGAGCGATGCCCGGCCCGACTCGGGTCGCCGCCTCGTCGAGGGGCACCCGCCAGTCGACGCCGACGACGTCCGCGCCTGCCGCCGCCATCAGCCCGAGCAGCTCGCCGGTGTCGACGCCGAAGTGGATGCGCGGCACGCCCCCCACTGCCGCGAGCACCCGACGGCTGTGCGGCAGCACGTAGCGCTCGTAGTCGGCCGCGGACAGCGAGCCGGCCCACGAGTCGAACAGCTGGACCGCACTGGCCCCTGCATCGACCTGGACCCGCAGGAACGTCGCGGCGAGGTCGGCGAGCCGACCTGCCAACGCGTGCCAGGTGTCCTCGTCGCCGTACATCAGGGCCTTGGTACGCGCGTGGTCGCGGCTCGGGCCGCCCTCGACGAGGTAGGACGCGAGGGTGAACGGCGCGCCGGCGAACCCGATCAGTGGCGTCGATCCGAGCTCGCCGACGAGACCGCGCACGGCCTCCGCGACGGGCGCGACGTGATCGGGTTCGAGCTCGGGAAGCGCCGCGACAGCAGCTGCATCCCGGACTGGGTTGGCCACGACCGGCCCCACACCGGCGACGATGTCGAGCTCGAACCCGGCGGCCTTCAGCGGCAGGACGATGTCGCTGAACAGGATCGCCGCGTCCACGCCGTAACGGCGTACCGGCTGCATCGTGATCTCGACGACGAGATCGGGGCGAAGGCAGGACTCCAGCATCCCGACGCCCTCGCGGACCTTGCGGTACTCCGGCAGTGCCCGCCCGGCCTGGCGCATGAACCACACGGGGGTGTGCGGAGCCGGCAACCCGGCACAGGCCGCGAGAAATGCGCTGTCAGCAGGCCCTGGCACGCACCGATGGTTTCACGACGCGATCAGGACCACTCCGGCCAAGGCGCCGACGACGCCGGCCAGCTGCAGCTGGCCCAGCCGTTCGGCGTGGACCACCCGGGCCAAGATGACCGTCATCGCCGGGTACAGCGAGGACAGGACCGACACCACCGCCAGCAGGCCGTGGCGGGTCGCGTAGGCGAAGGTCGCGTTCGCCCCGACGTCGAAGCAGCCGACCAGAGCGAGCAACGGAAGCTCGGCCCGGGTCACTCGCAGCGACGTCGACGTGGCCCGCGCGAGCACCGCCATGAGCGAGACACCAACCACGCGCATGACCAGCAGGGTCATCAACGTGCTGTGCTGCGCGCCGTGGCTGATCGCGACGAAGACCACGCCGAAGCCGATCGCCGCGACCCCGGCGAGTGCGAGCGGGCGCTTCGCCGTACCCCGCGTGCCGTCACGTTGCAGCTCCGGCCCGCTGGCGAGGATCACGCCGATGATCGCGACGACGATCCCGGCGACCTGCCACGGCGAAGGGCGGTCACCCGCGGCGAATCCGACGACGACGGGTACGACGACGCCGGTGGCAGCGATCGGTGCGACGATGCCCATGGTGCCGGTGGCGAGCGCCTGGTAGAAGGCGAGAACTCCCGCGGTGCCGGCAGCGCCTCCGAGCACTCCCCACCCGACGTATCCGGGGCCGCTCGAGATGGCGCCGGTCGCGAGGGCGGCGATCAGAATCCCGGTCAGCCCGATGAGCTCGCTGACAGACGCCACTGTCAGGGCGGGCCGCCTCCGGGTCAGCGTCCCGCCGAAGAAGTCCGAGGTTCCCCACAGCGCGCTGGACAGGAGCGCCAGCAGGATCCCCACCCGTAGCAACCTACGTCCCGCCGCGGGCTCGCCCGGCGCGTGTCGCGCCGTCCCGGACCGCCCTGACACCTACAGTGGGCGAGTGTCGGTGGACCTGTCGACATCGGCCGACCTGCCGCCTGCCTTTCGAGCGGCGCTCGTCGGTCTATCCGCCGTAGAGCTCCGTCCTGAGCTGGTCGTCCACGAACTTCCGGCGCCCCCACGGCTCGCGCCGCACGCGATCGCGATCCATGCAGCAGTCATGTCCGGCGACGAGGAGCTCGCCGAGGGCCGGCTGGTCGTATTGCACGATCCCGAGGGCCAGGAGGTGTGGGCCGGCGACACCCGGTGCGTGGCGTACGTCCAGGCCGGCGTCGAGCCGGACATCGCCAACGATCCGATGCTGCTGGAGATCGGCTGGACCTGGCTGATGGAAGCACTCGAGTCGGCAGGCGCCGACTACACCGCCGAGAGCGGCACGGTAACGCGCACGACGTCGGAGCGCTTCGGCGCAATCAGCGAGCACCCGGTCGACTGCGATGTCGAGCTGCGCGCGTCGTGGTCGCCACGCGGCGAGCTCGGCCCGCATCTGATCGCGTTCGGCGAGGTGCTCTGCCTGGCAGCCGGCCTGCCGCCCATGCCACCCGGTGTCGTCGCGCTCCCCCGCCGGCGCGCGGCGAAGCGCACCGGGCGCTAGCCCGCGCTGGCCTCGCCCGCTCCCGCGCCCTCATCCTCTGGCGCCGGCGCGGCAACCGGGGTCGCCAGCGCGATCCCGGTCGCGGCAGACAGCCGCGGCAACCTCAGCGCCAGCGTCGTGCCTGCGCCACGCCACGAGGTCACCTCGACCGAGCCGCCGACCAGCCGGGCCCGCTCCCGCAGCAACCCGAGCCCGACGTGACGGCCGCCTTCAGAGGTGACCGCTTCCGGCAGGAACCCCAGCCCCTGGTCGGCGACGACGGCGGTCACCCAGTTGTCATCGACCTGCAGCTCGGCACGCGCCACGTCCACCTCGGCATGCTTCACGACGTTGAGCAGCGCCTCCTGAAAGAACCGGTACACCGTGATCGCACTGACCAGCGGAAGCGGGTGCGGCTCGGCGGGCCAGCTCAGCGACACCTCGAGGCCGTAGCGGTTCTTCATGTCGTCGCGCAGCGCGGTGACTGCGCGAGCAAGGTCGCCGTCGCGCAGCGCGGGCGGCCGGGTCCGTGCCATGACCGCGCGGACCTGCTCTTCAGCCTCGGCGACCATGTCGACAGCACGGCCGATGCTGATCGGGTTGCGGTGGTCGTCGAGCAGCACCCGCGCCATCGTCAGCGACTGCGCCACGGTGTCGTGCAGATCCGCGGCGAGCTGCCCGCGCGTGGCCTCCTCGGCACCGACGAGGCCCGACAGCAGCTCGTACATGCCGGCGCTGGCGGTTTCGGCCGCCTTGCGGTGTCGCTCGGCGATCTCATCGGCCATCCGGACCCGGCGGTGCATGGCGTCCACCGCGCTGGCCCTCGCCTGCATCCGGCGTACCGCTCGGGAGACGTTGAACTCCGCAATCGCCGCGATGACCGCAATCGTCACCGCCGCCGGGCAGCCGGCGAGGACCACCTCCCACAGCGGACCGGAGACGTGTCCCGTCCCGTGCAGGATCTCGACCGACACGACGAGGACGCCGCCCGCGGCGGCCAGCGTCAAGACGAAGACCAGAAGCGCGAGCGGGACGCCGGTCCCCCGTGTCCACCTCATCGGCGTCGCCCGGTCATGACGAGATCACGCCGGTGGTGGTCCAGTCGTCGAAGCGACGAGCGCCGGTCATCTGCAGGTCAGCAGGGGTGATCGCGTTGCCCAGATCGGGTTCGGCGGCCAGCGCGATCGCGCCGAGCAGCGAGGCGACAGCCCGCTCGACGGCGTACAGCTCGTCCACGATGTCGCCCACGGCAGCGGCGTCACCCGTCGCGGCAAGCCGGGAGAGCCGGGTGGCCGAGTCCCGCAGCACCTGCAGCGCGGGGGCGGTGTCCGCGCCGATCTCGCCGAGTGCCTGCGTGACGTCCCCGGACATCCCCGATGTGGTGACCGGCTCGCTCACCCGAAGCCATGACTCGGCCTGGCTCGCCAGCACACCGGCGAGCAGTACCTCCCGGCGGCCGAACGGCGGCCTGCCTGCCTCGCGGCGAGCCCGGATCACGGCGATCGGGCTCTCCGCGGCGCCGACCACCATGACGCACCATGGCGCGTCGTCGTCGGTCCCGGTCTGCGTGGCGCCCTCGGCGAGCGCGCGCAGCACCCACGGCTGGTCGAGAGCCTCCGGGTCGGCGCGGCGCCGCGTCACGCCGGCCGCGTCACCCGAGTAGTGCACCGGACCCTCGTGGGCGAGCAGGAGCATCTCGACGGTGGCGGCGCCCAGGGTCCGGCTCGCCGCGGTCAGCACGACCTCGGCGGAGCCGTCGACCGAGCGGCTGCTCGCGCGTTCCTGCAGCTCGGCCAGCTGGGCGAACAGCCCGGTCTCGGCAGATCGGGTGGCCTGCTCGTCGTAGGAGATCCAGAGCAGCACCAGGGGGATGGCGAGCGCGAACAGCCCTAGGGGGGCGTTGCCGGCAAGCCACGCGCCAAGCACCCCGAGGCCGACGGCCCCGATCGAGTGCAACGCGGCGAACGGCACGTTGGTCCAGATGAGCGAGCCGAGCCTGGTCTGCGAGGTGCATGCCTGCGCCATGACGGCGAGGGCGATGTTGGCCAGCCAGAAGATCGCCATGCCGCCGATGGCGCCGGTCAGCCCGCCCCCGAAGGCCTTGGCGGACTCGGCGCCAAGCGCGGTCGCCGCGGCGAAGCGCGTGACGACGACCGCCAGGCTGATCGCGTCCTGGCGGCGCAGCACCTGCGAGACAACGACGCCCGCCGCGACCGCGACGACGGTCCAGGAGCCGGTCGAGTGGACGTACGCGGCGGCGATGGCCGACTCGGTGACGGCGAAGGTCCAGCGCTGCCTGCCGAAAGCCAGGTGCACTGCGGTGAGCTCAGCGCCGAGGACGGCCGCCGCGAGCGACGGCAGCGCATAGCTGACCGGGCTCCCCCAACCGGTCAGTATCCCGGCCGCGACCGCCGCGGCCGCGGCGAAGACGACTACCAGCCGCAGCCGGGCAGTCGGCGGGATCGTGCGCAAAGCCATCCCGGTCATGACGTCAGTGATTGTCGGCTGTTCTCGTCCAGATCTTCGGCATTGCCGACGCCATTCCCCCATTCGGCGCAATCGAAGAGCCGAGTGGCCGGTCGACCGTTTGGAGCAACGGTTCCCTCCGATGGGCTACAGGAAGCCAGTCGTCGCGCCGACAAAACTCAGGTCAGGCACATGGCGGAGCCCAGCCATCGCGCCGCACTGTTTCGACCAGGAGGAGGATCGGGTGTCCGCAGTCGTCGAGCGCACATCCCCGACTTCACCGGACCCGGTCTCCGGCTTCACCGCCATGGTCGTCGACGACCACCCGCTGGTGCGCGAGTCGATGGCCGCGCGGCTGACCGCGATGGGCGCCCGCGAGGTGGTCGAGGCGGCCAGCGTCGCCGAGGCCCGGGCGCGGGCGCACGCCGGCGGCGCGCGCGACCTTTGCGTGCTCGACGTCGGGCTTCCCGACGGGTCGGGTCTCGATCTGCTCGCCGACCTGCGCGCGGCGGGCTGGCCGCGCCTGGTCGTGCTCTCGGCCGCCGACGACCCGTACTCCGTGCGCGCCGCGTTCGTCGCAGGCGCGCAGGGCTACCTGCTGAAGTCAGCGTCCCCGCTCGTCGTGGCGGACGGCGTACGGCGGGTCCTCGACGGCGGCGTCTACGCCGACCCGTCGGTGGCCTCCCTGCTCGCCGCCGGGCTTCGGGGCGGCCCGCAGCACGACGGCGTCTCCGAGCTGTCCGGCCGTGAGGTCGAGGTGCTTCAGCTGGTCGCCGACGGCCGCTCGAACAAGGAGATCGGCGAGTCGCTCGGCCTGTCTGCCCTCACCGTGAAGAGCCACCTTGCCCGCATTGCGCGCAAGCTCGGCACCGGCGACCGCGCGGAGATGGTCGCCATGGCGATGCGCGCCGGCGTGGTCCGCTGAGCTCGGCCATCCCTCGTTCGCTCCTGCATCCCCTACCGTCGAAGGCGTGAGCGAAGCGGTCGAGGACGTGGTCGAGTCCGACCCGGCTGACGCCGTACCCGACGTACCGCTGCTCTCCGAGCCTCGCGACGGCATCCCGCCGGTCATCGACACCCTCGCCGACCTCGAGGTTGCGACGGAGTCGCTTCGGGCCGGCAGCGGGCCGGTCGCGGTCGACGCCGAGCGAGCGTCGGGCTACCGCTACGGGCAGCGTGCCTACCTGATCCAGATCCGCCGCGAGGGCGCCGGGACCCTGCTGATCGATCCCATCCCGTTCGGAGACCTTCGCCGCCTGGCGCTCGCGGTGGGCGACGCGGAGTGGGTCGTGCACGCGGCCTCGCAGGACCTGCCGTCGATGCGCGAGCTCGGGCTGGTCCCGACGCGGCTGTTCGACACCGAGCTCGCAGCCCGGCTCGCCGGCTACGAGCGGGTCGGCCTCGCGACGATGGTCGAGCTGCTGCTCGGCGTGCGGCTGGCCAAGGAGCACTCCGCCGTCGACTGGTCGAAGCGGCCGTTGCCGGAGCCCTGGCTGCGCTACGCCGCACTTGATGTCGAAGTGCTGCTTGGCCTGCGCGACGAGCTGGAGGCCGAGCTCGCCCGGCAAGGCAAGCTCGAGTGGGCGCACGAGGAGTTCGCGGCGGTGCTCGCCACCGAGCCGGCCGGCCCCCGCCAGGACCCGTGGCGGCGCACGAGTGGCATCCACCGCATCCGCAACCGGCGCCAGCTCGCCGTCGTACGCGCGCTCTGGTACGAGCGGGACCGGATCGCGCGCGCCCGCGACACCGCACCCGGTCGGGTGGTCACCGACGCCGCGATTGTCGCGGCGGCGTTGGCAGCCCCCGCCACAGAGGCGGATCTCGTGAAGGTGTCGGGCTGGGGAGGGCGTACGACGCGGCGGCTCGCGACCGAGCTCTGGCCGGCGATCGCCGCGGCCCTTGCCCTTCCCGACGACGAGCTGCCGCGGCCAGCGGTCGCCGGCGACGGTCCGCCCCCGGCGAGCCGGTGGCCGGATCGCGACCCGGCCGCCGCGAGCCGGCTGGCCCGCGCCCGGACCGTCCTCGCCGACGCGTCGCAGCGCTACAAGATCCCCACCGAGAACCTGCTCACCCCCGACCTGATGCGCCGGCTGGCCTGGTCGCCGCCGTCGGCGGACGTCACCGAGGTGAGCGAGTTCCTGCTCGCCGGCGGGGCGAGGCCCTGGCAGGTGGAGCTGCTCGGCGCGGGCCTGGCTGCCGCGATGGCCGAGCCGGGTTGAGGCTGCTCCGGATCGAAGCGGCGGAGGCCGGCGCCTTCGCCCGTGGCGAGACCGGCTCCTGGCCGACGGCGCCGGGCTGGCCGCATGACGACACCGCGTCCGGGCTGAGCTTCGCCCGCAGCGGCGGGCTGCAGTACCTCGTCATCGACGACGACGGGCGGATCGCCGGCGAGTGCGGCACCAAGGCGCCCCCGCGCGGCGGGGTGGTCGAGATCGGGTACGGGCTCGCGGCGCCGAGCCGCGGTCGTGGCCTGGGCACCCGTGCGGTCGGCGAGCTGGTCGAGGTCCTGCGGGCGTGCCCGGAGGTGAGCGCGATCGACGCGGAGGTGCACGTGTCCAATGCGGCGTCGCGGCGGGTGCTCGAGCGCCTCGGGTTCGTCACCGACGGCCAGCCCACCGCCGGATACCTGCGCTACCGGCTGGTGACCGCCTGACCCGGACTCACTGACCGGTCGTGCAGCCGTCGCTCGGCGGGACCGGGAAACGGTCGGCTGGTCCTCGCCGACCCGCGCGCGCCAGTGCGCGATGGGCTGCTTCGCCGATGGGCGGGGAGTAGAGCTGCTCCTTGGTGCAGCCGCCCTGGTGCAGGCCGCCGACCAGCCCGACCACCATGCGGCTGCTTCCCGTGCCCGACAACCACGGCCCGCCGCTCGTGCCGTCGGCGAAGCCGTTGCACCGGATCGCGTCGAAGGACCCCTTGCGGTAGGTCGTGGCGCGGCAGCGGAGGCCGGAGCCGCCCACCCCGAGCGGGTAGCCGAAGGCGGTCGCGACGCTGCCCGCCGCAGGCGTCGACCCGAGCCGGTTCCCGCCGGTCACGCTCTGCAGGGTCCGTCGCTTGCCATCCACCTGCTTGGGTGCCACGAGCAGGAACGCGAAGTCGTCGTGCGGGTCGGCGTGGCGGATCCAGCCCGGTGCGGCGTAGGCGGCGGTCACCCGCCACATGCCGTACGGCGCCTTCCCGTCGTGAAAGGCGGGGGCGAACTCATACCCGGCGCCGGTCCCGCTGCGGATGCAGTGCGCCGTCGTCATGATCACGCTGCGGTCGGCGCTGTCGACCACGCTCGCGGTGCAGATGTGCAACGGGAACAGCCCGGTGATGAACAGCGCGCCGACCGTCGGGGTTCCGGCGTACGGCGTCGCCGTCACCCGCTTCGGCGCGCCGGCGGTCGCCGGCGCGGCCCCTGCGGCGAGCATGCCGGCGAGGGCGATCGCCGCAGCGACGGTGCGGGCGATCCTCACCCCGGTGCGACGCTGCTGGCCCCGGCGGCCGCCTCGACGATGGCGCGTGCGATCTCCTGCGCCGACAGCCCCAGCTCGCCGAGCAGGGCCGGTCGCTCCCCGTGAGGGACGAACGCCTGCGGCAGCGCGACCTGGCGCAGCGGGACGCGGATGTTGCGGCTGAGCAGCTCGCGGGCGATCGCCGTACCCACGCCCCCGGCGGCGACGCCGTCCTCGATCACCACGACCTGCTCGTGAGCGGCCGCCAGGGCCGGCAGCGCGGCATCGACCGGCAGGACCCAGCGGGGGTCGACGACCGTGACACCCAGCCCCTGGGCGGCGAGACGATCCGCGACATCGAGGGCGAGTGCCGCCTGCGGCCCGACCGCCACGATCAGCACGTCCCCGGATTGGTCGCGACGCAGCACGTCGAGGTCGCCGATCCGGTCGAGCGCGAGGATGTCCTCGTCCACGGACGCCTTCGGGAACCGCACCGCCGTCGGCCCACGGTCGTCGTCGACGGCCTCGTGCAGTAGCTGCCGCAGCCGGGTGGCGTCTCGGGGTGCGGCGACCCGCATCCCCGGAACGATGCCGAGCACCGCGAGGTCCCACATCCCGTGATGCGACGACCCGTCAGGCCCGGTGATGCCCGCGCGGTCGAGCACGAACGTGACCGGCAGCTTGTGCATCGCGACGTCGAGCAGCACCTGGTCGAACGCGCGGTTGAGGAATGTCGAGTAGATGCACACAACCGGGTGCAGGCCACCCATCGCCATGCCCGCGGCGGAGGTCACGGCATGCTGCTCGGCGATGCCGACGTCGAAGACCCGATCCGGGAACCGCTCGGCAAACGGGTGCAGCCCGACCGGCCGCAGCATCGCGGCGGTGATGGCGACGACGTCGGGACGCTGCTCGCCGAGGACGACCATCTCCTCCGCGAACACGTTGGTCCAGGTCGGCGGGCCTACCGACACCGGCCGGCCGGTCAGGGGGTCGATGACGTTGACGGAGTGGAACTGATCGGCCTCGTCGTCGACCGCAGGCCCGTAACCGCGCCCCTTCTCGGTGAGGCAGTGCACGATCACCGGGCCTCCGAAGCGGCGCGCGTGGCGCAGCGCCTGCTCGAGTGCCCCGACGTCGTGACCGTCGATCGGCCCGACGTACTTCAAGCCGAGGTCTTCGAACATCGCCTGCGGCTGGATGAGGTCCTTCACGCCCTTCTTCATGCCGTGCAGCGCCTCGTAGATCGGGCCGCCGACGACCGGCGTACGGGCCAGGGAAGTCTTGACCAGGTCGAGGGTGCGTTCGTACGACGGCGAGAGCCGCAGACCGGCGAGGTGCGCGGCGAGCCCGCCAACTGTCGGGGCGTAGGAGCGGCCGTTGTCGTTGACGACGATGATCACCGGGCGGGCCGGCGCGCCGGCGATCGTGTTGAGGGCCTCCCAGCACATGCCGCCGGTCAGCGACCCGTCCCCGACGACGGCGACGACCGCCCGGTCCGGCGTACCGGTGAGGGCGAAGGCCTTGGCGAGGCCGTCGGCGTAGGACAGCGCCGTCGAGGCGTGGGAGTTCTCCACCCAGTCGTGGGGACTCTCCGCCCTCGACGGGTAGCCCGACAGCCCACCGGCCTGTCGCAGGACGTCGAACTGCTCGCGGCGGCCGGTCAGGATCTTGTGAACGTAGGCCTGGTGGCCGGTGTCCCAGACGATCGCGTCATGCGGCGAGTCGAACACGCGGTGCAGCGCGATGGTGAGCTCGACGACCCCGAGGTTCGGGCCGAGATGGCCGCCGGTGCGGGAGACCGCGCTGACCAGGAACTCGCGGATCTCCTCGGCGAGCGCGGGCAGGTGGGAGGCATCGAGGCGCTTGAGGTCCACTGGATCGTGGATCGTCTCCAGCAGCCCGCTCACAGGATCGATCCTAGGTCGCCGGCTCCAGCAGGGCGACACACTCGACGTGGGCCGTCATCGGGAACAGGTCGAAGGCACGAAGCCCGGTCAGGGACCATCCCGAGGCCTCGAACGTCGCGATGTCACGGGCCAGCGACGCGGGCTCGCAGGCGACGTAGCAGACCTGGCGAGGCTGCATTGCGCTGATCGCCTCGACCACCGGGGCGCCCGCGCCCTTGCGAGGAGGGTCGAGGACGACGACATCCGCACGTGCGCGGCCGCGTCTGAGCCAGCGCGCCACGTCGTCGGCCACGACCTCGACGTTGCTCAGGTCGGCGAGGTTGGCGACGGCTGCTGCGGCCGCAGCTCGATGACTCTCGACGAGCACGACGTGTCCACGCGGCGCAAGAGGGGCAAGCGCTCCCGCGAACAGGCCGACGCCGCCGTACAGGTCCAGGCAGCGGTCCGACGGGCGTACGTCGAGAAACCCGAGCACGGCGTCGATTAGCGCGTCGGGAGCACCGGGGTGCACCTGCCAGAAGCCGCCTTCCGGGATCCGGTAGCGACGCCCACCGGCAACCTCTTCGTCCGAGGCCTGCAGGTCGACCGCCTCGACGTCCGGCCAGGTTTGTTCGAGGACCGACGCGACCGGCAGCGACTCGTGGGCGATCAGGCAGTGGGTGATGTGCTCGATCTCGGTGGAGCGGTGACGGTGCAGACCGGCCCCGCCGTCCGGCCCGACGGCCAGGCGCATCCGGGTCCGCCACCCCAAGCCGTCGCGGTCCCCCGGCACCGGCTCGACGACCACCTCGCGCTCGAGTTTCGCGGTCCTGCGCAGCGCGCCGGCCACGACCTCGGCCTTGAGTGCCCGCTGCTCGGAGAGCTCGACGTGTTGCCAGTCGCACCCGCCGCAGCGGCCAGGACCGGCGAACTCGCAGGGCGGCACGACGCGGTGGGGCGACGCGGTCATCACCTCGACGGCATCCGCGCGCAGGTACGACGACTTCTGCTCGGTGACGACGGCACGCACCTTCTCGCCCGGCAACGCGTGGCGCACCAGGACGGCCCGTCCGTCGGCGGCGTGTGCGACGCAGATGCCGCCGTGGCCTACGGGGCCGATCTCGAGCTCGAGTACGGCGCCGACCGTCACGGCGTCTTCGGGGTGGGCTTCGCCTCGACGGGCCGGCGGACGTCACCGGCGGCCGGCCGGTCGGCGTGCTCGATGACGCGGCCGGACGAGGCGAGCTGATACGGGACGCTGGTCACCATCACGCCACGCATGAACAGCAGCCGACCCTTCAGCCGCAAGGCGTTCTGGTTGTGCAGGATCTGCTCCCACCATCGACCCACGACGTACTCGGGGATGAAGACCGAGACCACGTCGCGTGGGCTGGACCGGTTGATCTCCTTGATGTACTTGATGATCGGCCGAGTCACCTCCCGGTACGGCGACTCGACGATCTTGAGGGGCACCGGGATGTTGCGCCGATCCCACTCGGCCCGCAGCTCCTCGGTGGCGTTGTGATCGATGTCCACGGTCAAGGCGATCAGCGAGGACGGCCGCGTGGCGCGGGCATAGTTGATCGCGCGCAGGGTCGCCTTGTGCACCCGGGAGACCAGGACGATGGCGTGCACCCGTGAGGGCAGGATGTCGTCGTCGTCCTCTGGCACGAGCTCTTCGCTGACGGTCTCGTAGTGCTTGCGAATGCCGCGCATCATCACGAACAGGACGCCCATCGCCACGATCGCGATCCACGCGCCCTCGGTGAACTTCGAGATCACGATGATGGTCAACACCAGCGCGGTGACGACCGCGCCGACGGTGTTGATCACCCGTGACCGCCGCATCTGCCTGCGGCGGGCGGGATCGTCGGTCAACGGCAGGTTGCGGTTCCAGTGCCGGATCATCCCGACCTGGCTGTTCACGAAGGACACGAACACGCCGACGATGTAGAGCTGGATCAGCCGGGTCGGCGAGGCCGAGAACGCGACGATCAGGACCATCGCGAACCCGGCCAGCAGCAGGATGCCGTTGCTGAAGGCCAGCCGGTCGCCGCGCGTGTTGAGCTGCCGCGGGAGGTAGCCGTCGTGCGCCAGGATCGAGGCGAGCACCGGGAAGCCGTTGAACGCGGTGTTGGCGGCGAGCACCAGGATCAGCGCGGTGACCGCCTGCAGGAAGTAGAAGCCGAAGCCCTTGCCGAACACCGCCAGGCCGACCTGCGCGATCACGGTCTTCTGGACGTAGCTGTGCGGAGCGCCGAGCAGGTTGTGGGTCGCCGGGTGGCCGGCGGCGTTCGTCTCGACCACGTGGACGTGGCTGACGATCGCGAGGACGGTGATCGCCATGAACATGCTGACCGCGATCCCGCCGAGCAGCGCCAGCGTCGTAGCGGCGTTCTTGCTCTTCGGCTTCTGGAACGCCGGCACCCCGTTGCTGATGGCCTCGACGCCGGTGAGCGCGGTGCAGCCCGAGGCAAACGACCGCAGCAACAGGAAGACGAGGGCAAGGCCGGCGTAGTTGTGGGCCGCGGCGACGCGGTAGTGGGCGCTCTCTGATGTCAGGTGATGGCCGGTCGCGAGCTTCACGAGGCCGACCGTGATCAGCACGGCGACGGCGAGGATGAACGCGTACGTCGGCACGGCGAACGCCTTGCCCGACTCCCGCACGCCGCGCAGGTTGAGCAGCATGATGATCGCGACAATCACCACCGCGACGAGGACCGCGTGGCCCTGTAGCGAAGAGATCGCGGAGGTGATGTTGGCCACGCCGGAGCTCACGGACACCGCGACCGTGAGCACGTAGTCGACCATCAGCGCGCTGGCGACAGTCAGGCCGGCGCGGGCGCCGAGGTTCGTCGTAGCGACCTC
Source organism: Mycobacteriales bacterium (assembly GCA_035547515.1). Lineage (GTDB taxonomy): Bacteria > Actinomycetota > Actinomycetes > JAFAQI01 > JAFAQI01 > DASZTV01. Next base: position 274,921 of record DASZUS010000027.1, read on the forward strand.
GTAGTCGCCACCGCCGCTCGGATAGGCGTGGACGTTCTGCCGGTACGACGCGACCACCACGAGCATGAGGAACGCGACGCCTGCCGCGGCGTACCACGTGTAGTGGATGAACGACAGGCCGCCGAGAGAGAGCACGAGCAGGATCTCCTCTGTCGCGTAAGCGACAGAGGAGAGCGCGTCACTGGCGAAGACCGGAAGGGCGATCCGCTTGGGCAGCAGGGTCTCGCCGAGCTGGGTGCTGCGAAGCGGACGACCTACGAAGAGTCGTTTCGAGATGTCCCCCAGCGACGGCACCCCGCAAGCGTAGACACCCTGCGTGTAGCGTTCCGCCAGTGCACGTCGTCATCATGGGCTGCGGCCGCGTCGGCGCGACGATCGCCACGAGCCTCGAGGCTCGCGGGCACTCGGTGGCGGTCGTCGACCAGGACGCCACCGCCTTTCGCAGGCTCCCCCGCGACTTCGGTGGGCGCCAGGTCGTCGGCGTCGGATTCGACCGCGACACTCTCGTCGAGGCGGGCATCGAGCAGGCAGAGGCGTTCGCCGCGGTGTCCAGCGGCGACAACTCCAACATCATCTCGGCGCGAGTCGCCCGGGAGACCTTCGGCATCGACAACGTCGTTGCGCGCATCTACGACCCCCGCCGAGCCGAGGTCTACACCCGGCTCGGGATCCCGACCGTCGCGACGGTCCGCTGGACCGCTGACGAGATGATGCGCCGACTGCTTCCCGACGGCGCGCACAGCCTCTGGAGCGACCCGACCGGGCATCTCCTGCTGGTCGAGGTCGACTACGACATCGGCTGGGTAGGCCGGTCGGTGCGTGACATCGGTCTGGCGACCGAGAGCGCGCGGGTCGCGTTCCTCACCCGGTACGGCGAGGCGTTCGTTCCCAAGGGCGACACGGCACTGCAGGACGGCGACCAGCTTCACATGTTCGTCACCCGCGGCGACGTCCAGCGGGTCGAGCAGTTCCTCGCCGCACCCCCGAGTGAGCAGCCATGAAGGTCTGCATCGCCGGAGCTGGCAACGTCGGCCGCTCGATCGCTCGCGAGCTGGTGGGCAACGGGCACGAGGTCACGCTCATCGAACGTGAGCCGAAGGCTTTCAAGACCGACTCGGTCCCCGGGGCGTCGTGGCTGCTCGCCGACGCGTGCGAGCTCAGCTCGCTGGAGCAGGCGGAGCTGCAGGACTGCAACGTCGTCATCGCGGCGACCGGCGACGACAAGGTGAACCTGGTGCTGTCGCTACTGGCGAAGACCGAGTACGGCGTACCTCGCGTCGTCGCCCGGGTGAACCACCCGAAGAACGAGTGGCTGTTCAACGAGGCGTGGGGTGTCGACGTCGCGGTCTCGACCCCGCGCCTGCTGTCGGCGCTGGTCGAAGAGGCGGTCACCGTCGGCGACCTGGTCCGGCTGCTGTCGTTCCGCGAGGGTGAGGCGAACCTGGTCGAGGTGACGCTGCCGGCGGACACCCCGCACGCGGGCACTCGGGTGGGCTCGGTCGCCTGGCCCGCGGACGTGACGCTGGTTGCCATCCTGCGCGACGCGCACGTCCTGACGCCCACGGCTGACGACCCCATGGAAGCCGGGGACGAGCTGCTGTTCGTCAGCGCGCCGGATCAGGAGGAGGCGCTGCACGCTCTGCTAACCGGCGGCAGAAACCAGCTCGTAGCGGGGGTTGAAGATGACGCGGCGTCCGCCGTTGGTGGTGAGCCGCCCGCTGGCAGTTAGCTGCCGGCCGGGGGTGATCCCGGCGATCTCCCGCCGGCCCAGCCAGGTCAGTGTGACCGTGCCGCTCCCGTCGTACAGCTCGACCTCGAGGGTCGGCGTGCCTGCGCGCGGGCGCAGCGTCAATGAGCGGACGGTGCCCATGACGGTCACCTGCTCGCGGTTCTGACACTGCTTGACCGCGGTCGCGCCGCGTGACGCACACTGCTGCTGCAGATCATGGGCCTCGAGGACGTCGTCCTCGCTGGCCAACCGGCTGACCGCCTTGCGAAACCGGCCGGGCTCGCTCATGACGTCTCCGTGATCTCTGGACCGCGCTCGGTGAGCTCCAGGACGCGGTCCTCCGGGTTGGGTTCGCTCATCTGCTCCATGGCCTCCCGCGGCAGGTGCAGCGGCAGCGGGTCGCGAGGGGCCATCGCGTCACCGCCACGGACGACAACGATGCCACGGAACACCTCCTCGAGTCGGCGTCCCTGCTGCGCGTCGGTCGCCGCGGGTCCGGTCAGGAGGCCCCGCAGAAACCAGCGCGGGCCGTCGACGCCAATAAAACGAGCTGGCTGGGACCCGCCATTCCCGTCCGGGATCCGAGCGCGGAGCTCGGTGCCGAAGGGCCCCGCCTGGTCGTCGCCGCTGCCTCCCGTCGAGCGCAGCGACTCGGCGATCTCCTGACGCACGTCGTCCCAGAGCCCGGCGCTCTTGGGTGCGGCGAAGGCGTTGACCAGGAGCTGGCTGGCGCCGTCGACGAGAGCAACGGCCACAACGACGTTGTCCTCAACCTGGATGCTCACGTCGACCCCCGCGCCGAGAGGCACTGCTAGGCCACCGAGGTCGACCCGGGCCGTCTCGTCGTCGCGCGGCACGTCCTTCTCGTCCCACGGCCCGGTCGTCGGACCGGGCAGCACGGTACGCGAGCGCTCCGCGAGCTCGTCGTCCTCGCCTGCATCCTCGTCGGCGGCATCGACGCCGTCATCGTCGTCGTCGAGGTCGTCACGGTCGTCGAAGTCGTCCTCGAGGTCGTCAGTCTCGTCCGCGCGGCGTCGGCGGAACATCCTCAGCTCACCTCCGGCATAGCGCGTCCATGGTCCGCCCAACCACCCGTTGAGCCAAACCCGCCGTCGGCGCGCACTGAGTCCGGGAGCTCCTCGACCTCGACAAAGCGCGCCCGCTCGACGCGTTGGATGACGAGCTGCGCGATCCGGTCGCCGCGCTTGAGCCGTACCGGCTCGCGGGGGTCGAGGTTCACAATGATGACCTGGAGCTCGCCGCGATATCCCGCATCGATCGTGCCGGGAGAGTTCACCAGCGCGACGCCGCAGCGCGCTGCCAACCCGGAGCGCGGGTGCACGAAGGCGGCGTACCCCTCCGGGAGCGCGACCGCCGTACCGGTCGGCACCACCGACCGCTCCCCGGGCGCGAGTTCGACGTCCACCGCCGCGACCAGGTCGGCGCCGGCGTCGCCGTCGTGGGCGTAAGAAGGCGGGGGCAGCTCCGGGTCGACGCGACGAAGCAGGACGTCGACGGTGGGATCAGGCATGGCTCCGGAACCCTATCCGGCGGGCTCCTACCCTGGACCCCATGGCCGACGCTTCGCACGACGAACGACTGGCGATCCCGACCAGCTGGTGGCCGGCGATCGCCGTGATCGTCGCGTTCGCGATCTTCGAGATCGCATCAGGCTTCACCTTTGCGGTCTACGTCCCGGTCATCCTGTTCGTCATCGGGTTCTTCGTCGTACCTCCGTTCATGTCGGGACGGCTGCGCGTCAAGGTGCAGGACGGCGTGCTGTCGGCTGGCAGTGACGAACTGCCGGTCACCGCCATCACGACGATCACGCCGCTGGATCGAGAGGCGACCCGCATGCGGCTGGGGCCGCAGGCGGATCCAGCCGCCAAGCTCGTGGTGCGAGGGTGGATCGGATCATCAGTGATGCTGCGGTTGTCGAATCCGGACCCGGTGCCCTACTGGGTGGTCTCGACCCGTCGGCCGGAGGAGCTCGCGGCCGCGATCAAGTCGGAGCGGGCCGCGCTTCGTGCTGCCAAGTCCTGAGCAGCGCCGCTGGATCGACGACGAGCCGGTCGTCGAGCAGGAGCTTCCCAAGGGCGACGTCACCGAAGGCGTCGTGCGAGTGGGCGACACCGTGCGCCGACCGCATCACGAGCGCAGCTTCGCGATTGCTCACTACCTCGACCATCTCGAGCAGGCCGGGTTCGCGGGCAGCCCGCGCTATCTCGGCGTCGACACCGCCGGGCGTGACGTCCTGACGTTCCTGCCCGGGCAGGTCGCTGCCGCGAGCCCGCAACGCTCCGCCGCCTCCGACGAGCTGCTGGTCTCGATCGCCGACCTCCTGCTCGAGCTGCACCGCGCCGCTACCGGGTTCGACCCGGACGGACGCTGGTTCCCGCGCCAGCCGGACGAACTAGGCCCCACGTTGGTGTCTCATCTCGACGTCACGCCGCAGAACGTGGTGGTCCGTGAGGGCAGGGCGGCTGGGCTGATCGACTTCGATCTCGCGCGGCGCGCAACGCCGTACCTCGAGTGCCGGAACACCGCCGTGCACTGGGTGCCACTCGTGCACCCACGCGATGTCTATCCGGAGTGGCACGGCATCGATCAGCTCGCACGCCTGAGATTGTTCGTCGACCGGTTCGGGCTGTCGGCCGAACAACGGGAGTCCTTCGTCGCGGACGAAGTCACCCGCGCCGACGCCACGTGGCTGCGCATGAAGGACCGCGCAGAGACACTCGGAGGCGGGTGGCGGCGAATGTGGGACGAGGGCGTCGGCGACAAGATCCGGCGTCGGCAAGCGTGGCTGTCCGCCAACGCCGACCAGATCACCACCGCGCTCACCGACCAAGCCGAACCGTGGTCACCTGCCTGACAGTTGCGGAGCGAGGTCACCGCGCGGCGCAACCACCACCTCCGCGAGCTGAAGCCAGTCAGCCATCAGCCGGAGCTCCTGGCCGAGCGCCTGGGCGGTGTGTGCGGGTGCGTCCAGCTCCGCCCAGGCCGCCTGCACGAGCAATGCCTTGCCCGCCCGGTCGGCCTTGAGGTCGACTCGAGCGACGAGTTGGTCGCCGAGCAGGAAGGGCAGCACGTAGTAGCCGTGCACCCGCTTGTGAGCAGGCACGTAGATCTCGATCCGGTAGCGGAACCCGAACAGTCGCTCGGTGCGTTCGCGCTCCCAGATCAGCGGATCGAACGGGACGAGCAGCGCGCCGCCCGCAACCTTGCGAGGCACGGTCGCGCCAGGCAGCACGTACGCCGGCTGCGCCCAGCCCTGCACCGCGACCTGCTCCAGCCGGCCCTCCTCGACCAGTTCCGCGATGCGCGGCCTGGCCTGGGGGACAGTGAGCCGGAAGTAGTCCGCAAGGTCACCGACGGTCCCGACGCCATGGCAACGCGCGGCGATCATCAGCAGCTCGCGATGTGCGGTCTCGTCGTCCGGTGCCGGGAGGTCGAGCACCCGCTGTGGCAGCACGCGCTCGGTCAGGTCGTAGCGGCGCTCGAAGTTCTGTCGCGACGCCGTGGTGATCCGGCCGCACCAGAAGAGATATTCGAGGGCCGTCTTGGCCGGCGACCAGTTCCAGCCCCAGTTCTCGGTGCTGCGTGCAGTGTCCTGGGCAACCTCACCGGCGGTGATCGGACCGCGAGCGGCGACGTCGTCGTACACCTGCTCCACATAGTCCGGGCGCTCCTTCGCGATGCGCGCGACGCCCTTCCACATCCCGAGCCCGGCCTCTGCGCGTTTCATCCGCCACCGCAGCAGCGGCTGCAGGTCGACCGGCAGCATCGCCGCTTCGTGGCCCCAGTACTCGAAGAGCTCACGGTGGCGGAAGGCCATGCCGTCGAGGACCGCCGGGTCGTAAGGCCCGAGCCGCGAGTACGCCGGCAGGTAGTGGGCACGAGCAAGAACGTTGACGCTGTCGATCTGGAAGAGGCCTGTGTGCTGCAGCACCCGCCGAATGTGGCGGCGGTCTGTCGCGGCGGCTGGTCGCCGCCTGGAGGGGCCGTGACCGCCGAGACCTTGCGCCGCGATTGCGATGCGCCGCGCCTGGTTGATCGTCAGGCCTCGCAAACTCACCGGCGAATCGTGCCAGGCTGTGCGCATGGCTGCGTCAACCGATAGCACGGAGGCCGCCGCGCAAGCCGCGGTGTCGGACACCAGCGGCAAGCTCGGCCACAAGGTGATGGCGGGCATCGGCGCCGCTGCCACGACGGCAGTCGCGCGCAAGGTGCTGACCAGCGGCTGGAAGAAGGCGACCGGCAGCGAGCCGCCGGCGGACCCCGCCAATCCCGACGTCCGCTGGCGCGAGGCCGCAGGCTGGGCGGCACTATCGGCCGCCGCGGTCGCCATCGCGCGGCTGGCGGCACAGCGTCGGGTGGCAGCGACCTGGCGACGGGCCTCCGGGGTACTCCCGCCCGGGATGGGCGACGAGAAGTCGAAGTGACCGCCCACTCGCCCGAGACGAGGGCGAGACCAGGTCACGCATAGCGATGGACGGTACGGCGCGTCGTCCGGCGGGCGGGAGCCGTCCCACTAGCGTGGGAACCGTGCAACGCGGTGGTGCCGTCAGGACGCTTGCCGCGATCCCCAACCTCGATGCGTTGTTCACCGCGCGGCTGCATCAGGGCGTGAGGTCGGCGCTCGCGGACGAGCAGGGCGAGGTGACGTTCAACGCGCCGCCGGTCGGTGCGTGGACCGTCGGCTTCGACCACGGCCGGGTGCACCTGTCCCGCGGTCGCTCGCGGCACGCGCGCGCGGTGATCACCGCCGATCCAGCGACGTTGGCCTGCGTTCTGGAGGGCCAGATCTCAGGGGTTGCGGCGTACCTCGATCACGGTCTGACCGTCCGCGGCGACCTCGCGCTGGCGTTGCAGATGGACGGCGCGTTCGACGTCGGCGAGCGGCCGCCCAGCCATCCGGTGGTCAAGGCCGTGAACGTGCTCGGCGCGCGTGCGTCCTACCTGGAGGCCGGGCCCGCCGACGCGCCGCCCGTGATCCTGGTGCACGGGCTCGGTGCGACGAACGCGTCGATGCTGCCCCTGGTGCCTGACCTGGCGCGCGACCATCGCGTGCTGGCGCCGGACTTCCCCGGGTTCGGCGCCTCGTCCGCGCCGCGCTGGCGATACAAGCCGGGTGACCTCGCGACGTGGATCATGGCCTTCGCCGAGTCGGTCGGCGCGGTGCAGCCGACGTTGATCGGGAACTCGCTCGGCGGGCGGGTGGCGCTCGAGGTCGGGATGAGGATGCCCGATGCGGTCGACCGGCTGGTGCTGCTGTGCCCGTCCCCGGCGTTCCGGCGCTTCCGCGAGCTGGCGCCGCTGGTGCGGCTCGTGCCGCCCGAGGCGCTGATGGCCTCGCCGTTCGTACTGCCCCATCGGGTAGTGGTGACGATTATCCGTACCTTCTTCGCCGATCCCGAGCGGCTGCCGCGGCCGTGGTACGACTCGGCGGCCGATGAGTTCGTACGGGTGATGCGCGACTACCGGCACCGCCGGGCGTTCTACGCCGCGATGCGCCAGATCTACCTCGACGAGCCGTACGGCGAGGAGGGCTTCTGGGACCGGCTACCCGCACTGGGCGCGCCGTCGCTGTTCGTCTGGGGCGACCGCGACTGGCTCGTGCCGTTCGCCTTCGCCGAGCACGTCACCCGCGCGCTGCCCCAGGCGGAGTCCGTCGTACTCCCCGACTGCGGCCACGTCCCCCAGTTCGAGTTCCCCGACGAGACCGCGAACCTGATCCGCACCTTCCTCACCAGCTAGCCCCTCGGGGGCAAAGTGGCTTTACCCACCAAGAGCGGCCCTTGGGGGCTGAGCTTCGGTGGGTAAAGCCACTTTGCCCACAGGGCGGGCGGGCGTTACTGGTGGCGGAGGTCTTTGGCTATCGCGGTGCCGAGGCGGCGGGTCTGCCTGGCGTTCAGCGAGGCGCTGGCCACGGCTCCCGCGAGCATCGGCAAGACCGAGGCGGCGTTCTCCCCCGCCCGCCTGACGACCCGGCGCCGCAGTGCCCGGCGGGTCGCGCCGGTCAGCAGACCGGACACTCCCCCGCTACCGGCGCCGCGCTCCAGCGCCCGGCCCCGGGTCCACGCACCGAGGTACGCCGCGGCCCGCACCGCCGGCGTGCCCACCGCGGCCCTTCCGTAGACCTCGTGCAGCTCCGCGACCAGCTTCAGCTCGACCGCGATCACGGCGACCGTCTCGGCGGCCACCTGCACCGGTGAGGACAACAGCAGCGGCGGCGCCGCGAACTCCAGCGACGACACCACGCCAGCCGCCGCGCCAATGGCCGAGGTGGTCCGCACCGCGCTGTCGATCAGCGCCGCTGCGAGGTCATCGCCTTCGAGGCCACTGTGGTGCGCCCGCAACGTCGGCAGGTCGCGGACCGGCACGTGCGGCGCGAGGTCAGCGACGGTGTCGGTCAGCCACTGGCCGCTGGCGACCGCCGCCGTACCCGCACGACGCGCACTCGAGCCCAACGAGACAGCAAGCCGCCGGAGCAACGCAGCGCGCCCGCGTCGGTCCAGCGGCGTGTTGTCGAGCAGCCGGGCCAGCAGCCCCGGCGTCTCGGCGCCGGGGTCGTCAGAGATCTGGCCTGAGCTCAGGCCGCGCACTCCGCGCAGATGCCCTTCTTCTCGTCTGCCAGCTGGCTGCGGTGACGGACCAGGAAGCAACGCCGGCAGGTGAACTCGTCGGCCTGCTTCGGTACGACGCGGACCGTCAGCTCCTCGCCGGACAGGTCAGCTCCTGGCAGCTCGAGCGACTCGGCAAGATCAGCTTCGTCGACATCGACGGCGCCGGCCTGCGCATCCCGGCGGGCCTTCAGCTCCTCGATGCTGTCTTCGGTCGCCTCGTCGTCGTTGGTCCGGGGGGTGTCGTAGTCAGTCGCCATCGTCTGTCCTGCCATCCTGCGTTTCTGGGAGCACCTGAGTCGGGTCGAGCACTCGGATTTGGGTGTTCGTGGGAACCACAACGCTTCGGCGGCCGATTTATGCCCGCCGGATGCGCTGGCGTTCGCCCTGCGCGGGCGCACGTTACCTGATCACACCGACGAAGTGGCGCTCCCGGCGTTAAGACTTCCCCGTGCCTGGGGCAGGATGCCTGCGACGAAGGAGAGCCGCGTGGCCATCTATGCCCTCGGCGATCGCATCCCGACGATCGCCGGCACCGCCTACATCCACCCCGACGCAACCGTGATCGGCGCCGTCACGATCGGCGAGTACTCGAGCGTCTGGCCGTCCACGGTGCTTCGTGGCGACTACGGCGAGATCACCATCGGCGACCGTACGTCGATCCAGGACGGCACCGTCGTCCACGCCACGCACGACCTGTTCACCCACGTCGGGAGCGACTGTGTGATTGGTCACAACGCGCATCTCGAAGGCTGCACGATCGAGGACAAGTCGCTGGTGGGCTCGGGCTCCATCGTCCTCCACCGGGCCATCGTGCGCACCGGCGGGCTAGTGGGGGCGGGCGCGGTCGTCTCCAACGGCACCGAGGTTCCGAGCGGGGCGATGGCCCTCGGCATCCCGGCGAAGATCAAGCCCGACTCCGTCACCCCGGAGTTCATACAGCTCGCCGTCGACGTGTACGTCGAGAACGCCAAGCGCTACCCGACGCTCCTCCGCCGCCTGGACTGATCCAGGCCAGCGGCCTACCGGCTGCCGATCACCAGCGCCGCGAGCACAATGACCCCACTGATCGCGACGCCGAGCAGGAGGCCCTCAGCCGCTGTCCAGGGCTTGCGTCGTCCCCTCGCCCGCCGCGGCTGGGATCCCCGAGCGACCACCTTCCGGCCACGCCCGGCGCGCGGGTGGTCCTCGTCGTAGGTCGCCCGGCGGCGCGGGTCGCCGAGCACGGAGTACGCGTCGGCGGCGAGGTTGCGGCGAGGATCGTGAGCCGGCCGGTTGTCCCGCCACCACTGCCATGCGGCTCGAAGGGTCGGCGCCGTCGCATCGCGGTGAACCCCCAAGTCGGCGTACAGATCACGCACCGATGTCCCCTCCCTGAGAATCGGCTCGAGCACCCCGCGGCCTAGAGCAGCTGGCGCAGGGCCTTGCGGTTCGTCTTGAAGACGCTGGTCAGCGGTACGGCGTCGACGATGCGCACGTCCCGCGGGTACTTCGCCTTGTTGATGTGCGTCCGGGCGAACTCCACCAGCGCCGCATCGTCGACGGAGGCGCCCGGCCGCAGCTGCACGAAGGCGACGACCTCCTCGCCGTACGTCGGGTCCGGCTTGCCGACGGCCCCGCACGCGACGACATCCGGGTGAGTGAGCATCGCGTCCTCGATGTCACGGGGGTAGACGTTGATGCCGCCGCGGATGATCAGGTCCTTCAGCCGGTCGACGACATAGAGGTAGCCGTCGGCGTCGAAACGGCCGACGTCGCCGGTGTGCAGCCAGCCGTCGCGGATCGCGTCCGCGGTGGCCTCCGGCGAGCGCCAGTACCCGGTCATCAGCACCGGCCCGCGCACGCAGACCTCGCCGTCCTCACCCGTCTCCGCAAACGTGCCGTCCGGCTTCTCCAAGCGGACCTCCACGCCTGGCACCGGCAGCCCGACCGCGCCGGGCCGCACCGCGCCCGGCGGTGACGAGGAGATCAGGGCCGCGGTCTCGGTCATGCCGTAGCCCTCCATGATCTCGACGTCGGGCAGCCGCCGGGCCATCTCCGCCCGGGTCTCGGCAAGCAGCGGTGCGCCCCCGCTGGTCAGGCGGCGCAGCGACGACAGGTCGTAGTCCTCGAGCGGCAGGGACA
>DASZUS010000028.1:0-1819 GCA_035547515.1 Mycobacteriales bacterium
GGCGTGCAGGAGGAGACCCTCGCCAACCTGCTCAAGGTGACGCTGCCGAACCGCGACGGCGACCGCATGGTCGGACCGGACGGCAAGGCGACGCTGTTCGACGGCCGCACCGGCGAGCCGTTCCCGTACCCGGTCTCGACCGGCTACGTCTACATGCTGAAGCTGCTGCACCTGGTGGACGACAAGATCCACGCCCGTTCCACCGGCCCGTACTCGATGATCACGCAGCAGCCGCTGGGTGGTAAGGCGCAGTTCGGTGGTCAGCGCTTCGGCGAGATGGAGTGCTGGGCGATGCAGGCCTACGGCGCGGCGTACACGCTGCAGGAGCTGTTGACGATCAAGTCCGACGACGTCGTGGGCCGGGTCAAGGTCTACGAAGCGATCGTGAAGGGCGAGAACATCCCCGAGCCGGGGATTCCGGAGTCCTTCAAGGTCCTGCTGAAGGAGCTGCAGTCGTTGTGCCTGAACGTCGAGGTGCTCTCCAGCGACGGCGTATCGATCGAGATGAAGGACAGTGATGAGGATGTCTTCCGCGCCGCGGAAGAGCTCGGCATCGACCTGTCGCGGCGTGAGCCCAGCAGCGTCGACGTTGACGGATGACCGGAGAACCGGCGCGAGTGGCCGACTCGCGCTGGTTTCCGGTCCGAATCCACTGACTCCTAAAGAGGGATGAGAAAATAGTGCTCGACGTCAACTTCTTCGACGAGCTCCGCATTGGCCTCGCCACCGCCGACGACATTCGCCAGTGGTCGCACGGCGAAGTCAAGAAGCCGGAAACCATCAACTACCGCACGTTGAAGCCGGAAAAGGACGGCCTCTTCTGCGAGAAGATCTTCGGACCGACCCGCGACTGGGAGTGCTACTGCGGGAAGTACAAGCGGGTCCGTTTCAAGGGCATCATCTGTGAGCGCTGTGGCGTCGAGGTGACCCGGGCCAAGGTGCGTCGGGAGCGGATGGGCCACATCGAGCTGGCCGCTCCGGTCACGCACATCTGGTACTTCAAGGGCGTTCCGTCCCGGCTGGGATATCTGCTCGACCTGGCCCCCAAGGACCTCGAGAAGATCATCTACTTCGCGGCGTACCTGGTCACCAGCGTCGACGCCGACGCGCGGCACCGCGACATGTCGACCATCGAGTCGGAGATCTCGGTCGAGCGCAAGCGGGTCGAGGACAAGCGCGACGCCGATGTCGAGGCCCGGCAGAAGAAGCTCGAGGTCGACATCGCCGAGCTGGAGTCCGAGGGCGCCAAGTCCGACGTGCGCCGCAAGGTGCGCGAGTCCTCCGAGCGCGAGATGCGCCAGATCCGGGACCGGGCCCAGCGCGAGCTGGACCGCCTGGAAGAGGTCATCGACGTCTTCCGCAAGCTCGAGCCGAAGACCCTGATCGCCGATGAGATGCTCTACCGCGAGCTGCGCGACCGCTTCGGTGAGTACTTCGAGGGCGGCATGGGAGCCGAGTCGCTGCAGAAGCTGCTCGAGGGCTTCGACCTCGACGCCGAGGCCGAGTCGCTGCGCGAGACGATCCGTTCGGGCAAGGGCCAGAAGAAGCTGCGGGCGCTGAAGCGGCTCAAGGTCGTCGCGGCGTTCCTGAACACCCGCAACTCGCCGATGGGCATGGTCCTGGACTGCGTTCCGGTCATCCCGCCGGACCTGCGCCCGATGGTGCAGCTGGACGGTGGCCGGTTCGCCACCAGCGACCTGAACGACCTCTACCGCCGGGTCATCAACCGCAACAACCGGTTGAAGCGGCTGCTGGACCTGGGTGCGCCGGAGATCATCGTCAACAACGAGAAGCGGATGCTGCAGGAGGCCGTCGACGC
>DASZUS010000029.1:0-12690 GCA_035547515.1 Mycobacteriales bacterium
GGGCAGCGCGACGACGTCTGCCGCGCGGAGCAGGTCGCCGACGTCCGACCGCGCGCCGAGCAACCTCACCGGTGCTCGCGATTCCTCGATCTGGGACTGCAGCGCGGCCCGCTGCGGGCCCTCGCCGGCGACCACGACCTGCGCAGCGTCGTCCCGGCCGGACCACCGTGCCGCGGCTGCCACGAGGGTGTCGAGCCGCTTCTGCTCCTGGAGCCGGCCGACCGCGAGGACCAGCGGCCGGTCGCCGACGCCGAGCTCGGCGCGAATCTCTCCGCGGGAGCGTTGCGCGGGTGGCAGCGGCGGTGCGACGACGAAGGTCGTCCTGGCCTGCCGTGCGCCGGCGCGGCGAGCGGCTTCGGTGAGATCGGCCGAGGCGCCGAGGGTGAGCGACGCCGAACGCGCGACGTAGCGCTCGAGCGCGGCGTAGGCCCGTCGGCGCGGTCCGCCCATCAGCGGGGCGTTGTGCCAGGTCACCACGAGCGGGATCCGCGCCGGCCGCGCGGCGGCGATCGCGGCTGCCCGCAGGCCGTGCGCGTGAACGACGTCGAAGCCGCGCGCCAGCATGCGCAGCCGGCGGCGGGACGCCAGCGCGATGTCGAGGCGGCTGCGGGAGGTCGCGAGCGCGGCGGTGCCGACGCCCGGTGGGCTACCGACGGCAGCCAGCGCCGAGGGCGGACCGCAGACCGCCGCCGCAACACCGTGACGACCCAGCTGCTCGGCCAGCAGCGCAACGTGCCGCCCGATGCCCCCCTCGGTCTCCCCCACGACGAGGAGCACCTTCACCGGACGATCAGCCACGCCGGAACCTCAGCCGGGTCACGAGGATGCTGACCGTAGGACGGTCGATCACCGACGCCAGCGCGGCGTGCACGACCATCGCGAGCGCGCCGACGACCACCGCGAGGGCGAGGTTGGGTACGACGCCCGCCGGGCGGTACTGGTAGGCGAGCAGCCACCCGGCGGCGGCCGCTGCTGCACCGCCGAGTAGTGCGGCACCCAGCGCGCGGCGCGCGCCCGCGACGGCTTCGACACCAGTGGAGCGCAGGACGGTGACGACCAGCCACACGGCGGTGACGGTCACGCCCAACGACGTACCGATTCCGATCGCCGCGACGATCCACGACCGCGGCATGAGCAGGCAGAGCACGACATCCGTGACGGTCGCGACGACCCAGCCGGCGATCGAGGCCGTGGCAGGGGTACGCGCGTTGCCCTGCGCATAGAGCGCGCGGGACAGCAGAGCGAACAACGCGTAGCCGGGCAGGCCCGGCGCGAAGGCCACCAGTCCACGGCTGAGCAACGTCGGCGAGGCATGACCCGGCGCACCGAGCACGACCACCCGGGCGAGCGGCCCGGCGGTCGCGATGATGAGCGCCGCGGCGGCTCCGGAGACGACCAGCATGACCCGGCCGGTCCGCGCGAGCATGGCCGCGTAAGTGTCGCGCGCGCCTTCCTGCCACGCCGAGGTCATGCCGGGAAACGAACTGGTCGCCAGCGGCACGGCTACCACCGCCCACGGCACCGTGAAGACCGTCCAGGCGAGGTCGTAGAGCACGACCGAGCCGTCGGCGCCACGGGCGTTCGCGAGCCGGATCACTACCGCGGTCCACAGGTCCTGGCTGCCGAGGATCAGTGCGCCGGAGACGGCCATCCGCCGTACCGTCGCCGCCACCCCCGGCGGGAACCGGTACGTCGGACGCAACCGTATCCGCAGCCGGGCCGCGGGGAACGCCATCGGGACCAGCAGGGCCGCGACCCCGAGCGTCGTGCCGACCGACAACACGAGCTCGTGCGCACGGGTGAGCGAGACGAGGTTGGTCTCGCCGTGGCCGGCGACGCCGGCGAACAGGCCGTACGCCGCGATCACGACGATGCTCGAGACCAGCGGGCCGGTGGCCGGGCCGAGGAAGCGGCGATGACCTTGCAGCAGGCCGATGAAGATGACCGCGATGCCGTAGAGCACGACCTGCGGCATGAAGACGGCCAGCATGCGCGCGCCGACAGAGACCTCGTCGTGTACCGAGCACCCGGGGTGGCCGCCGCCGACGAGCACGCTCATCAGCGGGTGGGTGATCAGCAGGCCGATCACCATCACCGGGACGAGCAGCGTGGCCACCCAGGTCAGCAGCGCGGACGCGGTCTGCCCGACCCGCTCGCGGTCCCCCGCGGCGGCCGGTCCCGCGATGACCGGTACGACGAGGCTGGACAGGGCGCCGCCCGCGACGATGTCGAACACGATGTTCGGCACCGTGTTGGCCGTGAAGTAGGTGTCGCCGAGGCAGCTCGGACCGACCGTCCGGGCGAAGACGATGATCCGGGCGAATCCGGCAAGCCGAGCGAGCACCGTGACAGCCGCGATCAGCATCGCGGCGCGGGCGGTGCTGAATCCGCGCGTGGGCGGGGTCAGCTCCTCGAGCGAGACCTCATCGGTCACGACGATCCCGGACTCGCCCCAGCCGGTCGAGCGTGCGAAGCACCGGGTTCGCCTCGATGACCGCGCTGAAGCTTGTGCGCTCGCTGGCGAGAGTCGCTGCCACAACGCCGCCGGCTGCCGTGACCCGCGCAAGTCGCGACGGCCGGGCGGCGAGCGACCAGCCGAGCGTGGCGCCGAGCGCGCCGGCGCCGCAGTCGCCGAGCATCGCCTGCTCTCGCACGTCGGGCCCGAGCGCCGCGGCCGCTGCCGCCCCGGCGACGTTGGCTACCGCGCGCGCGGTCGGGTCGCCGGCGCGGCCGAGCGCGAACGCCGTCAGTGCGGTGACCTTGGCCGCACGGCCAGGTCGCAGGTCGAACAGGTTCACCAGGTTGGCGGTGCCGGCGACCAAGACGGTGCCCAGCGCGGCATCGACCACCGTGCGGTGCTGGCGATGTGACGCGGCCGCCGCGACCCCGCCCATCGTCACCAGCTTGACCATGCCGGTCGTGACCCGCCCCTGACGCAGCGCGTCGAAGTGCCCGCGGAGGCCGCGTGCATGGCTGTCGCCGTACCGGTCGTCGTAGGCCCCCACCAGCCCGATCGCCGTTACCGTCAGCATCGCGCGACGCCGAGGCCGCGCTGCCGCCGCAAGACCCGCCACGGCACCGGCGGCAACAGCCGGCCCGAGCAGCAGGCTCACGTCGCGATCCCGGAAGTTCTGCCGAAGCCACGCCGGGTCCGCGCCTGCCGGTGAGGACTGCAGCCAGCGCCAGGTGGCCACGGTGGTCGCGCTTGCGAGGAGCCCGGCCAGGCGCGGCGAGACGCGCCGGCAGCGGGGCGCCGCGGACTTGCGCCGTCTCATGACGCGGGGCTCGCCGACGGGAGCGGCTGCTTCTGCGACGCGCCGTACTGCCCGGCGGCGCCCGCAGGTGCCTGAGCCAAGGCGAGGACGGTGGCGATCCGCCCGATCGGCGTCTCGTCGGCGTCCACAGTGGACACGGTCTGGGACAGCGCGGAGTCCTGACGCATCACGGGGAGCACGCCGTTGTCCGCGCCGGACTGGAGCGTGGGCGATGCGACCACGACCCCGCTCGAGTCCCGACGCAGCGCGGCCGCGAGCCCGATCAGGTCGTCGTTCTGCTGCTGCTCGGTCGCCGAGTCCGGCGAGCCGGAGCCCAGCGGCACGAGCAGGACCGCGAGGTCGCCGGGATGCACGGGCCCGTTGCCCTGCACGGTGATCATGTTGCCGTCGGACAGCGTGCTGAGGATGGTCTCGACCTGGCGCTGCGAGGGTGTCTTGATGCCTGGCCGCGCCAGCAGAGCGCGGGCAAGCTCGGTGCCCGCCTGGATCGCGCCGGCTGCATGCGGCAGCTTGCGGCCTCCGGCGAGTTGCAGCGCGAGCTGCCCGAGCGTGTCGTCCTGGTTGGGGTCGAGGAAGGCTGACTGCAGCCGCACGTCCGCCGTCACGGTCGCCCCGGCCGAGGTCAGGGTCGACATCATCGCGGAGCGGGCGCCGTCGTCGACCCCGGGCGCCGAGATCACCGCGACACCCGCGTCCACGAGCCTGCCGCCCACGGCGTAGGGCTCCACACCGGTCGCGAAGGCCTGACCGGTGGAGAGCTCCTGGGTGAGCTGGTCGTTGGTCGTCTCGAGCTTGTGGTTGAGCCCGGTGACGTGGTTGGCCTGCTGGCGCAGGCTGTGGGTGACCGTGCTCTGCAGGCTCGTGCTGCCCAAGAACAGGCCGAGCGCCAGTGCCAGGAAGACGGCGACCAGCGACACGATGTGGTAGCGGAAGTCGATCAACGCGGGACGCCTCTGGCCTGCGACTTGCGGGGCGAAGTGATCACCAAAGGCAACCACATCGCCGGTACGGCGGGGCGGTTCGGGTGCGCGGAGTTCACTAGAACAGCCCGTGTACCCAGCGGGTGAAGTGGTCCCAGTCGGTGGCGAAGTACTCGCGATAGAGGCTGCCGCCCGGCGTGACGTACAACGCCACGAGAAACGCGACCGCGGTGGCGAGGACCAGCAGCACCAGCGCCGAGGCCGGGATGCGAGTCCGGTAGAGCCGGCTCACGCCCTTGGCATCGACCAGCTTGCCACCGACCCGCAGCCGGGTCAGGAACGTGCTCGCCATGCCGGCGCGACCCTTGTCGAGAAACTCCACGAGCGTCGCGTGGGTGCCGACCGCCACGATCAGCGCGGCGCCGCCTTCGTCGGCAAGCAGCAGGGCGACGTCCTCACTGGTGCCGGCCGCGGGAAAGACGACGGGGTCCAGACCGAGCTCCTGGACCCGGGCGAGCCCTGGCGCATGCCCGTCGCGGTAGGCGTGGACGACGATCTCCGCGCCGCACTTCAGAGCGGTGTCGCTGACCGAGTCCATGTCGCCGACGATGACGTCGGGACGCAGACCCTCCTCCAGCAGGGCGTCCGCGCCGCCGTCGACGCCGATCAGCACCGGCTTGTACTCGCGCACGTAGTGCCGCAGCGCGAGCAGATCCTCGCGGTAGTGATAGCCGCGCACGACCACCAGCACGTGCCTACCGTCCAGCTCCGTCCGGAGGTCCGGTACGCCGATGCCGTCGAGCAGCAGGTCGCGCTCGCGGCGCAGGTACTCCATCGTGTTCGACGCGAACGCCTCGAGCTGGCTCGCCAGGCCGGCGCGCGCGTCGAGCATCAAGGCGGCGACCGACTCCGCCGTCTGGCGGGTGCCCTGCAGCAGCACCGAGCCGTCGAGCCCGACCACCTTGTCGTCCTCGATGCGCACCACGTCGCCCTCTCGCAACCGGGCGAACGCGTCCGCGCCGACGTTGTCGATCAGCGGCACGCCGGCCTCGATCAGGGCTTCCGGTCCCAGGTTGGGATAGCGGCCGGAGACGCTCGCCGCGACGTTCACGACGGCGGCCACGCCACGAGCGACCAGCGCCTCTGCGCCGACGAGGTCGAGATCGATGTGATCGATCACCGCGATGTCGCCGGGCCGCAGCCGCCGCGACAGGTCCTTGGTACGTCGGTCGAGGCGTACCTGGCCGACCACGCCAGGTGCGAGCTCACCGGCGCGGGCGCGGCGACGTGTCGCGAGCCTCATCCTGACCGAAGTCTGCCAGAGGCGTGATCAGCGATCGCTGATCTTTCGTCGCTGCTTCGACTCGGCCGCGAGCACCAGCAGCTCCTCCGCGTGACCGCGGGCTAGCTCGGAGTCCTCTTGGCCGCCGAGCATCCGCGACAGCTCCCGAAGGCGGTCCTCGCCGTCGACGGGCGCGGCTGCACTGGACGTGACGACACCTCGGTCTGGCTTGGCGACGACGACGTGGTGGTCGGCGAACGCGGCGACCTGCGGCAGGTGGGTCACGACGAGCACCTGGGCCGAGCGCGCAAGCGCTGCAAGCCGCCGGCCGACCTCGACGGCGGCTCGACCGCCCACCCCCGCGTCGACCTCGTCGAAGACGAACGTCGGCACGGGGTCCGCCCCGGCGAGCACGATCTCCAGCGCGAGCATCACCCGTGACAGCTCGCCCCCCGAGGCCCCGCGGTGCAGCGGCCGGGCCGGCGCGCCTTCGTGGGCGACCAGGCGGAACTCGACCTCGTCGACGCCGGAGGAGCCGAAGGCGACGCTCGTCCCCTCGATGACCAGACCGTGCGGGTCGTCGCGGTGAGCCACCACCACCTGCACGGCGGACTGCGGCATCGCGAGGCCGGCGAGCTCCGCGGAGACGGCGGCCTCCAGCCGCGCCGCAGCCGCGGCGCGCGCCTTCGACAGCTGACCAGCCGACGTGGTCAGCTTCGCGAGAACCTCGTCCCGCCGTCTGCCAAGCGCCGCGATCAGGCCGTCGTCGTCGCCGAGATCGGCGAGCCGGCTGCGCGCCTGCTCCGCCCAGCCGAGGACGGCTTCGACGTCTTCGCCGTACCGCTTGGTCAGCGCTGAGATCTTGGCGAGCCGCTCCTGGGCTGCGGCCAACCTGGCCGGGTCCGCCTCGAGCCGGTCGAGGTATGCCGCGACGTCCGCCGCGACATCGGCCAGGACGTAGGACACCTCGGCCAGGCGGCCCGCGATGGCATCGAGCTGAGGATCGTGGCCGTGGACCGCCTCGAGGTCGCGGCGCGCTCCGGCAACCAGGCCGAGCGCGTCCTCGGCGTCAGGTGCGTCGTCGCCTCGGTGCAACGCTCCGCGCGCCGCGGCGGCGGCGGCTCGAAGCGCCTCGGAGTGCGCCAGCCGGGTCACCTCTGCGGCGAGGGCGACGTCCTCGCCCGCCACCGGCTGCACCGCGTCGACGTCGGCCAGCCCGTGGCGCAGCGCATCCGCCTCGAGCAGGCGCTCCCTGCGCCGCGACGTCACCTCCTCGAGCTCCGAACGCACGGCGGCCAGCTCGGCGAACGCGCTGCGATAGGCCGCTAGCGGCTGGCCCACGGCGTCGCCGCCGTAGCGGTCGAGCACGCCGCGCTGCACGCTGGGCCGCAGCAGGCCGCGCTGGTCGGCCTGTCCGTGCACGGTGACCAGGTCGTCTGCCAGGGAGGTCAGGAGGCCAGCGGGAACCGAGCGGCCGCCGACGAACGCCCGGGAGCGGCCGTCGGCGGCGATGGTGCGCACGACGACTACCTCGTCGCCGTCGAGCTGCCCGCCGCTGTCCTCGACGATCGCCGCGACCGGCCCGTCGGGCGCGACCCGGAACCGGCCTTCGACCTCGGCGCGGTCGTGCCCGCTGCGCACCAACGCGCTGTCGGACCGCCCGCCGAGCAGCAGGCCGAGGCCGGTGAGGAGCATGGTCTTGCCGGCGCCGGTCTCACCGGTCACGGCGGTGAAACCAGGGCCGAAGCTCAGCGCTGCCTCGTCGATGGCGCCGAGCCCCCGCAACCGCAGCTCGACGAGCACTTGTTCAGCGTAGGTGCGGGAACCGACGCCGCCGGTGACCGGCGCGCGAGGCGGTCAAGGTCGGCTGCCGGCTACTGCCCGCTCCACCCCTGGACCGGCAGCTTGAACTTCTCGACCAGCCGGTCGGTGAAAGGTGCGCTGCGCAACCGCACCAACCGGACCGGCTCGGCGCTCGGCACGATCTCGAGCCGGTCGTCTGGTTGCAGGGAGTGGGTACGCCGTCCGTCGCAGAACAGCACGGCGGACGCGGCGGGACCGGCCAGCTCGATCGCGACGGTCGAGGCAGGCGAGACGACCAGCGGCCGCGCGAACAGCGCGTGGGCGCTGATCGGAACGACCAGCAGCGCCTGAACGGAGGGCCACACCACGGGTCCGCCGGCGGAGAACGCATAGGCCGTCGACCCGGTCGGCGTCGCGCACACCAGGCCGTCGCACCCCCACCGCGACAGCGGTCGCCCGTCGATCTCGAGGATGAGGTTGACCATGTGCTCACGGCTGGACTTCTCGACCGTCACGTCGTTGAGCGCCCAGTCCCGGATCACCTCGTCGCGCTCGCGCAGCACCTTCACCTCGAGCGCCAGGCGATCCTCCACCTCGTACTCGCCGCCGACGATCGCGGTTGCCGTCGCGTCGAGGGACATCGGGTCGGTCTCCGCGAGAAAGCCGACGTGGCCGAGGTTCACGCCGAACAGCGCCGCGCCGTGCGGCCGGGCGTACTCCGCTGCCCGCAGCAACGTGCCGTCCCCGCCGAACGCGACCACCAGGTCGGCGCCCCGCGCCGCCTCGAGGTCGTCGGGCACGTTGACCGCGCCGCGGCATCCGACGTCCTGCGCCTCGGTCTCGAAGACCCGTACTTCGATGCCGGCGTCGACGAGGCGCTGTCCGAGCTCGCGCGCGGCGGCCGTGGCGCCGGGCCGGCCGTTGTGTACGACGAGGAGTACGGCGCGCACCCCTGCCGCCGTCACTGCGGCCCCGCGGCGACCGCGGCCGCGATGAGCGCGGCATCAGGCGGCTCCGCGTCGCGGCGCAGCCACAGGAAGTACTCGACGTTGCCGGACGGGCCAGGCAGCGGGCTGGCGACGACTCCCGTCATCCCGAAGCCGAGCCCCGCGGCGTACCCGGCGACTTTCTCGACCGCGGCGGCTCGCACCGCCGGCTCGCGTACCACCCCGCCGGCCCCCACCGCGCCACGCCCGGCCTCGAACTGCGGCTTGACCATGACCACGAGGTCGCCGTCGGGAGCCAGGCAGCCGGCGAGCGCATCCAGCACCACCGTCAGGGAGATGAACGAGAGGTCTGCCACCACGAGGTCGACCTGGCCGCCGACGGCCCCGGCAGCCAGGGTGCGCACGTTCGTACGGTCGAGCACCGCCACGCGTGGGTCTGAGGCGAGTGACCAGGCGAGCTGGCCGTACCCGACGTCTACCGCGACCACCTCGCGCGCACCGCGGCGCAACAGCACCTGGGTGAACCCGCCGGTCGACGCGCCGGCGTCGAGGCAGCGCCGCCCCTCGACGGGGAGCGCGGGCCAGTGGTCGAGAGCACCGGCGAGCTTGTGCGCGCCGCGCGAGACCGAGTCGTCGACGACGCCGGACGAGACCTGGACCGATGCGCCGGGGTCGACGGCGGTCGCGGGCTTGCTGGCCGGCATCCCGGCTACCCGGACCCGGCCGGCGGCTACCAGGTCGACGGCGTCCTGACGGGAGCGCGCCAGCCCGCGCCGGACCAGCTCCACATCGAGGCGGTTCTTGGCTGGCATCCGGTCACTGCCCGTCGTCCAGCTCGGCGAGGGCGTCATGCAGCTGCCGTTGCACGTCGTCGAAGATCTCCACGTGCTCCTCGATCGGGGCGGCGGCGAGATCGCGCAGCCGCGCCCGGGCCGCGTCGACCGACGCGACGCCTGTGGGCTCGTCTGCGACCGGGCCCGCGTCGCCCGCCGCGCCGTCTGACGAGCCGTCTGACGCGTGGTCGGCAGGCGCGTCCAGGGCGTTGGCCGGCACCTCACTCACGCTGCGACGGTAGCCGACGCAGCGCCCACTTCGCCGAGCGATTAGCGTTTGCGCGTGGCCACGGCGAAGCAGTGCCGCGCTGCCCTCGATCAGCTGGTGACCGCAGTCGGCGATGTCGATCCGGCGCTGCGGGCGCGCCACATCCCGGAACGCACCGTGGTCTGTCTGGTGCGCGACCTGGACGTCCGCTTCACAGCGCGGCTGGATGCCGACGGGGTCCACGATCTGCGACAGCTCGCCGGCGATGCCGAGGTGGATGCCGCCGACGTCCGGCTCAGCCTCGACAGCGACGTCCTCGTCGCGCTCGCCTCGCGCCAGGAGGACTTCCTGACAGCGTGGCTGCGCGGGAAGGTGCACGTGTCGGCGTCGATGCGCGACATGCTCCGGCTGCGGTCGCTGTTCGGCCTGTAGCCGGACAGTGCACCGGCATCGACAGTACCGGCGCTGGCGGCATCGCCCCGACTGCCTGACGTAGGCGGTCCGTCCCGCTGCGCTCGCGCGCGCATTCGCCCCGTACGATCGCCGCCATGACCCAGCCGCCGCGTCCCGACGGACTCGTCCTCGCGCCGTTCCGGGCGCTTCGCTACCACTCGGGCGCGGACCTCTCCGCGGTGCTCGCGCCGCCCTACGACGTGATCACTCCGGCCGAGCAGGACGAGCTCGAGGCGCGCGACCCGGCGAACGTCGTGCGCCTGACCCTCCCCCGCGACGACGCCGGCCCGGACAGCCGGTACGCCGCGGCCGGGCGCCTGCTGGCCGAGTGGCGCGCCAACGGCACGCTCGTACCGGACCCGACGGCGGCCGTGTACGTCTACGAGCAGCACGCACACGGCCACACCCAGCGCGGTCTGGTCGGGGCGCTGGGGTTGACGCCGGCCGAGGACCAGATCGTGCTGCCCCACGAGAACACCATGGCCGGACCGGTCGCCGACCGGCTCGCGCTGATGGGCGCGACTGCCGCAGACCTGGAGATGATCTTCCTGGTCTACGACGGCGGCGGGGCGGCCAGCCAGGCGGTGGCAGACGCCGACAGCGCGCCGCCGCTGGTGGAGACGAGCACCCCGGACGGCACACGTCACCGGCTGTGGGCAATCACCGACCGGGCGGCCCTCGACGCGATCGCGGCCGACCTGCATCCGCGGCGGGCGGTGATCGCCGACGGCCACCACCGCTATGCCACATTCCTGCGCTACCAGGCGGATCGCCATGCCGCAGGCGACGGCGAGGGACCGTGGGACCTGGGCCTCGCGTTCCTCGTCGACGGTTCGGCGTTCGGCCCTGAGGTGCACGCCATCCACCGGGCGGTTCCCGGCCTGCCCCCAGCTCGCGCCGGCGAGCTCGCCTCTGCCGGCTTCCGCGTGAGCGAGGTCGCCGGGAGCCTTGCCGACGCCGAGAAGGCGCTCGCCGAAGCCGGCGCCTCCGGCCCCGCGTTCGTCCTCACGGACGGCGAATCGGCGTGGCTGCTCACCGACCCGGACCCCGCGAAGCTGCAGGCCGCGATGCCTGCGGAACGCTCCGCGGCATGGCGGGCCTTGGACGTCGCGATCGCCCACGCGTACCTGATCCGGGCGCTGTGGCAGCTCGACGACAACGAGCAGAACGTCGAGTTCCACCACGACGTCCCGGCCGCGGTCGCCGCCGCGAAGGCGAGCGGTGGGACCGCACTGCTGCTCAACCCGACTCCGGTCGCCGACGTCGCCGCGGTCGCCGCAGCCGGTGACCGGATGCCGCGCAAGTCGACGTTGTTCGTGCCGAAGCCCGCCACCGGGCTGCTGATCCGCGCGTTCGCCGACGCCGAGTAGCCGCACCGCCCGGCGCTAGGTGACCCGCCTGGCACGCGTGACCTCCACCTCGAACCGGCTGGCGGTCTCCAGGCCGCGTCGCCAGAACCGGCGTCGCAGCGCGCCCTCGACCTCGACCACCTCGCCGGGCTGCCACCGCAGCGCTGCCTGGCGCAGCCGCCCGGTGAAGACCACGCAGTCGATCGCGTCGATGCCGACCCGCGCCGACCCCGCTGGCCGGTCGACGATCAGGCGGAACGACACGACGTCGTCGCCGCTCGGCAGCGTCTTGGCGTCGGCCTGCATCGACAGCCGGCCGGCGAGCCGCACCTCGTTTCGGTGGATCGGTCCAGCCTTCACGTTCGCACTCGCCACAGCCATTCGCTCCTCCTTGGTTGGGACAGGGCAGCGAGGCTCGCGGCGGGTTCCGACGCGACCGCAGGCCCGCCGCCGGCCCTGGGCACAGCAGGAGCAGACTTAGCGACTGTGGACGAGACACACGTCGCGACGGTCGACCTCGGCAACGGGGTGCACGGTCTCGACACGTTGATGTCGGGCTATCAGGGCATCACCGCCGGCTACCTGATCGCTGGCGACCGGCCCTGTCTCGTCGAGACCGGGACCGCGCGTTCGGCCCCCGCCGTACGGCGCAGCCTGGATGCCCTCGGCATCGGCCCGAACGACCTCGCGACCATTGCGGTCACGCACATCCACCTCGACCACGCGGGTGGCGTCGGCGACTTGGCCGAGACCTATCCGAACGCCGAGATCGTGGTTCACGAGCGCGGCGCCCGGCATCTCGCGGATCCGGAGCGGCTGATGAGCAGCGCCCGGCGCGTCTTCGGCGAGCTGATGGACACCGTGTTCGGCGAGCTGCGGCCCACGGATCGCGCACGGTTGCGGGCGGTCGGCGAGACCGGCGAGATCGATCTCGGCGGCGGCCGGAAGCTCACGACGTACTACTCCCCCGGCCATGCCCAGCACCACGTGGGGTTGCTCGACTCGGAGACCGGTGACCTCTACGTCGGCGACGCCGCCGGCATCTTCATCCCGGAGACCGGCGCGATCCGCCCGTCGACGCCGCCGCCGGACTTCGACCTGGACACCGCACTCGCTTCGCTGCGCCACTTCGCCGACCTGGCACCGCAGCGGCTGCTGTTCAGCCACTTCGGCCCGGTGTCACACGTCGGGGACGCGCTCGAGGAAGCGGCTGCCGAGCTGCTCGACTGGGTCGATGGGGTGCGCGAGACCCGGGTCAACGCGGTGGATCTCGACCACGCGGTCGCGATGCTGCGGGAGCGGACCG
The DNA here is from genome assembly GCA_035547515.1 of Mycobacteriales bacterium. Taxonomy (GTDB): domain Bacteria; phylum Actinomycetota; class Actinomycetes; order JAFAQI01; family JAFAQI01; genus DASZTV01. Next base: position 12,377 of record DASZUS010000029.1, read on the forward strand.
CGCAGCGCTACGGCCGCCTCTACACCGATCCGGAGCTGGACGAGAAGTTCGAAGTGCTGAGCTCGACGGCCGCGAACATCAACGGCATCAATCGCTGGCTCGACCAGCTCGAGGCGGCACAGCCCGGCGGGCTCGAGAAGGCGCAGCCGGGCGACGGACAGGAGCCCGCAAGGAGCTAATGGCAGCGGATCTCATCGCTGCTGGCGATGATGTCTCCGAGCCACCATCGGGTCAGCACTGCTGACAGCTGGGCGTTGAGCTCTACGGCTAGATCGTGCGCCTGATGGTTGGTGAGGTTGGCCTTGGACGGCTGG